>NZ_WKJG01000001.1 GCF_027853235.1 Aliibacillus thermotolerans
ATCAATGAAATTTCAAGAAGAACTGGATTTTGTTGGTCAACGGTGAAGAAATATGCAGACAACGATCAGTTACCTGAAGAAAAAATACCTGTCAAGAAAGGAATGATGTATGAGGAAAAGTGGGGAGGGCGTGAAGAACTCCCCACCCTTCTTTCCTGCATCTGAAGCAAAGCGTTCAATCATATATTGATACGAATCTCCAATGACATCTTCTCTTCCAACCACAGAAATGTCATGTTTTGTAAAGTGCTTTTCTAAATAAAAATTGACCAAACAAAGAAAGACTTGAAGCGTCAACGCCTCAAGCCTTACCATTACACTCTAATACCCTTGCTTCAACATCCATTCTGCCACTAATTCCTCTTGGTATTGAACACTTTCTTCTGTTTCTATTGCTTCCTCATCCCACACACCTTCTAACATCATTTCTGAATCTGTCATTAGAATTGAATCATGTTTCACTCACGCTTCCATCCTTTCTTTTACCTATTAAATTTAACACTCTAAAGACAATCGCTCATATACACGTTCAGACAATGGCATTTCTTTTTCCTTGCCGCAACATGAACATTTCTTAGTAGAAGGAAACCACTTATCAATTTGCACAAGTTGCTTCCCTTGTTCTTTTAGCTTGTCCACCTACTCATTGGGCTGCGTCCTGTACATTCCTTGAGGTTGGGAGACTTCTGTCGGAAAAAGTTAAAAGATTGTAAACTGTACTTACTATTTTCATATATAAGAAAAAGCCCTATATATCAAGGGCTTCAGCATTTTTGTTATGGAGCTTCCTAGCGGGCTCGAACCGCTGACCTCATCCTTACCATGGATGCGCTCTACCGACTGAGCTAAGGAAGCTTACGTAAACATATAAATAGATAAAAAGATTGCCCGGCAACGTCCTACTTTCACAAAGGGTCTCCCCTTCATTATCATCGGCGCTAAAGAGCTTAACTTCCGTGTTCGGCATGGGAACGGGTGGGTCCTCTTTGCTATGGTCACCGGACAAGTATGA
>NZ_WKJG01000002.1 GCF_027853235.1 Aliibacillus thermotolerans
AAAATGTCGGACAATTGAACAGGCAAAGCCTGTCCTTGTCCGAAGCCAATTCATCTCCCACTTTCACTGGTGCTAAAAGCACCTTCACGTTTAGAAGTGAGAGACTTCTTGGCTGTAAAGTTAAAATGATGATGCAATTAGTAAAACAAGACAAAGGAACATACCAATTACGGGGAGAAAAGGTTGACAACATAGATGACACGTGGAAAAAAGACATTTCTTACTTACCGCAAAAACTATCCGGTCCTATTCCATATACCGGAGAACAATGGAGGGAAATTATTTCCACTTGGTATGACGATTGGGATGAATCGTTATATGAGCAACTAGTGCGTCAGTTTGATGTACCGACGACGAAACAGATGGAGAAACTGTCTCCCGGGGATCAGCAAAAAATGAAGTTGGCATTGACGATTCCCCGCAATACTCCATTTCTTATTTTAGATGAGCCAACTTCTTTTCTGGATATACCTGCGAAAAAAGTGCTGATGGATGTATTGATTGAATGGTTAGACGCAGGGGAACGGTCCATTTTACTTGCGACACATCAAGTCGAAGATATTCGAAAACTGGCTGATTACCTCGTCGTGTTAAAAAAAGGGAAAACGCTTGGAATGTTTGAAAAAGAAGAATTAACCGAAAAATATCAGCGATTTTGGGTTCGGGGCAATATACCAACAGAACCTGTTCCCGGAGAAATAGAAAGAGACGGCAACACGTTTGTGACAAAATGTGCCCCTCTTGCCGAAATGTTTTTAGAAAAACGAAACATTCAATGGGAAACCGCCGAAGCACTGGAGTTGGAAGAAATTATTACTTACATGATTACGAAAGAATAGAGAGCGTCCGCATGCAAATGGGGGTGAAGTGCAGATGACATAAACTTTATAAAAATATATAAAAGTCAAAAATTATTGTTGAAATACCTCCTACTTTCTTGTATAATATACAAAGTAGGAGGTTGTAAAATGAAATATTACAGTATA
>NZ_WKJG01000003.1 GCF_027853235.1 Aliibacillus thermotolerans
GTAATTCTTGAACTTCTGCTTCTACAAGAATGGATACAAAATATTTTCCACTTGGATTACGTCTGATTGTTACATTGAGAATACGACCTTCTACTTCTCGACTCTTTGCAAAACGAATCCATCCAAGTTTAGGCAATTTGATTTTATTGTCATTAATCGCAATATTGCCATTTGTATGCTTTGTCGTGTAAGACTGAACAGGATTTTTCTTGGACTTAAAACGTGGTCTATCGTTTTGCTTCTTAAAGAAACGAGAATAAGCGTCAGCAAGGTTTTTGAGTGAAGATTGAATCGCAATGCTGTCCACCTCTTTTAGCCAAGTTAATTCTTTTTTTAATTGCGTTAACTGAGCAGAACAAGAATTATAAGTTAAACCTTTTCCTGTTTCCTTGTAAGCATTGTCCCATTTTACTAAAAAATGATTAAATACAAATCGGGAACAACCAAAGGTTTTATTAATTAATATTTGCTGTTCTTTGTTCGGATAAAGACGAAACTTATATGCTTTATTAACTATCATGACTTTCACCCCCTTTTGTGTTATTATATACATAGTATATCATAATTGATATTAAATGTATATCATTTTTAAGGGGTGAAAGCATGGAAAAGCAATCAGTTGTATTACGTTTTCCAAAAGCTCTTTTAGAGAAAGTGGACAAATACAAAGAACAAAAAGGGTTTGGTACTCGTACCCAAACTATTTTTCATTTATTACAAGTTGCTCTTGAACAGTCGGACAATCGAAATGGCAAATAGCCATCCCTTGTCCGAAGGCGATTCATCTCCACCCTACTTCGTTGAGGATGGAGTCTTCTCGCCTATAATGATAAA
>NZ_WKJG01000004.1 GCF_027853235.1 Aliibacillus thermotolerans
CGGTATAGAAGATTTGCAAGTAAGTAATATGTTGAAAAACCATAAATTAGCCAAAGCTATTAGTGAAGTATCTTGGTCACAATTTAGAACGATGTTGGAATACAAAGCGAAATGGTACGGAAAGCAAGTTGTCACCGTAGCGAAAAATTTTCCATCCAGTCAGCTTTGTTCGTGCTGTGGCTACAAAAACAAAGACGTTAAAAATCTTGCATTGCGTGAATGGGAATGTCCAAATTGTCATACCCATCATGACCGAGATATTAACGCAAGTTTAAATCTTCGCAAGGAAGCCTTGCGATTAACCGTAGGAACTACGGGGATAGCCTACTAAATATTCGCTCGATAGAGCGAAGTTCGTAGGAATCTCCCACTTCTAAGCGAAGCGAAAGTGGGAGTAGTTCAATACAAATGGTATTCACAGCGATTTGGTCGTTGTTGTGTGTAAAACCGATCCATCTGCGAGCCCTGCTCATAGAGGAATAAGTCTCCTTGTCGTAGAGCGAGATACGCCAGGGTTTAAAAGAGGCGAAAAATTAAATAAAGTCTGTCTTCATAGTCAAGATACCGCAGAACTCTTTTTTGAAGACGCAAAAGTACCTGTTGATAATTTACTTGGAGAAGAAGGACGAGGTTTTTATTATTTAATGGAACAGTTGCAACAAGAGCGCCTCATCGTGGCGATTGCTACGGAAGTGTCTGCTCGTCGGGTAGTAGAGCTGACGAAAGATTATGTAAAAGAAATACGGAATTTACGTTAGTGGAACTCGAAACAGAAGTAGAAATAGGAAAAGCTTTTTTAGATCAAGTGATTTATCGCCATATGAATGGGGAAGATGTTGTGAAAGAAGTGTCCATGGCAAAATGGTGGCTTACGGATTTAACAAAAAAAGCTGTGGCAGAATGTATGAAGCTATTCGGTGGATACGGGTATATGGAAGAATATGAAATTGCAAGAAGATTTAGGGATATTCCTGTATCTACCATTTACGCTGGCTCCAATGAAATTATGAAAACAATTATTTCTAAAAAAATTGGACTTTAAAAGGGGGAATTTCCTATGATGAATGTGCAATTATCAATTGGAAGTATGCTAGAACGAGCAGAGAAGTATTTTCCAAAAAAAGAAATTGTCTCTCGAACACAGAAAAAAATTCATCGTTTGACATACGAAGAGATAGGTAGACGAACGAGACAGCTAGCTCACGCTTTAAAAGAACTTGGAGTGGCGAAAGGAGAGCGAGTGGGCACTTTTGCTTGGAATCACCATCGCCATTTGGAGGCTTATTTTGCTATTCCAGGGATTAACGCTGTCCTCCATACGATTAATATTCGCCTGTCAGCTGAACATTTAACGTATATCATTAACCATGCGGAGGATAAAGTGCTGCTCATCGATGAAGATTTACTTCCTCTCATTGAAAAAATCAAAGACGACATCCCGACAGTCAAAGCATTTATTATCATGGGAGACGGGGCACTTCCAAATACATCGCTCTCCCCTATCTATTCTTATGAAGAACTGCTGCAAGGTAAGGACGATTTTTTCAGCTTTGAGCCTGTTTCAGATGAAAACGACCCGGCAGGACTTTGCTATACTTCAGCGACGACGGGAAATCCAAAAGGAGTGCTCTATACCCATCGGTCGACAGTACTACACAGTATGGCTCTCGGCCTTGCTGATTCCATGGCAGTCTCAGAAAAAGACCGTGCAATGCCTGTTGTCCCAATGTTCCACGTGAATGCTTGGGGACTTCCGTTTGCTTCTACATGGTTTGGAACAACGCAAGTTTTCCCTGGTCCACAGTTCAATCCGAAAGTGCTAGCAGAATTGATTGAAAAAGAGAAAGTGACGCTCACTGCAGGTGTTCCGACGATTTGGCTCGGTCTTCTAAAAGAGCTGGAAGAAACATCCTATGACATTAGTAGTTTAAGAGCGGTCGTATGTGGTGGTTCAGCAGCACCAGACTTTTTAATCGAGGCGTTTGAAGAAAAATATGATGTTCCGTTCTTACATGCATACGGGATGACGGAAACGAGCCCACTTGTCACTGTCTCCTCATTGAAAAGCTATCAACAATCTATTCCTCCTAGTGAAAAACTTGAAATTAGAGCGAAACAAGGCATTGTCGTACCAGGATTGGAAGTGAAAGTTGTGAATGATAAAGGAGAAGTGAAACGTGACGGGGAGGACATGGGTGAGCTCTTAATCCGTGGACCATGGATTGCGGATAAATACTATAAAGATGAGCGATCAAAGGAAGCATTCCACAATGGTTGGCTCCATACGGGAGACGTCGCTACCATGGATGAAGAAGGATTTATTAAACTTGTGGATCGTACGAAAGATTTAATTAAGAGCGGTGGGGAATGGATTTCTTCCGTCGATTTAGAGAATGCACTGATGGCTCACGACGCTATTTTTGAAGCAGCAGTTGTCGCTATTCCACATCCAAAATGGCAAGAAAGACCCCTTGCTTGTGTCGTGTTGAAGAATCCGGATGAGAAGATAACGAAAGAAGAATTATATGATTTTCTCAAAGCCCGCTTTGCCAACTGGATGTTACCAGATGATATTCTCTTTATGGAAGAAATACCAAAAACGTCTGTTGGGAAATTTTTAAAGCGCGCATTACGCGATCAGTTGAAAGACTATTACCAATAAAGAAATGGAGTAGCTCGTTTTCATTCAAGAGGAATCATACTTTCCACCACTTGTACAAAGGAACAACCTGGAGATACTCTCTTGTATCAAGTTAAACCCTTTCAACAACGCAATTTTTAATATAGAACTGCTTTACCTCTCCTAAGTAAAACACTTCCAGCACGATTATTGATGTGGAAGTGTTTTACTTGCTCTGAGTTACACCTTTTCAGCCTTGTTTTCGATATGAAAGATATGATAGAAAGGTCGTCGTCATCGTGGTGCTTGAATTATTGTTTATTGCATTTGTTTTATTTATTGGAAGTTTCTTACAAGGTGCAAGTGGATTTGGTTTCGGGCTATTTTCCATGGCGTTTTTACCGTTCATGTTTACTTTAAAAGATAGTACGCTTTTAGTCATCTCTCTTGCATTAGTGACAGCGATAATGATTTTTGTGAAAGTACGTAAACATATCGAAATGCGTAAACTCGCTTACTTATTAAGTGCTGCCATTGTTGGAAGAATTGGCGCTTATTTTATTTTACATAACTTTGGTGAAATGGACGTTCTGAAGAAAGTATTGATTCAGCGCTGAAGAGTAAAAATTCTTCGTGATAATTTTCTACAAAGTATATCCCAAAAGATACGAAATAGGGATAATATGGTTATGTTAAACAGCTAAATTAGTATATTTTGGGGAGTTTTAAATATGGTGACAAGAAAAGAAAAAAGAGAATGTGAAAAAGATACAAATTATTTTTTCGAGCTGGAAAAAGTCAGAAAACACTTCTTTAAAAATTTAGATGATAAACTTAATGGAATAAATGATCCAAGGCATCAAAGCTATGTTACCTATAATAGTGATATCCTACTTATGATGACCATTTTAAAAAATGCCTTTGATTTAAAAAGTATGCGGAGTATGACAGATCAATTTAATAAAGACGAGTGTATCCATAATTTCCAAAAGATAGTGGGATGCAGTGAGCTGAAAGAGCTGCCACATTACGATACTATTAATGACTTTTTATCCAGACTGGAACCAACAGAACTGGAAAAAATCCGAACGTACATATAGCAATAGGTAAGGCTTTGAGGTTATCTCCACCTTTTCCCCTGCTCCACACCGTACGTGAACCTTTCAGCTCATACGGCGTTCCATCTATTTTACTTTCTAACCGATAAGTTCTAAGTTACAAACTTTTCGATATTGGTTGATTTTCTTTAACTGACCGTCCGTTATTTGTAGGTAGTTGATTAAGCCTTGTATTGTGTCTTGTCTTGTAGCATGTATTAGCATATGAATTTCTTTGCGTAGGATTCTCAGATTTCTAAATTCGTCTGTTCCTCCTAAGCTAACAGGTTTATAATGGTGACAGTGTACGAGTTCAGCAGGTAGAAATACCCCCGTGATTTCGCATTTACCATTTTTCATGCTGTATCTACTGATACGGTTATCCATATACTCGGTCGTTCGATCGGGTATATTGAATTGCATGAGCCTGTTAATTTCATATGCTACGTCTGGCTTTAATCCTTTATGAATTTTAGCCCGACCCTCTATTGTATACGGTGTAAGTTCTTGCGAGAAATTCATATTATTGGACGTTTTAATATCGGCGATAGGAAATAAATAGATTCCCGCCACCTTATGTGTCCTGTATGAATTTCTGTAGAACTTCTTATATACTTCAGAAGGTTCTTTTGGTATTTCATATTTACCTATTTGTTTTAGACGGTTATACGTGAATTTTGAAAGGGCATAGGCAATTCGTGAGAATTCTATGTTTACCGTGGTAGATTTCTTGAAATAGTTGTGTACCCCTAGCACAAAACTGTTAAATAGTCTAACGTTTTGTACTGTTGGGGAATTCCTTATTCTTTTGACATATTCTTTATATTTTTGTTTAATTTCTTGTTTCTTTTTATCTATCACACCCGTTTGTGCAACGTGTTTCTTCTTTTTCTTTTCTGCCCATATTGTAAAACCTAGAAATTCAGATTTTCTCTTTCTGAGGTTTACAATTTGTGATTTTTCAGGTGAGATGTCTAATTTTAGGCGGTCTTTTAGATACAAACGCACCGCATGATACCATTTCTGGGCTGTTTTCCAATCTCTGCACATGATTTTGAAGTCATCTGCATAGCGGACAATGTATCCTTCTTTGAGGTTGGTTTTCTTGATTGCTCTGATTTTCTTACCATTATGTGCATATTTGTATTCCGTTTTGAAATTTTCCCACTGTCCTGCTATCCATTGGTCTAGGTCATTTAGAACAATGTTCGATAATAGGGGGGAGAGAATACCGCCTTGTGGTGTTCCTTTATTAGGAACGCCTTCACCTTCAATTTCTGCCTTGAGCATTTTAGATATGATTTTCAAGACTTGTCTGTCCTGTATTCCTATATTCCAAAGTTGTTTAATTAATCGTGTGTGATTGATATTATCGAAGAATCCTTTAATATCAATATCTACAACATAGTGTAGATTTGCACGGTTAATTAAATGTTGTGTTCTTGCTATTGCATGGTGTGTAGACCTTAGTGGTCTAAAACCGTAGCTATGATTATAAAATTTAGCTTCTGCAATAGGTTCAAGCACTTGTTTGAAGCATTGTTGGATAATTCTATCTATTATACTTGGAATACCTAGTGGGCGTTTATCGCCATTAGGTTTAGGAATAAAGACACGTCTTACTTTTTTAGGTTGATAGTTTTTAAGAATACGTCTTACTTCGTTAACTATTTCTTCATCTTTCATGGATTTGATATCCTCTATTGTTTTGCCATCTGTGCCTTCTGTTTTTGAACCTTTATTAGACTTAATCGTGCGAAAAGCTAGTAGGATATTTTCTCTTGATGTGATTATGTCATATAATCTATCAAAAGATTTTCCTTCTTTTGACTTTTCGTATAAGTCCGTAAAGGTATCTGTCATGTTATAATATTCCCAATATCTCAGGTTTGTTTGCATGATGGTATCACTACCTTTCTTGTGATATTCCCATCGTCTTACCCGACCTTTGCAATTCACTATTTAGAAAATCTGTTTTACTCGTAAAATAGACTTGGGCCTGTTCCTCCGCTCTCATTACAAGAGTTTCAACGGTCGTGACCCTACTTTCACAAGGATAAATGAACTTCGGTGTTGCCCTTATATCAACCATCCGAGTGTTAGCTCTTAATGGATGTTCCTTGCTTCCCTTGTTCCTTACTCTCTAGCTGTGCATATATCCTTAGGTGTTTCCTATGAGCCTGTAAGTTATCCTGCATAGGATTACCAACATTGTCTGGTATACGATTTTCATATCGATCATTTTTACTTATCGTTAACTTACCATGCGTTTTGCATGAATGTATCTTTCGAGTACATCATTGCTTTAGACCCGTACGTTCGGAAATTCGTCAGTCCTAGTTTGGACATTCTCACCATAGATATTTTATAGCCACCCGACCTATCAGTTACCCTATATCCTGTGTAAGCCATACTTAGATAACCTTCAGCCGACTTTGCCTCGCTTAGCACCCTTCCCGTCTAACAACGTTCCACGCACCGAGGAGTATCAGTGTAGATGTTTCAAGGTGACCTGTACCTATCATTCCATCTATCGAGAGTAAAGTTAGGTTACATTTGTAACCCTCACGTTTCGTGGGTTATCCACTTATCGTGAAACAAGTCGCACGATCAAACAATTGCTTGCCAAAAGATGTTTTGATCGGTACCGGATAAACGGGAAGTACTGGGGAATCATCATTGATGGGACAGGGCTTTTTAGTTTTCAACAAAAGCATTGCGACCATTGCTTAAGACGGAATATACCGATAAAGCAACTGGTGAGAAAAAGACTGTATACATGCATCATGTACTTGAAGCCAAACTGGTAGTAGGTGACATGGTCCTAAGTATAGCTTCCGAGTTTATTGAAAACGAATCGGAGGATGTATCTAAACAAGATTGTGAACTAAAAGCATTTTATCGGTTGGCCAAAAACAAGCATTTAAGAGATTACCCATATGCATCCTAAGAGATAGTCTTTATGCCTGCGAATGCGATAAGTACGGGTGGAAGTACATGATGCGATTTAAAGAAGGTAAAATCAAAAGCGTTGCCAAAGAATTTCAAGAGATTAAGGCGATGGAAAATCTATCAGAAGACATATGCTGGGTGAACGATATTGCGTATAATCAAAGAACATTGAACATACTTGAATATCACTTCGTTAAAAATCAGGAGAAAAAGACTTTTACATTTATCACAAATATCAAGGTAACAAATCGAAATGCACGTAAACTAATTCATGCGGGGCGAAGTCGTTGGAAGATTGAAAACCAGGGCTTTAATCGTCAAAAAAAATATTCGGTATCACATTGAACATGCCAGTAGTCGCCATTATGTAGCGATGAAGAATCACTACCTTCTAACACAGATTGCAGATATTCTAATGCAGTTATTTATATTCTTTCATTGACTCAACCTTTTTTATTGATTGGAAGAGATTTAATAAAATTTACTCTTTACAGCTGCTCATAAACTTATTGTATTGATTCATGTTTCATATCGTGTTAAGATAATTGAAGGACGAATGACCGCTTTCGTTTTATGGTCAATTATGGAGGAGACCCAACCAGTGATTAGTGATAAAAAAGTTAATATTATAAATGCAGCAATAAAATCGTTTAGTCATTTTGGATATAAAGCGACTACCATGGATCAGGTCGCAAAAATAGCCAAAGTCGGTAAAGGAACCATTTACACTTACTTTTCCACAAAAGAAGAATTACTAAAGGTAATCATTCATAAAATGGCTGTCGAAATGAGAAAAATAGCAACAGAAGCTGTTACCACCGGTGATGATTTTGTTGCAAATTTTAATGCAGTTTTGCATGCTGTTACCCAATTTCAGGAAGAACATGAACTGATTATTAAATTGTCACAGGAAGTAAAGGAAATTGGCACACCTGAAGTAATAGAAGCACTGCAGGATTTTGAAAACGAAATTTGTGCATTTATTGAGATGAAAATTAATTTGGCAATAGAGCGTGGAGAGTTAAAGGAATGTAATCCGAAAATCACCGCTTTTCTAATGTATAAAATGTACATTAACTTGGTTAATGATTGGAAAGAACGTTATGACTCTTTGGATAAAGACGAGATCGCATCTCTAATTAATTTATATTTTATTCATGGAATAGGTAGCGAAGAATAAAGTTACCTTATTATTTTTTGTGCAATCGACCAAAATACTATTTTAGTCATATGGATATTTTTAGATGTATGGATGGATGATGTTATGAAAAATGTTTGGAGTATCTTTAAGCAGGATTTAAAAAATATACGCAGGGTGCCTTTTGTAGGTATCCTCCTCCTCGGTCTGGCTGTATTACCTGCGTTATATGCGTGGTTTAATTTGGGTTCTGCCTGGGATCCTTATGCGAATACAGAAGGAATACAAATTGCTGTAGTGAATGAAGATGAAGGTGCGGAAGTAGAAGGAGAGTATATTAATATTGGCAAACAACTGGTCAAAAATCTGGAGGACAATGAGGAGTTGGGTTGGGAAATAAGTTCAAGACAAGAGGCAGAGGATGGAGTTAAGCATGGTGATTACTATGCGGCCATTTACATTAATCGTACATTTTCGGAGGATTTGACCCAGGTAATAAATGGAGGAGAGCCTCTTAAACCGGAAGTTTTGTATCAGGTAAATGAAAAGGTAAATGCTATTGCTCCCAAGATGACTTCTGCCGGAGCTACAGCAATTGTAACTGAAATAAATGAGCAGTTTATAGAAGAAACATCGAAAGCTCTATTTAAAGAATTTAATAGGTTAGGCATCCGGCTGGAAGAAGAACTTCCGACGATGCGGAAGATTAAGCAGGTTGTTTATGAACTGGAGAAACGTTTCCCGGAAATAAACAGTTTTGCCGAAATTTTAATTGAGGTGGAGGAAAACTGGGGAAAAATTGACAGCAGTATTGAGCAATTTTTAGGATTAGAAGAATATTTTCCTGCAATTCATAGTAGTGCTGAATTAATATTGCGCCTGGATGAACAATTTCCTTATATTAATCAGTTGGGTGAAGAAGTTTTAAAGCTCGAGCAAACTATTCCGGAGCTGGAGCAGGCCATTGAAAATGTAAATGGCCTTGGAGAAAGCTTTTCCGATGTTGCCGACCGCCTGGAGTGGGCATTGATGCAAGCCCAATCTGCACAAGCCACAATTATTGATTTACAAGAAACTGTTCCGGTTTTGATTGATAAAAGAGGTGCTGCAGAGGAATATGTGGAATTTCTTCAGGAATTTTCCAGAGAAGTGGAAGATTCTATAGATTCAGTGAGTGATATCATCCTGCAGCAGCTTTATTTTATTCATCAGTCGGCATCCACAGTTGATCAAACCCTCGCTTTAATAGACGATGTGGAATCCACTGATGAGGTGGAGGAAGTTTTAAGGCATGTAAATGAACAATTATTATCCAGTATGGATGTCATAGATAACACGATTAAACTGTATACCATGCTATATGAAGCTACGCAGGATGACAACATTCCTACAATGATTAATCAACTGACTACGCTGCAGAATGTGTTGAAATCACTTCAGCAGGAAATGGATCATCTCCTGGAGCTACTGGAACAAGAAGAAGAGCTGGATATGAAAAAAGTAGAGGAAGTCCGCCAAAAAGCACAGGAAGTAGAAGCATCTTCCAATCATATTGCAAGCTTGTTAAAAAATGAATGGGCAGATAGTGTGAAAAATGCTTATGCAATGTTATTAAATGATTTAACTCATTCGAAAGCTGACGTCGAAAATGCCTATCATGAGCTGGATACTATAGGTGAAATGCTTGACCAGGCAGAAGAAGTGACAATGACAGGTGAGGAGATATTGCAGGAATTACTGAATACGTTACCTGATGTGGAAGACAGGGTGGCTCAACTTGAACAAAAGATACAGAATGGTTTTCCAAAAGTTATCCATATAATAGAAACGTCTGCAAGATTTATAAAAGAAGATTTGCCTCTAATAGAAAGCCGTGTGAATCATATGGCGGGGATCATAGAAAATGACCTTCCGGATGCGGAGCAGAAGTATGTGAAATTGGCAGGAATTTTAAAGGAAAAAGTACCGGAAGTAAAAGCATCATTAAGTGAAATAAATGACTTTAGTCGTACGTATCTTCCGGAATTTGAAGAAGCAATTTATGATACGGCAGATCAATTAAGAGAAATGGAAGAAGAGGACCGGATTGCCGAATTAATATCTGTCCTGCGAAATGACTTGGAAGAAGAAAGTGATTTTTTTGCCAGTCCAGTTGATTTAAAAGAAGAAAAGTTATTTCATATACCGAATTACGGTTCAGCCAATGCACCTTTCTACACTGTTCTAAGTATTTGGGTTGGGGCATTATTGTTATCCAATTTATTGACAACCAATCTTCATCCGGCAGACAGGAGGGAAGGTTACACTTTAAGGCAAATTTATTTTGGTAAAATGATTTTATTTTTGATTGTAGGGGTATTGCAGGGGGTAATTGTCAGTACTGGTAATTTACATTTACTTGGCATTTATGCTGCTCACCCTTTTTTACTCGTTATATTTTCCGTTATTATTGCAGTCATCTTTATGACTATCGTTTATACCCTTGTATCGATCCTGGGGAATATAGGAAAAGCATTGGCGATTGTGCTGCTTGTCCTTCAATTATCAAGTAGCGGCGGAACCTTCCCGATCGATGTGGCACCACCATTCTTTCAGGCAATTCACCCATTTATGCCGTTCACATATGCTATAGACCTGTTAAGGGAGGCGATTGGTGGTGTAATTCCATGGCTTGTATGGAAAAATATCGGTTTGCTTGTTGTATTTTGGTTCTTTGCTTTTATTGTTGGTGTACTGTTAAAACCAATTCTATCAGACAAAATTGAAAAATCGTACCAAAAATCCAAGTCAAGCAGGCTCATTGATTAGAAAATTGGTGAATAAAAGGTGTTATACGCTTAGTGAAACTAACGCATTAATGCATGCGTTAGTTTCATTTGTATTTAAGCGTGAAAAATTTGAGCTTCCTCGAATCAACTTTTCAGTTAAACTTTATAATTTTTTAACAATTACCGGGTCCCATTATCGTGGTGGCAGTAAGTATTCTGCTTGTTTCACAATTCAATTTGGAAAAGTTTGGCCTGTCTATTGTAGGGGAGGTTCCTCAAGGGTTGCCGGTGCTTTCCATCCCGACGTTCAGCATGAATGCAGTCATTGCATTGCTGCCGATTGCTTGAACCATATCATTTGTTGGTTTCATGGAATCTATTGCCATGGGAAAAGCAATAGCCGCTAAAGAAAAATACAAGATTGAACCGAATAAAGAGCTGGTTGGTCTGGGACTTGCCAATATAGGGGGATCTTTCTTTTCAGTCTATCCGGTGACCGGAGGATTTTCCCGCTCTGTAGTAAATTACGAATCAGGGGCAAGAACGCCGCTTGCTTCCATTATTACAGCAGTACTGATCATTCTGACTCTCTTATTCTTTATTGATTTCTGTCAACGGAGATACCTGCGGTCAGCGATAATCAATAAAAAGAAAAAACACACTTGGCGAAATACCCTTATCGGTATAAAATGATGTTAGCCAAGGAACGGAAGGCAGATGAGTACTTGATCCAAAAACAAAGTACGGGGTGTTTGAATGAGTTCTCTTTCATTTCGCTTATTGTAGGCAATGACTGATTGGTGCTTGGGGCGATTATTTTAAGGGATTATTAATCAAATGATACATTCGATGAAGGTGTACAAAAATCGCATTAACCATCTCGAGAAAAACTTGACGCACACATTTGCAAAAATCTGCTTGCACAATGACGGATAATCATGTATAATGTCAAATGTCAGTAAAGGAGATAATCAAGTGGCCCGTTGGTCAAGTGGTTAAGACACCGCCCTTTCACGGCGGTAACAGGGGTTCGAATCCCCTACGGGTCACCATTTATTTTGTTATATTTATTGACATTCTTTTTACATTCACGTATAATATTTAAGTGTTGATTTTTGTATAGATCGCTACGACGTTAGCAAGGGGAGGGGTAGCGAAGTTGGCCAAACGCGGCAGACTGTAAATCTGCTCCCTTTGGGTTCGGCGGTTCGAGTCCGTCCCCCTCCACCATGAATGATATGATGAGCCATTAGCTCAGTTGGCAGAGCATCTGACTTTTAATCAGAGGGTCGGAGGTTCGAATCCTCCATGGCTCACCATTTTTTCTGCGGGTGTAGTTTAGTGGTAAAACCTCAGCCTTCCAAGCTGATGTCGTGGGTTCGATTCCCATCACCCGCTCCATTTTATTTTCTGTACATAGAGAAGGGGCCTTAGCTCAGCTGGGAGAGCGCCTGCTTTGCACGCAGGAGGTCAGCGGTTCGATCCCGCTAGGCTCCACCAATCATCCATCAAGTGACCAACCGCCTCGTAACTTTTTTAAAGTTATAGGCGGTTTTTTCTTTCATAAACATTAGTTAAGTGCTTCTTTCCTCCTCTTCACCTTGACGAAGAGGATAATTCAAAGAACGAGGTTACTTGCTGATAGATGGAAACGAGTTCGTATAAAATAATAAGTTCGGGAGGAAAATGCGTCGGAAAGCGCTCTTGATTAGTCATCATTTCTTCGTCTCCTTCCCAAAACAAATCCATCAGTTCCGTTATCTTTTCGTTGTGCGCCATCGATTCCACATCGCTTTCTGTTTGCAGAGAAGAGGCGATTTGTTCAACAGCCTCGAAAATTTTTTCTCGTTCAGTCGCTGTCCAAGTGATTGTTTCCAGTGGAGTATTGACAACGTTATTAAGGTGGTAATGGATGAGACGTAAATGGCTGAGTTGCTGATCCATTTTATCAAGGGATTGCTTTTTGCTTTTGATTAAAGGATGAAATTTGCTTTCATCTTTTTGGAAGCGTAAAAATGTTTCTGTTTGTTGGATCGTTTTATCTAGTTGCTCCAGTAAAACTTTTTCTTCATGATGATCTTCTTTTTGTTCTCTCAAAATGCCGCGAAACACCTTTTCTACTGCTTTTCCAGTATGTTTGGATAGGCGTCGGATATTTTGGACAATCTCTTTTGTGTAATTAGGTGGAAGAATAAACATATTCACAACTGTTGATACGAGAAGACCAATTGTTGTAGTTCCCAGTCGAATAAAAAAAGCAATCATGTAATTGTCATGGATGACTTCGACCATGGCGACCGATGTTAAGGTGGCAACTAGTAGCCCCGCGTGCAAATGAAGGCGGTAACAAGTAATAATGGTAAGAATCGCCGCTAACGTATAAGTTAATGGGGAATGTCCAAATAATGAAATAAATAACACAGCATAAAAAGAACCAATCGCGGAGGCAGGGAAGCGCACGATTCCTTTTTTAATGGAATCTGATACAGTTGGTTCTATGGTGACAATGGCTGTGATCACCGCAAATACTGGCGGCCATCCAATCAATTCACATATTGTTGCTGTAAGAAAAATAGCAACTCCAGTTTTGAGTACTCGACCACCCGCAACTTGAAATTTTCTCATTTTTATTCCTCACATTAGCACGATGTATTCCCTTTTTAATATAAGTCATGATGAATAAGAGAGCAAATAAACGATGAATCAAACGTTTGATGAACATTCCATTCGTTGTGGATAATTTTTTCAAAAAAGAGTAACAAATGAAGGAAATAGACGACTTGTTAGTGGATGTCTGAAACGCCATGGAAATGGCTAGGATAGAAACATTAGGTATCCAAGAAGAATATAATCCATCTCACGAGCGACAGACAAGTTGTGATATAATAACGTGAGAGTCTGACTTGGGGGAAGAGCCATGTTTCCTAGAGAGGATATTGACATATTGAACATCGTAGGAACTGTAGTCGACATTGCATTAGTCGCCTACGTTATATATAAATTAATTACAGTAATTCGTGGAACCAGAGCGGTTCAATTGTTAAAAGGAATTACTGTCATTTTAATTGTTTGGTTTTTAAGTAGCTTTTTTGGTTTGCGGACTTTACAATGGTTAATGTCACAAACCGTGACGTACGGTTTACTTGCGATTATTATTATTTTCCAGCCAGAGTTGCGCCGAGCGCTAGAACAATTAGGGAGAGGGCGTTTTTTTACCCGTTCTACCACAGTTGAAGAAAAAAATACGGTTCAGATGATAGAAGCAATGATGAAAGCAGTCAAATATATGGCAAAACGGCGAATAGGGGCCCTTATTTCTATTGAAAAGGAAACAGGGATGAATGACTACGTGGAGACTGGTATTCAGATGAATGCGAAAGTATCTACTGAGCTGTTAATTAATATTTTCATTCCAAACACTCCCCTTCATGACGGTGCAGTCATTATGAGAAACAATCAAATTACTGCCGCAGCTTGTTATTTGCCTTTATCAGAAAATCCTTTCATTTCTAAAGAATTAGGAACAAGACATAGAGCGGCGCTTGGGATCAGTGAAGTGACGGACAGTTTAACGATTGTGATTTCGGAAGAGACAGGTAATATTTCTGTCGCGAAAAATGGGGATCTTCATCGGGCCATTGATGAAGAGACACTCAAGGCGATGCTGGAAAAAGAACTTCTCGGCGATTTGAAGTCATCTTCCACCCGTTGGCAATGGGGAGGTTCGAGAAATGGATAAACTGTTTAGCAGTCACTGGTTTGTGAAGTTTGTGTCTGTTGTGATCGCCGTGATGCTGTATATGATGGTGAACACGAATAGCCTGAGTAATCAGCCTAGCATGTTTAGCAATCAAGAGGAAAGTACACATACGCTCACCGATGTGGAAGTAGAAGTGATTTATGATGATGAACAATATGCAGTCGTAAATATGGAGGAGACGGTGAATGTCAAGTTGACTGGAACACAGACATCAATTATGTTATTTCAGCTGTCTAGGCCGTCATATGAAGTATATGTTGATTTAGAAGACCGAGGTGAGGGTGTCCATAATGTTCCCATTGAGCATCGGAATTTTCCTACAGATTTGCAAGTCTCCATTACACCCAGCTATATGAGCGTTGAATTACAAGAACTGGAAGAAGTTTCTTATTCCGTAGAAACGGAATTGAAAAATAGAAAAGAAGCAGCGGATGGTTATACTTTTGGGACTCCAAAAACAGAACCAAGTGAAGTAGTCGTAACCGCTCCGCGAGCAGTGCATCAGCAAATGGGATCTGTGAAGGCTTTTGTGGATGTAGCAGGAGTGGATGAACGTATCGAAACAGAAGCAGAGGTGTTCGCCTACGACAAAAACGGGACGTTACTAGAGTATCCGATTGAACCGGAAACGGTTCAAGTAACGGTACCAGTAACGGAGCCATTTAAAAAAGTTCCGATTAATTTATCGAGAGAAGGCAATTTGCCGAATGACTTAAGTATTACCTCTTTAAATATGAACCCAACGGAAGTGACCGTTTACGGGGATCTGGATATTCTTGAAGACATTCATGCGGTGGAAGCAGTCATTGATGTCACTGAAATAGATAATGATGACGTGATTGAATTAAATGTGAATCCACCGGAAGGAGTAACGCGCATTCATCCAGAAACAGTAGAGGTGGAAATAGAAGTTGGTGAAAGAGATAGTCTCACGATAGAGGACGTGCCTATTACGTTGGAAAACGTACCTGAACACTATTCCGTAAAATGGACAAACCCGGAGAATGGACGTATGGACATGATTGTACATGGTGCAAAAAATATTCTTGATAGTTTAGATCTTGATGAAATTAGTCTTTTTGTTGATTGGGAAGACCGAGACAGCGAAGGAGATGAAGAAACATTTCCTGTACGTGCTCGCGGTCCCGCAGAAATAAGAATAGAGCCAGAAATGGAACACATTCAATTAACATGGATAACAGAAGAATAAAACAATAAAAGAACACGCTAAGCTGAAACGATAGATAGATACGTCTTGTTGAAGTAAGGAGAGATCGATGATGGGTAAATATTTTGGTACCGATGGAATTCGCGGTATTGCAAACAAAGAATTAACACCAGAGCTTGCGTTCCGTGTAGGTCGTGCAGGAGGTTACGTTCTCACAAAAGATGTAGAGAAACCAAAAATATTAGTCGGACGAGACACACGTATTTCTGGTGAAATGTTAGAAGGGGCTCTCGTTAGTGGGTTATTGTCCGTTGGAGTGGAAGTGATGCGTCTCGGAGTCATATCGACGCCAGGAGTTTCGTATTTAACAAAAGCGTTAAGTGCTCAAGCAGGAATTATGATTTCCGCTTCTCATAATCCAGTAGAAGATAACGGAATCAAATTTTTCCATTCAGATGGGTACAAGCTGTCAGAAGAACAAGAGGAACAAATAGAAAAGATCATGGAAGAAGATAGCATACCACGTCCTACTGGAGCAGGAATTGGAGTGGTGAACGATTATTTTGAAGGTGGACAAAAGTATCTCCAATTTTTAAAGCAAACAGTCAATGAAGACTTTTCTGGTCTTCACATTGTGCTTGATTGTGCGAATGGCGCAGCTTCTTCCCTCGCTCCGCATCTCTTTGCCGATTTAGACGCCGATATTTCTACGATTGGATGTAATCCGAACGGTGTGAACATCAATGATGGTGTCGGTTCAACGCATCCGGAGGCTCTTATGGCTGCGGTAAAGGAAAAAGAAGCAGACGTCGGTCTTGCTTTTGATGGGGATGCCGACCGCTTAATTGCAGTAGATGAAAAAGGGCAGCTCATTGACGGCGATAAGATTATGTACATTTGTGCAAAGTATTTAAAAGAAGAAGGACTCCTTGCCCACCAAACGGTAGTTACAACCGTGATGAGCAACTTAGGACTTTATAAAGCGTTAGAAAAAATTGGCATTGAAACGAAAAAAACTGCTGTCGGTGACCGTTATGTGATGGAAGAGATGCGTCAAGGCGGTTACACGTTAGGCGGTGAACAATCCGGTCACATCATTTTCTTCGATCACGTTCGCACCGGAGATGGAATGCTTACCGCTCTCCAACTCGTCGATATTATGAAACAATCTGGAAAGACTTTATCTGAATTAGCAAGCGAGATGGAGAAGTATCCACAAAAACTCGTAAATGTTCGCGTGACCAACAAGAATGAGATTCATACAAATTCGTTCATAGCCGAAGCAATTGAACAAGCGGAAAAAGAAATGGATGGTCGCGGTCGCATTCTCGTTCGTCCTTCCGGCACAGAACCAGTGATTCGTGTAATGGTAGAAGCGGAAACAGAAGACATTTGTCACAAATATGTCCAAAAAATTGCCGCTGTCGTGGAAGAGCAAATGGGTACGAAGAAAGAAGATGTATAATGAAAGAGTCAGAGATAAAACTCCAGTAATCAAAAGAGTGGTACTCACTCTCTTTTTTGCGCAAACGTGATGAGACCAATTCTTCATCACGTAGATGAAAAAAGTGTCGCATGAGGCGTTCATACGACACTTTTTTCGTATAATCTGAACAGGAATGGTCGTAAGAGGATTGAAATTGGAAATAAATGGTTGATCGGAGCATTTTTATGCTTCATGCGACGAATAACACTTAAAAAATAAGATGAATCGTTCCATGGACGTTTCATTTTGTAAAACACTGGTCAAATGGTCGTATGAAAGTTAAAATTGGAAGAAATGAGGATAAAAACAAGTCGCAACACGTTTCATACGACCTTTTATTACGAGAATGGTGCAATGAAGTGTCGTATAAAAGATTTATGCGACGAAATATCGCATAAAATTCCTACTGGATGGTCTCATGACATTTTGCATCGGGGATCCTTCCAGTGCATCCTGCTTACCACCTGCGGATAGAGTGTTCGTGCTTTTGGAGTAAATAAATGAAAACCCTACAAAAAGAGGCTGGAAATCGGTCGTATGAACTATCCATGGAACCATTTTTTCATATCGTCGCATGGACAATAAAATGGAATGAATTAGGGAGGTTAAGGGCGGAATTTTCATTCATAGGACCATGATTTGAGTAAAAATAAACGAGGCTGTCTAATAAATCCTGAAAAATAAATCGAGAGTTCCTTTCAACAATCATTTAGCGCTGAAACGGTGCCATACATCGTGCATGGATTGCTTTCACAATGGTGTTTGGATTGAAACCGTCCCATGATCCATTCATAGCTTGTTTCCACAAACTATTTTTGAATGAAACGGTGTTATGAGCCATTCATGGCCTGCTTCCATTAGCTATTTTTATATGAAACGATGGCATGACCCATCCATGGCTTGCTTCCACAAACAATACTTTGATGAAACAATGGCATGACGATCCATGACTTACTTCCATCAACAATTTGGTGTTGGAAACATGCCATGATTCGGCCAAGAGGCGTTTCCAGAAGCAATTTTTGATGAAGCGGTAACAAAAAATTGTCCAAAAAGTCACCAATCATGACTTTTTGGACAGCTCCATCTTTTTTTACAGGACTTCTGTCAAAGTGTCGCATGAAGGAGGAAATGAAAATAACTAGATGATACAAAGGTGAAATATTGCTTCATACGACTCATTTTCAGCAAAAAAGAAAAATAGACGTCTCATGAACGCTTCATGGGACGTCTATTTACATCAAATTCCTGAAAAAGTGCCGCATGACGGCTTCATCTGATTTATTACTTGCTCAGCTACCAGGTTTTCTATGCCTTTCTTTTTCTCATCATGTCTAACGGTTTCACTGGATGTTCTACTTTCATTTTTACGATCATCATTGGATGGCGGGCGACGTCAAGAGGATTTCCATCTTCGTCCCACATTTCGGTAATGGTTTGTTTATGGTGAGAGAAGCCCGGTCCGTAAAATTCAATGTCGTCACCAATTTTGAAATGATTCCGTTGTTCAATCGTTGCGATGTTTGTTTCTTCATCGTAATCGATGACTTGTCCGATAAACGTATATTTCGGTATTTTTCTCGGCTTGCCGAAGATTTGTTGGTTCGGATCAGGAATGCCGTAATAAAATCCTGTGGCAAGTTCACGTTGCGCAACTTTCCATAATTCATCTTCCCACGCTTCATTGAATTCATAATTTTCTGGGTCATTGCAATACGCATCAATGGCTTGCCGGTATACGTTAGAAACAGTAGAAACATAATGGATTGATTTCATTCGCCCTTCTATTTTTAAACTGTCTACTCCTGCTTCTACTAAATCCGGGATGTGACGAATCATTGCCATGTCGACAGCACTCATAGAAAATGGTTCATCTGGATTTCCTTCTAATCCAATCGGTTGCCCCGTTTCTTCGTCCATTTCGAAAATGTCATATTTCCAACGGCAAGACTGAGAACAACCACCTCTGTTCGCATCTCGCATCGACATATGGTTAGATAAGACGCATCGGCCGGAGTACGATATACACATTGCTCCGTGAATGAAAACTTCTATTTCTACGTCTGTATTGTTACGAATTTGTTTTATTTCGTCCATACTTACTTCTCGGGCAAGGACAACCCGCTCTAGTCCTTCTTCGTGCCAGAAATTCAATGTTTCGTAATTTGTGGCAGAAGCTTGGGTCGATAAGTGAATTGGGAGTCCTGGTGCTTCTAATGCACAAATTTCAATGAGTGCAGGATCCGACACAATGACTGCATCAATTCCAATATCCCGGAGAGTACGGAAATATTCGCCAGCTCCGTCTGTGTCATTTTCATGGGCAACGATGTTTGCAGCGACATATACTTTGGCGTTGTATTTTCGTGCAAACGCAACTCCTTCTTTCATTTCGTCAAAAGAGAAGTTTCCCGCTCGGCTTCTTAATCCGTATGCATTTCCCCCAATGTAAACAGCGTCTGCTCCGTAGTGAATCGCTGTTTTTAATTTTTCTAATGTACCGGCGGGTGCGAGTACTTCTGGTTTTTTCGTGATCGTCTTCATCGCTACTTTCCCCCTTCATAGTTATTCAATTTCAGTAGGATCTTTGACGAAAAATCCTTCGTCCAATGGTCGATCTTTCGGATGATATTCGTGTAATTTTTCATTGAGTTGTTGCATGTAATCCGCACTCCATCGTTTTTCTAAAAGTGCGTTTTTCGCTTCAACAAACAAGCGGGCAATTTGGACAAAGTCGTCTCCTTTTGTAAAGAGACCGTCTAACTTCCAGTGATGAAGATTTGCTTCCATTACTTTGTCCAATTGGGTGAGTAGATTGACGTCATAGCTTGCGAAAATATGTGTGCCGTTTATATCTTCGTAAATCGAATACCGACTATCTGGATCGTTTTTTTCCGTGATATATAGCCCTCGTTTTTTTGATGGTGACACGTCTTGGTTTGTGTATTGAAGATAGTTTGAAGCGAGCGGACGCAAGGATTGGTGAATACATGTCGCTCCATATACGAGTATTTCAAGTGGAACAGTCGTTTGTGCACCGATTGCTTCAAGCTCTTCGTACGTTAATTCTCGTGCTAAGACTGCTCCCGTTGCACCGCGTTTTGCCCAAAAGTTAATTTGTTTTGCACTCGTTACAATCGTTTGTGCGTCATAAATAAAAGGAATATTTAAGTTGTGTTTTTTTAATAAGTGGATGACACCAGGGTCCCCAACTGTGATGGCATCCACCCGGCATTTTTCAAGAAACTGTAAGTACGAAACAACTTTTTCAATGCGATCATTGTGCATCAGTGCGTTCACGGCAACGACTACTTTTTTATTTTGAGAGTGAGCGATCTCAACCATCGTTTCAATTTCTGCTCGTGAAAAAGAAGTAGGTAAGCGAAGCCCGAATGCATCTTCACCTACATAGAGCATATCTACTCCTACTTCTAATAACGCTTTCCCTTGTTCGGCAGATGCTGCAGTGGCAATAATTTTTATCATCTTTCATCCCCTTATTCCTCATCATTCGATAGTGTAAATGGTACCACCTCATATTTTAACATAGGCACCGTCGTTTATTTTAAAAGAAAAAAGAACCATCGATATTATGATTGTTTCTCGTGTTGTTTTTCCCAAAGGATTTAGGATAAACAGCGCCATGCCACGGAAAAGGTGCTTAGAGTCCTTCTTGACATCGTTTCATTACAAGTTTGGCGCTGAAAAGATGCCATAAGCGCTCCATGGAATGTTTCCAATTGTCATTTCGTGTTGAAGTTGTGTTATAAGCCGTCTATGGCTTGCTTCCAAAATGAAGTTTGATCTGAAATGGTGCCAAGAGAGAGCCATGACATGTTTTCAATTCCAGTTCATCACTGAAGCAGTGCCATGAACGGGGCATGGCGTCCTTCCACAATCAGTTTTATTCTAAAGAGCCGTCATGAAACGGACATGAGTAGTTTTCGAAAGTTGTTTTGTGATGAAGTGGTGCCATTTTCAGTAACAACATTCCATCTATTCAACTTTTCTCAAAAAAACTGTCCAAAAATCATTATTCATGACTTTTTGGACAGTTCTCAGTGCGTTACGATGAAGCATCATCATTTTCTTTTTCTGTTTTCTTTTTCTCTGCATGGGCAATAAATGCTTTTAATTTATCAGACACTTTTCGGTAAAGGGTGTTTTCTTCAAATTCCCCGTCTTCTTTACGTTTACCCGCTCTCATTCCCGTCAGTAACTCAATTCCTTCTTCAATTGTTTTTACTTGATAAATATGGAATTGATTGTTTTTCACCGCTTCAATGACTTCATCTTTCAGCATTAAGTTTTTCACGTTTTGATGAGGAATGAGTACTCCTTGTTCTCCGGTAAGACCTTCTTTTTTACATACGTCAAAGAAACCTTCTATTTTTTCATTGACGCCACCGATCGGCTGAATTTCTCCTTTTTGGTTCACGGATCCGGTTACAGCTAAGCCTTGTTTAATTGGTACTTCGGCAAGACTGGATAGAAGGGCGTACAGCTCCGTACTGGATGCGCTGTCACCGTCTACGCCACTATAAGATTGTTCAAAAGCCAAATGAGCGGTAAGGGCAAGTGGACGTTTTTGAGCAAATGTATTTCCTAAATAGCCCCCGAGAATATAGACGCCTTTATTGTGAATGTTTCCGCTCATTTTGCTTTCTCTTTCAATGTTTACAATGCCTTTTTGGCCAACGTACGTACTTGCTGTAATACGAGAAGGCTTGCCAAATTGATATTGACCAAGTTGATAGACTGCTAAACCGTTTACTTGTCCAATTTTTTCACCTTTTGTGTCGATGAGAATATCTCCATCTTCCATGCTTTCTTGGAGTTTTTCTTCATACAAGTTCGAGCGATATTTTTTCTCTTCAATTGCTTTTTTCACATGTTTCGCTTGGACGATATCATCTTCCATAAGAGCGGCCCACGTATCAGCTTCATAAATAATTTCGACTTGCTGATTAAAGCGAGTGGATAGTTTATTTTGATGGTCAGACAAGCGAATGCTGTATTCTGCAATTTTTGCTACCGCTTCTTTATCGAAAGGACGCAGACCATCTTCTTCGCATTTCGTTTGGATAAACCGAGCGAGCTTATACAAATTTTCTTCGTTATTGTCCATCTCTACATCAAAGTCCGCTTTAATCTTGAACAGCTTTTTAAAATCTTCGTCGTAATGATAAAGGAGTTGGTAAATTGCCGGACTTCCGATTAAAATGACTTTCACTTTAAGCGGGATAGGATCTGGACTAAGGGAAGTGGTAGATACGAGCCCTAATTGTTCCCCAATATTTTCAATTTGGATATTTTTATTTTGGAGTGCTCGCTTTAAAGCATCCCAAGCGTAATGATTCGTTAAAATATCTTTTACTTGAATAATTAAATAGCCACCGTTTGCTTGGTGGAGGTAACCAGGTTTAATTTTGGTGAAATCTGTACTCATTACACCCATTTTATTTTCATATTCCACTTTTCCGATGAGATTATAATAAGTCGGGTTATCTGCGGTGACAACCGGGGCACCTTTCGTTTGGCTGTTGTCGACAAACAGATTCACTTGATATTTATGGGTAACGTCATTGCCGTGATTTCTCCCAAGCATTTGCTGAAAAGGATTATTGCTATCTTTTTTATCTTCGAGAAAATCTTCGAGATGATGCAATATATCTTGTTTTGCTTCTTCAAAGTAGTCAAGCACACCATTGCAATGTTGATATTTTTCTTCCAATTCTCCTAAGTGAAAATCTACTACAGATAATGCAATTTTTTGATCTAAAGACTCAATGGTTTTCGTTAAATCTTTTTCCAATGAACGAAGCTTGTTCGTGAATTCTAGTACTTTTTCTTGTAATAAAGCAGATTTTTCTTCCAGTTTTTCTAATTGAGTTTCGTCAAGTTGATTATATTCTTCTTCACTTAACGGTTTGCCATGCAAGACTGGAATTGTAATAAATCCAGAACCTGATTGGCGAATCATAAATCCATATTGTTTGGCGATATCATTTAGTTCTTTGAAAATATTGTTTGATTTTTCTTGAGAGGAACGGATGATCGAGGCGCGCTCTTTTTGATAGTTTTCCTCATTAAATGCGCGCGGGAGGTCTGTTTTTAAATTTTGCACAAATTCGTCCATATCTTCTTGTAATTGCTTTCCAAACCCAGCCGGAAGCTTCAGCATTTTCGGTTTATATTTGTCTTGGAAATTGTAGACATAGCACCAGTCATATAAAGTGGTATCTTTTTTGGCGAATTCTTTGACGATTGAATTTGTAAAGCTTGTTTTACCTGTTCCAGTAATCCCCGCGACATAAATGTTATACCCTTTTTTTTTGACATTCAGGCCGAACTTCATCGCTTGGCTACCGCGTTGTTGTCCAATAATGCCATCCAATGTAGAAATTTCCGAGGTTGTTTCGAAAGGAAAAGAAGACGGGTCAATGGTTTTTTTCAATTGCGTATAAGACAACCTTGCTTTTTTTTGTAATTGATTGTCATTCAATGTTCATTCCCTCCTATGTAACATGTTTGTAAAAAACGACAATATGAAAAAATTAACTTATGAAAATTGTCGCATAATGCAGGGAAAATGGCAAAAATGAAATATTTTAGATGTTTGTAATATAGACGATTCTATCAGTAATCAAATAAAAAACGTATCGAGATATTCTTGTAATATATCTATGTTACAGTAGGCACTGAACTAAAAAAGGGAGTTGATTTTTTGAAGAAGTTTTTATTAGCCTCTACAACGGCGATAGTATTCATGATAGGTTTTTCAGTAAATGACGCGGATGCTTCCAGTACATATAAAGTAAAAAGTGGAGATACTTTATATCGAATTGCTGCTAATCACAATGTGACAGTAGCAGAGTTAAAAGAGTGGAACGGTTTAACGTCTCATTTCATTTATCCGAATCAGACGTTAAAAGTTTCAGGAGAAAAGGTAAGTGAAAAGCCACGAGAAGAAGTTGCCTCTTCTTCTACAGGTAGGTACACCGTGAAAAAAGGGGATACGCTTTACCGTATTGCAACAAATCATGGGATGACAGTCTCAGAACTGAAAAAGTTAAACAACTTAAGTTCCAATACGATTTATCCAAACCAAACACTACGTGTAGACGGTAGTGCGGTAAAAGCGAAGTCTTCCAATCCCTCTCGCAGTGCTTCAAAGCAAAATGTTGTTCGGGAAATGACTGTAACATCCACTGCTTATACAGCTAATTGTGCCGGCTGTTCAGGGGTTACTGCAACTGGAATAAACTTAAAACAAAATCCAAATCAAAAGGTCATTGCCGTAGATCCAAATGTCATTCCACTTGGTTCGAAAGTATACGTGGAAGGGTACGGAACAGCGATTGCAGGTGACACTGGAGGTTCCATTCGCGGTAACAAAATTGACGTCTACTTCCCAAGTCGAAGCGAGGCACTAAACTGGGGCCGCAGACAAGTAAACATCAAAATACTTGAATAACAAGAATGATAAAAGTGACTGTTTAGGTGCGATAGATGAGGGAGAGTCAAAAAAGAAAGCAATCGTTGCTTTCCACATCTGACTCGATAAATTCTAGCACTTAAGAGCAGAGCTAGACATCAGAAAAGCGAATAGACGTGAGGTTGTGGAAGAACCGGGGCAGGAGTCGATCTTGACTTCTGCCTCAGTTTTGTTGGAAAGAAAGCGGTTGCACCACTTGGAACGGTCACTTCATTGGCGGTTTTCATAGCAGTCTAGGACAGGGTGATATATTTTCAACGACGATTCCTTTAAGCGACTGTTATTTTTCGTCCTCATCCTTCAAGGACCTTTTTCTGTTATTTTTTCCTACAATTATGAGTGGAATTATCAACAACAACAAAGAAACAGTAATTAATTTTGTTTTAATAGTCATCTGTATAGCAAAGGATTCATTCTACCTTTGCTCCCCCTCCTTTATTCTCGTTCTCCCCTCCAATGATTGTACCTACTCACCAATACATGTAGGGCTATTTCTATTATACTACAAATCTATTAATAATTACCATAACTTCCCACACTAAAAAAAGTATCCCAGACAAAGAGATGTTGGGATACTTTAAAAGAATATATTAGTTTAATGCCGCTTCTTCATTTCTTCTATCTACAATTCGCACTGCTTTTCCTTGTGAACGTGGAATGGACTTTGGTTCTAGTACTTTTACGTTCATCGTTACGAGACAGTTAGATTTCATGGAATGCTGTACTTTTTTAGCCAATTCTTTGATGCGTGGATGGTTTGTGTCTTTATTGCAAGCATTGTAATATTCTTCATCTGCTTCCACGTGTAATTCCACAGAATCCATTGTGCCATTTTGAGTAAGATGGATTTGATAATGAGGAACGATTTCTTTAATTTGCAGTAAGTAACGTTCAATTTCAGATGGGAAAACGTTTACACCGCGGATAATAAGCATATCGTCAATTCGACCTTTTACGCGGGACATTCTCACTGTAGTTCTACCACATTTACATTTTTCACGTGTAATCGCTCCAAGATCTCCGGTACGATATCGAATAATTGGTAGCGCTTCTTTTGTTAAGCTAGTAAATACTAACTCGCCGTCTTCTCCTTCAGGTACTGGTTCGAGCGTATCTGGATCGATTACTTCAATGAAGAAATGGTCTTCTTGCACGTGCAATCCATGTTGTGCTTCGTGACATTCAATGGCGACACCTGGTCCCATGACTTCACTTAATCCATAAATGTCCACTGCTTTAATGCCAAGCTTTTCTTCCAGTCTTTCTCTCATCGTTTCAGACCAAGGCTCTGCTCCGAAAATACCATATTCAAGACTTGTATCGGCTGGGTTTTTACCCATTTCCTCCATTTTTTCTGCAATGTTAAGTACGTAAGACGGTGTGCCCCCAATACCACGAGGTTTAAAATCTTCAATAATAGAAATTTGACGCTCCGTATTTCCGGCAGAGATGGGGACGGTAGCACAGCCTAGTTTTTCTGCACCAACGTGTAAGCCGAGTCCGCCGGTAAACAGTCCATAACCATAAGCATTGTGGAAAATGTCAGATTTTTTACCTCCAGCTGCTACGATCGCCCGAGCGATACATTCAGCCCAGTGGTTAATGTCATTTTCTGTATATCCAACTACAGTCGGTTTCCCACTCGTTCCAGAAGATGCGTGTAAGCGAACGATGTCCTCTTGAGGTACTGCGAAAAGTTGGAACGGATAGTTTTCTCTTAGATGGTGCTTTTGAGTAAATGGTAGCTTGCGAATGTCATCCAAACTTTTAATATCTTCCGGTTTGACATTTAATTCATCAAATTTTTGCTTGTAAAAAGGAACGTTTTCATACACGCGTTCAACGGTTTCTTGTAAGCGGTTTAATTGTATCGCGCTTAATTCTTCTCTAGATGCGGTTTCGACTCTTTGGTAACTCATTTTCTCTTTCCCTCCATAATTCGATGGTATTTTTACTCTGTTTCCACAGAGAGAGCATGAATAAATCCAGTGCAATGTTAACATTTTTCAAAAAATATCAATAACGTAAATAATACGAAAATACATTTTACGTTATATAATAAAGATTAATACTTTCTTGTTATACTGTCAATTGAATTTAGAAAAATTATTTCTAAAAATTAAATATACAGATGCTTACATAGGACAAACCGTCTTGTATGAATCATAAAAGGCGAATTTCCTATGTTATATCAGATTTCAATAGAAAAAAGTGAAAGTATGAAAAAAGTTATATTGACATTATTCTAAGAGAGAAATTAATTTTTCAAAAAATTATTGACTTTGGGACATGAAAGCGATAACATCTTGGTATGATGAGTAATCTCGTTTTATCTACGTCACACACTTTTAGTACAATGGCAGCAAGAATTGAGGAGAGGTGAAAAATGAGCGATTTTTTGCAATTTTCGGTCACTGGAATTACGATTGGTAGTATTTATGCCATCGTTGCATTAGGATTCGTGACGATCTACAGTGTTACGAAAGTCATAAATATGGCACAAGGCGAATTCGTGATGCTCGGTGGCATGATCATGTTCACGTTTTTAGGAATCGGTCTAAATTATTGGCTTTCATTTTTATTGACGATACTTGCCGTGATGGCGATTGGATGGGTGATGGAAAAAGCCATCATTCAGCCGACAAAAGGGGCAGATCCCATCAGTTTAATCATTTTAACAATAGGTGCTGCCATTTTTATTCGAGGTGTGGCCAGTATGATTTGGGGAAAGGGACAAGTGCGGGTTCCGGCATTTACTTCCAATGAACCAATCTCAATTGGACCTGCAACGATTACTCCACAAAGCATATGGGTTGTTCTCATTATGTTGTTCATCGTTCTCTTACTATATATCTTAATCGATCGAACAATGATAGGAAAGGCGTTTCAAGCGTGTTCGGTTAACCCAATGGCAGCTCGTTTAATGGGAATTAGTCCTGCAAGAATGTCCTCTTTTTCGTTTACATTAAGCGCTGTATTAGGTGCGATTGCAGGTCTTGCGATTGCTCCGATTATGTTCCCTGCTTACGATACAGGACTCATGCTTGGTATTAAAGGGTTTTCTGCAGCTATTTTAGGAGGACTAGGAAGTGCCCCGGGAGCTGTTTTAGGTGGTTTAATCATTGGTCTCCTAGAATCTTTTGGTGCAGGCTATATTAGTTCTGGACTCAAAGACGCAGTAGCGTTTACTGCTATTTTAGTGATCCTTCTGATCCGACCTAGTGGGATTCTCGGTGAAAGAAATGTTGGAAAGGGAGGATTGTAATGAAGCTAAAAGGTGTGCAACAGACGAATTGGATTGGAGTAGGAATTTTTGTTTTAATCGTCCTCATATTTCCTTTTGTAGTAACACAATCTTTTTTATTAAATCATGCAACTTTTACAGGAATCTACGTCATTGTTTCACTAGGACTCGGATTACTAATGGGTTATGCCGGGCAAATTTCTTTAGGGCAAGCAGCCTTCTATGGTGTCGGTGCTTATGCAACCGCTATCATGACAACAACTTACGGTTTAAGTCCATGGATCGGATTGATTTTTTCCATAGCTATCGCTGCTCTTTTGGCTTACATCATGGGATATACGATGGCTCGGTTAAGCGGATACTATTTAGCTATGGCGACGTTAGCATTTGGAATTATAGTTCATTCTGTCCTTGTTGAGTGGCGTAGTGTTACATTAGGAGCTTCCGGATTTTACGGAATTCCATCCATAAATATTTTTGGATATACCATCACCCAAGGGATTCCTTACTATTACTTCGTATGGGCCTTTGCCATTATTGGTATTATCATCTGTTTAAACATCGTGCATTCTCGTGTAGGAAGAGCACTTCGCTCCATTCACGATAGTGAGATCGCTTCCAGTGCGATGGGAGTGGAGACAGGAAAATATAAAACACAAATTTTTGTCTTAAGTGCGATTTTTGCCGGCGTGGCCGGTTGGTTGTTTGCGCACATGAGCTATAGTATCTCGCCAAGTTCTTTTACGTTAGATGCTTCGATTATATTTTTAGCGATGGTTGTACTAGGAGGAAGTAGTAGTGTGTGGGGAGCGGTGCTTGGAACGGTTTTAATTACAATGATACAAGTTACGGTCCACACGTTGGGAGAACAATTCACATTTATTACAAGTGAATTTGAACATGTTGTTTATGGATTAATTTTAGTATTAGTCATTATCTTTATGCCTCGCGGGTTATTCCCGACGATTTCTTCTTGGTTGAATAATAAAATGAGCCAACGTTCGTCAGAGACTCAAGAAAAGAAAGCTAGTTGACATAGGGGAGGAGGCCAATACATGTTAGAGGTAAAAAACGTAACAAAAACGTTTGGCGGCGTTGTGGCGAATAAAGATGTTTCTTTTTCCTTTGAAGAAGGGCAAATCGTTGGTTTGATTGGCCCGAATGGAGCTGGAAAGAGCACTATGTTTAACATGATTTCTGCGATTTTCCCACCTTCTGAGGGAGAGATTATCTTTCGCAAGCAACGAATTGACAAAATGCCTACCAATGCGATGGCACCCCTCGGGATTTCTCGTACTTTTCAAAACTTGCAAGTTTTTAAAAATATGACAGTGGTTGAAAATGTAATGGTAGGACGTCATATTCGTACGAAGACCGGGACGCTCAGAGCAGCGTTGAAACTGCCAGGTACGAAGAAAGAAGAAGTGAGTGCCTACGATAAAGCCATGGAATATATTCAGTTTGTCGGCTTACAAGATCTTTATGATCATTTGGCAGGAAACTTGGCGTTAGGAAAGTTGCGCCTGTTAGAACTGGCGCGTGCATTGGCGACAGAACCGAAATTGTTGTTATTAGATGAGATTGCCGCAGGACTGAACCATAAAGAAACAAAAGAAATGAGCAATCTTATTGAGAAGATTAGAAATAATGGGACGACAGTTTTTGTCGTAGAACATGATATGGATCTTGTTATGTCCATTTGTGACAAAATTATCGTATTGGACCAAGGCGAAAAAATAGCTGAAGGAACGCCAAGAGAGATTCAAAGTAACCAACGGGTGATCACCGCCTATTTAGGCGCAGAAGTAGAAAAAAATGCACAGTAAGGAAGGAGGGAGAGTGAATTCATGAGCAAAGAGAACATGATCATAGAAATTGAAGACCTCTCTGTCAGTTACGGACCTATACAAGCACTAAGGAATGTCTCACTGGATGTCAAAAAAGGAGAAATTGTTGTCCTCCTTGGTGCAAATGGTGCCGGCAAGACGACCTTGCTTCAAACAATTTCTGGATTACTAAAACCTGATTCCGGTTCCATCAATTATCTTGGAGAAGAAATAGTAGGATTAAGTGCCGAAAAAATTGTCTCGAAACAACTGATTCATGTGCCTGAACATCGCCAAGTCTTCTCGACTTTAACGGTGATGGAAAACTTGGAATTAGGTTCATACCACCATTACAAGAAATCAGGGAAACAAGCGATTGAAGAGGAAATAAAAAAAGTATTTGAATTGTTTCCTATTTTAGAAGAAAGAAAAGAACAATTAGCAGGTACTTTATCGGGCGGTCAACAACAAATGTTAGCGATTGCTAGAGGAGTGATGGCGAACCCGAAACTACTGCTGTTAGATGAACCGACACTGGGCCTTGCGCCAATTGTTGCGCAAGAAGTGTTAGGTTTAGTAGCGGATTTGCGTAATAAATTCGATACGACGGTGTTATTAATCGAGCAAAACGTCGTTTCTTCCTTAAATATCGCAGATCGCGGCTACGTCATCTCGCATGGTGAAATTGTGAAAAAAGGAAGTGCGAGAGAGCTGTTAAACGATAAGGAAATTAAAGAAGCGTATCTTGGACAAAGTGTCTAAAGATAAATAAAAAAGAATTGAAATAGGGGGAATTCACATGAAGAAAAAGTTGCTACTTGCATTGTTTTTAGTAGCAGGCATGTTTTTAGCAGCTTGTGGTGGGGGAGGTAATGACACCACAGAAGATGCTAGCAATGAAAACGATAATGGAAATGAAGATGTAGATGAATATGTCATTGGAGCGATTTATTCTAAGACGGGACCAAACAGTCCGCTCGGAGAACCAGAATGGAACACAACAGAAATGCTTGTTGACCAAATCAATGAAAATGGCGGAATTAACGGGGTACCGCTCCGGGTAGTTCTCGCTGATGATGAGTCCAGTCAAGAAAAAGCAGTACAAGAAATGAACCGTCTCATCAATGACGAAAATGTACTGGCAGTGTTAGGATCTTCCGGAACGACTGAAAGCCTTGCCATGAAAGGAATCGCAAATCAGAACCAAGTGCCGTTAGTTTCTGCCGCAGCTGCTGCTCAAGTAGTTGAACCGGTAGAAGAATCTGAATGGGTATTTAAAACACCACAATCTGATAGACTCGCCGTCGAGCGTATTTATATTTATTTAAATAATGCCGGCATTAGTAAAGTAGGTTTACTGACAGACTCCAATGCGTTTGGAACTACTGGCTTAGAAGAATTAGAAGCAGCTGCAGATGAATATAATATCGAAATTACAGCAAAAGAAAGCTATAACACACAAGATCCAGATATGAGCACACAGCTAACGAACATTAATAGCTCTGGAGCAGAAGCAGTCATCGTATGGGGGACAAACCCAGCGCCTGCTATTATTGCCAACAACCTTACTTCGTTAGGGTTTGACATGGAGTATATCGGTAGTCACGGTATCGCGAACCAAAGCTTTATTGACTTAGCAGAAGATGCAGCAGAAGGAGTTGTCATTCCAACAGGAAAAGCGTTATTCCCAGATCAAATTCCTGAAGATGACGTACAATATGATGTGTTAAATGAATACTACAATAACTACGTCGAGCGTTTTGATAGTGAACCGACAAACTTTGGCTCTTACGGTTATGATAACCTCATGCTCGTAGTAGAGGCATTAAAAAATGGTGCAACCGATCGCGAATCTATCCGCGACTACTTAGAAAATGAAATTTCAGATTGGGTAGGTACTACCGGAGTGTTTAACATGTCTCCTGAAGACCATAACGGTTTAACACCAGATAGCTTAGTGATGGCACGAGTGGAAAATGGAGAATGGGTACTTTTCGAAGATGACGCTGCAAAAGGAGAAGAGACAGAAGAAGCAGGAGATAATGAAGAAAACACGGAAGAGGAAACAGCAGAAGAAGATGAGGAATAATCTCATCAACCAAAAACGGAGTGACTCGATTTTATCCGAGCACTCCGTTTTTTCTAGGCCAAACATGCGTTTATTTGATATCGGGTCGAAGTTAAAGGATGAAGAACGGTATCAAACGCTCTACACTGAAATGAAACCGACGTACCGACGTACGGTAGAATAAGAAAAGAAACCCTAGCGAATCATGGAATGGCTAGGGTTTTCTTCTTCCGTGACTGATTTTATTTTCAAATAGCGAAAATGAATGAATAAGCAACCGATCATACCAACTCCGCATGCAAACGAAGATAAGAGAAAAGCAGCGGAATAGGCAGTAGTCAATTCGATCAAGTATCCTGTGATAGGAGGGGATAATAACTGACCAAAGCCAAAAAGCAAAGTAACAAAACCAATGGCAGTTCCAGCTTTTTCTTTTACCATTAAATCATTCACCGCAGCGATAATAATAGAAGGAAAGGCCCACAAAGTAATGCCGTACACGATTGTTTCAAATAATAGAACAATGGAATTGGTAGAGAAAATAAACAAAATTAATATACATCCTTGAATAAGAAAGACGAGGGATAACGTAAGAAGTCTACCGATTCGGTCCGATAGAGTCCCCCAAATAAAGCCGCTAATAATACTAAATATTCCTCCAATTGCAAAAAAGTGACCGGCAGTTGTACTATCAAACGAAATATCCGTAATTAAGAAATCAACATAAAAAGTAGAGAAAATTAAATAGCTGAATCCCCATAAAAAATAAACCATTCCGATGAGCCAAACGACTTTATTTTTATATACGGAAACATGGTTTTGGTTTTGATTTACAGAAGAGGGAGAGGTTCCTTTTACTTCGGTATCTCCGTATTTATCCGCTCCATAGGGGACGAGATTTTTGTCTTCCGGGTTTTCTTTGAGGAAGAAAACATTAAGAAGCAAAATAATCATAGCAATGACAGCTAACAACGCCCAACTAATGCGCCAACCAGAAATAGGATAAAAAACCATTAACATAGGGACGACAAACCCGCTGAATACCATCCCTAAACCTGAACCGGAATTCGTTATTCCAAGCGCCATTCCGCGATATTTAGTTGTAAACCATCTGCCTACTAACCCGACGGAAGTAACGTTTGCTCCGCCAGAACCTAATCCGGTAACAAAGCTAGCAATGTAAGCAGACCAAAAGTTAAAGGAAAAAGCGCTAATAAGCATTCCTCCTGTCAAAATGAAGAGAGAGACAATAATGACCGGTTTTCCTGAAAATTTTTGAATAAAATAACCGACCGTAGCAGCACTAATTAAATAACCAAAAAAGACACCAGAAGCAACGAAACCGGTTTCACTATAAGAGAGAGTTAAACCATCTTTCATAAAAGGAAGGATAGCCGCAAGGGAAAAACGCCCAAAACCTAAAGCTGTTAATAGATTTAATACAGTAATCGCGAGGATAATCCAACCGTAATGCAATTTTTTCTTTTCCATAGTAACACCTACACTTGAGTAAATTTCACTTCTGTTGTGTCGAATTCACTCTTGTTCTTATACCATTGTTCGACAGAAATACGCTATTTTCCTACTATCCCGAAAGAAAGAATCTCCCTCACTCCTCAAATAGAACTGAAGGTGAAGTGAGGGAATATTTCTTCACATCTATTCGACTTTAAATCGTTGCACAATCGTTTTTAAATCCACCGCCATTTGTGATAATTTATTGGCACTTTGAGATAAGGTATGAATGCTTTCTACTTGCGCGAGGGATTCATCATTCACATTCATGACGTGCTCCATGAACTGTTCTGAAATCTCGTTCACTTCATTGATTAAATGAGTAAGGTCTTCCCCATCTTTTACGAGCTGTTTTCCATATGCTTCATTTGTTTTCACTTTATCAGCAGCTTGTAACGATACTTGTTCAAGCGTTTCAATGGATTTTCTACTTTTAGTGACAAGATCTACTCCTTGATGAATGAAGGAAGTGTTTTGTTGAATGCGCTCTACGGAAGCATGAACATATTCTCTCGTTTCTTCTAAGGTAGTGACGATGTCATTTGCAAATGTGTTCGTGTGCCCTGCTAGTTGTCGTATTTCTTCAGCAACAACTGCAAAACCGTTCCCGTGTTCTCCGGCTCTTGACGCTTCAATGGAAGCATTTAACGCAAGCAAGTTCGTTTGCTTTGCAATGGCAGTAATGGCACTGATTTTTTCTGTAATGGAGTCGATACTGGCGGAAATTTCACTTATTTCTTCTGCAGTGGCATCGATGGCACGTTCAATGTTGTTCATCTGTTTCTCTAGCTCATTCATCGATTCCCGTTCATTTTTTGCAATTTCAGCTGTCTGTTCTGAATCGTGGGCGGATTGTCGTAATTCCTCCCGAATTGTCGTCATGCCGGAAAACAACTCTTGTACCATTCCATTTGCGTTTTGGAGGGAAGATAATTGTTGCTCGCTTCCTTCACGAAACGTCTGTAACGTAGATGATAGTTTTTGGGAAGTTTGTAAAATATCATCCGTTTGATTAGATTGTTGTAAACTAAGAGAATGAATAAGTTCCGATGTCTTTTTCAGCTCATGAATAATACTTTTTACTCCAATCGTAATCTTATTAATTTCGGTACCAAATTGATGGAATTCATTTTGTTTCGTCACATTGATGTTGGTCGTTAAGTCACCACTATAGACAGAACGTGTTGTCGAACGCCAAAAACGAAGCGTTTTTCTCACAGAAGCATAGTGATACACTCCTAGTAATCCCCCAACGACTCCTCCAACGAGAGAGAGAAGGAGAAGATGCGACATAGGAATTGATAAAAATAGCCCAGTGATCAACATGACAACGATCGGTAAAAGGACGATAGAACTAAACACGATGCCTAAATAAGGCCGATGTATCTTTCGGCCTAGTCGTAAATTTAATTTTTGATTATCTTCTCCTTGTACAACAGGGATGGTAATATCAATGACTGTTTCTCCCGTATCTCTTGAATAAGATTGTATTAATGGTTCCGTTGCCTTTAGCGATTTTTGGCTCGTTGGATCCGTATAGACGACGCCTTCTCTTAATCGGTTTGTATGTACTACCCCGACGCCATCTTGGTTAATTAATCCAATGTACTCATCTTCTTGTGATAATTCTTTATCAAGTATATCTCGTATGTAAGACACTTTTTCCCCTGGTACAACGGGAAGTCCATCCAATTCTGATTTGATTTGATTGGCAATTTTTTCTGCTTTTTTAAATCCAGCGCGCGCAACACTTGAATGGACGGGATCGTTCATTCTTCATCTCCCCTTTGAATGAAAACATCCATGTGATTCCTTTATTCCTCGATGAAATTCTCTTTCTTCCTATAAACCATTCCTTCAGCAATACCGATGAGATCGTCATTTTCCGTGTCAAAAAGTTCAATGCGATAAAGACCTAATTTAGGATTTTTAGAGTCTTCCCGCGCAATTGCCACGAGCTTTGTCCCAGAGTTAACCGCTTTCATATAATGCATCGTCATTGTCACCCCCACCGCGGTTGTTCCGTAAGAGTTACTGGCGACAGCAAATGCCGTGTCAGCGAGAGAAAAAGTAGCTCCTCCATTGGCGCTCCCATGGAAATTTAACATGTCATCGGTAATTGTCATCGATACTTTCGCATATCCATCTTCCACATCTTCTACTTTGATACCAAGCAATTTTGCATAAGTATCTTTTTCAAAATGTTTTAAAAGCTTTTCTTTTTTCATGATGATTCCCCTTTTGTCTTGAAGATTCTGAATAATAGACGTTTTATAGTACGTTCGTAATATATACGAAATATAACACTTTGTTATAAGAGTGTCAACTGTCTTTCTAAAGGCCTTATGAAGAATTACCTTTGAGAAATGTAGAGATTCTACCTATAATATAAATTTATTTATAGTGTCAGAAATGTTATACTATGGGAAAGTTTATGTGGAAGGAGCTTTGGCCATGTTGTATCGTTACAATGATATTTATCCTGAGATAGGAAATGAGGTGTTTATAGCTCCGGGAGCGCATGTCATTGGAGATGTGAAAATAGGAGATGAGTCGAGTGTATGGTTTAACACAGTCATTAGAGGAGATGAGGCACCGATCCGCATTGGAAAACGCTGTAATGTCCAAGATAATTCTACTTTACATTTGTATGATGAGTATCCGCTTACTTTAGAAGATGAAGTGTCTATTGGTCATAACGTCATTTTGCACGGGTGTACCGTTCGATCCCGAGCATTGATCGGAATGGGAGCAGTCGTGTTAGATGGTGCTGAAATTGGTGAATCTGCTTTTGTGGCTGCAAACACCCTTGTTCCACCGGGGAAGAAAGTACCGCCACGTACGATGTTTATGGGAAACCCAGGTAAAGTGGTGCGGGAATTAACGGATAAAGATTTAGAAATGATCCAAATAACGATTGACACGTACATTCAAAAGGGGAAAGAATTTCGTAAGCAAATCAAATAAATGTAAAAATAGTCAACGCATGAGATACAAATAAAAATCTCATGCGTTTATTTAAAGGAGAGAAAATAGTGAAGCGGATTACTATTTATTTTATTTCATTGGTATCTCTCTTTATCGTATTAAGTGGCTGTCATCTAAGTGCTGATTCAAAAACAGACTTGTTTCAATATAAAAACTCGTATGTGGGTGACAACAGTGCAGTTTTGAATATCGTGAATGAACTGACCCATCATCAAGAGTTGGATCAAATTTCACTTGAAACCGAGAAAGAACCATACGGAATTACTTTGGAATACAAAGATATTGAGACAAATTTTCTTTCTATTTTCCTTTGAAGTTTGGTTTGCGTTTTTCTTTGAAAGCTTCTAGGGCTTCGATGCGGTCTTCGGTTGGGATGATGACTTCGTAGGCTTTGGATTCGATGTGCATTCCTGTGTAGCTATCGACGTTGCTTCCGTTGTTGATGGCATGTTTTGCTTGGATGACGGCGAGGGGACCGTTTTGCATGATTTCTTCTGCGAGATTGACACATTCTTCCATTAATACTTCTTTCGCAACAACTTTGTTCACAATTCCATATTCTTTTGCTTGTTGCGCATCAATTTTTCTTGCTGTTAAAATAAGTTCTTTTGCAAAAGACGGTCCGATTAATTTTGTAAGCCGTTGTGTTCCGCCTGCTCCTGGGATAATGGCCCAGCTTACTTCCGGGAGTCCGAGGACAGCATGATCTGCGACGTAGCGGAAGTCACACGCTAATGCTAGCTCAAATCCTCCTCCAAGGGCATATCCATTGACAGCGGCAATGGTCGGTTGAGGAAGTTCTTCGATGAGTGTGAACACTTTCCGTATTTTGTTGACGTTTCTTCTTACTTGATTTTCATTCAATTTACGACGTTCTTTTAAATCTGCACCGGCACTAAAGGCTTTTTCACCGGCACCTGTAATAATCACACAGCGAATGTCCCGGTCCACTTGGATTTCTTCTACTACTTCTTCCAGTTGATCGAGCGTGGCATAGTCAAAACAATTAAGTTGGTCTGGTCGATTGATGGTAATGGTTGCTAAATGATCTTTTTTTTCCAACAGTACGTTACTCATATAAAAGGACCTCCTAAAAATATGTAGTATATAGCAAAAAATAGAGGCGGACTGTCCCGATGTGTTGGAACAGTCCGTTCTATCTCATGCTTAGATTCAATTATACAATAAAATGTTACTTAGTTGGTGAAGCAAAAAGACTTGTACTATGTCCTGCAAATAATTTCGCATCTGGGTCGACGACAGTTTTTGCTTGACTTACCGCAATTGGTGCTTCACCAAATCCCGTAGCAATCAATTTTACTTTGCCTTCATACGTACAAACATCTCCTGCTGCATAAATGCCGGGAATGTTCGTTTCCATTTTGGAATTGACAACGATTGAGTTTTTATCAATCTCAAGTCCCCAGTTTTTCAATGGGCCAAGGGAAGTGACGAAACCAAAGTTAACAACTAAGTCATCGACATCAAGGAGAAAAGTGTCCTCTCCTCTGACTTCTTTTACAAGAATCTGTTCAATGGCGTCATCGTTTCCAATAATTTCGCCCACTTCATATGGGGTTCTCACGTTCACGCTTGATTTTTTCAACAATTCCACACTATGCTCGTGAGCACGGAATTTATTTCGGCGGTGAATTAACGTGACTTCTTTTGCGATCGGTTCTAAAGATAACGCCCAGTCCACCGCAGAGTCTCCTCCACCGCAAACGAGAACACGCCGGTCTTTAAATTGATTCAAATCCTTGATAAAGTAATGGAGGCACTTATTTCTATACTTTTCTGCGTTGTCTACTTTTAACTCTCTCGGTTGGAAAGCGCCCGCTCCTGCTGTAATAATGACAGTCCGAGAGTAGTGAGATTTTTCGTTTGTCGTTAATTGGAACGTTCCGTCTTCTAATTTTACAACGTTTTCAACCGATTCATTTAAGCAAATCGTTGGTGAAAATTGATTTGCTTGCTCTGTCAGCACATCCACTAACTCTTGTGCTTTTACTTTTGGAAATCCAGCAACGTCGTAAATATATTTTTCTGGATATAGAGCAGACAATTGTCCGCCAACTTCCGGTAAACTATCAATTAATTTGACGGACATGCTCCTCATGCCTGCATAAAAAGCGGTAAATAAACCAACCGGACCTGCACCGATAATGGTGACATCATACATTTCTTGGTTACTCATGAATTTCACTCCATCTCTTTGGTTGCTTTCATTAGACAGTTACAGAGTCGGCTTTAGAAGGATCACCATTAAATGCTTCTTTTGACATTTTAATAGAGTCCGTTGGGCAACCATCAATGGCATCTTCTAAGTCGTCAATTAAATCTTCGTCAATAGGAGTGTTTCCCAAGTTGTTGTCACCGATGAAGTAAGATAAACCTTCCTCATTATAATCAAAGAGATCTGGTGCAGATGCTCCACATGCGCCGCAAGAAATACAAGTATCTTGATTTACCATTGTATAGATAGCCATAATCGATAACCCCCTGATGAATATTGATATAACGTTTTATAAACGATTAATAATAATTGTGTTATAAAAATCATAAGGGAATATGACAAAACTGTCAATACAAAAGTGAAATTTTTTTAAATTTTTTTTGAGGCTTTACTTGTACTCGAATGTTTACTGACGTATTATATTCGATATAATATAATAAGAATACAGAAATGACAAAGGCTGGAGATAAATATGGAAAAACAAACGAGTCTTAACACCCGTTCGATGATATTCACTCTGTTCGGGGATTATATTCGTTATTATGGTAACGTTATTTGGATCGGAAGTTTAATTCGTTTATTAAAGGAATTCGGACATAACGAACAATCGGTACGGGCAGCTATTTCTCGGATGAGCAAACAAGGATGGGTCGTATCAGAAAAAAGAGGGAATAAAAGTTATTATTCGTTGACGACCCAAGGACAGAAACGGATGGATGAAGCTGCGAAGCGGATTTATAAATTAAAATCTCCCACTTGGGATGGGAAATGGAGAATTCTTGTTTATACCATTCCGGAAGAAAAGCGCCATATTCGGGATGAGTTAAGAAGAGAATTGGTATGGAGCGGATTCGGTTTATTGTCAAATAGTTGCTGGATTACTCCAAATCCGTTGGAAGAACAGCTGGAAAACTTAATTGAGAAGTACGATATTGAAGAGTATGTGAATTATTTTGTTGCGAATCACTTAGGTGCAAATTCTTCGCAAGAATTAGTGGAAAAATGTTGGGACCTGGACGAGATTAATGAAATGTATTCTGAATTTATCCAAAAGTACAGTCAAAAATATATTATTGATAAAAACCAGATTGAAAAAGGTGACATGAGCGATGGCGCGTGCTTTGTAGAACGGACGCTTCTTGTGCATCAATATCGCAAATTTTTGTTTGTAGATCCAGGCCTACCGGAGTCTTTACTCCCGGATAATTGGTTAGGTGATTCTGCCGCGTCTTTATTTGCTGACTATTACCGCACCCTTGCAGAACCGGCAAATCGTTTTTTTGAGTCGGTGTTTGAGCAAGGGGATATAGACTTTCAAAAAGATCGCGACTATAACTTTTTAAATCACCCATTAATTAGTACAAAAGTGAATCCAGAAGTAAAGCAATAATCGTTGCTTCCTTATAAGCACAGTTTTTGATGGTGGTGACAGAGATGAATGAAGTCGTACAAACACTCGGAATAAAGACTCCGATTATTCAAGGCGGAATGGGAAACATTAGTCATGCTGCGTTAACTGCATCCGTGAGTGAGGCTGGAGGACTTGGGACGATTGGGGCAGGGACGATGTCTGTGAATAAAATAGAAGAAATCATTCGAGAAATCCGAGTTCTCACTGACAAGCCATTTGCGATCAACGTTCCATTAACCGTACATCCGGAAGTGAAACAACTTTTCTCTCTCATTTTAAAAGAGAAAGTGCCAGTCGTTTCTTTGTCTGCTGGAAATCCTGCCCCTTACATCCAACCTTTAAAAGAGGAAGGCATAAAAGTGATCTGCGTCGTTGCAAATCCGAAGCAAGCTAAAAAAGCAGAAGCGCATGGCGCAGACATTGTTGTGGCGGAAGGGTATGAAGCAGCTGGGATTAACTCTGTGGAAGAACGGACGACGTTCACTTTAATTCCGGCGGTAGCGTCCGCGGTGAATATTCCTGTAATTGCAGCTGGAGGAGTAGGAGATGGCAGAGGTTTGTTAGCTGCGTTCGCTTTAGGAGCGCAAGGTGTTCAACTAGGAACAAGACTCGTAGCAACCAAAGATGCCAAGCTCCATGACAACTACAAACAAGCGCTTTTAGAACAGACAGAAACAGTCATTACAGGGCGCCCGTTTCATAAAGTACGTCGTTTATTAAAAACAGACTACGCAGAAGAATTGTTAGCGAATCAAGAACGCATGAAACCAGAAGAATTCGATGAAAAGACAAACGAAGATCGCCACATTAAAGGAGCAGTAGAAGGAAAATTAAAAGAAGGTCACTTAAATGCTGGACAAGTGACAAGCATTATCAATGACTTGCCGACAGTGGAAGAACTATTTCGCCGAATGGAAAAAGAAGCACAGGAAATATATAAAAATATGCATATCAACTTTTAACATCTCACAGTTATGTCACGCTATTCTTAAAGAACTATTTAGAACAGTTTCTTTTTGAATAGCGTTTCTTTTTTGGGAAAAATAAGCGAAAACCCTTAATAGGACAAGGGTTACAAGACTAGGTTTATTGAAAAAATATAAATTTATGTTGCTAATAGTATGACATTATTATATAATGACGTTAAATAAACGAAATAAAAAAGGGAGTGAAGTCATGTATAACTACATTGAACATGGCAAGGGAGCAACTGCTGTTAGCACTCATCAGGAAGATCCAGAAAAATACGCGGAGTTTATGGAGCGTATTGAGGCTGGTGAAAAAATTGAAGCGGATGACTGGATGCCGGATGAATATCGTCAAACTTTAATTAAACTCATTTCCATGCACGGAATTAGTGAAATCATGGGAGCGTTACCAGAGAAGGAATGGGTACCAAAAGCTCCAAGCTTGAAACGTAAATTAGGTATTATGGCAAAAGTTCAGGACGAAATGGGTCACGGTCAATTGTTACTTCGTGTAGCTGAAGACCTTATGGCGCCTTATGGAAAAGATCGCGAAGACATCATGCAAGACTTGCTTCGTGGAGACTTAAAATTCCATAACGTGTTCCATATGGCAACAAAATCTTGGGCAGATGCAGGACTGATTGGATGGTTAGTAGACGGAGCAGCAATCATCACACAAACAAATATGCTTGATGCTTCTTATGGACCATATCAACGTGCCCTTCAACGGATTTGTGCAGAAGAAGTATTCCACGCACAACACGGGGAAGCAATCATCATGGCGCTTGCAGAAGGAACAGAAGAACAGAAAGCAATGCTTCAAGATGCACTCAACAGATGGTGGCCAGCGCTCTTAATGTTCTTTGGACCTCCAACTGCAGAAACTACAGGAAGTTCCAAACAAGAAGCTACGATTAAATATCGTATCCGTAAGAGTACAAACGAAGGGCTCCGTCAAGCTTATCTTGACAAGTATTTACCACGAATCTTCTCGTTAGGGCTTACTGTACCGGATGAAACCATTCACTATGACGAAGAAAAGAAAAAATGGATTTATCAACAACCAGACTGGAATGAATTTAAGCAAATCATTAGTAACAATGGACCGCGTTCACAAGCAAGATTAAGACTAAGAAAAATTGCTCATGAGAACAGCGCATGGGTACGTGAAGCACTAGCAACACCAGTTGTAACGGCATAAACAAATAGGAGATAGGAGGAGAAAAGGAATGGCAGAGAACGAAAAGAAAGCCACTTTTTATAAAACGTACGAAGTGTTTAGTAGAAAAAATGACAAGTCGCATGCTCAACATCAATTTAGCTTATTAGCACCAAATGAAGAGATTGCACTTGCGATGGCACAAGAAAACTTTATGCGTCGTGAAGATGTGATCGACGTATGGGTGGTGGCCCGAGACAACATTCGCAAAATGACAAGTGAGGAACGCAAGCAATGGACGAAGCGTTTAGACAATAAAGACTATCGAAATACAAAAGGATACGGATATCTCCGTAAAAAATGGCGCGAAAAAGAACAAGAGATGTTGGATGAGAAAGAAATTTTGTCTTGGAAAGAGGTGGCTAGAAAATGAGTTTAGTAGAAACTGCAGAACAAGCAAAACAAGATGCGGCGTATAAAGAAGCATTAGTAGAAGTACTTTATCAACTAGCCGACGATGACTTTATCATTTCTTATCGGGGGTCAGAATGGCTAGGGCTTGCTCCTCACATTGAGGAAGACGTTGCATTTTCTTCCATTACTCAAAATACAATGGGTCACGCGATGCTCTTCTATCAATTGTTAGAAGAGCTTGGAGAAGGAGATGCAGATGCCCTCGCTCACGAACGCATTTCAAATGAACGCCGTAACGGAACGTATTTCGAAATTAAAAATGGAAGCGGAACGTATTTAGAAGAGCCACAATATGATTGGGCGTTAGCGGTTGTTCGCAACTATCTATATGAAGCGTTTAAAAAAGTGAAGTTGGAAGAAGCGCTCAAAAGTTCTTATGCACCTCTTCGCAACACTGCGGATAAAGTATTAATGGAACAACCTTATCACCTTGGTCACTGGAAAACTTGGATTACCCAATTACAAGATTCTTCACAAGAAGCGAAAGAGCGTATTCAATCTCGTTTGGATGAAGCATGGAAACAAATTGGCGATGCGTTTGAACTTGGACCAAAAGCGGACGATATTCTAGCGAAAGAAATTTTATCTAGTTCTGAAACGCTCAAACAACGTTGGCTTGACAGTGTAAAAGAGACGCTCACGTATGTTCCAAATGGTGATTTGGCAAGCGAGCTTGGCAATGGTCGTGCGAAAGAGCATACCGATCAATTAGATCAAGCATTAGCAACGCTATCCGAGGTGTATAATAGCGACCGCGAAGCCGTTTGGTAAGTTTTTTAAAATGGGGAGACGATAATATGATTGAACAACAAAGAGAAACGGAAATTTTTAACCGTTTAAAAAAAGTAGATGACCCGGAACTCCCGTCTGTAAGTATTTATGATTTAGGGATGGTGCATGAAGTAACGATTGATGATAATGCCCACGTTGCTGTGACGTTAATACCGACGTTTGCAGGATGTCCCGCCCTTGATATTATCGAAAGAGATGTAAAAAATGCGATAGAAGAAATAGAATGGGTCAAAAGTTGTGATGTGACGTTTTCCTTTGATGAGAAATGGTCCACCGACGATATTACTGAAGAAGGAAAACAACAGCTTAAGAAACATGGCGTCTCCCCTCCTCCAGAGAATTATCAACCTGGGGAGGAGTGGAGCGTAGATTGTCCATATTGCGGTTCTCCGTACACTTCCATGGAAAACGTTTTTGGACCAACAGCCTGCCGAAGCATCCTCTATTGCCGTTCTTGTCGTAATCCATTTGAAGCGATGAAACCGGTAGTTTCATATACTGCTAGTTAATGTTATCATACACTAAAGGTACAAAACTAAATCAGTAATTGGAGAAAGGGGTATCAGATAGTGGTAAAACTCATTGCTTTATACAAACAGCCAGAAGATAAAGAAAAGTTTGATGACCATTATTACAATGTACACGTGCCAATTACGGAAAAAATTCCAGGTCTTCGAAAAATGAAAGTGACCAAAATCGTAGGTTCTCCGGCAGGAAAAAGTGACTACTATTTAATGTGCGAGATGTATTATGACGACATGGACGCATTGAAAAACGGAATGAAGTCCGAAGAAGGAAAGGCATCCGGAAAAGATGTGATGGAATTTGCAGGTGATCTTGTTACTTTCATGATCGGTGAGGAAGAAGAATGAGTCATCAAACAATCCTCGTAGAAAAGAAGGGAAATATTGGGATTATTCAATTGAATCGACCAAAAGTGTTAAACGCCATTAATCGGTTAATGGTAGATGAAATTGTCGAGCAAATGGAAGCATTTGATCGCGATCCTGATATTAGAGTCATCGTCCTGCGAGGAAACGATAGAGCATTTGCGGCAGGTGCAGATATCGAAGAAATGATGAATGACACCCCGATTTCTTTTGAGCTCAGAGATCCATTTGCAGTGTGGGATAAAATGATGCTCATCAAAAAACCATTGATTGCTTCCGTCAATGGATATGCTTTAGGTGGTGGCTTTGAATTAGCACTTCACTGTGATTTAATTATCGCCGCAGAGGATGCGAAGTTTGGTTTCCCTGAAGTGAAACTTGGTGTCTTACCGGGGGCTGGGGGAACACAGTATTTAACAAAGTTAATGGGAAGAACAAAAGCAATTGAGTGGCTTTGGTTAGGTGAACCGATGACTGCCCAAGAAGCAGCTCATTATGGAATTGTCAATCGCATCGTTCATCCAAAATTAGTGGAAGAAGAAACGATGCGATTTGCTGAGCGTCTAAGCAAACAACCACCAATTTCCCTTCGCCTCATTAAAGAAGCAGTCAACAAAGCAGTAGATTCCCCTCTTAGAGAAGGTCTTCAACTAGAAAGAAAAAACTTCTACCTTGCGTTTGATTCCAAGGATCAAAAAGAAGGAATGAATGCGTTTGTTGAAAAACGAGCGCCTCATTTTAAGGGGGAATAATCAATGGAAAAAACTTTTGAAACGATCGAGTACACAACAAAAAATGGCGTGGCAACTATCTTACTAAATCGTCCAAAATCTTATAATGCTTTTACGAGCACGATGAATAAAGAAATAATTTCCGCACTGCGACAAGCAGATCGGGACGAAGCAGTCGGAAGCATCGTCATTACAGGTGCCGGCAAAGCATTTTGTTCCGGACAAGATCTAGGCGGTGTGGATGACAACACAAACCATGCCGACTTACTCAGAGATAACTACCATCCGATGGTACGTGCTATGAGAAATACCTCTAAACCAATTATTGCTGCCATCAATGGAGTGGTAGCCGGGGCAGGAATGAGTTTAGCGCTAAATGCTGATTTTCGCGTCATGAAAAAAGGTACGAAGTTTGTAAGCGCATTTATGAACATCGGATTAATTCCTGACGCTGGCTTTATGTATGTTTTACCACGCTTAGTAGGGTATGCGAAAGCGCTGGAGATTACGACGCTAGGTAAGCCGATTCCAGCTGAAGAAGCAAAAGAGTTCGGTCTTGTTACCGAAGTGTATGAAGAAGAAGAGTGGGAAGAAAAAGTTGTTTCTTTTTCTGAACAGATTGCGTCGTTACCAACAGTTGCTTTTACACAAGCAAAACGGTACATGTTAAATAGCATGCACGAATCACTGGAAACTTATTTAGAGAAAGAAGCGCAAGCACAACGAATTGCAGGCTTGTCCGAAGATCATCAAGAAGGTTTGAAAGCATTTGCGGAAAAAAGAAAGCCTAAATTCAGCGGTAAATAATTTAAAGGAGTGATTCATGATGGCAGAAGCTGTAGGCCAAGAAATTAAAGAAGTTGGAGAATTGAAACGCGATCACTACTCCATGATTATTAATGGAGAACGCGTGGAAAGCAGCGCTGGAGACACGTTTGAAACATACAACCCAGCAAAAGGGGAAGTTCTAGCTACAGTTGCAAAGGCAACAGTAGAAGACGCGGAAAGAGCGGTACAAGCAGCAAGAGAATCTTTTGACCATGGAAAATGGCGCAGATACCCAGTTGGAAAAAGAGCTCGGGTACTGAATAAAATCGCAAGCATTATGAGAAAACGTTTCAATGAACTAGTAGAAATTGAAGTCTTAAACAGTGGGAAATCATTAAGTGCTGCGCAAGGACAAATCAACCAAGCAATTGAAGACTTTGAATTTTACGCAGGGGCTATTGTTGGCCACCGAGGTCACGTAAACAACATGCCAAACGGGTTTTTCAACTATACCCATAAAGAGCCGGTAGGAGTATGTGCGCAAATCATCCCTTGGAACTATCCAATGATGATGGCAGCGTGGAAAGTTGCTCCGGCAATTGCAGCAGGATGTTCCGTTGTCGTAAAACCTGCCAGCCTTACACCAATCACGGCAATTATTTTGAACGAAATTTGTCATGAAGCTGGGGTACCGGCAGGTGTTGTGAACACCATCCCAGGTTCCGGTGGTGTCATTGGTGATTACCTCGTCACTCACAAAGATGTAAATAAAGTAGCTTTTACTGGTTCTACTCCAACTGGTAAAGACATTATGGAAAAAGCATCTAGCACGCTAAAACGTTTAACACTCGAACTTGGTGGTAAATCACCAAACATCGTCTTTGACGACGCGGATATCGATGCAGCAGTGAAAGGATCTTTGTTCGGTATTTTCTATAACACCGGCCAATCTTGTGAAGCTCGTTCACGAATGTTCCTTCATGAAGACATTTATGACGAGTTCCTTGAGAAGTTTATTGAAAAAACAAATCAACTGAAACTTGGCGATCCTCTCGATCCTGAAACACAAATTGGTTCCATCATCAGCCGCGATCAATTAGAAGTCATTGATGGCTACGTGCAATCAGCTGTCGAAGAAGGAGCGACAATTGCAGCTGGTGGTAAAGAGCGTAAGGTGGAAGGATTTGAAAACGGTCATTGGTATGAGCCAACTGTCCTCACTAATGTAACTCCGGACATGAAAGCAGTGAGAGAAGAAATCTTTGGCCCGGTTGTCGTTGTAGAGAAATTTAATGACGAACAAGATGTAATTAAGCGTGCAAACGATACAGAATACGGACTCGGATCTGCGGTATGGACGAAAGATCAAGCGAAAGCAACTCGAGTTGCACACCAAATTGAAGCAGGAATTGTGATGGTAAACTGTCCATTCTCTGCATTCCCTGGAACTCCATTTGGTGGTTACAAGCAGTCCGGATTTGGAAGAGAACTCACTGTAGAAACACTTGATTTATACATGGAAGATAAGAGTGTGCTTTCTTACTACGGACCGAAACCATTAAATCCACTAGGTGTTTAAGAAAGGAGAACCTGTAAGTATGACAACCCAAAACGTAACCGTTGTGGGTGCCGGTGTGATGGGGCGAGGCATAGCTTATGTCTCGGCCCTTGCTGGTTTCCAAACAACTTTGGTAGATGTTTCTGAAGACCAATTAAAGTCAGCTTATGAATATGCCGAAAAAACAAGTCAAAAAGGCGTTGACAGAGGAAAATTAACGGAAGAAGAAAGGGAAAGCTTATTACATCATTTGCATACGTCCACAGATTTAGTAGAAGCAGCGAAATCAACGGACTTTGTCATTGAAGCAGTCCCTGAAAAGCGCGACTTGAAGAAAAATGTGTTAGAAACGGTCGCAACACATGCGAGAGAAGATGTTATTATTACGTCTAACACTTCTACCATTAGTCCAACAGAACTCGGTTCATTTACGAACAATGGTGAGCGATTTGCTGTTATGCACTTTTTCAACCCAGTGCATCGCATGAAGCTCGTAGAAATTGTAAGAGGACTACAAACGACAGATGAAACAGTAGCAATCGTCAAAGAAGTTTCTGAAAAAATGGGAAAAGAAACCGTGGAAGTGAATGAATTCCCAGGTTTTGTAACAAGTCGCATTAGCGCCCTTGTTGGAAACGAAGCGTTCCATATGCTTCAAGAAGGAGTGGCCAGTGCAGAAGATATAGACAAAGCGATTAAGTTAGGGTTAAATTATCCTATGGGACCACTTGAATTAGCGGATCTCGTTGGATTAGATGCACGTCTTAATAACTTAAAATATTTACATGAAAAACTCGGGGAAAAATACCGCCCTGCGCCAATTTTAGAACAATTAGTAAAGGCGGGAAGACTTGGTAGAAAAACCAATCATGGCGTGTACAAATATGAAGACTAATAGAGAGAGGAGCGGGGAACATGGAAGAAGTGGTAATCATTGATGCAGTTAGAACCCCGATTGGCCGTTACAACGGTGCGCTTAAATCTGTTCGCCCAGATGATCTTGGTGCCATCGTGTTAAAAGCGTTATTGGAACGGAATCCAAACGTCGACCCAGAAGAAATTGAAGAAGTCGTTATGGGAAACGCGAACGGTGCAGGGGAAGATAACCGAAACGTTGCTCGTATGTCTACGCTACTCGCAGGTCTACCAATTGGAGTAGCAGGTACAACGATTAACCGCCTGTGTGGTTCTGGATTAGATGCGGTGACATACGCAGCAAGAGCGATTGCAACAGGACAAGGAGATATTATGATCGCTGGTGGAACAGAAAGCATGACACGAGCACCGTATGTCATGGGAAAACCTGAAAATGCGTTTGCTCGGGGAAAGAAAGAGTTGTATGACACAACGATTGGCTGGCGTTTTATTCATCCATTAATGGAAGAAAAGTATGGTGTTGATTCGATGCCAGAAACAGCACAAAACGTCGCCGAAGATTTTGATATTTCCCGAGAAGACCAAGACGAGTTTGCTTATAATAGTCAAATGAAGGCAAAAGCGGCGATGGAAAGCGGTCGCTTAAAAGATGAAATCGTACCGGTAACCATTGAGGACCGAAAGAAAGGGACGTATCAAGTAACAGAAGACGAGCATCCACGTCCAACCACTACGCTTGAAAAATTAAACGCCTTACCATCTCTCTTTCAAGATGGCAGCATTACAGCCGGAAATGCGTCTGGAGTAAACGACGGGGCGTCCGCACTGCTATTAATGAGTCGCAAAAAAGCAGAAGAATTAGGGCTTGAGCCGATGGCAACGTATGTCACTTCCGCAGTGGCTGGGGTAGAACCGAGAATTATGGGAATTGGTCCTATCTACTCTACGCGAAAAGCATTGGAACGTGCGAATATGACAATCGATGACATCGATTTAATTGAACTAAACGAAGCCTTCGCTTCCCAGTCTCTCGCATGCATTCGTGAATTAAACATTGATCAAGAAAAATTAAATGTCAACGGTGGAGCGATTGCTTTTGGACATCCGCTCGGAGCAAGTGGGGCACGAATTTTAACAACCCTTGTTCATGAAATGAAAAAACGAGGAAGCAAAACCGGCCTTGCCACAATGTGTATCGGCGTCGGACAAGGAATTTCTTTAATTGTAAAAAAAGATTAATTCAACAAAAAAAGTTGAGGATGCAACTTCAGTCATCGCCCAAAAACTTGGTGAGTCCCTCTTTTTGTGTGCTAAGAACAATTAAAAATGAAAATGATGAAAAAAGTGTCGTATGAACTGGTGATGCGACACTTTTTTCGTGCAATCTGAACAGGAGTGGTTGTAAGAGGGTGAAAACTGGAAATGAATAAGTGATTCGGAGCAGTTTTTGCTTCATGCGACGAATGACGCGTTAAAAAAGAAGATGAATCGTCCCATAAACGTTTCATGCGACGCTTCATTTTGTCAAACACCGGTCGAATGGTCGTATGAAAGCTTAAAATGGAAGATATTAGGATAAAAACAGATCGCATCATGTTTCATACGACCTTTTATTACGAGAACGATGCAATGAATTGTCATATAAAAGGTTCATACGACGAAATATCACACAAAATTCCTACCGAATGGTCTCATGACGTGTTACAAATGGGGAATCTCGTTCCAAGGAAGCTTCGATTGGGTGCTTGCGGTGCATTCGGCCGTCCTGCTTACTATCCGCGTACATCATACTGGTGAAATAGACATAGAATCATTGGAGGCTCATTTATACTTCTTGTGTATGCGCTTCTGGCGGGAAACTGATAGAAATAGTAACCCAACCATTAGAAAAAAGGAAAAAACCTTACAAAAATGGTTCCAAGCAAATTCTAGTGCTTGGAACCATTCTTTTTTGGCTAGTTATGTCTCAGTCTCACTTTGTTTGTTATTCATGCACTACTTGTTGTTCGATGGATTCGACTCGAGGTTCTTTTTTCTCGTTAATGAAGAGAGAAAGAAGAAAAGCAATCAGTGCTAAAATGGTACTTCCAATAAACGCCCAATGATAGCCGTTTAGTTGGGCGAGTTGTAAAATGGTTGCCTCATCTCCTGCTGCGATTAACGACGCAGGGGGTTCATACCATGCTGCGCCAATACTCATGCTTGTCACGAGAATGGCTGTTCCGATCGAAGCGGAAATTTGTTGCATCGTATTCATCATGGCAGAGCCGTGGGCGTACCATTTCGGTGGTAATTGGTTCAATGCGGAAGTAACGACCGGCATCATTGCAAAAGAAAGACCAAACATTCGAATCGCATAAATCGTTGTCATGTAGACGTAAGGAGTATCTAATGTCAATCGTGTAAATAAAAAGGTTGTCACGGTGACGATGGCGAGCCCGGTAATGGCAAGCCATTTTGCTCCGAACGTATCAAATAGATGCCCAGTAATAGGCGACATCACGCCAATCACAATGGCACCAGGAAGTAACATCAGCCCTGACTCTAGCGGTGTGAAATCCCGCACGGTTTGCATGTAAAGGGGAAGAAGCGTCTCCGCTCCAATCATCGAAATAAGTGCTGCCATCGTAATGATGACAGACAGAGTGAAGACTGGAAACTGGAACACTCGAAATTCTAACATCGGTTGGTCCATCTGTAATTGTCTTCGGATAAAGAAAAAGAGAATCACCGCACCTCCGCTAATCGTTAGGAGAACGATGGGATGACTCCAACCTTTTTCCGCTAATGCACTAAAACCATACAATATGCCGCCAAAACCAAAAGAAGAAAGCAAGATAGAAGGAATATCAATTTTCGGATTCGACTGTTCCGTTACATTTTTTACTGAAAAGAAAGCAAGCGTCATCGCAATGACTACAATCGGAAGCATCGTGAAAAAGAGTGATCGCCATTCAAAATGATGAAGCAACCAACCAGACAAAGTAGGACCGATGGCCGGTGCGAAAGAAATGACAATTCCCATCAGTCCCATCGCAAGTCCTCGTCTTTTTACCGGAATAACAGCAAGCAACACAGTCATTAACAAAGGAAGCATAATGCCTGAACCTGTTGCTTGCACGATTCGTGCGAGAACGAGAAAACCAAAAGAAGGAGCAAGAGAAGCAATGAAAGTCCCTACTCCAAACAGTCCAATTGAAGTTAAAAATAACCCTCTCGTCGTAAACTTTTCAATAAAAAACGCAGAAATTGGAATCATAATACCGTTTGTTAACAAAAATACCGTTGTCAACCATTGGACCTTACTCTCTGTAAGGGAAAATACGTCCATAATGGTTGGTAATGCGGTGACTAACAATGTTTCATTCATAATCCCCATAAAAGCACCGGCAAGCATGGCAGCGATCATCAGTGCTTTTTGTAGAGGTGTGATCTTCCATGAATCGTGATGTGACAAATCCATTTGCGCTACTCCCCTCTATTACATTCACTTTTCTCTTAGAGAGAATGCTATTATATCATAGCTTTTTATTTTATACTAAAACAATTATTTTGTTTTTAGATGACAAAAACCAATGAAAGTAGCAGTCATTCGACTCGATTTTTATCGCGCGATGATTTCACAAAGATTTCTCAAACATTTCTTATAATATAAACAGAAGAGGTGCCTGAACCGGAAAGGGGAGAATAAGCAGTGAAACGATTGCTTTATCTCGGAGTTGTCATCATTACCCTTATCCTCCTTATGTCTTGTCAAAAGCTTACTTTTCCTGAAAATAAAGAGGATACTTTGTGGGTCGCTCATTTAAAAGAACCATTGTTAACAATCATTGATGTAGATTCGGGAAACGTGAAACAAAAAGTGGAATTGCCATTTATTATGAAAGATATGGTGCGCTTGCCAACGGGGGATGTACTAGTAGTCAGCCAACGGGATGAATATATATGGAAAATTGATGAACGAAGTAAAACGTTAAAAACAGTCGCAAAGGTTGGTGAAGGGGCTTCTGAAATGGTCGTGGACTCGGAAAGAAATGTCGTTTATATTTCTCATACGTTGCGGGGGGAAGTGTTAATATATGACATTGGCAAAGAGACGATCATAAATACAATCGCGGTCGGAAAGCATCCGTATTCATTAGATATGGATCCGAGTGGCAATTTTTTGTTTGTTGCGAATACAAAAGATAACACGATCTCGAAAATAGATTTAAATCAAAAAGAAGAAGTGACTCACTTTTCGGTTCTTTCTCGACCGAACGGAATATACGTATCAGAATCTACTGTGTATATTGGTGGACACGGTGACTATTCTTCTTTAAATAAACAAGTTTTTTTATTTAATTACGAAGGAGAATTGTTAAGTGCAATTGAAGCAGGTTTAATGCCGGTCATTATTGAACCGAGTAAAATAGATCATTCTATTTTTGTCGTTAGTCACGGAGATCATTTGATTCAACGCATTCATTTGGAAACAAACGAAGTGGTCGCTGAAACTGCTTTACCGTACAATCCTTATTTCCTTCTTTGTGAAAACGAAGGATTGTATATTAGTATGCTCGATAGCAATCAAGTGGCTCTTTTAGATGCGGAAAATCTTGAAGTGTTGAAGGAATGGGATGTTGACGCTGGACCGCATGCCATGTTGAAATGGAGGGAAGAAGGGGATGGAGACCCAGAAGCGAATCTTAATTGTCGACGATGAACATAAAATGAGAAAATTACTCGCTTCGTTTTTCCCGGAAGATGAATATAGTTTATTGTTTGCTGGAAATGGGGACGAAGCAATTCTTACTACGTTAGGAAATGATGTAGATTTAATTTTGCTCGATATTATGATGCCTGGAGTAGATGGATATGAAGCGTGCAAAAGAATTCGCCAGTTCTCCACCGTGCCAATTTTGATGGTTACGGCGAAAACGGATGAGGAGGATTGTGTGAAAGGTCTTCGCTTAGGAGCGGATGACTATATTACGAAACCGTTTAGCGGAAAAGAATTAGTGGCTCGGGTGGAAGCGTTGTTGCGAAGAGCAGGAGATTACAACCAGCCGGAAGAAACAGATGTCCTTCGGTTCGAGGAGTTAGAAGTGAATGAAAAAACGCGCCGAGTAAAAGTGGGTGGAAATGAAATCGTAATGACGAGAAAAGAATTTAATATTTTGCTACTGTTAATGAAAAACGAAGGAAAAGTCATTTCCCGAGATCAAATTTATCATGATGTATGGGGAGAAGAAACACCGGACCATGCCAGTCGTACGATTGACACCCATGTGAAAACCCTTCGCCTGAAATTAAAAGAAGCAGCTCGATTTATTCACACTGTGTGGGGTGTTGGTTATCGTTTCAGTGGTGAAGAAAAATGACGATAGAAAGACGGTCTTGGTTTCTTTGGGGGAGCGTGCTAACGGTTATCGTCTTCCTCACTATCTTTTTGACGTACTTTTTATACCAACGTTTATATATTGATGAGCAGTTTGAAGAGTTGCATCAATACGTCGAAAAAGTAGCGATATGGTACAAAGAAGAAGAGAGAGACGTATTTGAACATAAACTGTCCGTTTTAACGGAATATACCGAAGGACGTCTTATTTTTTCAGATAATCCGATGGAACTAGGCGCTGCTATTCCCCTTGATATCGTCATGGGGGATTCGTTATTTACGATGGAAGAGCGAGATCGGTTATTGCAGGGAGAAACGATTGAAATTGTTCGCCATCATGAAGGAGTCGATCAACAAATAGCGGGTCTTGCTTATCCGATGAAAGAAAATGGGCATTTCATTGCAGCGGTATTTGTCTATGTCCCGATTTCTTCTATTTACACGCCTTTTTTAAATGTTCTCCCTTACTTATTATTATTTCTTGCCGGCGGGATTGCTGTCGTATTGTTCGTCCGGCGCTCGATGGTAAAGCATATTATAAAGCCAGTTCAACAAATTCAAGCCCAAGCGCAAAAGCTAGCGGAAGGAAAATGGAACGAGCGATTGAAGCTCGATTTGAAAACAGATGAAATGAAAGAATTGGCAACGTCATTTAATCATATGGCGAGTCGCTTGGAAGAAGAAGATAATCAGCGGAAAGCATTTTTACAAAACGTCTCTCACGAACTGAGAACTCCTTTAAGTTACGTGAAAGGGTATAGTGAATTACTTTTAAAAGAGTTGACAGAAGAGAATGTTGATCGCTCTCTACTGAATGAATATGGAGAGACGATCCATGAAGAAGCAGAGCGAATGGAGCGATTGATGAAAGATATTCATGAATTAGCTCGATTGGATGATGAAGCTTCGGTGGAACGTTATCCGCTTCCGTTGTCGGAAATTCTTCACGATGCAATCGCGCGAGTACAAATGATGCACGAAGAAAAAGAGATGAACTTTACCGCTGACATTGATGATTCTCTCATTATCATAGGAGAAGAGGATCGTTTCTTACAAATTTTTATTAATATTTTAGACAACGCGTACCGTTACACGCCAGCGAACGGCAATATCGTTGTTTCCGCTTATCGCGAGAAAAAACAAGCTTGTATCCGAGTGGAAGATAGTGGAATTGGCATCCCAGAGAAAGATTTACCGATGATTACGGAACGGTTTTACCGCGTCGAAAAAGCACGAACGAGAAAAATGGGGGGAACTGGGCTCGGTTTGTCCATTGTCCAACAGTTAACGAACCGTTTAGACGGGAAATTCAATATTCAATCGGAACAAGGAAAAGGAACGACGGTGACCCTCCGCTTCCCGCTATGGGAAGAATAAGGTACTGCTTTTTTTATCCAATTCAGGCACGAGCCCTATATACAAAGAAAAATGATTTTGCTATGCTCAAAGAACCTATGAACGGATGTTGGAGGGATTGGAAAGATGGCAGAGGATCAGGAACGACGGATTGCTGAACTGGAAAGGCGGGTGCAAATATTAGAAGAACGTCTCAAAGCGAAGTCTTCTCCTCAGGAGAAAAAAGTACCAATACCGAAAGCTTCCGAAAATAAACAGCCTCAACCACACGAGAGCCTCAAGCCTCCTCAACAAGAGCCAAAGGACGGTTCCATGGATTCGCTGGAAAAACGTATTGGCTCTGTCTGGCTTCCTCGTGTGTTCTTATTTGTTTTATTATTAGGAGTCGTTTGGGCGTTTGTTGCTTTATATGAAGGTGGATTCCTTACTGAAACCGTACTTATTGTCGTCGGCTATGCTGTTTCCATTGGGTTGCTTTTTTTAGGGAGATGGCAATACAATCTTTCCCATTACTCTTTAGCACAAGTGCTTCTGGCCGGAGCGGTGGGGATTGCGACGTTAACAACTTTTGCGGGTCATGCGTTATATGGTCTGATTCCTCTTTTTATTGCTTTTATATTAAATATCGCTGTGGCTATCGGAGGCGTCGCTTTAACCGTGCGTTATCAGTCCCAAGCGTTGGGGATTCTTGCCGCGATTACCGGCTTTTTAAACCCGATTTTATTAGACAGTACGGACCCGAATATTTCCTTTTTTGCAATCTATGAATTTGTAGTCTACGTCTTGTTCTTTCTAGTCGCGATTAAGTTTCGTTTTGTTGGCTTGTTCTACGTATCTGTTTTAGCGCTTCATGCGGTTTATCTGCCGGTCGCTTGGCAAGCAAACACTGCAGAGACATATTTCATGTACGGACTATTTTCGTTACAACATCTCATGCTTTTAGCTGTTTTGTTTCTGAAGGAATATCAGAAGTATCCAATTGGAATGATTTTCACGCAATACGTATTATTAACGGGTTGGATGTTTTTCTTTTTTACTAAAAGTGAGTTTCTATGGTCCCTTATTGGTTGGCTTCTACTGCATTTAATGACTTCTTGTTATTTTTATTGGCGTATTCAAAGTCGCGGACGTGCCGGGTTTATATTGGCTCTTGTAGCGTATTCCATCTTTTTATTATCTGCTCGATACTTTGATGAATGGTTTACTTCCACCCTGGTCGTGACCGGAATTATCTCTATGATTCTCGGAAACGTTTTACGTTCTGACTTGCAACGGGTGGTCGGTATTATTTCACTTTTTCATGGTGTTTTCTTTCTTCTTTTTCAAATGCCATTTGACATTGTTTCAACGGAACATATGAATTGGTTTATCGCTCTCGTTTCTTTCACTATTTTATATGTAGTCGGTCGAATGAAGACTCTCTCTCCGAAAATGCACCGACTGTTTCAGCAGTACGAAGTCGTGTACATTTTCGCTGTATGGCTTTATATGAGTTTGTTTATACATGGTTGGACGAAGGATATATCTGAAGATGTGAGTTTGTATTCTTTGTCGTTCGCATGGATTGTGTATGCGGCAGCTTGCATTTTCATCGGCTTTCGTTCCAATCGTGCGAGATTTCGTACAATGGGAGTAGGACTATTATTTGTAACGTTAGCGAAAGTGTTTTTCGTTGATATATCCGAAGTGTCCATCGCCATTCGAGCGGTTCTATTTATCGTCCTCGGTGGAATCGGTATTGGAATCTCCCGCTTTTTCTACTCCAATAAATAGAAGAAATAAGTGGAGCTGTCTTATGAGTCATAGACAGCTCCATTCATGTGCAGAGATCATTTCACCGTTTTGTAGTCGCCACGTCTTCCCTTCAAGTGATTGAGCAAAGGATTCGTCATGGGTGGTGATCCAAATCGTTCCTCCTGTTTGTTGGAATGATGTTAATATTTCTTTCAGTTCTTGTAACCAATGTTGATCTAGTCCGTTTGTCGGTTCATCTAAAATAAGAAAAGATGGGTCCGTAAAAAGTGCTCTGGCAAGAAGCAGTCGTTGGGTCATTCCTTTTGATAATTTTTTTATCGATTGTTTCGGCTCGAGCTCTACCCTCCGGAGCCAAGAGGTGACGACTGACTGTTTTTTACCGTAAAGAGACGCGTAATAAGAAAGAAATTCAAAGCACGTAAGAGATATGTCCATATTTAATTTATCAGGCATATATCCGATTTGTTTGCGATAGAGAAGGGGGTTTTTGCTCACATGGGCGCTACCTACCCAAATATCCCCAGCATCTGGTTTAAGCTCTCCTGTTAACATTTTTGTTATCGTACTTTTTCCGGCACCATTTGGTCCCACGACGATCGCGATTTCCCCGGCATGTAAATGAGCACTCCAATTACGAATAATCGTTTGGTCGCCTCTTTTTTTCGATAACTGTTTCATTTGGACCCGTTTATTTTTCTCCATATGTTCGTCTCCTTTTTAAATACATCGAACTGAAGAGAAGGGGAAGGATGATCCAACCGGCAAGCGCGAGGATGAAGATGATCACCCCCGTTCCTCCTTCCGTCCACGTGATCCAGTCCGTATATTCCGCTCCAAAAATAACCCCGCCTCCCATGTTTGAGATAACAAAAATACGGAGCCATTCCACTGGATTGATAAACGTACTTATCTCTAATGCAGTGACAATCGTTTGATAGCGAAAAGAAGAAAGGACAGTCATGAGAAACATCGGCCATAACAAAATAAAGAATCCCCACACAATGACAGAGACCGTCAACGCTTGCCAACGGTTTTTGACAAACGTTCCGATACAGATGCCTAGGGAGAGAAACATCGCAAGCAAAGAGAGAGAAAAAAATAACAAATACATATTATTTACAGTCACGTCTATCTTCATGAAAAGAGCGATGATGCTAGCGAAACTGAAAGAGATGAGAATCACAGCCCCTAACACACCGAAGAGACCGAACCATTTTCCAACTATCCAATGGCACAAAGGAGCGGGAGAAATGAAATAAAGGTTGAGTCTTCCGTCTTCTTTTTCCGTCGTGACAGAAAAACTTGCGATCATTAACGTGAATAACGGTAAAAAATAAATCGTTATATTCATCATCGTTCCCGTCATATTTGTGTATAAACCAAGTCCTAGAGCGCTATCGGCATGTAAAGAAGAGAAAAAGTAGACAAATAGGGTGTAGGTGACGAGAAAGAAGTACACCCACGGTAAACGCGTGTTTAATTTCCATTCTTGTTTCGTTACGCTCCACATCTTTTTTCTCCTCTCTTCTTATTCCATCTAAGCCCTTATTCTTCTTTTGTTTCTTCTACATGTTCGTCTTCATCGTGGTCATGATCATGATGGTCATGATCGTGTTCTTCCATTAACTCCATATTTCTCTCCCATGAATGAGAGGATAAATCTTCATAAGATAAAATGTCTCCCATTCCTTCTTCCTCTTGGAAAGAAATCGCATCTTCTTCTGAGGCAAAGGAATAAATGCCATATGCCATTGGAGTACGGAAATCTTCATGATAGACAAACGTTGCTTCATCAAATAAAATCCATTCTTCTGTATGATAATCCCGAACGTATGCCCCGTCGACTTCTTCATCGCCCTGTTCTTCTAGCCATACCCACATATCTCCCACATCATCAAACATTAAATGACGCCCGTCAGTTAACACAATTTGTGTCGCGTGATGATCGTCCGGCACCATCATATGACAAATTTCGCATTTGTCTTCCCCTTCATTGACCGCACGGGGTTCCATGCGTTCTTCGTCGCTCCCACAAGCAGCAAGAAACGAGAGTATCATACTGACAAATAAAAACTTCACCAATTTTTTCATGTTTTTCTTCCTCCTATAAAAAATGGAATGATAGCAATCCCGATACATACGAAAAGGATCATATAGGTCGTGAAAGAAACGACTTGTACTTCGTGTCGCTCCGTTTGATGAAACGGTTGCAGTGCAGGGGCTGCATCTTGAAAGACGCCTTCTTTATTTTGAGCAAACATTTCTGTCATCCATGCAAATCCGGGACTATCCGCGAATAATTGAAAAGCTGGACGGTGTTGTAGCACCGCTTGAAAAATCGGGTCTGCGCTGTAGGGGAGATCGCTCAATCCGTCTCCTGTCATATCCAGTCCTGCGTGTCCTTCCCAAAAGTTTCGCTTGACATCGTTCTGTTTTGTGTCCATGGAGCGGGCCGGGACGACTTGTTGAATGAAGTCATTTTCCACCATCGTATTGTTTTCGGAAGATTGCAATTGGACACCGATGTAGTTGCCGATAAAAGTATTGTTGGAAATGATGGAGTCCATTGTATTTTCAACAACCATTCCAAATAAATTTTCGGTGACCTCGTTATCTTGGACGATGGCACCTTTTACGTCATATAAAAGCATTCCTTGGGCGTGAACGTGCCCTTGGTGATGGGACAATCTGTTTTCTAATACTTTTGTTCCTTCCGTTCCCATCACCATTGCACCGGTGACATTGTTTGTTGCACGATTGTTTTGTAACAGCGTTCCTGACGTAAACATGAGGTGGTACGCATAACGAGAGTTGGTGACGTCGTTCTCGGTTACTACGTTGTTTTCGCTTGCTTCTATGTAGATGCCATCATTGACACCTGAAATCCGGTTGTTTTTAAGCTCATTGCGGTGGGAGTGATAGACGTCAATGCCGTTACCGATACGATCTGTCATCGAAGAAGAGAATTCTGCCGTTTTTGTCCGAGTAATCGCACTGTGAGTGATTGTTGAGTCGTGCGCATGTTGAAATGAAATTCCTTGGTTTTGTGTGATAATGGTTAGCTTATTTAACGTATGGTTTTCTCCTTCGACGAGAATCGCACTTCTTGCCTCATTGTCCCTTGCATCGATAATAATGTTTTCTACATGCACGCCTTCTCCTTCTATGTGAATCGCAGGTTTTTCCCCCGTTCCTTTGATGACGGTCTCATCGTCTCCGATTAAAGTCATCGGCTTATCAATATGAATCGCTTCCTCATATGTTTGTCCCTCCAAGACAATGACTTCGTTTGGGGAGGCACGGTCGATGAGAGACTGTAAGGAATCATCCGTTGCTACTTGTCCGAAAGCCGACGCTTCCCCGATCCAAAAGACCAATGTGCACACGAAAGAGAGCTTGACCCATAATTTCATTTGTAGCGCCCCTTTCTTTCACTGCCTCTATCCTAAAAGAAAAATGAAAAATAAATGTGAAATTGCTTTTCTTTTTTACAATTTGTCATTTTTCTATCTTGATTTCTTTATCATGGGAATGGTCTATAATAGGGATTGGAGAAACGTCCTATGGAAAAGGAGATGAAAAATGAAACGGTTATTATGGAGTGTGTTACTCGTTTTGTCTATTGTGCTGTCCGCCTGTGGGAATGACGAGGAAGAAGTGGCTACGTGTGAAAATACGTTAGCACCGATTGAAGTGGAACTTTCTTGGAGCCCAAATAATATCTCACCGGGAGAAAACGTTACCTTTCAATTGAATCTTTCTCACGATAACTTGCCAATTGCTGACCCGCAAGATGTAGCGTTAGAAATTTGGGAACATGGAAATGAGGACTATCATTACTTAGAAGAAGTGAGCAAAACGAATGAGACAGGTGTTTACACCCTTGATTGGGAGTTTCCTGAGGAAGGGGTCTATTATGCTTATTACCATGTTACTGCCTGTGAGATGCATCGCATGGAAAAGGAACAAGTCATTGTAGGAGACCCTGATGTGGAACAAATTGAACAAGAAGAAGATACGGTGGAATCGATGTGGGGTCATCATTAAAAAATCTCCAGCGACGCTATACACTGGATGGCATCGCTGGAGATGTCATTAGACCATCACTTTACACATATCGTTCGTAAATTCCACTGGGTCTTCCACTGGCAATCCTTCAATGAGCAAAGCTTGGTTGTAAAGTAGTTTCGTATATAGTTCGAGCTTATCTTTATCATTTTCTAGCGCATCTTTTAACGCGTCGTATATTTTGTGGTTCGTATTAATTTCCAGTACTTTGTCAGCTTTAATATGCTGATTGTTTGGCATCGCTTGTAATACTTTTTCCATTTCGATGGATACTTCTCCTTCAGCGGTTAAGCAGACCGGATGGGATTTGAGACGTGTCGATGCCCGCACGTTGACTACTTTGTCTTTTAACACGTCTTTCATCGTTTTGAATAATGTTTCATTTTCTTTTTCTTCCGCTTTGACATCTTCTGTTTCTTTCTCGTCTTCAATTCCTAAGTCTCCGCTTGCTACCGATTTAAATTGCTTGTCCTTGTAAGTCATGAGGGTTTTTACAGCGAACTCATCAATGTCTTCGGTAAAGTATAGAATTTCATATCCTTTATCCAATACCATTTCCGTTTGCGGTAATTTTTCAATCCGTTCATAAGAGTCCCCGGTCGCATAATAAATATATTTTTGGTCTTCCGGCATGCGGGAGACGTATTCATCTAATGTGACCATTTTCTTTTCTTTCGAAGAGTAGAAAAGAAGCAAATCTTTTAAGTCGTCTTTGTTGGCACCAAAGTCCATTTGTACGCCAAACTTTAATTGACGCCCGAAAGATTCATAAAACTTTTCATATGTTTCCCGTTCTTTTTTCAGCATCGTTTTCAGTTCGCTTTTAATTTTGTTTTTAATATTTTTCGCAATCAATTGTAGTTGTCGGTCGTGTTGCAGCATTTCACGGGAGATATTGAGCGACAAGTCTTCCGAATCAACAAGACCTTTCACGAAACTGAAATAATCAGGAAGTAAATCCGGACACTTGTCCATAATGAGGACGCTGTTAGAGTACAGTTCTAACCCTTTTTCATACTCTTGTGTATAGTAATCAAATGGTGTTTTCTCTGGAATGTAAAGAATTGCTTGATAGCGAACAGCCCCGTCGACACTAAGATGAATATGTTTGAGCGGCTTATCAAAACCGTAATGTTTTTCGGCATAAAACGCTTCGTAGTCTTCTTTCTTTAACTCGTTTTTATTTTTGCGCCAAATTGGCACCATGCTGTTGATGGTTTGTTCTTCGATGACTTCTTCATACTCATCTTCTGTTCCTTCTTTTTTCTTACGTACAGTTACGTCCATTTTGATTGGATAACGGATAAAATCAGAATACTTTTTAATAATGGACTGAAGACGATGTTCTTCTAAAAAGTCATCGTATGTTTCATCTTCTGTATTTTCGCGCAGCTTTAAAATGATTTTCGTTCCGGTCGTCTCTTTTGTGGCTGGTTCGATGGTGTATCCTTCCGCTCCATTCGATTTCCATTTGTATGCTTGGTCGCTGTCGATCGATTTCGTTATGACCGTTACAGAGGAAGCAACCATGAAAGCGGAGTAAAAACCGACGCCGAATTGTCCGATTATATCGTGACCATCTTTGATCTCCGTTTCATTTTTAAAAGCAAGGGAGCCGCTTTTTGCAATCGTCCCAAGATTTTCTTCTAACTCCTCTTCTGTCATGCCAATCCCGGTATCTTCCACAATCAGTTCTCTTTTTTCTTTATCGCTAGTTACCTTGATGTAATAATCATTTTTATTAAAAGAAATTGAATCGTCCGTTAACGCTCGATAGTACATTTTATCAATGGCATCACTGGCGTTGGAGATAAGTTCTCGCAAAAAGACTTCCTTTTGCGAATAAATTGAGTTAATCATCATTTCAAGCAACCGTTTCGATTCAGCTTGGAACTGTTTGACAGCCATTCCTTCTGTCTCCTTTCTTTATGTATTACACACAAATTAGCACTCGAATCAAGTGAGTGCTAATGTCCTTCTACCCATATTTTACTGAACCATTGATTTGTGTCAATGGGGGCGTGATTGCAATGGAAGTGAAAGTGTTATGTAAAAGTACGAACAAAGTATGCGAAATATTTTTTATATTAGAATAATATAAAGAATAAAACCGCTTCATTATTGTTTGTAAACGCTTCATCACTATCACTATAAAAAATAATCAAATTTTCGTGTTGTAGGAAAAAGAGGTTTGAAAAAAATTTACGCTATGAAAAACGATATTGTTATTGTACAATAGAAATAAAATGAATATTGTTATATAACATAGTGAGAGAGGAAGATTCTTGATGAGGGAAATGACAGCTGTGCAAGAGATTCAACCAGTAGGTTCCGACTTTAATCTGGATGATTATGACAACATGGTCGGAACGATGGACTGGGAAAAAGTAAAAGAACACTTTACTTGGCACAAAACGGGAAAAGTAAATATGGTTCACGAAGCAATTGATCGTCACGTGGAAGAGGGGAAAGGTAATAAGACTGCTTTTATTTTTGAAGATACGGAACGCTCAGAATCGTATACGTTTGAAGAACTGAAAACGTTGACTTGTCGATTTGCAAATGGATTGAAGAAAAAGGGTGTTCAAAAAGGCGATCGCGTGTTTATTTTTATGCCACGAAGCCCAGAACTATATATAGCAATGATCGGGATTTTACGTATTGGTGCCATTGCTGGACCAATGTTTGAGGCGTTTATGGAAGAAGCTGTACGTGAACGTTTATCGGATAGTGGGGCCAAAGCGGTGGTCACGGTACCGGAATTATATGAACGGATCCCAGTGAATGATTTACCAAATTTGGAATTTATTGTGTTAGCTAATACGGAAGAAACAACTGATGAAAAGCAAATCCTTTTCAGTGACCTTATGTCTCATTCTGATGATTACGTGATGGAATGGGTTGACCGAGAAGACGGCATGTTGCTTATCTACACATCCGGTTCTACAGGAAAACCAAAAGGGGTTTTACAAGTCCACGATGCAATGATTCATCAATACATTGGCGGTAAATGGGTCTATGATTTAAAGGAAGATGATGTTTTTTGGTGTACCGCCGATCCAGGGTGGGTGACTGGAACATCTGCTGGCATGTGGTCTCCGTGGTTAAATGGGGTCACAAATGTGTTACGCGGGGGACGTTTTGACGCGAAAGAATGGTTAAGTACGCTTGAAAAATATAAAGTGACCGTTTGGTTTAGTGCACCAACGGCTTTCCGACTTCTTATGGGACAAAGTGATGATCTTATCAAAACATATGATTTGTCCCATTTGCGTCACGTCTTGTCAGCCGGGGAACCGTTAAACCCGGAAGTAGTACGTTGGGGACAAGAAACGTTGCAATTACGTATACATGATAACTGGTGGATGACGGAAACAGGAGCACCAATTTGTGCAAATTTCCGTTCTCTTCCAATCCGACCAGGTTCAATGGGAAAACCGCTGCCTGGAATTGAACTTTCCATTATTGATGATGACGGCAATGAACTGCCACCGCTTCAAATGGGGAACTTAGCAATTAAACCAAAATGGCCAGCAATGATTCGGACTGTATGGAACAACCCGGAACGATACGAACAATATTTCTTCAATGGCTGGTTTGTGACAGGAGACTCGGCATACAAAGATGAAGACGGTTATTTTTGGTTTGAAGGTCGCGTTGATGATGTTATTAACACATCAGGAGAGCGGGTTGGTCCGTTTGAAGTGGAAAGTAAGCTCGTTGAACATCCTGCTGTAGCAGAAGCAGGGGTGATAGGAGTACCAGATTCAGTCCGCGGGGAAGTCATTAAAGCGTTTATTACGCTACGAGACGGTTATAAAGAATCAGAAGAATTACTAGAAGACATTCGCGAACATGTGAAAACGAAACTCGCCGCCCACGCTGCTCCACGTATATTTGAAATCCGCGATTCCATTCCTAAAACGAGGAGCGGAAAAATTATGAGGCGTGTGTTAAAAGCATGGGAGCTAGGACTTCCGACCGGTGACTTGTCTACAATGGAAGATAATTAAAAGATAAGATGACCTCAGATGCGGGGTCATCTTTTGAAACGAATGGATTTCTTTATCTTCATCATGTTAGTGGTTACAATAAAAGAGATGAATAAGTTTCGTCATATACATAGGGAGGTAATCGGATGAACAAGTTATTTTCTCCGTTTCGCTTAAAAGGATTAGAACTTAAAAATCGCGTCGTCATGTCTCCGATGTGTCAATATTCCGTGACGAAAGAAGACGGCACACCGAATGATTGGCATTTTCAACATTACGTTTCCCGAGCGGTAGGGGGAGCCGGGCTAATTTTATTAGAAATGACGGACGTTGACCCGGATGGACGAATAACGAATGGAGACCTTGGGATTTGGTCAGATGAACATGTGGAAACGTATGCAAAACTAGTGGAAGCGGTGCATCAACATGGAGCAAAAATTGGTATTCAAATTGCTCATGCCGGTAGAAAAGCGGAAGATGCTGAGGAACCAGTGGCTCCTTCTGCCATTCCATTTGGGGAAAATTTCAAAACTCCTCGCGCATTAGAGACGGAAGAAGTAATAGAGATGGTTGAAAAATTTCGACTTGGGATTCGTCGGGCAGTTCAAGCAGGTTTTGATGTCATCGAACTTCACGGTGCCCACGGCTACTTAATTCATCAATTCCTGTCACCTTTTACGAATCATCGCACTGATGAGTATGGAGAAGATCGTACGAAGTTTGGAAAAGAAATCATTGCCGCTGCAAAAGAAGAAATGCCTGAAGACATGCCGTTATTTATGCGCATTTCTGCGGTGGAGTATGCGGAAGGTGGGTACGGAATCGAAGAAAGTTTGGCATTTGCGAAAGTGTTTAAAGAAGCGGGAGTGGATCTTTTTGACGTAAGTACTGGAGGGGAAGCTGCTCTCCCGCGGGAGAAACGACCGTACACGTATGACGGATACCAAGTGCCGTATGCGCGACGCATTAAGCATGAAGTCGATGTTCCGGTTGCAGCAGTTGGACGCCTGTCAGATCCAATCCTTGCCCACGCCACCGTTGCCAATGGCGATGCAGATTTAATTTGTATCGGAAGAGGATTTTTAAACAATCCTTATTGGGCGCTCCATGCAGCGAGACAGTTAAAGCAAGAAATCGACGTTCCGAAGCAATATCATTTAGCTTTTCTTAAATAGAGTGATAAAACCATTTACCGATGAAACAGGTCGCAAAAAGAGTTGTATGTGACCTGTTTTTACCCTCGCAATCATCGTGGAAGGGACTCATGACGGACGCGACGCAAGATATGGTGTTGACAAGAAAGAATAGATTCATTAATATACATGTATGGGTATATGCATATTAATTAGAACATGGAGGAGGGGGAGGATGATAAAAAAACTCATTCCTGCGACAGAATGGTTAGCTACGTATCATAAAAAAGATTTGAAAGGGGATATGACAGCAGGAATCATTGTAGCAATTATGCTCGTCCCCCAAGGAATGGCTTATGCGATGTTAGCAGGACTGCCGCCGGTCATGGGATTATATGCTTCGGTCATTCCGCTCATTATTTACGCGCTGTTTGGAACTTCCAGGCATCTTGCCGTAGGTCCAGTAGCAATGGTTTCCCTTCTCGTGTTTGCTGGCGTATCGACAATCAGTGAGCCGGGAACGGAAGAATATATCTCCCTCGTACTACTCCTTATGCTCATGATTGGAATCATTCAATTTGCGATGGGGATTTTACGGCTAGGTTTTTTAGTCAATTTTCTCTCCCAAGCGGTAATTAGTGGCTTCACATCCGCTGCGGCCATTATTATCGGATTTAGTCAACTGAAGCATTTGCTCGGATTTCATATAGAAAGTGACAACGTCTTTCTTATGCTTTGGGAAGCGGGAAGGCGCCTTTCAGAAATGAACTTAGTTGCTTTTGTCATCGGGGTAGGCGGAATTATTTTACTTCTCACGTTGAAAAAAATAGCCCCGAAAATTCCTGGTCCGTTAGCCGTTGTTGTCGTTAGTGCTTTCGCCGTCTATTTCTTCGGATTGGAAGAGAAAGGAGTACAAATTGTTGGAGAAGTGCCGAGCGGTTTTCCTTCTTTTAGTGTTCCAACGGTCACAAAAGAGGCACTCGTTGCACTACTACCAACAGCGCTGACGATTTCTTTTATCGGGTTTATGGAATCCATTGCGATGGGAAAAGTCATTGCAGCGAAGGAAAATTACAAAATTGACCCAAATAGAGAGTTAGTTGGACTGGGACTTGCAAATGTAGGAGGATCATTTTTCTCCGGCTTCCCTGTAACCGGTGGGTTTTCACGGTCCGCTGTGAACTATCAAGCGGGAGCGAGAACCCCTCTTGCAGCAGTGATGACAGCCTTTTTTATATTCATTACTCTCTTATTTTTTACCGATTGGTTTTACTATCTTCCACAAGCTACGCTAGCAGCGATTATTATGACCGCTGTTTATGGGCTGATTGATTTAAAAGAAGCAAAAACGTTATTTTCGGTTCGCTGGTTAGATGGATTCACGTGGCTCGTTACATTTATTGCCACCCTCACCCTTGGCATTGAACAAGGTATTCTCATCGGAGCAGCATTTTCTATCGTTGTCTTTTTAGGAAAAAGCGCCTACCCAGCCATTGTGGAAGTTGATGTGCCAAAACGGTCAAAAGTGGCGGTGTTTCGAATTGATTCTTCCCTTTATTTCGCCAATATCGGCCATGTTGAAGAAAAAATTTGTCAATTGCTTGATAAAAAAAGAGAAGCAAAATGGCTCGTCGTTGATTTTTCCAGTGTAAATTCCGTCGATGCGATTGCCGTTCAATCGTTAGAACAACTTCTAAAAACTTGTGATCATGTGGAAGTTTTCTTTGTGGGGATGAAAGATTCGGTAAAAAAATTGTGTCAAAAAGCAGGCTGGGAGACAAAATACCAAAATGAATTGAAGTTTCAAACGGTAAATAATGCATTACAACATATCACTACAAAAAATAATGAAAAGGAGTAAGAAAGATGTATCATTATACGAAAGAAAGTCGTTTTTCCATGGAAGAGACGATTGCTCGTGTAAAAGAACAGTTGCAAAAACAAAAGTTTGGTGTGCTTTGGGAATTTAGCATTCAAGAAACATTGCAAAAGAAAGGTTTTGACTTCAAAGAACCGTATACGGTATTAGAAGTATGTAATCCAGGAGAAGCGAGTCAAATCTTAGCTGAAAGCAAGCTTGCAGGCTACTTTCTCCCATGTAAAATCGTCGTTTACGAAGACGGAGGAAAGGTTCATGTCGGAATGGTGAAACTCACCTTATTGTTTGAGCATCTGGAAAATGAAACACTTGCAAATATTGCCCGTGATATTGAAAAGCAATTAAGAGACGTCATTGATCAAAGCGTTTAAAAAAAATATACATGTATAGGTATATAACAAGAAGGAGTGAATAGAATGGAATACGACGCTGCGTTAAAAAATAGATTAAAGCGCATTGAAGGGCAAGTACGGTCCGTGTTACGGATGATGGAAGAAGAAAAAGAATGCAGTGAGATTGTTACTCAAATGTCCGCTGCTCGCAACGCCCTTGACCGGGTGATTGGTCTCGTTGTCAGTGCTAATTTAGAGTACTGCATCCGTAATCAAGTCAAAGGGAACGGCGGGACAGACGAGTTAATTGAGGAAGCAGTCAATTTATTAGTGAAAAGCAGATAATAGGTATGAAAAGGTTGACAATCTAAACGAAGTCGAATAATATACCTATACAGGTATAAAATCATCATTATTTTTCGTCATCTTTATACCTATACATGTATAAGTAATTAATAAGAAAGGAGGTTTTGATTTGGCAGAAAAAAAGAAAACGAACATCATTTTATTTAGCGGTGATTACGATAAAGCGATGGCGGCATTTATTATCGCAAACGGAGCGGCGGCATATGATCACGACGTCACAGTATTCGCCACTTTTTGGGGACTGAACGCTTTTCGCAAAGAGAACCAAGTTCCTGTAAAAAAAGGATTTTTAGAAAGTATGTTTGGAAGAATGATGCCGCGCGGGGCGGACAAAATGGGGTTGTCCAAAATGAACTTCGCTGGCATTGGACCGAAACTCATTAAAAAAGTCATTAAAAAGCATAATGCAACCCCATTGCCGGAGTTAATTGAGATGGCGAAAGAACAAGAAGTGAACCTCGTCGCTTGTACGATGACGATGGACCTTCTCGGCTTACAAAAAGAAGAATTAATCGACGGACTACAGTACGCAGGGGTTGCTACTTATTTAACGGAAGCAGAAGAAGGTCAAGTAAATCTATTTATCTAGGGAGGAAAGGATATGCTAAAGACAGATCATGTGCTAGATGCAAAAGGTCTCCAATGCCCAATGCCCATCGTGAAAACGAAAAAGAAAATTGCCGAATTAAATCCAGGAGAAGTATTAGAAGTGTTAGCTACCGATAAAGGTTCTAAAGCAGATATAAAAGCATGGGCTGAAAATAGTGGCCATCAATACATCGGCACGATAGAAGAAGATGGCGTTTTAAAGCATTACTTGCGCAAAGCAAGCAGAGAGGAAACAAAAGAAGAAATTAAGTACGAAACAGTGATTGATAACGAAACGTTGAAAGAAAAGTTAGCAGCAAAGGAAGAGATGACAATTATTGATGTCCGCGAAAAAGCAGAGTATGCTTTCGGCCACATTCCAAGTGCAATTTCTATTCCTTTTGGAGAATTAGAAGCACGAATCGCAGAGCTGAAGAAAGAGGACGATATTTACGTCGTTTGTCGCACGGGAAACCGCAGTGACCTTGCTTGTCGAACACTTCAAAACGCTGGATTTCAAAAAGTAACAAACGTTGTTCCTGGCATGAGCAGCTGGGACGGAGAAATAGAGAAAAATTATTAATTTAAGGGAGGAAAATAACATGAATGTGACTGTTTATACGACAACTACTTGCCCGTATTGTGATATGGTAAAAAGCTTTTTAAGTCAAAACAATATTCCATATAAAGAAGTGAACGTAGAAGATATGGAAAAGATGCAACAGCTTGTTCAAAAGACGGGGCAAATGGGAGTTCCTCAAACGAATGTTAACGGGACATGGATTCTCGGTTTTGATCCAAACGGAATAATGGCAGCTTTGAAATAAGTAATGAAAGGGAGGATGATTGTCATGGTAAAACTTTGGACAGCGGAACAAGTGGCGAAAAAGGTGATGAACGAAGAGCGCATGTTTATTTTAGACGTGCGAAACAATGACGCTTTTGAAGACTGGAAGATCGAAGGGAAAAACATTACTCACTTAAATGTCCCTTACTTTGAATTACTCGATGGGATTAATGACATAAAAGAACAACTTCCTGAAAACGAAGAAGTGCTTGTTGTCTGCGCGAAGGAAGGCTCTTCCAAAATGGTTGCCGAAATGCTTGATGAAGAAGGATATACTGCTTATTATTTGCAAGGTGGCATGAAATCTTGGAGCGAACATTTGGAAAAAGTAAAAGTGCACGAAGATGAAAATATGAAAGTGTACCAATTTATTCGCGTAGGAAAAGGCTGTCTTTCCTACATGGTCGTTTCGGACGGTGAAGCACTTATTGTCGACCCATCGCGATTTATCGAGAAGTATGAAGCGGCAGCAAAAGAAGAAAATGCAACCATTACGCACATCGTAGACTCTCACCTTCATGCGGACCATATCTCTGGCGGAAAAATGCTAGCGGAAAAAACAGGAGCAAGCTATTATTTAATGAAAAGCGAAGGAGCCATCTATGACTTCTTACCGCTAGAAGATTATCAAAAAATTGAATTCAAAAACGTCTCTCTCGAAGTGTTGGCAGTGAAAACGCCAGGACATACACCTGGAAGCGTTTCTTTCTTCGTCAATCAAAAGCTACTTTTCTCCGGCGATACAATTTTTGTGAGCGGATTGGGACGTCCGGACCTTGGAAACAAAGTGAGAGAATGGGCGAAAGATTTATATGATACCGTTTATTCAAAAGTTTCCGAAATAGCAGATGACGTCGTCGTTCTACCGGGACACTATGGTGATTTAGATGAAGAAAAAAGCGTCCACGGGTACGTCGGTGACTTGCTTGGAAACATTCGGAAAGAAAATGAAAAAATGTTTCACACAACAAAAGAAGATTTTCTTGACCAAGTGGAGAAATCAGCAAGCTCAGTGAAACCACCGAACTTTGAAGAAATCGTTGCCATTAACCGCGGTCATCAATCGGTCGATCTCGAACAAATGGTAGAGCTAGAAATTGGACCGAACCGTTGTGCAGTACACCATACGGATGAATGATGAAAAGGAGAGATGTTGGAGATGAAATCAGATCACGTTGTTGATGCGAAAGGATTAGCTTGCCCGATGCCGATTGTAAGAGCAAAGAAAGCAATCAATGATATTGAATCAGGTCAAGTGTTAGAAATTCACGCCACCGATAAAGGGTCGAAAGCAGACATTGCCGCTTGGGCAAAATCGGCAGGACATGAAATGTTAGCCTCCACGGAAGAAAATGAAGTGTTTAAATTTTGGATTAAAAAGGCATAAAATAATCGCTATATGAAGATAAAAAAGCTTCATTTAGTAAAGAAGACTCATGAAAGATAAGGGTGATTGCGACTATAATAATGGTAGAAAATATTAATAGGAATAGGAACGCAAGGAGGAGCTATCTTTTGTGTGGGCACTGATAGATAGCTAGGAGCGTAGTAGTGCAACCGACCTTCTCTTTAAGGTCGGTTTTTTTATGATAATTGGTTCAAAGATTGCAGTTTGTGTTAAAAAAAGGTAGTTTAAAAGTAGTAAAAATGAACGACAATGGTCAAGCGAGGGACAAATATGGTTGATATATCAAAGCGATTACAAGACATTAAATATGCGCTGGATCAGTCGGCAATTGTTGCGTTTACGGATCCATTCGGTACCATCATGGAAGTAAATGACAAGTTTTGTGAAATCTCTCAATACACCAGAGATGAGCTTATCGGAGAAAATCATCGCATTATTAATTCAGGATATCATTCGAAAGATTTTTTTAAAGAGATGTGGAAAACAATCGCAAGCGGAAAGGTTTGGAGAGGAGAGATTAAAAATAAAGCAAAAGACGGCTCTTATTATTGGGTAGATACGACCATTGTGCCTTTTTTAAATGACGAAGGAAAGCCATATCAGTACATTTCTATTCGCTATGAGATTACAAAACGAAAAGAAATGGAAGAAGAATTAAAGCGCCGGGAAGAAAAATATCGGTTAATTACAGAAAATTCAACTGACCTCGTTTCCACGATTGATCGAGAAGGTAATTTCATGTACGTATCACCATCTCATCAAATTTATTTAGGATATGATTTGGAAAAGTTAGAATCTAGCAATTTAATATCTTTCATCCACGAGGAAGATCAAAAAAGAGTGTTGGCAAGCATACAGCGCGCATTTGATGAAGGAAGAACAGCGGCGTCTTTAATTGAGTTACGAATTCGTAGAAAAAACGGGACTTACATGGAAGCGGAGGCTCGGTTAAGTCCTATCATTAATAAAGAAACCAATATCGCAAGCGTTGTTTTCGTTATGCGCAATATATCGAGCAGGAAGAAAGACCAGCAAAAGATGTATCGCCTGACATATCACGATTCGTTAACCCATTTGCCAAACCGACGTTATTTTATGAAAGAATTGCAACGCGCAGTAAAACAGGCGAAAAATAATCGTTCCAGACTAGGAATTATTCATTTAGATATCGATCGGCTAAAATATATTAATGACTCCTCTGGTCATGAAGTAGGGGATATGATTTTGCTTGAAGTCGCGAACCGAATCAGGCAAACGATTAGAGGGAGCGACACCGTTGCTAGAATTGGCGGGGATGAATTTGCGATATTAGTACCTAATATCAGTGGAAAACAGGAAATGGAAAAACTGGCGAAACAAATGAATCACCGGTTGCAAGATGCTATCGAAGTAGAAAGATATGCTTATCATTTGTCATGCAGCATTGGTATTTCTCTATTTCCGGACAACGGTCGCACTCCGGATGAATTGTTACGACATGCGAATATGGCGATGCATACGGCGAAAGAACAAGGAAGAAGAGGATATTTGTTTTTTCACCCGGATATGGAAAAAAGATCCCTTGAACGAATTCTTATTGAAAATGAATTAAAGAAAGCGATAGAAAACGAACAATTTTATTTAGAGTATCAACCGAAGATCCATTTAGCGAGTGGAAAGTTGATAGGAATGGAAGCATTGGTACGTTGGGACCATACAGAGCTAGGAAAAATTGCGCCAAATAAATTTATTTTTGTGGCGGAAGAGACAGGCCTGATTCATTTGCTCGGCGAATGGGTATTAAAAGAAAGTTGTCGTCAAAATAAAGCGTGGCAAAAAGCCGGCTACCCACCGCTTAAAATATCAGTAAACTTGTCCCCGCCGCAATTACATGAGAATTTAGTAGAGAAAGTTGAAAGCATATTACAAGAGACGGGACTTGCTCCACAATGGTTGGAGTTAGAAGTGACGGAAAGTGTTTTTGCATTGGTAGAAAATGTCGAGAGCGTGTTAGAGTCATTGCGACAATTGGGAGTGACGATTTCGATTGATGACTTTGGTACGGGCTATAGTTCATTTAGTTATATTAAATATTTACCGATTGACGCTTTAAAGATTGATCGATCTTTCGTTCGTGATATCGCTGATAATCGTGAAAGTCGCACGATTGTAGAAGCTATCCTATCCATTACAAAAGCTCTTAACTTAAACGTCATTGCAGAAGGAATCGAAACAAAAGAACAGCTGGATGTTCTTACAGTGATTGGCTGTCAAGAAGGACAAGGGTACTTTTTCAGCATGCCTTTATCCAGCAAAGATTTTCAAAGATATATGGAGGAATATCGATGAGTAGATGGGGGAGTCAAACTTATCGAAGAAATGAAGGTTTTCGTCTCACTTTTAAAGAACCAATTCAAGCCTCGATCATTTTACCTAAGGGAAAACCTTTGAAAGAAGCGACACTTCATGTCATTGATATGAGCTTAGAAGGTGCCAAAATCATGACGAAATGGAAGTTGCCTAATACAGAGCAAGCGATAAAGATGCGTGTTCGTATTTATGAAAAAGAAATGCGGTTAGAAGGGCATATTGTATGGGAGAAAAGCACCTTTCAAGGGTATACGTACGGTGTGAAGTTAGATGCGGATACGTATGATGTAGAAGAACTGTTAGAAGAGTTAAAGCGATATGTCCGTCACGATGCAATTAAATTAAACAACAGGAGGTTAACGGATGGGGATCTTTACAAAAAATAAACAGTCCACGTGGAAAGAGAAAATAGAGTATATCGGAGAGACAGATATTACGCAAGTGAACGAACGGGTGAGAGAACGATTAACGTTTTGTGGAGTGAATGAAGAAGTGCTTGCGCAAGTAAGGGAAGCAAAATCAATTTTAGCCCCTTATAAAGAAGAAATGGTCGATGCATTTTATAAACATATTACTTCTATAGCCCATTTAGATCACTTGATTCAAGAGCACTCCACGGTAGAACGTTTGAGTCAAAAGATGAATCAATATATCGAACAATTGTTGGAAGCGAAAGTCGATGAGGAATATATCCATTCCCGCGTTGTCGTTGGACAAGTACATAGTCGCATTCATCTAACTGCCGAGCATTTTATTGCGGCACATCATTTACTTCTTCAAATGATGACATCCATTTTAATGGAAAACCTTCGTCATAAGCCCCAACGATTAATGGATTACACTATCGCGCTACAAAAGTTTGCTGCTTTTGATCAACAATTAATTGTAGAAGTGTATATGGAAGAGACGTTTAAAGGCTTTTTGTTTGGAATTTCTAATATGTTGGACGATATGACACAAATCGATTCAGCGAAACAACTATTAATGAAAACGGACCAAAATATCGAAGAGACCCATAGTGTAACGGCTGCCACACAGGAAATGAGCGCTTCCATTCAAGAAGTGGCAGCTCACGCGGTTCGAGTAGCGGAAGGCACGGATGAAGCGGTACAATCGGCGGAACGTAGTAAAGACGTCATTGATGATACATTAAACGATATTCAACGGGTAGGACGGGTGTATCAAGAAGTAACGGATAAAGTAAATCAATTAGACAAAGAAATCGAAAACACTCAAGAAATTATTCACATTATTATGGAGATTGCAGATCAAACAAATTTGCTTGCTTTGAACGCGAGTATTGAAGCAGCCAGGGCAGGAGAACAAGGAAAAGGATTTGCGGTGGTTGCGTCTGAAGTACGTAAACTTTCCGAACATACGAAAGAACAGATTCAGCGAATTACGACCAACATGGAAACATTGTTAAGTGTCTCTGGAGAAGTGACCGATCAGATTCATGATACGGGTGAACTCGTTGAAAAGAGTGTGACCGGCGCAGAATATGCAGGAGACGCGTTAGTGAACATTGTTTCCACGATGCAAAATATTAATCAAGAAATCTCACAAATTGCGGCGATGAGTGAAGAACAAACATCCACCATCCAAGATATTACAGAACGAAACAACAACATTTATGAACAAAGTCTCGAGTCTCAAGAAATTGCTAAATTAACAGCTAAAAACTTGCTTGATTTAAGTAAGGGCATGGAACAATATCGGAATACTTTCTTCGATATTAATGTCCGCATGCGTGCAAAAGATATCGTTCGCGTCTCAAAAACAGATCACTTGCTTTGGAAATGGAAAGTATACAACATGATGCTCGGGCTGGAAGATATTCCAACAGAACGTCTGACTTCCCATCATGCTTGTCGCTTAGGTAAATGGTATTATAGTGATTTGCCATCCTTCATTACGAATAAGGAATCATTTCAGCGAATGGAAACACCGCATAAACAAGTACACGAATATGCAAAAGCTGCGGTGGAGTGTTATGGAAAAAACGACATTGCGGGAGCGGAACGGGCAGCCAAGAAGTTGGAAGAAGCCTCCCAAGAAGTCGTACAGCTATTAACGAAATTAGAAAAAGAACTGTAGCGCAGTAAAAGAGGAATCCGAACGGGTATGACGGAATCCTCTTTTTTATGGAAAACTTATACAAGTTTTTGTGAATAAAATCTTATATTCCGGTTTTTTCCTATTTTTTATTGTATAATTATAGTAGATAAGAATTAAGTATAATAGACTGTTTATTGTTGAAGAGAAAGGAGTGGTGAAGATGAATAGGAATTTTAGGCTACTTTTATTTGTGACAATGATTGTCTTTGCAACAGTTATTTCATTCGGTATTGCGACCGTGAACCATCTTCACCTCCAACATGAAACATTACAATATCAACAAAACCAAATTGCAGAAATCGAAGAGAAAATCAAACGTTCGATGATGACCATCGATAAAGCGTATCATCTTTTTGACGATGAAACTGCGAATGATATGAAAGCGAATACAGAACAATTGATAAAGTGGTATGAAGAAAACCCTGATTTAGATAGTTGGGATTTTGCTGCCATTAAAGAGGAATTCGGCATGGATGTATATTTTATTAACGAAGATTTAGTCGTTACTCATAGCAGTTTTACCGATGATATCGGCTTAAACTTTTACGACTGTTGTACGAAGCTCGTCCCAATATTAGAGAATCGCAGGAAATCTGGTGACTTTTATCACGATGGAATAGACATTGAGCAATCAACAGGGCAAATTAAAAAATATAGTTATATGGCAACTCCCGATGGCAAATATTTAATTGAGCTCGGAGTGAACTTAGAGCACGGGAAAATATTTAAAGAATTTAATTTTTTAGCGGAAATAGAGGATATTCTTGCTAGTACAGATTGCATTAATGATATCAACATTTTTAACATAGCGGGATTTTCTCTTGGAGAGCCTCGGGATGTAGGTACGATATCATCAGAAAGAAGAGCTGCCTTCAAGAAAACGTTACAAACAGGGCAAAAAACGGAATTGACAGGGAAATGGAATGGAGAGCCGGCAACGTATCGTTATATTCGTTACTCATCTTCTTTTGATTCAGAAGTAACTAAACATAGAGTGATTGAAATTAATTATAACAATCAAGCGATGGAGGCCGTGTACAAAGATTACACGAAAACATTCTTCATTCAGCTTGTGATTGTATTAGTTGTCACCGTCCTATTGGCTGCAATTATATCGAAAAGAGTATCCCGTCCAATGTATTTAGCATTTCATGATAGTTTAACAGGGTTAAAAAATAGAGCTGCTTTTGAAGAAACTTTACCGCCTCTTTTGCGAGATAAAAAGAATAAGACAGCTTTGCTTATGATTGACTTAGATAATTTTAAACAAGTAAATGATCGTTACGGACATGATAAAGGAGATATGCTCTTAAAAAGTGTCGCAAAGGAATTACGCCAATCTATTCGCAAGGAAGATAAAGTGTTCCGATTAGGTGGGGATGAGTTTGCAGTAGTATTAACTCCCGCGACAAAAAGTGAAGCGGAAGCAACAGCAAGTCGAATTATTGACACGATTCACACGTGTATTAACAACTGTCCTCATTTGAAAAAAGCCGGGGTTACCGCAAGTATCGGAATTGCTTTTGCCCCTGAGCATGGAACAGACGTAGAAGGATTGTATAAAAAAGCCGATATCGCCTTATACGATTCGAAAGAAAAAGGGAAAAACTGCTACAGTTTCTATCGATCAGACATGGGAGAAAGCGGAATGGCTCCATCCCACTAGGTTTCACATATATTTTTTTCGTAACAAGTGTTACAATAGATGGCGGAAGAAGGAACACGTACAGTCATGGATTTGTTTCTGTACGTACTTATGATGAAGAATATTTTCGGAGGCTGTTGTATGGTATCTGTATTATTTGTATGTTTAGGGAATATATGTCGTTCACCAATGGCGGAAGCAATTTTTCGCCATAAAGTAAAAGAACAAGGATTGGAAGATAAGATTCGGGTTGATTCTGCCGGTACGGGGAGCTGGCACGTCGGAAAACCTCCTCATGAAGGCACGCAAAAAATATTAACGGAACATCAGATTGATTTCTCAGACGTGATCGCAAGACAACTGCAAGAAACAGACACGGAAACCTTCGACTATATTATTGGCATGGATTCAAATAATATGGATGTAATAAAAGAGCTTGCACAAGGGCGTCAAACTGGCACAATCGCGAAATTTCTTGATTATGTGCCTGAAAAACGCGGGGGAGATGTTCCGGATCCGTATTTTACCGGTAATTTTGAGGAAGTGTATCATCTTATTAATGAAGGTTGTGAACGTCTCTTAACTCACATTCGGGAGAAGGAAAATGTATGAAAGCAACTCTTCAGCAAATAATCAAGAACGTAGGAGACGATACGACGCTCCTAGATGTTCAATCTGTTTCCGGTGGAAGTGTTAGCCAAGCTTACCGCGTCCAAACAAAAGAGAACATCTATTTTATTAAATACAATCCAAATGTGCCCGAAGATTTTTTCGAAAAAGAACGAGATGGACTGATGCGCCTCAAACGAAGTGGTGCCATATCTGTTCCAACAGTATACGCCCATAAAGAATCATACATAGCGATGGAATGGGTGTCAGGTGCGCGAAAAAAAGAGACAGAAACATTACTCGGTCGGGGGCTTGCCGAACTTCATCAATGCACAAGGGATACTTTTGGATTGGACGTTGATAACTATATTGGAAAACTCCCGCAACCGAACAACGAAGAAGAAAATTGGCTTACTTTTTACAAAAAACATCGGTTAGGCTTTCAAATGGAACTCGCATTAAAACGTGATGTATTACCAAAGGTGAGAAGAGAAAAATTAGAGCGACTACTCGATTCTCTCCACCGCTTTTTACCGGCACATTCTGTCCCTTCTCTTCTTCACGGTGATTTATGGGGTGGAAACTGGATCACCGGAGATGCAGGTATTCCTTATTTCATTGACCCGGCTGTTTTTTATGGAGAACGAGAAATGGAGTTAGCTTTTACGGAACTGTTCGGCGGTTTCTCGCAAACCTTTTATGATGCGTATGAAGAAATCAGTCCATTGCCGCCAGAGTTTGAAGAACGAAAACCGCTGTACCAACTCTACTACTTACTCGTTCATTTAAATTTATTTGGAGAAACGTACGGTCCCTCGGTGGACCGCGTGCTCGATTATTATGTTGGAAGTAAATGAGAGGCTGGGCCATAACTAGCCAAAAAAGAATGGTTTCAAGCACTAGAATTTGTTTGGAACCATTTTTGTAGGTTTTTACTTTTCTTCTTTGGTTGGGTTACTATTTCTATCAGTTTCCCGCCAGAAGCGTATACACAAGAAGTATAAAAGAGCCTTCAGTGATTCTACGTCATTAGCATGATGTACGCAGATCGTCAGCAGATGGCCGAATGCAACGCAAGCCCCCATAGCAACTTCTCCGTCATGGGACCATTCAGTAGGAATTTTGTGTGATATTTCGTCGTATGAATCTTTTATACGACCATTCATTGCATCGTTCTCGTAATAAAAGGTCGTATGAAACGTGTTGCGACCTGTTTTTATCATCATTTCTTCCATTTTCAGCTTTCATACAACCCTTTAACCGGTGTTTGACAAAATGAAGCGTCGCATGTTTTTAATGCGTCATTCGTCGCATGAAACATAAAAACGCTTCGAATCACCTAAATATTTCCGATTTCACCCCTCTTACAACCACTCCTGTTCAGATTGCACGAAAAAGTGTCGCATCACCAGTTCATACGACACTTTTATCATCATTTTCATTTTTAATTGTTCTTTGCACACAAAAAGAGAGACTCACCAAGTTTTTGGCGATGACTGAAGTTTTGTCCGATCCTCTTTTTTGTATTCATAGGTTTGCGGTCATTGCTTTATAAGGGCGTTATCCATTGCAGGAATGAATCATGTCCTGTTAAGCAAAAATGTCGACTTGGAAACGTTTTCGCTGTTATATTTACATAGCAATACATTTGAAGGAGTGGAACTTTGTGAGTGGTCAATTATCTGTTGTATCAGTGATTGAAACGTTTAAAGACTTGTTTCCGAAAGATACGTCCATTGCAGTTTCCGATGAGAAACAATATATTTATTACAAACCGGGGAAAAAAATAGATTTGAAGATTAAGCCCGGGGATATTGTAAAAAAAGAAACGGTAACATATAAGGCATTAGCAAAACAAAGAAAAGCGTCCGAGTATATTCATAAACAAGTTTTTGGCGTTCCGTATTTTGGGATCTCTTCTCCGGTCTTGGATGACGGTGAACTGGCAGGTTGCGTCACTGCCATTTTTCCTGTTGGCCAAGGGCGGTTGCTATCTCAATTTTTAACGATCCGATTAGAAGATCGTTGGCGTCCGGTTCCAAACAAAAATATCATTTACATTGAAGCGCAAAATCGAAGAACATGGGTCCATCCAGTTGATGGAGAGACAGGGTATCATACAAGCACGTTAAATGAATTAGAATTTTTCTTGCCGGAAGACGCTTTTATCCGCACCCATCGTTCATACATTGTCAACATAAACTTCATCAAAGAAATTCAACCTGATTCCCATTCCACTTTTCTTCTCATCATGTCCGATAACACAAAAGTTCCGGTTAGTCAATCCCATGCAAAACATTTCCGTGATGTGTTAGGTTTTTAATTTTCTTGTTTATCCACCGATATCATGTTTCATCCTTTGTTTCGCTGTCTCGTGCGAAAACGGAAGATAAGACGGTCAAATCTTGATAAAATAGTGAAAAAATAAGGTGGAGGGAATCATCGTGAAACAACATTTGAGTCGTATACGTCATACGGATCTATCACGTCGCATCGTTTCGAAAGAAGAGGCGGCTTCGTGGATTCAAGATGGAATGACTCTTGGACTAAGCGGTTTTACTCGTGCCGGGGACGCGAAAGCGGTACCAATGGCATTAGTAGAACGAGCGAAAGCGGAATCTTTCCAAGTGGATGTATATACGGGTGCTTCACTCGGTTCGGATATAGATAAATTAATGGCGGAAGCAGGAATCGTTCGAAAGCGTTTACCGTTTCAAGCGGATCGAACGATGCGTCGAAAAATAAACGACAACGATCTTTTGTTTGTAGATCAGCATTTATCTCATACAGCTGAATTAATTAGAAATGATGTCATGAATCCGATTGATTATGCGATTGTGGAAGCGGTTTCGATTACAGAAGATGGAACGATTATTCCATCGACATCTGTTGGAAACTCTTCTATCTTTGTAGAAAAAGCAAAAGCAGTCATTGTTGAAATCAACATTGCCCAACCGGAAGCTTTTGAAGGGATGCACGATGTTTATGAGCTAGCGGAACAAGGAGAAAGAGAGCCTATTCCGTTAACGAAAGTCGCTGACCGTATCGGTTCAGTAGGAATAAAAGTACATCCGGATAAAATGAAAGGAATCGTGTTGACAAATCAACCGGATAGCCCGTCGACAATTGTCCCACCGGATGAAGAAACAGCGATGATGGCAAAACATTTAATTTCTTTTTTACGAAAAGAAAAAGAAGCAGGGCGTTTGCCGGATCATCTAGCGCCGCTGCAATCAGGCATTGGTTCCGTTGCGAATGCGGTGTTACACGGACTGCTCGATTCTGAGTTTACCGATTTAGAAGTTTATTCGGAAGTGTTGCAAGATGCAGTATTTGATCTTATTGACGCTGGAAAAGTTCGCTTTGCGTCAGGTTGCTCCATCACACTATCCGAAGAGAAAATGAAAGCGGTATTTTCATCTATCGATCAATATAAAGACCGTGTAGTATTACGTCCGCAAGAATTGTCAAACCATCCAGAAATCATCCGTCGGTTAGGACTCATTGCGATCAACACTTCCCTTGAAGTAGATATTTACGGAAACGTAAACTCAACGCATGTTTCAGGAACAAATATGATGAATGGCATTGGTGGATCTGGTGACTTTGCGAGAAATGCAAAATTGTCCATCTTTGTGACGAAGTCCATTGCAAAAGGTGGAGACATTTCCAGTATCGTTCCATTCGTTTCTCACATAGATCATACGGAACATGATGTCGATGTCATTGTGACAGAACAAGGATATGCCGACTTACGTGGTCTTGCTCCAACAGAAAGAGCACCACTCATTATTCATCACTGCGCCCATCCAATGTACCGCGAGCAATTGCTTGACTATTACAACGAAGCGTTACATACACGCGGAGGACAAACTCCACATATTTTAGAAAAAGCATTTTCATGGCACATACACTATGAAAAATATGGTACCATGTTGCAACAAACATTCCAATACAGTTAAAAACGTAAGCTGTGACCCGATGACGAGTCACAGCTTTTGTGTATGTTAACGTCTTGAGGAAAATGAGGGAGAACCATAGATTTCCCAATATCTCGGTTTCAAGCGTAGCTAGAACATTGCAAACATTGGTGCGACGCAGTAAATCATAAATTTTTTAACTCTTCATTTAAGGTACGAGCGACGCGTTTGAAATAAAGATAGAACCCCGTCAAAATCACGAGATATAACAGGAGAAAAATTCCGACCCCCGAAAAATTTGGGGACTTCATCATCACTAATTTCTGTCTCCTCCAAAAATATCAAACAAGCCGCTCGCGACACTTCCTTCTCCTTTGGAGCCACCTTTTTCCGGTAAGGCTGCAAAGACACGGCTTGCAAGACGACTGAATGGAAGGGATTGGATCCAAACCGTTCCAGGACCGCGTAAGGTGGCGAAAAAGACTCCTTCTCCACCAAACAGCGCCGTTTTAATTCCGCCAACGAATTCAATGTTATAGTCTACTTGTCCAGTCATAGCGACGAGACAGCCGGTATCGACGCGAAGGGTTTCTCCAACTTCCAGCTCTTTTTGATGAATCGTACCACCGGCATGGACAAAAGCCATCCCATCTCCTTCGATTTTTTGCATAATAAAGCCTTCTCCACCAAAAAATCCAGCTCCAAGTTTCCGTTGAAATTCCACTCCGATCGAAACACCTTTTGCAGCGGCGAGAAAGGAGTCTTTTTGACAAATAATTTTACCGCCAAGTTCACTTAAATCTAACGGGACAATTTTTCCCGGATAAGGAGAAGCAAAAGACACGTGTTTTTTTCCCGTTCCTTCATTAGTAAAAGCCGTCATAAAAAGACTTTCTCCAGTGATGACGCGTTTTCCTGCTCCAATTAACTTTCCGACAAAACCACTTAAGTTAGAGTTCTTTGAGCCATCGCCAAAAATCGTTTCCATGCGAATGTGATCTTCCATCATCATAAGAGATCCTGCTTCTGCAATCACTGTTTCCATTGGATCTAGTTCAATTTCAACAAACTGCATGTCATCTCCGTGCAAGTGATAATCAATTTCGTGGTTATTCATCCTGTTTGCCTCCTCAGTGTACCTTATACACCAAAATCATACCACAATACGTTCGGAGAGAAATGATAAAATGGAAGCAACATGTCATTTTTTTAGGACAAAGCGACGAGAATCCTCCTCATTTCAATGAGGAGATGAATCGTTGCCTTCTTTGAGTTACCCCATACCATATGTAACTATGATAATAGTTGTTAATATTGATAATATGTATCTTTAAATATATACTATATGTATGAATAAAAAATCTAAAATCACTCATGCTAGAACTTGTGTTTATAACGTCAATTATCACAT
>NZ_WKJG01000005.1 GCF_027853235.1 Aliibacillus thermotolerans
TTTGGTAAAATATTGGTGACGAAACCAAATCCAAAAGAAAGGTGTCACCACTATGATAACGAATAAAGACTACTTTGCGCAATTACCAAAAGAAATTAAACAAGGATTTTCCGAATTAAATATTGGATATCATTTAAGAAAAGCGAATATTACGAAACTTTCCGGGTATTCTTGTCTTACTGTTTTCAAACTGATTTTTCTTTTAGTCTTCCAATATAAGAACTGGTTTCGTGCTTTTATGAGTAAACGATCTCAGGATCTGCCCGGAAAGGATACAGTCTATCGCTTTTTAAATACACCAACCTATCATTGGAGAAAGTTTCTGCTTTCATTAAGCAGTGAAATGATCCGTCTGCTTCAACCATTAACTTCAAAAGATCGTGTCACAGCTTTTGTGATTGATGATTCTGTCTTTTCAAGAAACCGTAGTAAGTCGGTTGAACTGTTGGCTAAGGTTTTTGATCACTCTACCCATCAGTACTTGAAAGGGTTTCAAATGCTTACCCTTGGCTGGACCGATAGTTTTACTTTTATTCCCGTTGATTTTGCTCTTCTAAGTTCACCGAAAAAGGAAAATCGCCTGCAAGAAATCAATACCAATATTGATAAACGAACATCTGGCTATAAGCGTCGCCAGGAAGCTCTGAAATCAAAACCAGACGTGGCTTCAGCTTTACTTGATCATGCGCTTGAAAAAGGGATTGTAGCTGACTATGTTCTCATGGATTCCTGGTTTACACAAGCGCCTTTAATTGAGA
>NZ_WKJG01000006.1 GCF_027853235.1 Aliibacillus thermotolerans
GACTTCGACCATGATTTTGCCTGGTATTCGATTTCCTCATAATAGCATTCAGACATGGAAACATCTGATATCTCCGTTGCTGGATGTAATTCATCTGCCATTCGCTGTAAAATAGCGTTTGATTTTAGACGAATCACGTAATAGACAGACTCATCTTCACATAAGTCATACAAAGCCGGGACAGCAAATCCACTATCTCCACGTAAAAACGGTGTGGTTTCTGGAAATTTTTCATTGTAGTGTTCAATAAGTGGTTTTACAAAATCAACGACACCATTGGAAGTATAAACATTTCCTGGTCGTAGCTTCGCTTTAAGGAAATCGCCAGTGATACCATCAAAAGCAACTAACGGATGAAAACCGACCGTTCCATAATGAGTATTGTACGATGCCGATTCTTGTTCACCATATGTGTCAGCATGTGTTGAATCCAAGTCAAAGATGATTGCTTTGGATCCCCTGAATGTATGTACTTTATCTAAAAGCTCTTGGTTCGCTTGATTTAATTGTTCCATGGATTCGTTATCAAATCTTGTGTAAAACCGAGATAAACTTGGTTGAGAAGCTAAGGCGTCGGTCCCGATAATTTGTGTGAAGACAGGATCATTCGTCAATTGATCAGCACTGTCATCTTCAGCATAACCAGCAATGATTTGATAAATCTTTTGACGGAGTAAATTTTCATTCGAATGAACATGGTATTTTCTATCGTCTTTCAAATGTAG
>NZ_WKJG01000007.1 GCF_027853235.1 Aliibacillus thermotolerans
ACCCTGTTAGAATATTCTGTGATTATCCTTTTATAAGGTGGAAGTGCTGTTAGGTGTAAAACAGTGTCTATGAAATTTTGAGAATAAGCGAGCATTTGGAAGATATTCTTACTTTATTGAGGGAGGATGCAACTTATGGGATCTTATATCAAGACAAAATCAGGGCATACGTTGTATGTAGAAGATATTCCCGGAACATGGGGAACCATCATCGCGGCCCACGGCTTGACTGGGAATCATAAACAATTTGACTTTTATAAACAGGCATTGGCAGGAGACTATCGCTTTATTAGCTATGATATTCGCGGTCGTGGCAAGAGCGATCCTGCTTCTTCCAACACTTCTATCTTCACCCACGCAGAAGATTTCATGGAGCTCATCGATCATTTAAAGATTGAGAAACCGATTTTATTAGGATATTCCATGGGTGCGTATCTATGCGCCTTAGCAGCAGCCAGTCGACGAAAAAGTGTCTCTTCCCTTATTTTATTAGACGGAGCAGGGGATGCAGATGAGACTGCTAGAGAGCTGGTGCTTCCTTCCTTGAACCGAATGAAAAAAGTATATCCCACACAAGAAGACTATGTGACAGAAACCCGCAATCTCTATACCACTTTAAACATTGTATGGGACACTACGATGGAAGAAATCGTTCGCTATGAAATCCGACAACAAGAAAACGGAGAATGGCAACATCGCTCACAAGCTGCGGTCATGGAAAAAGACTTTGAAAGCTTTTATTCTTTTCGTTCAGAAGAGGTAGCATCCTCCATATCATGCCCGGTATTGCTTATCATCGCAACCGGGAATATCGGAGACAAACGCTCTCTCTTTACAGAAGAATCGTATACAACCTTGAAAAAAAAGATAGCAAATATGGACACGATGGTCACCCCAGTCAACCATTATGAGCTTATTTTTAATGAACAACCCGAGATATATGACCGTATTCATTCATTTTTAGCAAATAACGAAATGGGTGATGAGCGACAATAAGAACAAACCTTACATTTTTTAACGTTCTTAGCCAAGAAGTCTCCATCTTCCACCGTGGGAAGGGTTTTTTCCTCATGGTAAGATGGAGATGAATTGGCTTCGGTCAAACGAGTCTGTGGCGTCTTCATTGAACGAACAAGCGTTTACATATTCATCATGTTCTTTGACAATTCACACGTGCCACCTTCCGATTGCAAACTGGAAGGTGACACTAAAAAAAGGAAGAGCGATTTCTAGCAATATCTTCACCATAATGACAAGCAACGAGATGATTTTGCTCGACATCTTTTGTTCCTTGCAATGTAGGGGCAACTTTTTTACAAGTTTCGGTAGCGAACGGACAACGAGGATGGAAACGACAGCCACTTGGCGGCTCCACTGGAGAAGGAACCTCTCCCTTTAAAAGGAGGCGCTTACGTTTCGCCTTCGGATGGGGAGTCGGTATGGCTGACAGTAAAGCGTGCGTATATGGGTGCATTGGAGATTCAAATAAAGACTGAGTAGTTGCCATTTCGACAATTTGTCCTACATACATGACTATGACGCGATCGGAGATATAACGAACGACTTCTAAATCATGTGAAATAAATAAATAAGTTAAATTGAAATCCTGTTGTAACTTTTTTAATAAATGAAGTATTTGCGCTTGCCGTGATATGTCAAGAGATGAGACGATTTCATCACAAATTATTAGTTTCGGTTGAACTGCTAATGCTCGAGCAATGGCGACTCGTTGCTTTTCACCACCGCTTAATTCATGAGGATATCTCTCTTGTTGATGCGGTTGTAGTCCTACTTTTTGAAGGAGAGCATGTACTTGCTCATTTTTCCTCGCTTTCGGAACCACTTTTTGAATGGACATTGCTTCATACAATATGTCTTTTAAACGTTGTCGTGGATTGAGAGAGCTATGCGGATGTTGAAATATCATTTGCATCTCTTTTCTTTTTCTTCTCAGCTCTTTTTTTCGTAATAAACATAAATTCTTTCCTTCAAAATAAATATTTCCTGCCGTCGGTTGCTCTAATTGCAAAATAGTCCGGGCGACGGTTGATTTGCCACAACCGGATTCCCCTACAATGCCAACGGTTTCTCCTTCATGCACAGTAAAGGAGATATTATCCACTGCTTTTATATTTGTTACTGTTCGGTTCCATATGCCACTTTTTATCGGAAAATATTTTTTTAAATGATCTACTTTCAAGATTTCTTTTCGCATAAATGACCTCCCCTAAGCTTATTCTATCTATCGTCGGAAGCGATCCAACAACGGGTGTAATGGTTATGTTCATCTTGAATAAGAGGTGGGAGGCGTTTTGCACAAATCTCTTGTTTATAAGGACATTTTGGTGCAAAACGACAGCCTGTCCCATTCTCCTCTGAGCGTAGGAATGGTTCTTTTATAGGACGCACCTTTTTTTCGTTGGTATGTCGGTCTTTTCGTAATAGAGACTGTAATAATTCAATCGTGTATGGGTGTTTCGGTTTTTCAAATAAGTGATGCACGTCTGCCATTTCAACAATGTTTCCACCATACATCACCGCGACATGATCACACATTTCCGCAATGACACCGAAATCGTGACTAATGATAAGAACAGACATTGCAAGTTTCCGTTGTAATTCTTTTATTAGCGTTAAAATTTGTGCTTGAATGGTGACATCCAATGCGGTCGTCGGTTCATCTGCAATTAATAATTTTGGATAACAAAGAAGCGCCATTGCAATCATTGCCCGCTGTTTCATTCCACCGGAAAGTTCATGAGGATATTGATGCATCCTTTTTTCTGGAGCAGATATTCCAACGAGTTGTAACATATCCATGATTCGTTTCGTTGCTTGTTTTTTGTTGAGATGTTCATGGGTGTACAACACTTCCCTTAGTTGTTGTCCGATTGTATAAGTGGGATGTAAGGAATTCATCGGGTCTTGGAAAATCATCGAAATATCTTTTCCACGAATTTTTCGCATCTCTCTTTCTTTTTTCTTTAAAATGTTTTCTCCTTCAAAAAGGATTTCTCCAGTGACAATTTCTCCAGGTTGGGAAAGGCGCAAAAGAGAGAGCGCGGTCATGCTTTTCCCAGCGCCGGATTCACCGACAATGCCTAATGTTTGTCCTTTTGGAATGGAGAAAGAAACATCGTCAACTGCCTTTACTTCGTCATTTTTCGTGAAAAAGGACACAGATAGGTGGCGTACAGAGAGCAGGGGTTGTTTTGTGGATGCCATTGATTTGCTCCTTTCTTTTTCCCTTTATTTTTCATGATCGCTTAACCGTTCATTTTCATCCGTTTATTGAACACATGATATAAAATATCAACGATTAAATGAACGATGACAAAAGTGAATGAAATGACGAGAACGATTCCTTGTACAACGGGAAAATCTCTGTTGGTAATACTATTCATTAATAAGCGACCGAGCCCATTGATTGCGAAAACTTGTTCTGTTACGACGGATCCTCCTAAGAGAAATCCGAATTGTATTCCAATCACTGTAATAACAGGGATGATGGCACTTCTTAATGCATGACGATAAATGACTTTTCGTTCACTGAGTCCTTTTGCACGAGCGGTTTGAATATAGTCTTCATTCAATACGTCTAACATACTAGAGCGAGTCATTCGGGCAATCATGGCAGCACCAGCGGTACCGAGAGTAATGACTGGCAAGACCATTTGCTGGAAAGACCCCCAACCAGAAGGTGAAAACCATGACGTTGAAAAAGGTAGCCACGGTGTCTGTCCAATCGCAAACCATTGAATCAGCATTAATCCTAACCAAAAATTAGGCAGTGATAAACCGAATAAAGCAATCACCATGATACTTGTATCAATAAATGAATTTTTGTAGGTGGCAGCGATTACTCCGGCAATGAGTCCTAAAAATATACTAAAAATTGTACTATACACCGATAATTGGAACGTTATCGGGAATCTTGAAGCAATTTCTTCTATTACAGGTCGACCGGTACGAAAAGATGTTCCTAAATCTCCTTGAATAATATTCCACATATAATTCCAATACTGGATCGGGAGAGGATCATTTAGTCCGAGACGTTCGTGAATGTTTGCTATTTGTTCTTTAGGTGCGTTTTCCCCGGCAATAAGAACAGCAGGATCCCCTGGGATAAGGTGCAGTAGACTAAATACGAGTAAAGAAACACCAAAAAGAACTGGAAGTGTTTGCATCAAACGTCTGAGTATAAAAGACAACATGTTAGCCCTCCGTTCTCATTTTTTACTTTTTGGATCTAATACGTCCCTTAATCCATCTCCAAATATGTGAAAAACGAGTACGACGAACATAATGGCTAAACCAGGAAAAAATGCCACGTGAGGAGCTTGATACATATAATCTTTCCCTTCGTTTAACATGGCTCCCCATTCCGGAGTCGGTGGCTGGACACCTAGGCCAAGAAAGGATAACGTACTTGCCGTTAATATGGCGCTAGCAATGCTAAGGGTAGCCTGTACAATAATAGGGGAGACGATATTTGGAAAAATATGTTTAAAAATAATGCGAATATCACTTGCTCCGAGAACTTTCATCGCATCTATGTACTCCAATTGACAAATAGCAAGTGTAGAACTTCTTACGATTCTCGCAAACATTGGAACTAAAAAAATACTCACTGCCAGAATCAGATGATGTAAACTGTTGCCTAAGACGCTCACGAGGGCAAGGGCAAGGAGTATGCCAGGAAAAGCAAACAAGACATCCATGCATCGCATGATGAAACTATCGATGAAGCCACCATAATATCCTGAAATCATTCCTAAAACCACTCCAATGGTGGCTCCAATCAACACGGAAATAACCCCTATATATAACGAAAGAGGCATCCCATGAATGATTCTTGTAAATATGTCACGTCCGTGATGGTCTGTACCAAAAAAATGCTTGGCTGAAGGGGAAGCTAAACGATTAGAAGTGTCTGGTACGTTTGGATCGTAAACAGTAAGGTACGGTCCAATGACGGCAATGAACACGAGACAGAGAATGAAAATAAAGCTGATACTTGCTGTTTTATTGGAAAATATACGAGAAATGAGCGATCTATTTTCCATATTCATTACTGACTTATCTTTTGTCATTTTCATCCCCTCCTTTTCTCTGATAGTAAATGATGATAGCATGATATTCCATTGATTTGGGATAAGTAGACATTGTTCTAATCGAAGTAAATAGGATATTATTGCTAACCTACTAGAACTACTCTATTATCATTATAAGAGTAGATAGAGTGTGAAGGGGGAGTTTCTTTGAAAAGTAGAATAAAATGGTTGTTTTGCATGGCTATGGCGATTGTACTAGCTTCTATCATTGTCGGTTGTGGCAATGATACAAATGATACAAAAGAAATAAGAGACGGAAATTCACACATAAAAACGGAGTTATCTACTGAAGAGAGTGACTTTCGAGGTGGGGATTTAGTCATTGCAACGTCTGCAGATGCTGTTTCTTTAGATCCTGCCACTTCCAATGACATTCCATCCGTGAATGTCCAAGAAAACATTTATGAAACGCTCATTGACTTTGATGAAAATATGGAATTGATTCCAAAACTTGCAACCGATTGGAAAGAAATTGATGAAACGACGTGGGAATTTACTTTACGAGAAGGAGTCACTTTTCATGATGGGAGTCCGTTTAACGCTAGCGTAGTGAAGGCAAATATGGAACGTGTTATTGATCCGGCTGTCGCTTCACCTCGTGCATTGTTATATGACATGATCACTGACATTGAAGTGATTGATGATTATACCGTACGTATCAAGACCGAAAAGCCATTTGCACCGTTACCGGCCCATTTGGCACACAATGGAGGGGGAATGGTCTCGCTGGAAGCAATCGAGAAAGACTATGAAGCGATGGAAAATGGAGAAGAGCCAGGTTCTTATATCAATGAACATCCGATTGGTACAGGGTATTTTCAATTTCAAGAATGGGAGAGGGAACAGTATATTCAATTGGTTCGTTATGAAGACTATTGGGATGAGCCGGCTTATGTAGATACGGTGACTTTTAAAGTAGTGCCGGAAGATTTAACACGGATTGCGGAACTTGAAACGGGGGATGTGCATATTTCCGATCCGATAAGTCCGTCGGATGTCGCTCGGATAGAAAAGACAGACGGATTATATGTCAATATCCAAGACTCTGTCAATCTGTCTTATATCGGCTTTAACGTTCAAAAGGAACCTTTTGATGATGTTCGCGTTCGACAAGCCGTAGCCATGGCGATTGATAAAGAACAAATTATTGACGGCTTATATGGAGGAGTAGGCATCCCGGCAATCGGCCCACTGGCACCAATTGTGTTCGGGTATGATGATTCTGTCAAGGGATTACCTTTTGATCAGGAAGAAGCGAAAGCACTGTTAAGAGAAGCAGGATATAAGGATGGCTTTACCACGACGATTTGGACAAATGATCATCGCGAAAGAATAGATACGGCGATCAACATTCAAGCACAATTAAAAGAAATTGGCATTGAGGTAGAAATAAAAACAATGGATTGGGGCACTTATTTAGAACGAACGGCAAATGGGGAGCATGACATTTTCCTTCTTGGTTGGTCGGCTTCCACTGCAGATGCTGATTACGGATTGTATGCACTGTTTCATTCTTCTCAAGTTGGCGCACCAGGAAATCGTACTTTTATTCAAAATCATGAGATTGATTCCATGTTAGATGAAGCACGGGAAACATTGGATGAAGAAAAACGACTTGCTTTATATAAAGAGGTACAAGAAAAATTAATGGAAGAATCCCCCATGATTTATCTCCACCATCAGCAATTTTTACTCGGTGCCCGGGATGAAGTGAGAAATTTAGAGCAATCTCCTAATCAGTTATTACAGTTAAAAGAAGTATATTTAGAAGAGTAACAAAAAGACGAGGGTGCTTTTGAAGCATTCTCGTCTTTCGGCGTGCATGTTAATTGGCAAAAACATGATTTCCGATTTGATGACTGACTGTGCGGGTATAGATCCATTCGGACGTGGCGAGGTTTGGATTATAATAATAATGAGATCCATAAGACGGGTCCCAACCTCGCCAAGCTTCTCTTACTGCTCGAAAGGCAGTTGGACTCGGATCTAAATAATATTGACCGTCTTGCACAGCTGTAAACGCATTTTTTTGTTTAATGACACCGTCCACAGTGGAGGGGAATTCTGGAGATAAGAGACGATTTCGGATCACCGCAGCTACTGCTACTTGGCCTTCAAATGATTCTCCTCTTGCTTCCCCATGAACCGCTTTGGCTATTTTACGTACGTTTTCTAATTCAGATAATGTCTGAGGACCACTTTTTCCATCTGCCAGCAACCCGAATTCTTGTTGAAATGCTTTCACCGCTTCCGTTGTGTATGTTCCATAATACCCGGTTGCATTCGTATGTAAATACCCCATATGGATTAACGTTTCCTGTAACTGTACGACAGAAGGACCCTCATTTCCTTTTTCTAAGATTACGCTTGTCGCTTTAGTGGCGTTAGGATCAATAAATAGTAGGACAAAAATAAAAGAACTTGTCATAAATATGTGTGTTATCGTTTTTTTCATTTTCTAACCTCCTCGTTTCTTCCATACCATTTTTGTTTAAAAAATAAACATCATTCAAAATATTATGATATGGTAGAAATTGTACCAGATAGGCCTACTTACACCTACCACTCAAAGAGGAAAAATATGTTTTTACATATTTTTTGATTTTTTTCATTATTTTGCAATAAAAAAAGATCACCGTGTAAATTGGTGATCTTCGTGCTAGCATACGTCTATTTCTGAAGATTCTTGATGAAGAAGAAAAATACTGCTTTCCCCACTATGCAATTGCGTAAACATTTTCGCTGCGCTTTGTAACAATTGCTCTGATTTATTCAAGGGTAAGGAGGGTTGTAAATAAAAAATTTGCACTGCGTTTCTCGTGGTTGTTTCCACTTTTGAGCGATGAGAGTCAACGATGGGGCTTCCAAACGGGCCGATGGAATCAACAGAAACGATTTTCCCTTCCATGTTATTTATTCGATGGTTTAAACCTTCGAGCCGTTCATTTTTTGTTCCGATAAAAATTTTGATATAATCTTGTAAAACATCTTTATTATATAAACCGATCGGTATTTCGTATTGTAAAGAGAAAAAATTGTTTAAGTCAACCGCCGAATTTAAAAAAGGCAATCGTTTTCCTTTAGCAACTCTACGGAATAACGCTTCATGGGAAGGACGGTAACGTGTTGGATCGATGTCAAGTTTCTTAAAAATGTCTCGCCACTCCAGTACTCCTTTGTAATCAAGAACAGTTTGTTCATGTAAATCGGCGGCAATTTTTTCTTGAAAAAAATCAAGCCTTCCTTTCAGCATTTGCGGAGATTCATCAATGACGATGTCTTTGTAAAAGATAAAACCTACTTTAAAATTTGGAACTTGTTTAAGAATGGAATCGTGTAACTCAATTTTCATGATATTCACCTCAATGAATAGTGTAGCATGGATATGGAGAGAAAGGAGAAGGACAATGACGACGACTGAGTTAAAAGAGGAAATTATTAAGTACAGCAAAGAAATAGGCATCGATAAGATTGGCTTTGCCTCGGCCGATCCGTTTGTCACGTTAAAAGAACGGTTGGTCGAACATCGTCGTCTTGGCTACGAATCGGGATTCGAAGAAAAAGATATTGATAAAAGAGTAACACCGACCAAATTGCTTCCAGAAGCAAAAACGATTATCGCGATTGCGCTTGCATATCCATCTAAAATGAAAGACGAACCTTCCAATCGTAGAGGGAATCGACGTGGCCTCTTTTGTCGCGCTTCTTGGGGAAGAGATTATCATCAAGTCTTGAAGGAGAAACTACAAAAATTAGAGGCGTTTATTCAACAACGGGTTCCTGATTGTCGTACGGTCTCGATGGTAGATACAGGAGAGCTATCGGACCGGGCGGTGGCGGAACGTGCAGGGATTGGGTGGAGTGGTAAAAATTGCGCTATTATTACTCCGGAATTCGGGTCTTATGTCTATTTAGGAGAGATGATTACAACTCTTTCCCTTCCGGTGGATACACCCATTACGGAACAATGCGGAACATGTAATAAATGTGTGGACGCTTGTCCAACCAATGCTCTCGTACAAGGGGGACAGCTTAACTCCAAGAAGTGCATTGCCTACTTAACGCAAACGAAAACGAGTGTTCCGAAGCGATTTCGGAAAGCGATTGGCAACAGATTATACGGGTGTGACACATGTCAACAAGTTTGTCCGAAAAATAAAGGAAAAGATTTTCACCATCAAACGGACTTTGAACCAGATTCCGAGATAGTAAAACCGACATTGCTTCCTCTTCTTACCATTTCCAATCGAAAGTTTAAAGAAACGTATGGTCCTCTTGCTGGTTCTTGGCGCGGGAAAAAACCGATTCAACGGAATGCGATGATTGCCCTTGGAAACTATAAAGAAAAAGAAAGTAGTGATCGGTTAGGAAAATTATTACAAGAAGATCCTCGCCCCGTCATTAGAGAGACGGCCGCTTGGGCATTAGGAGAAATCGGGACAGAAGAAGCGGAAAACATGTTAAAAAAAGCGGTGGAATATGAGTCAGAAAGTAACGTTCGAACAGAAATACAACAAGCAATCAAACGAATCAAAGAACAAAAGGAGGAAAACGAATGCCTCCATTAGTATCTTATACCGAAATAGATACTCCGCTAGGAAAACTGACACTTATGAAGAGCGAATGGGGTTTATGCTTATTAAAATATGGATCGCCGAAAGATGTTTTTCCTAAAACAGAATCGTGGCGAAAAAGATATTTTTCAAAAAATGTCATATATCAAGAAAATAAACATGCATTTTTACAAGAAACAGAGCAGTTACGTGAATACTTTCAAGGAAACAGACATCATTTCACTGTCCAACTCGATATCAAAGGTACTGCCTTTCAACGGAAAGTATGGCGCGCTTTACTACGAATCCCTTACGGGGAAACAAAAACGTATCAACAAATTGCTTACGAAGTGCAATCTCCGAAAGCGGTTCGAGCAGTCGGAATGGCAAACCATCAGAATCCAATCGCCATCATGATTCCGTGTCATAGAGTCATCGGAAAAAATGGAAAACTTACAGGTTATGGTGGTGGTCTTGATAAAAAAGAAAAGTTAATTCATTTGGAGCAGCCAAAGTAGTCATGAATCCCCTCCCTTGTACATATTGTATTACTATGAAAAGGGAGGGACTCTTTATGCGCAAAAAATGGCAGATAGCATTGAAAACATATTTAGAATCGTGGCTAGCATATCAATTAGAACCACACCGACGCTGTTCTTCCTTGACATTACAAGACAAAGAATCACTTGATCGCTTTAAAGAGTCTTTATCTAAAAGACACGCGCAACTATTAAAAATAAACGTAAAGATTTGTCCCTTTCGAATGCAAAGAATCGAAGGAATGGAAAAAGTTACATACATGCTTCAAGTCGCCCGTCTTGTGAAAATAAAAAATCACATTCATATGGAAGAACAAATCGTGAAGCGTCAAAGCGGCATCTACGACGGATACTTAGTGACGGATGAAGAAATAAGAGAGGATACGATGCAAAAGAGAGAGGAGTTCCCAATTCATTCTCCATCAATTGAAAGATTTGATTATAATCGCAGAGCAGCCGTTCAATATGCGGAACGTTGGTGGAATGATTACAACCCAGCTTTTCATGCCTTCCAGAATGATTGTACCAATTACGTTTCTCAATGCCTTTATGCTGGAGGTGCTCCGATGCGAGGGGCACCTGATCGGAATCAAGGTTGGTGGTATCACGGGAATGCTTGGAGTTATAGTTGGGCGGTAGCTCATTCATTGCGCTGGCATTTAAGTAGCTCTTTAACAGGTCTTACCGCAGTGGAAAAAAATGAAGCAACGGAACTAGGTCTGGGAGATGTCATTTGTTATGACTTTAACGGAGATGGTAGGTGGCAACATACGACGATTGTAACGAACTTTGACGGAAATGGAGAACCGCTTGTGAATGCCCATACGAGTAATAGTCGCTCCCGCTATTGGACGTATGAAGATTCCACCGCTTGGACACCTTCCATTCAATATAAGTTTTTTCGAATTGGGTCGTGATTATGATATAATATTTCGGTGGAAAAGAGAATGAGGTGGAGAAATGGGTAATCACATTGTGTTATATCAACCAGAAATACCGGCGAACACTGGCAATATTGCGAGAACTTGTGCTGGCACAGGGACGACTTTGCATTTAATTCGTCCGCTAGGATTTTCAACCGATGATAAAATGTTAAAGCGGGCAGGCTGTGATTATTGGCCTTATGTGAACATTCATTACTACGATGCAATGGAAGAATTATTTGCAACGTACCCGGAAGGTGAATTTTATTTTATTGAAACAATTGGGCGGAAAAATTATACAGATGTGTCTTTTTCGGATCCAACGGTGGAGTATTTCTTCGTTTTTGGAAGAGAAACGAGTGGATTGCCATCGTCGTTAACTTCCCAATATGAGGATCGTTGTCTTCGCATTCCACAAAACGATCGCGTTCGTTCATTGAATTTATCGAACACCGCAGCGATTGTCGTCTATGAAGCACTCCGACAACAACAATTTGCTCCCATATAAAAGAGTCAGGGCAGGGTTTAAACTCCAGTAATCAAAAGAGAGGTGCTCACCAAGTGAGTCTCTCTTTAAGTGATGAGACCAATGAATGATCGCATAGATGAAAAAAGTGTTGCATGACAAGTTCATACGACACTTATTTCGTACAATCTGATCAGGAATGGTCACAAGTGGACTAGAATTAGGAATATTTAGGTGAATTAGTTCCCTTTTATGCTTCTTGCGATCAATTACGCTTTAGAAAAGAAGATAAAGCGGCCGTCCTGCTTACCATCCCCGGATGATGATAGATGTAGAATCAGCGTTCGGGTTTTTGGAGGCTCATTTGTTCTTCTCGCTTATACCGCCGGAAACAATCACCCAATGATAGAAGAAGGGAAAAACCATACAAAAATAGTTCCAAGCAAATGTTTGTGCTTGGAACCATTCCTTTTTGGCTAGTTATGTCCTAGCCTCTTTCTATATCTTAATATTCATGTGGTTTGTCTTCCTTGCATGCTGTTAAGATGGAAATTAAGAATGCAATACAAATTCCAGTGATGAGCACTAATTTCATATGTATGTATCCTCCTTTATTTCATAGCATGGGGTGAATCTTCACTTATTATACCTTATATATCGAAAGCTGTGAACATATCGTTTATACTTAAAGTTGAACTTTGTGAGAAGGAGGACATGAACATGTATGTTGTGATGAATGAATTAAAGGTACCGAAAGAAATGAAAGAAGTAATGAAAGAACGCTTTGCTCAAAGTGCCGATAATATGAAAAAAGTTCCTGGTTGCTTAGACTATATGTTTTTAGACGAAGAAGACGGGCGTCAAGTTGTCTTTACGAAATGGGAATCAAAACAACATTATGAAGATTGGACAAACAGTGAAGCTTTTCAACGTGCCCACCAAGACCGTAGCGGAAAAGAAAAAAAGAGCCCTGCCTCAGGAAATGAATTACGTACTTTCGAAGTGATCCATCATTTTTAATGGAGAGCAACTGCCCCAAAAGGTCACTAGTAATGACTTTTTGGGCAGATTTTTTTGAAATGGGTACGTTTAAGTGACCATGGAAAAGTCTCCTTTCATAGAAATATCTTACGGCAATACCGTATTCAAGTGGGCGTTTATAGTTAGGGATAAAAAGAAGATGCATGAAGCGCGGTTGGATTTGAAGTGGATGAGGCTCTCGTTATATGACTTGGTGACAGGGAGAATATGTTGAAATGAAAAATACTTATATTACGAGTTACTTCCCTTTATTTTCAATTACCATTTTCAGTTTTGCACTGGCTATTTATACGGAAACAATCATCACTGATTGGTTAATACATATCGGTTTATATGTCGGGATGCTTGAGTTTTTTTCCGAAGTAGGGATTAAACTTACTTTATTATTTTTACTAACGTTAGTTTATTTTATGGTCTTTTCTGCGTTAAAATTAATTGCTGATACGGTGCTGGAATTATCGCTTTTGTTCTTTTCACGGGATGAGGAAGGAAATGATTTAAAAAAAGTTCGAAGCGGCTCATGGATTTTTTTAATTGCGAGCTTCTGCGCTTTATTTCTTTCTGTAACTCCCCAACTACAAACGGGTATCACCATTGTGTTTCTTTTTGCCGCGTTTATTTATTTTGTCTATTTCGTCTATCAAGTGAGTGACTCCATGTCACTAGCAGGCTTGATAGGGACGATTTTTTTTCATGTCAGTTTTTGGGGTGGTTTTTTAGCAGTGACAATATATTCGTTGTTACGGCTCTATAATAGCTTTGTGAACAGCTTACCAATTTCATAGACCCCCTGTTGGAATCAGCTCAACTGGGGGTCATTTTGTCATTCTAGTGTAAAGTAAATATCTTTCCACCACTGGAGGTGAGCGGTAGATGGAAGATATCGGAGCGAAGTGGGGTTGTCTTGACCGAGCCAGACGCCAAGGGTGTATCGATCGTTGTAACCGATAAACCATAAATCTTTCGTTTCATTTGTTGTACCGGTTTTTCCCCCGACGTTTTGGTGTCTGATGTTCATGCTTCTCGCTGTTCCCTTCATCACGACTTGGTTTAACATGTACCGCAGTTGATCGTTTGTTTCTTTTTCCCAGACAGGCTGTAGGCTTGGGGACCATTCATATAACACGTTGCCGTCCTTATCTGTTACTTGCTCGATCGCATAAGAAGGACGATACATTCCATCATTGGAAAATACAGTAAAAGCACTCGTTAATTCAAGTGGAGTCATTCCGTAAGTAAAGCCACCAAGTGCTGCAGGATAACGTTTATCCTCTTGTACAATGCGAGAGAAGTGGAAAGCATCTAAATAAGAAAATGCCGTGTCAAGCCCCGTTTGATCGATGAGTCTTACGGCAGCGGTGTTATAAGAATAAGCGAGGGCATCGCTTAAAGTAACGCTACCCGTGCGAGTTCCGGACGCATTGTCTGGACAATATCCATCCCGACAAATCGGATGAATCGATACCCGGTCGTGGAGTGATTTGTTTTTTTCATTCATGTACGGTCCGAAGACTAATAAAGGCTTAATCGCAGACCCTGGTTGTCGATAGGCTTGGGAGGCACGATGAAAGTCATACTTTTGAAAATGGTTCCCCCCATAGATGGCAACAATCTGGTGAGAAGCGTGATCAATCACCGCAGCAGCTCCTTGGACATTCCAATTCGATAACCGTCGATTAGAAATATTGTTTAATGATGATTGAATTCTTGGATGAAGGGATGTATGAATGTGAACGCCGGAAGCGAGCACTTCTTTGAAACGGCGGTTTAGATGTTGCTGAATCTCCTCTCTTTCTTCCTGATTTTCCGCTCGTTGAAGTTGGGATTGAAATCCTTCTTTTATTGAAATCAGATCTTTCAATTCTTGCTCAACATAGGAAGCATAATGAGGAAACGAATCGATCGGTTGAGTAAATTGAATATGTATTTCTTCCTCTAATGCCTCTTCTTTTTCATCTACTGCTATGACTCCCCGCTCGGCCATCCTCTCTAACACTGTTTTTTGCCGTAATAATGTATTTTCGATATTGGTTAGCGGATCGTAGTGGGAAGGGTTCGCAGGGATTGCAACTAAGAATGCGATTTCAGCAAGCGAAAGCTCCTGAGAAGGTTTATTAAAATACGCATGGCTGGCTGTTTCAAAACCGTAAACACCATTGCTGAAATACACCGTATTCACATATAACTCTAATATGTCTTGTTTCGAATATTTTTGTTCCAACTGATAGGAGTATAAGACTTCACTTAACTTACGGTTATATGTTTGTTCGTGATTTAAAAACAAGTTCCGGGCGACTTGTTGCGTAATCGTACTGGCTCCTTCTTCGATCGCTTGGGCACGAGCATTTACGATAAATGCGCGAATGACAGCACCGATATCGACCCCTTCATGTTCATAAAAATATTGATCTTCCACCGCAAGAAATGCTTGAATTACTTTATTTGGAATTTGTTCAAATTCAATATATTTACGGTTTTCTTCATTTTGAATGACGGAAAAAACTTCCTCGTTTCGGTCGTACAAATAACTATTTTGCGTTAGATGAATCGTGTCAATTTTTATTCCTTCTTCTAAAGCTTGCTCTACCGTTTGAAATTCTTCTGATTCATTCACTATTCCGACGATAAATATCATAAATAGACTAAAAAAACATACCATGAAAACATATCCTGTTGTCATGCGCAACACTTTTTCCCCTCACTATTTCATCATATTGCTTCTTCGTCCGTTGATTGTTGCAGTCTATTGGTTATGTTCGATTTGAGCGTTGCATAGGTATAGTAATGCAGAGGAAAATCCCTTTGAGCTTGTATGAAAAATGCAAGAACGGTGACTGCTTCTCCTTCATTATATCTTTTTTAAGGAAGAAAGGGAGGATTTTACGGTGGATATTTTAGATAAAATAAAACAATCGCGCGAAGAGGAAGAAAGGTTAAAGTGGCGGGGAACTTTCCGTGAATACTTGGAATTAGTGAAAGAAAATCCACACATTGCCCAAACTGCCCATTCACGCATATATAATATGATTAAAGATGCAGGGGTCATTGAGCGAGATAGAAAAAAAATGTACAAGTTTTTTTCTGATGAGATCTTTGGATTGGAAGATGCATTGGAAAAACTGGTAGAGGAATATTTTCATTCCGCCGCAAAACGATTGGATGTAAAAAAACGAATTTTATTATTAATGGGTCCGGTAAGTGGAGGAAAATCAACCATTGTCACCTTATTAAAAAGAGGATTAGAAAAGTATTCGTATACTGACGCGGGAGCTGTGTATGCCATTGAAGGATGTCCTATGCATGAAGATCCGCTACATTTAATTCCACCTCACTTACGAGATGATTTTTACGAAGAATATGGTATTCGAATTGAAGGCCACCTTTCTCCGTTGAATATGATGCGGTTAGAGAAAGAATACGGAGGACGGATTGAAGATGTCATGGTGGAAAGAATCTTTTTCTCGGAAGATAAACGGGTTGGGATTGGAACCTTTAGTCCATCGGATCCGAAATCCCAAGATATTGCTGATTTAACCGGCAGCATTGATTTCTCTACGATCGCAGAATACGGTTCAGAATCAGATCCCCGCGCCTATCGATTTGACGGAGAATTAAATAAAGCGAATCGAGGTATGATGGAATTTCAAGAAATGCTGAAGTGTGATGAAAAGTTTCTTTGGCATTTACTTTCCTTAACGCAAGAAGGTAATTTCAAAGCGGGTCGATTTGCTTTAATTAGTGCCGATGAATTAATTGTCGCCCATACAAACGAAGCGGAATATAAATCATTTATTGCCAATAAGAAAAACGAAGCGCTTCAATCCCGTATGATTGTTATGAATATTCCTTACAATTTAAAAGTGTCTGATGAGGAACGCATTTACGAAAAAATGATACGTGAAAGCGATATGGCTCACGTCCATATTGCCCCCCACGCATTAAGAACTGCCGCCATTTTTTCTGTATTAACTCGCTTAAAAGAACCGAAAAAACAAAATATCGATCTTGTGAAAAAAATGCGTTTGTATGACGGAGAAGAAGTGGAAGGGTTTAAAGATCAAGATGTGGAGGAATTAAAAAAGGAATATCCGGACGAAGGAATGGACGGAATTGACCCGAGATATGTCATTAATCGAATTTCCTCTGCCATTATTAGAAAAGATGTTTCCTCTATCAACGCCTTGGATGTGCTCCGCTCACTCAAAGATGGTTTAGACCAGCATCCATCTATTTCGGATGAAGATAAAGAAAGATATTTAGACTTTATTTCTATTGCAAGAAAAGAATACGATGATATTGCGAAAAAAGAAGTGCAAAAAGCATTTGTTTATTCTTATGAGGAATCAGCAAAGACGCTCTTAAACAACTATTTGGATAACGTCGAAGCATACTGCAATAAAACAACAATGACTGACCCGCTCACGGGAGAAGAGATGAAGCCCGATGAAAAGTTAATGCGCTCCATTGAAGAGCAAATCGGAATATCTGAAAACGCAAAACGTGCTTTCAGGGAAGAAATCTTAATCCGGATTTCTGCCTATGCCCGCAAAGGGAAAAAATTCGATTATAATTCGCACGAACGCTTGCGAGAAGCAATCCAACAAAAGCTTTTCGCTGACTTAAAAGATGTCGTCAAAATTACCACGTCCACGAAAACGCCGGATGAATCGCAATTGAAAAAGATTAATGAAGTCATCGCCCGACTTATCGATGAACATGGTTACAATTCTGTTTCTGCAAACGAACTTTTGCGTTATGTAGGAAGTTTATTGAATCGTTAATACGAATCAAAAAGCTGTTTCCAACCGGAAACAGCTTTTTATGTTTCTATGTAATTGCCGATGAAAAAAAACAGTGGTACATTTATAATGGGTGCGGTGCAGACAGGAGGAAAAATGATGGGAAAAGTAGTCCGTGAGATTTGGGATTGGATAAAAACATTTATTATTGTTTTTCTAATTATTATTGTCATTCGAGCATTTTTCTTTGCAAATTATATGGTTCATGGAGAATCCATGATGCCAACAATACAACATGGCGAACGTCTTATCATCAATAAAATTGGTTATTATTTTGGGGAGCCGGAACGGTTTGATTTAATTGTTTTTCATGCCAATGAAGACAGTGATTATATTAAGCGTGTGATTGGTCTTCCTGGGGACCATATAGAATATCGAGATGACACCCTCTACATTAATGGAGAAGCGTACGAAGAAGAATATTTAGAGGAGAGTATTCAACAGACAATAAACGGTAATTTTACAGAGGACTTTACTTTAGAAGAAGTGACAAACCAATCGGAAGTTCCTCCAGGTACAGTATTTGTGTTAGGAGACAATCGTCAAAACAGTATGGACAGCAGACAACTTGGTTTTATCGATATGGACCAAATTGTCGGGAAAGCCAGCTTTCGTTATTGGCCGATCTCGGAAATGGAAATGATTCAATAACGGATTGCCTTTGCGGTGAACTCGCAAAGGTTTTTTATATTTCTGGCAATTATCTTGTCTCATGCGCATATACTAAAAAAAATAGTCACTCCATTGATTTCGAACTTTGAAAAAGGAAAGGGGGCCCTTCGATGTTAGAGAAAAATAGAGATCATTTTATCGTCTCCAAAGAGAATTGGTCCCTGCATCGAAAAGGTTATCAAGATCAACGAAGGCACCAGGAAAAAGTAGAAGAAGCGATTAAAGAAAATCTCCCTGATCTCATTACTGAAGAAAATATCATTATGTCGAATGGTAGAGAAGTCGTTCGTATACCGATTCGTTCTCTCGATGAGTACAAAATTCGATACAATATGGAAAATAATAAATACGCTGGTCAAGGGGATGGGGACACGAAAGAAGGAGACGTGATTGCAAGAGATCCGAGCGGGCAAAAGAAGCAAGGGCAAGGAAAAAAAGCAGGCGATCAAGCGGGAGAAGATTATTACGAAGCGGAAGTATCCATTGTAGAGCTGGAAAAATTATTATTTAATGAAATGGAACTTCCAAACTTGAAGCAAAAAGAACGGGATGAATTGGTAGTAGAAGATATTGAGTTTAATGATATTCGCAAGCAAGGACTCATGGGAAATATTGATAAAAGACGTACAATTTTATCGGCCATTAAAAGAAATGCATTACGAGGGAAACCAAGTATTAACCCCATTTATAATGACGATTTACGTTTTAAAACATGGAATGAAAAAATGAAGCCGGAATCGAAAGCGGTTATTATTGCCATGATGGATACGTCTGGTTCCATGGGGCGTTGGGAAAAGTTTTTAGCTCGTAGTTTTTTCTTCTGGATGGTGCGTTTTTTAAGAACAAAGTATGAAACGGTAAACATTGAATTTATCGCACATCATACTGAAGCGAAACGAGTAAGTGAGGAAGATTTCTTTTCCAAAGGAGAAAGTGGGGGAACGATTTGTTCTTCTGCCTATGAAAAAGCTTTAGAGACGATCGAACAGCACTATTCCCCGGAACAATATAATATTTATCCATTTCATTTTTCTGACGGAGACAATTTAACCTCAGATAATCACCGTGCTTTACGGTTCATGAAAGATTTGATGGAACTGTCCAGTATGGTCGGGTATGCCGAAGTAAATCAATATCAAAGGCATTCTACTTTGATGAAAACATTCCAAGCAATAGAAGATGAACGTTTTCGCTATTATATTTTGAAAAAGAAAGAAGACGTGTTTCATGCGTTAACGTATTTCTTTTCCGTGCAAGAATCTGAAGCCATATAATAAAAAAGCCTTCAAGTTTTATTTTTCCAACTTGAAGGCTTTCTTTTTTGCAGGACCGCGACCAGGACTTCACAAAAGACATATTTTCAGGTAATAATGGAAGGGGAGAGAAGTGATTACGCGAGGGGGAGATGTGGTGAGTAAAAGGATTTCGTTTCAAAAAAAAGAAGAGTGGTTTCAATTCTATAGTGCCAATGGAGAAAAAGTGAATCGGAAAACAGAAATAAGAATTGATCCGTTGACGAAAGAGTCATCACGAATTGTGTTTGATCCAGGTACTAAATTTACTGTCCCGGATTACACAGAAGAAGCAAAAGAGACAAGCGGAAAAAATTGCCCGTTTTGTCCTGACAACATCATGACGATGACGCCGGAATTTTCGAAAGAGGTAGTGTCAGAAGGAAGAGTTCAAGTTGGAGAGGCCATCCTTTTTCCAAACTTGTTCCCGTACAGTAAATATAATGGTGTCGTCGTTTTCTCTAAAGAGCATTACGTCCGACTTGAAGCGTTTACAAAAGAAATGATCACCAATGCTTTTCAGGCATGCCAAACATTTCTTCAACAAGTTAAGAAAGTGGAGAAGGAAGGGGTATATACATCCATCAACTGGAACTACCTTCCGTATTCCGGTGGCAGCATTCTTCATCCGCACATGCATGTCCTCGTTTCTGAAACACCAACCAATTTTCAACGGACAATTATCACACATACGAAACGTTATCAAGAGGAAACAGGGGCAGATTATTTTAACGAATTATATCACGCCGAAAAAGATGGCGAACGATGGATTGGAGAACACGGAAATGTCGGATGGTTCCACGCTTTTTCTCCAAAGAGTCACAATGATTTCCAATTTATTTTTAAAGATAAAACCTCTCTCGATGGCATAACAGAAGGGGATTGGGAAGATTTTGCAAAAGGATTACAAGCTATTTTTGCTACTTTAACAGAGCAAGGAATGGCAAGTTTTAATATGGTGATGCATATTTCTGGGGACGAAGCTCTTCCTATCACAGGACGTTTCATTCCTCGCTTAACGATTGGGGGCCTTGGAACGAGCGACATCAACTTTTTCCAATCGTTACATCAAGAATCACTTTCTTATAAAATCCCCGAAGAAGTTGCAGCCCTTGCACGAAAACATTTTCAATAAAAGCTGGTGCTACATGAAAGCACTAGCTTCTTTTCTCGTTACGTTGTAATAAATGAAAAGGGGGATGGCAATGGAGAAACAGTACGTGTTATCCATCGATCAAGGGACGACGAGCTCACGAGCAATTTTGTTTAATAAACAAGGAGAACCGGTGGCGATGGAGCAAAAAGAATTTCAACAATATTTCCCGCATTCCGGTTGGGTGGAGCATGACGCCAATGATATTTGGGCATCTGTATTGGCAGTTATTACAGGAGTACTAGAGAAGTCGGAAGTTTCTCCCCGGGAGATTGCCGCTATCGGTATTACAAACCAACGGGAGACGACCGTTGTCTGGGATAAAAAGACAGGAAAACCAATTTATCGTGCGATTGTGTGGCAATCGCGGCAAACGGTGGATATTTGTGAGGAACTAAAGATGGCAGGCTGGGAAGAGACCGTTAAACAAAAAACGGGTTTACTCATTGACCCCTATTTTTCAGGAACGAAAGTAAAATGGATGCTGGACCATGTGGACGGAGCAAGAGAAAAAGCGGAAAAGGGAGAGTTATTATTTGGAACCATTGACACGTGGTTAATTTGGAAATTTTCCGGTGGAGAAGCTCATGTAACCGATTATTCCAATGCGTCACGCACAATGATGTATAATATTCATACGTTGGAGTGGGATGACGAATTATTGCGGATGTTAAATATACCAAAAGCGATGTTACCGGAAGTAAAATCTTCTTCCGAAATTTATGCTTATACACTAGATTATCATTTTTTAGGAGAGCGTGTTCCGATTGCAGGCGTAGCAGGAGATCAACAAGCAGCGTTATTCGGACAAGCGTGTTTTGAAAAAGGTATGATAAAAAATACATATGGAACAGGATGTTTTCTTTTAATGAATACGGGTGAAACCCCTGTCCCTTCTAAACATGGCTTAATTACAACGATTGCGTGGGGATTAGATGGGAAAGTGGAGTATGCGTTAGAAGGAAGCGTATTTGTTGCTGGCTCTGCTGTCCAATGGTTACGGGATGCTTTGAGAATGATTGAACAATCACCTGATTCGGAAATGTACGCAAACCGGGTTGAAAACACGGGTGGCGTCTACGTCGTTCCGGCGTTTGTCGGTCTTGGTGCTCCTTATTGGGATAGCGAGGCCCGGGGTGCGGTCTTTGGTCTTACTCGGGCAACGGAAAAAGAGCATTTTATTCGAGCGGTGTTAGAGTCTCTTGCTTATCAAACGAAAGACGTTTTAGAAGCGATGCAAGAAGAAGCAAAGATTCCGATTCACACGATGAGAGTAGACGGAGGAGCGGTAGAAAACAATTTTTTAATGCAATTTCAAAGCGATATGATTGCAGCTCCCGTGGAACGCTCGATGGTTCAAGAAACCACTGCCCTTGGTGCTGCTTATTTGGCAGGACTTGCGGTTCGTTTTTGGGAGAGCAAAGAGGAGATAACTAGTCAATGGAAGCGAGAGCGAACTTTTCAGCCCCAAATGGACGCAGAAGTGAGAAATAAATATTATGACGGATGGAAAAAAGCAGTGGAAGCGTCCATGGTGTTCAAACCATAGTTCTGTTTGTAAAAGAGATGAATTTTAAAGGAGTGGAGTGGTAACATGGTGACTTGGCGGGATCATTGGAAACGATGGAGCAATTGTTTTTGGTTAGATGATGACTTAAAAAAGCAATTAAAACAGATAGAAAAAGACGAAAAAGAACTGGAAGACTGTTTTTACAAATGGATGGAATTTGGTACGGGAGGGATGCGAGGTAAATTGGGACCTGGCACGAATCGGATGAACACCTTTACGATTCGAAGAGCTGCGGAAGGGCTGGCGCGCTATGTAGAGGATTACGGTGAAGAAGCAAAACAACGAGGAGTGGTGATCGCGTATGATTCGAGGCACCAATCTTATCACTTTGCGATGGAAACGGCGCTCACATTAGGGGCGCACGACATTCAAGTATACGTCTTTCAAGAACTCCGTCCGACTCCCGAGCTTTCTTTTGCCGTGCGACATTTACAGGCATTTGCGGGGGTGATGATTACCGCTAGTCACAACCCTCCGGAATATAATGGTTTTAAAGTGTATGGTGAAGATGGAGGACAATTTCCACCAGAGCCGGCGCAAGAATTAATGAATAAAGTGGTAGAAGTGGAAGACGAATTATCCATACAAGTAGCAGATGAGAATACAATGAAAGCGAAAAGACAGCTCATGATGATCGGTGAAGAAGTGGATAAGGCGTATAACGAAAAATTACAAACTGTTTCTCTACATCCTAAATTGCTTCAGTCGAAAGGAGAACAAATCACAATTGTATTCACCCCTCTTCATGGGACAGCCAACTTTCCTGTCACGAGAGCATTGGAGACGAGCGGTTTTAAAAATGTGCACGTCGTTCAAGAACAAGCATTGCCAGATCCGAATTTTTCCACAGTGAAAAGTCCAAATCCAGAAAACAAAGAAGCCTTCACATATGCCATCGCAGAAGGGAAACGGGTGGATGCGGATATATTAATGGCAACAGATCCGGATGCAGATCGTTTAGGACTTGCGGTGAAAAACGAACACGGTGAATATGAATTATTAACAGGAAACCAAACAGCGGCTCTTATGCTCGACTACTTATTAAAAGAAAGAAAAGCCCAACAGCTCTTACCGAAAAACGGTGTGATGTTAACAACGATTGTGTCCTCTGAATTAGGACGAAAAATCGCCAATCACTACGGAGTAACAACAGTGGACACATTAACCGGATTTAAATTTATTGGAGAAAAGATGAAAGAGTATGAGAAGACAAGGCAATATGAATTTCAGTTTGGCTTTGAAGAATCTTACGGTTATTTAGTGAAAGACTTCGTTCGTGATAAAGATGGAGTACAAGCGGCGCTACTTTGTGCAGAGATGGCGTTATGGTATAAAGAAAAGGAAAATAAAACGTTGTATGAAGCATTACATACTCTCTATGAGAGATTTGGTTATTATAGAGAAGGATTAGAATCCCTCACGCTTCCTGGAAAAGATGGTTTAGAACAGATGGAAAACATCATTACTGCTTTTCGAAAGAACCCCCCAAGCATGATAGGAGATGAAGAAATTACGATTCGGGAAGATTACTTTATGTCAGAGCGATTCATCGTTTCAAATGAACAAAAAGAGACGATAAAATTACCGGTATCCAATGTGTTAAAGTACAAGACGGAGGAAGAAACATGGTTTTGTATTCGTCCTTCCGGGACAGAACCAAAAATTAAATTTTATTTTGGTGTGAAAGGAAATTCTCTCAAAGAAGCGAATGATAAATTATTTCGCGTAAAAGCATCGGTCATGGAGCAAGTAAAAAAACGGATGTAAAGGAATGACTGCTACAATGGAATGTCATTGTGGCAGTTTTTTATCATTTATTTTCATTACCATCGTAAAATAAAATAGCAAACACCATTTTGTATTTTCTTAAAATTTTTTATTTTTACATTGACAGAGCGGTGGTATTATTTTAAAATAACCAATGATAGCGCTTACATTATATTAGTACCAATAAAGTTAATATTTTTTATAATTACAAAAAAATACTAATTTCTTTGGGGAGGGGATTTGTTTGAGCGCAGATTTAGGCGGAATTCAAGAACTAGTAAAAAATAGTAAGATTGTTTATCCTGAGAAAGAAAAGCAAGAGACTACTGAATTAGGGAGTACGGAAGCATTTCAACAATTATTAAAAAAGTCGCAAGAAGATCCTGAAAGCTTTTGGAACGATGTCGCAAAAGAACTCCATTGGTTTCAGCCGTGGGAAAAGACAATCAGTGGCAGTTTGCCGTCATTTGAATTTTTTAAAGGCGGATGGAGTAATCCATGCTACAACTTATTAGATCGTCATATTGAAAATGGGGCAGCAAACAAAACGGCTCTCATCTGGGAAGGAGAAGATGGAGCTACAAGTTTTTATACTTATCAGATGTTGCTTGCTGAGGTAAATCGCTTTTCCAATGTTCTTCAGTCATTTGGCGTTAAAAAAGGGGATCCTGTTGCGATTTTTCTCCCTAACCTTGCAGAGGCTTTTATTGCTATTCTTGCTTGCTTCCGTATCGGGGCTGTTTATAGCACCATCTTCTCCGGTTTTTCTGAGCAATCATTAAAAGATCGTTTAACGAGTTATGAACCGAAAGTCATTGTGACCGCCGATGCTAGTTTGCGCCGTGGAAAAGTAATACCTCTCAAAGAAAAAGTAGATAATGTGTTGTCAGATGTACCTAGTGTCAATGCGGTTGTCGTGGTTGACCGTTTAGGTACGAAACCAGCGATGAAGAAAGGAAAAGATTATTGGTGGCACGAAGAAATGAAAACAGCTTCAATTGTCTTTGAACCTGTTCCAGTGGAAGCAAATGAACCAAGTATTGTTTTCTATACTAGTGGAACAACAGGTAAACCAAAAGGTGTGGTCCATGCTGGGATGGCTTTTGTCGTTCAAAATTATATTTACGCGAAATACCATATGGATCATCATCCGGATGACGTCTTTTGGTGCACAGCCGATGTGGGTTGGTTAACGATGCATATATGGGGAATTGCCGGCGCTTTTGCCAATGGAGTGACGACCATTGTTTACGAAGGAGCACCTAATTACCCGGAACAAGATCGTTTTTATCAAATCATCGATAAGTATCGAGTCAATAAGTTATTTACAGCTCCAACAGCGCTCAGGATGCTTCGTAGCTTAGGAGACCAAGCGGTAAAACGATATAATCTGTCATGTCTTGATGTCGTCTCTTTGGTAGGTGAACCGTTCGATCCGGAAACGTGGCATTGGACGAGAGATGTGCTAGGTGGAGGAAACATTTGTGTAAACAACACTTGGGGACAAACGGAAACAGCCGGTTGTCCGCTTGCAGGTGCTGCGTGGTTGACACCGATGAAGCCGGGATCAGCGGGCGTTCAATTTTTGGGCGCGGATGTAGGAGTTGTAGATGATCAAGGAAACCCGGTTCCAAAAGGTACATTAGGTAATTTAGTCATCAAAAAGCCATTTCCAATGTTATGTCGTACGTTATGGCGCGAACCAGAGCGTTATTATGAACAATATTTTAGTCAAGTAGAAGGATGTTATTATGCCAGTGACATTGCGTTAGAGGATGAAGATGGATATTTCTGGGTTGTTGGGCGTTCAGATGATGCCTTTAACGTGTCAGGACATCGATTAAGTACGATGGAGATTGAAAACTCTGTGTTAGAATGTGAAGCGGTCTCCGAAGTAGCTGTCATTGGTGCTCCTGATGAAATAAAAGGAGAAGTACCGGTTGTTTTTGCTACATTATCGGGAGGTTACATTGGCGACGATAAATTGAAAAAAGAAATCGAAGAAAGCATCGTTAAAGGTGTAGGACAAATCGCTCGTCCTCGTGATATTTACTTCGTTAAAGCGATGCCAAAAACGGTGAGCGGAAAAATTATGCGACGTCTCTTAAAGGAGATTCAAGTAAAAGGAGATGTCGTAAGTGACGTCACAGGACTAGAAGATCCTGAAGCGATTGAACATATTAAAGAAGTAGTTTCTAGTAATATGAATTCAAATATATAAAATTGTATCCATGAAAAATTAATTTTGCCGGGCCAAAAGGAGGTCCGGCTTACCACTCACGATTTTTGATAGCGCTTACAATTCTTGATTTACAAAAAGAATAAGGAGAATTAATACGAATGAATAAAATTATGGAGATAAAAAATATATCCCTTCAGTTTGGTGGTGTTAAAGCCTTAAATGATGTTAGCTTTCATATAAACGAAGGTGAAATATTTTCCATTATTGGGCCTAATGGAGCAGGAAAAACGAGTATGCTAAATTGTATAAGCGGTCTTTACAAACCATCTGAAGGGGAGATTCATTATAAAGGAAAAAACATACTTCCGATGAAACCACATCAAAGAACAAAATTAGGGATTGCTAGGGCATTTCAAAATATAGCACTATTTGGAAGTATGTCTGTTCTTGATAATTTAAAGTTAGGTAGACATACGTTGATGAAATCCGGCTTTATTAAAAGCGGTATCTATTGGGGGGCTGCAGAAAAGGAAGAGGTACAACATAGAAGAAAAGTAGAAGAAGTAATCGATTTTTTACAGTTGCAAGATATTCGACATACTCCAGTAGACAAGCTCCCATACGGTCTTCAAAAAAGGGTGGAAGTAGGAAGAGCTTTAGCTTTAGATCCAGAACTTATATTACTTGATGAACCTATGGCCGGAATGAACGCTTCAGAAAAAGAAGAAATGTCAAGATTTATTTTGGACATGCTCGAGTTAAAAAATATTACAGTTGTTTTAATTGAACATGATCTCGAAGTCGTAATGGGATTATCTAATCATTTAGTCGTTTTGGATTTTGGTAAACAAATAGGTTTTGGTACACCTAAGGAAGTTCAACAAAATCCTGATGTGATTAAAGCATACATTGGAGAAGAACTTACTATATGAAGGGAGGCAAGCTGTTAATGTCTTCTAAGAATACATTACCTGCATTGCTTATAAAACAGGCACGCGATAATAAAGACGGGGTAGCTTTGAGACAAAAGAAATATGGAATCTGGAACGAGATCACATGGGGAGAATATTTCGATAATGTTCATTCTTTGAGCCTAGGGCTGAAAAGTGAGTTTGACTTTAAAAAAGGCGAAAAACTAGCAATTATTGGTGATAATAGACCCGATTGGCTTTATGCCCAACTAGCTACTCAATCTTTAGGTGGAATAAGTGTCGGTATTTATCAAGAATCTTTTGGAGATCAATTAGTTTATTATTTGAATCATTGCGACGCGAGAATAGTCATAGCAGAAGATCAAGAACAAGTAGATAAGTTATTAGAAATAGAAAATCAAATTCCTAAAGTGGAAAAAATCATCTATTATAACGATAAAGGATTGAGACGTTACACAAATGAAAAATTAGTTTATATTGAAGAAATAAAAGAAGCAGGAAAAAAACTTTATCAAGAAAACGAACGTTTTTTTATCGAACAAACTGAGCAATTGCTCAGCTCCGATGTGGCTATTATTTCTTATACAGCTGGAGTTACAGATAATCCAAAAGGAGTTATGCTTACCCATGAAAATTTAATACAATCCATACATTCAATCAATGAAGTGGATCCTATCAATGAAAAGGAGGATTATCTTTCATTTCTACCGTTGGCCTGGATTGGGGAACAATTAATAGCAGTTGTTGCTTCCTTATACAGAGGTATTACGATTAATTTTCCTGAGCAACCCAACACGGTCTTAACCGATTTTAGAGAAATAGGACCACATCTGTTGCTTGCTCCTCCAAGAACATATGAAAATATTATTTCTCGTTTTTATTTACGGATGAACGGCTCAAGTCAATTTAAAAGAAAAATATATCGATTTTTCAGAAAATTTGGTAGAAAATATGCATCAGCGCAATTAAATAAAGGAAGCGTCACTTTTTTTGAAAAGTTCATGTATTGGATTGGAGACTATATTATTTTTAGCGCTATTCGTGATCATCTTGGTTTAGCAAGAATTAAAAATGCTTATATATTTGGTGCTCCGTTAAGTCTTGAAGCCATTATATTTTTTCACTCAATAGGTGTAAATGTCAAACAAACGTATGGCACAACGGAAGCAGGTGGGATTGTAGCTGTTCATCGAAATGATGATAAGCTTCTCGGTAGCGTTGGATTAAATGTACCGAATGTACAGCTAAAACTTTCTCAAAACAATGAAGTATACGTCAAAAGTCCCAGCACATTCATTGGATATTACAAAAACAACGGACAAGATATGGGAATAGATAATGGCTGGCTTGCAACAGGAGATTTTGGAAATATAGATGATAATGGCCATTTGCATATTATTGAAGATAAGAAAAGCATGATTAGACTGGCTAGTGGTGAGCATGTCCCACCTTCTCAAGTAGAAAACAGTCTGAAAAATAGTAATTTTATAAAAGAAGCTATTATTTACGGACAAGACAAAACTTATTTAGTAGCCCTCATTAACATTAATTATGACAGTGTAGGAACATGGGCGAAAGAGAACAAACTTGTTTATACTACACCAGAAGATTTACCACTGAAAGAAGAAGTAATTAAGTTAATTGAAAAAGAAGTGACTAAAGTAATGGAAGAATTACCGGAAGGTCTTAGAATTAAGAAATTTGTTATTTTACAGAAAGAACTAAGCGCGGATGATGGTGAATTAACTCGCACAAGAAAAATACGCCGTCGTCATTTGGAGAAAAAATATAAACTCATATTTGAAAGTATGTATATAGAAGAAGCGCAGATTAGGGAAAAAACTACTAGTGCCAACGGTGACAGAGAAATGAATTTAAGAATTATTGATCTATATAATCAGCGGGAGTTGATATAATGGGATTTCTATTACAAATGATTATAACCGGTGTTGTCGTCGGAAGTATTTATGCTTTAGTCGCATTGGGATTTGTGCTGATATATAGAGCAAGTGGTGCATTAAATTTAGCAAATGGTGAATTTGTGCTCATTGGTTCTTATATCTGTCTCACATTAGTCGCCGTTTATCAAATTCCCTTTATATTTGCTTTCTTACTGACTTTAGTATTTAACGTACTTCTAGGAATGATTGTGGAAAGAGTAGTGTTAAGACCGCTGATTAACGCGCCTACTATTTCAGTCATTATGGCAACAATTGGTTTATCAAGTCTACTGGCAGGATTTGCACACATGATTTGGGGATATCAAACACAGTCCTATCCACCAGTGTTTCCATCAACACCAATTCGGATGGGCGAAATTATTATATCTCCTGTTTATCTATGGTCCTTCATTATTGTAATCATTATGTTAATACTGTTCGGCTTATTATTTAAATATTCTAAACTCGGATTAGCAATGCGTGCGGTAGCTGATGATCAAATGGCTGCCTCGTCGGTTGGTATTAGTGTTAAAAACGTATATCTTATCACATGGGGTTTTGCTTCTCTCGTTGCTGCCGTTGGTGGTGTTTTATTAGGAAATATTAACGGTGTAGACGCTACGATGGCAACAATTGGGTTAACTGTACTTCCAGTAGTTATTTTAGGGGGACTAGACAGTATTTTAGGAGCAATTGTTGCTGGTTTTCTTGTTGGGATTATTCAAAACCTTACTGCTGGTTATTTAGAACCTATTTTAGGAGGCGGACTGAAAGAAGTTATTCCATTTATTATCGTGACACTCATCTTGATGATAAAACCACATGGATTATTTGGAAAAGGTGGAATTGAAAGGGTGTAGTCAATGAGGAATCCATTTGTAATGGAATGTGGTAACTATAAAACTAATTACAGTAAAGATATGCATTTATTTCGCATACCACGAGTGAAGCTAAGAATTTTTATTATCGTTTTATTATTGTTTTTACTTCCCTTGTTCACATCCAATTATGTTATCGGACTAGCTACTCTTTGTGCAATCGCAAGTATTGGCGCCATTGGACTCAATATACTAACGGGTTTTACTGGCCAAATATCAGTAGGGGTAGGAGCGTTTTTAGCTATTGGTGGATATACTTCAGCGATCTTGACCTCGATCCTCGGTTGGAGCTTTTGGATTAGTTTACCTTTGGCTGGTTTAGTTACAGCGATAGTAGGAGGGATATTTGGAATACCTTCCCTACGATTAAAGGGATTATATTTAGCTATCGCTACATTGGCAGCTCAATTTATCGTGTTATGGGCAATTGGACGATTTTCGGGATTAACTGGTGGAGGAGAAGGAATGGTACTACAGCGTCCTTCCATTGGAAGTTTTACTTTCTCGAGTCAAACGAGTTATTACTACTTATGTCTCGTCATTCTATTGTTGGTAACGATTTACACATTAAATTTGTTTAGAGCAAAAACAGGGCGAGCTTTTTTAGCAGTCCATCATCGCGACGTGGCAGCACAAATCATGGGTATTCACTTGCTTAAATATAAAGTTGTTGCGTTTGCTCTCAGTTCATTCATTGTTGGTATTGGTGGAGCTTTACTCGCCCACTATACGATGATTGTCACTGTTGAATTGTATAGTATTGATGTTTCCATTCAATATTTAGCGATGATTTTAGTAGGTGGACTAGGTAGTGTGTTTGGATCCATTTTAGGAGCTATATTCATCACTTTACTCCCGGTAGCTTTAGGGTATATGATAGAATTTTTAACTGTGTATATGCCTAACGCCTATTCTTTACTTAATTCATTTCAAGAGTTTGTTTTCGGATTAGTCATTATTTTGTTTTTAATATTTGAGCCTGGAGGACTCATCCATATTTGGAATAATATAAAGACTTACTTAAGATTATGGCCGTTTTCCTATTAACTATTTTTCAAAACAGATGTCACGATCCTTAGAATTACTCTGAGGAGATAGACATATCGTATCTTCAACTATTAGAAGATACAATAACTATTAAAAAGACAAAAGGGGGATTTTATGAACATGTCTAGTAAAAAATTGCTAGTAATAGCTGGCGCTGTCATCTTGTCGATTGTGTTATTAGCAGCGTGTGGAGGGGGAGGTAGTGAATCAACGGTAGGTGATGATGGAGGTGGCGGTGGCGGCTCTAACGGAGTCGTAAAAATCGGAGGTATTTTTGATGAAACTGGTGCAACAGGAGACGTTGGTGCCCCATATGCTGACGGAGCAAGATCATACGTCGAGTATATAAATTCTCAAGGAGGAATAGATGGAGTAAACATTGAGCTAATTAGTGAAGATTATGCGTATGATATAAGCCGAGCGCAACAAATATATCAATCTTTACGAGACCGTCATGACGTTTCTGCTATTATTGGTTGGGGAACAGGGGATACGGAAGCTTTACGTAGCCAAATCATTGCAGATCAAATCCCATATTTCTCTGGGTCATTGTCTGAAAACTTAAAAGATACAGGATCCGAAAGTGGATTTAACTATTTGGTCGCTGCAAGTTATTCTGATCAAGGACGTGCGGTTTTAGAATGGATTAGAGAAAATCACGAAGGAGACTTTCCAGTAACTCTTGCACTTGTGTACGAAAAAGGAAACCCGTTTAGTGAATCACCTATGCAAGATATAAAAGATTATGCAGCAGAACAAATGGATGGTGAAATTGAAATAGTTAATGATATTTTAATTGAACTATCTGATAATGACCCTCTGACAACACTGCAAGCGTATGAGCGTAACCAAGGTCAGCCGGATTATGCTATTACCCAATATACTTGGGGACAAACAAGAAATGTCGTTCGGGATGCCCATAACTTAGAATGGAACACACAATTTATTGGCTTAAACTGGGCTGGTGGTGAAGGAATCGTACCAAGTGGTGCCGATAACCAGCAATGGGTGGAAGCTCTCGATGGATTTATGGCTACCATTACGCATGCTTTCCCATATGAGGATTTACCAGGTATGGAACCAATACTACAATATTTGGAATCAAAAGGAAGAAGCATTGAAGATGACGATGTCAACCAAAAGTTTGTTCAAGGCTGGGTAACGATGTCTATTTTTGGAGAAGCAATTCGTATTGCACTAGAAGATTATAGTCCCGATGAAATAGATGGGGTTGTCATGAAAGAAGCAATTGAACAAATTGATGATTTAGACTTAGGAGGACTTGCTGCGAACGTTTCTTTCTCTCCGGATAATCATGCGGGAACCGATCGCCTCCGCTTAGGTCAATTGCGAGATGGACAATGGGAAATCATTCAAGATTATTTTGGCATTAGTGATTACCAATAATTTAGACATTCAACTCTAAATAAACTGAAAATCTCTCCTCTATTCAATCTAACATGTCTGAGGAGAGATTCATTTTATGAAACAGACGAGGAGGGTAACCGCGTGCTACGTATAAATAATGTAGAAGTTGTTTACAACAAAAGTATTCTAGCAATTAGAGGCGTATCTTTAGAAGTACCAGACGGAAAAATTGTCGCACTCTTAGGTAGTAATGGAGCTGGAAAATCAACCACTTTAAAAGCAATTTCCGGATTGTTAAAACAAGAAGGAGGAGCAATTACAGAAGGCACGATAGAGTTTGAGAAAGAGCAGATTCATGGGATGGATCCTGATAAAATTGTGGAAAAGGGAATATTTCAATGTATTGAAGGAAGAAGGGTATTTACTCATTTAACAGTAGAGGAAAACTTATTAACCGGTGCTTATACTCGGAAAGATAGAAAAAATATCCCGGATGATATTGAGAGGGTGTATCATTATTTTCCAAAGTTAAAGATGCTTAGGAAAAAATTATCCGGTTTATTGTCTGGTGGGGAGCAGCAAATGTTGGCAATCGGCCGGGGGATTATGGCTCGACCTAAAATTTTATTATTGGATGAACCATCGTTAGGAATTGCACCATTATTAGTAAAGGAAATATTTGAAAATATTAAACAAATTAATACAGAAGAAGGAACCTCTATTTTAGTAGTAGAGCAAAACGCTAACATCGCCCTTTCTATTGCCGATTATGCCTATGTATTGGAAAATGGCCGAATCGTCATGCAAGGGTCGGTGGATAAATTGCTTTCCGATGAATCAGTTAAGGCAGCATACTTGGGTTTTGATAAAAAAGAAAAAGGAGATATTCGCGAAGTGAAATCATATAAAAAAATCAAACGTTTTGTTTGATCATCTTATTCATTCTTCCTTCTCCCGTTCATATATATAAGATAGGTTAAGACGGGGGAGGATTAAAGATGAATAAACAAGAGGAGAGAGAATTATATGAAGCGATTGATGAAATTACTGAAATCGCAAAAGGATTTGGGCTCGATTTTTATCCGATGAGGTATGAAATATGCCCAGCGGACATTATTTACACATTTGGTGCTTACGGCATGCCGACTCGTTTCTCTCATTGGTCTTTTGGGAAAAGCTTTCATAAAATGAAACTGCATTATGATTTAGGGTTGAGTAAAATTTATGAATTGGTTATTAATTCAGATCCGTGTTATGCGTTTTTGCTTGATAGTAACTCACTCATACAAAATAAATTAATTGTCGCCCATGTTCTTGCTCATTGTGATTTCTTTAAAAATAACGTTCGTTTTGTGAATACGAGAAAAGATATGGTAGAAAGTATGGCAGCAGCTGCGGAACGCATTTCTTATTATGAACAAGAATACGGGAAAAAAGAAGTGGAGTCATTTTTAGATGCGGTATTATCAATCCAAGAACATATTGATCCGAGTCTCATTCGCGTCGACCGAAAGAAAGACGAGGATGAGGAAAAATTGGAAATCAGTAAACCTGCCACTCCTTATGAGGATTTGTGGGCATTAGACAAGAGTGAAAAGAAAGAATCAGCACCATTAAAAAAATCATTCCCGGCTACTCAGGAAAAAGATTTGTTATTGTTTATTGAGCAGCATAGTAACTATTTAGAAGACTGGCAACGAGACATACTCACGATTATTCGAGAGGAAATGTTATATTTTTGGCCTCAGTTAGAAACGAAAATTATGAATGAAGGGTGGGCGTCTTATTGGCATGCACGAATTTTAAGAGAACTTGATTTAAGTACCGATGAAAGCATTGAGTTTGCTAAACTAAATGCAAGTGTAGTGCAACCGTCCCGAACTTCCATTAACCCATATCATTTAGGTCTAAAAATATTTGAAAAAATAGAAGAAAATTACAATAATCCCGATGAGAAGTTAAAGAAACTGGGAGTGAAACCCGGCAGCGGTCGGAAAAAAATATTTGAAGTAAGGGAATTAGAATCAGACATTTCTTTTCTTCGCAATTATTTGACCAAGGAAGTGGTGGAAGAAGAAGATATGTATCTTTTTCAAAAACAGGGGAATGAATATCGCGTAGTAGATACGTATTGGAAAGAAGTAAGGGATCAATTGATTCGCTCCCGCGTAAATGGAGGATTTCCATACCTCACTGTCACTGATGGAGATTACGCCAAAGCTGGTGAATTATATATCACTCATCATTATGAAGGGGAAGAGTTAGATATAAAATATTTAGAAAAAACGTTGCCGTATATTTATCAATTGTGGGGACGGACGGTTCACCTGGAGACAGTATTAAATGAAAAACATACGTTGTTTAGCTACAATGGCAGAAAAGTTGGGCGCAAGACGTTATCGTAAATTAAGCTTGAGGCTGTCTAATAAGTCCTGAAAAATAAATCGAGCGTTCCTTTCAACAATTATTTAGCGCTGAAACGGTGCCATACATCGTGTATGGATTGCTTTCACAAGGGTGTTTGGATAGAAACGGTGCCATGATCCATTCATAGCTTGTTTCCACAAACTATTTTTGAATGAAACGGTGGCATGAGCGATCCATGACTTGCTTTCATCAGACGTTTTTGAATGAAATAGTGTTATGAACCATTCATGGCTTGCTTCCATTAGCTCTTTTTATATGAAACCGATGGCATGACTATCCATGACTTACTTCCATCAACCATTTGGTGTTGGAAACATGCCTATTCGGCCAAGAGGCGTTTCCAGAAGCAATTTTTAATGAAGCGGTAACAAAAAATGTCCAAAAAGTCACCAATCATGACTTTTTGGACAGCTCCAAGCTAAAGGGATTAAATCACCCATTCGCCCTGACGCATAATTGCTTCTACTGTTCCGTCTGGAAGGGTGCCGTCAATATCCATTTCATTGCTTCCAATCATAAAATCGACATGGACAATACTATCATTTAGTCCATGTTTATCTGCTTCTTCGGTGGACATATCCGTTCCATTTTCAATACAAAAAGCATAAGCACTCCCAATTGCCAAGTGGCTCGAGGCATTTTCATCAAATAACGTGTTGTAAAACAAAAGGTTTGATTGTGAAATAGGAGAACTGTGGGGAACGAGCGCCACTTCCCCTAAATAATGAGCGCCGTCATCGGTGTTGATTAAACGTTCCAACACTTCTTTTCCTTGTTTTGCATCAAACTTCGTAATTCGTCCCTGTTCAAAGTGGAGGGTGAAATGATCAATGATGCTACCGCTATAATTTAACGGTTTCGTGTTGGAGACGTAACCATTTACCCCGTACTTATGAGGAACTGTAAACACTTCTTCCGTTGGCATATTGGCAATAAAATCAACGCCATCTTCGTTTGGACTTCCCCCACCTGCCCAAATATGTCCTTCAGGAAGATCAATGGTTAAATCTGTCCCAGGGGCTTTATAATGAAGGGTTTTATATTTTTTTTGATTCAAGTAGTTTGCTTTTTCATGAAGTTTCTTATTATGGGTGTTCCATGCTTCAATTGGATCGTTTGTGTCCACACGTACTGCTTGAAAGATTGCTTCCCATAATTTTCGTTCCGCTTCTTCAGACGTTTCTTGAGGGAACACTTTTCTGGCCCAACCCGGGGACGGGGTGGAAATAACGAGCCAACTGACACGGTCTGATTGAATATAAGTTCGAAAATTGCCTAACGCTTCTCCGGCTGCTTTATTGGCAGAGGCAATTTTTTCCGGAGCGACGCCTTGTAACAAATCAGGATCGGTCGATTTAATCGTTATAAATGCGGCACCTTCCTCCGCTAATTGTTCTCTCCCTTCCGCTAACCATTTCGGAAAGAAAGAAAAAGCTTCTTCTGGTGCTTCGTCAAATTTGATTCTCGTTAATTCCTCATCAGACCATTCGACGTGGACATTTTTTGCCCCTGTTTGATACGCCTGTTTCACGAGAATATGAACGAACGCTCGCGCTGTAATAGGTGCTTGAATGAAAAGAAATTGACCTGGTTGAAGATTAATACCTTTTTGAATAGCTAAGCTTGCATATTTTTCTAAGTTTCGTTCAAAATGATCCATTCATTAAACTCCTTTATTGAAATCTGCATCTTTACATTTATTTTATCACATTGAGTGACAAGAAGGGATGAAGGCAAAAAAGACGAAATGAAATCATTTCGCCTTAAATTTCAATGGTATCACGGGGATGAAAGTTATGGATACTTGCGACTAAATTGGAAGGAGGTTTTTGGATTTTTGTATTATATTTCGTAACTGTATTATTATAAATAGAAATTGCCTTGTTTAACTTAGTTTCCGTTTTTACCATGTTTTCATGCACTTTTTGGAAACGTTCATCTTCTTCTAGTTGGGGGAGTTCTTGTTGTAAGGTAAATAGCGATGTTAATATTTGAGATATTTCTTGTTGATAAGCCATCTTTTCGATTCGATTCAAATGAGGGGAATGAATATGACCGCGTAATTCAATTAGTTTTTCGAGCGTCTGTTGTTCATGCTTGGCGTGTGGCTGGATGACTTCGACGAATGTCGGAATGTCATGCATCAATTTGTTTAAATGAGTTTCCACTTGTTCCCAAGCTTCTTCTACCCAATTTAAATACGTGATCAGACCGTTATACCCTAGAATCCAAGTAATGAGCAAAATAAGAATGAGAACTCCTAAAATCGTTGCAAAAAAAGTCAAAACGATAGAACCTCCTTTAAGGTTCGAACTCTTACTAAAGAATATATCCTATAGTATAGCACGATTTCTCCTCCAATCGCATTGATTTTCATTAGGAACCTTCATACGAAAATAATTTTTTGAATATATCTTAGTTTTTTAATTGTTTTATGAACATTGATAATAAAACATGCAAAAATATAGATAAAATTTGACTATTAAGTATGGAAAAATATAGTTGACGTTTTTTTAAATATTCTTTATACTTTAAACTAGGTTCGTTTTGAAAACGTTTTCAAAAACCTTTTTATTTTTATCATTTTCTGAGCGCTTGCTCAGTTGTCATTTTTAGTGTTGCTCCTAGATATACTGCTAGTATATTGTTGAACCATTTGTAATGATTCCTAACTTCTTTTGTAATTAAAATACTAATTTTTCAAAATTCAAAATGAGTAATTATTTTTATATTGAGGGGGAGAGACATGGACTTTGAATTAACCAATGAACAGAAAATGACGAGAGACATGGTGAGAGAGTTTGCAGAACAGGAAATTGCACCGCATGCAAGAGAGTGGGATGAAAAAGCAATATTTCCGGAAGAAACATTCAAGCAAATGGGAGAATTAGGGTTATTGGGAATTCCCTTTCCTGAAAAATATGGTGGTTCCGGGGGAGACACAATTTCATACGCTTTGGCGGTTGAGGAAATTGGGAAAGCTTGTGGAGGTACGGGGCTCAGTTACGCTGCTGCTGTTTCTTTAGGAGCAAGTCCAATCTATTACTTTGGCACGGAAGAACAGAAAGAAGAACATCTTGTTCCATTAGCATCCGGAAAGGCTCTCGGCTCCTTTGGGTTAACTGAACCAAATGCTGGTTCTGACGCAGGTGGGACGCAGACGAAAGCCTATTTAGATGGAGATGAGTATGTCATTAACGGGGAGAAATGTTGGATTACAAATGCTCAGTATGCAAGAACGGTGATAGTTACTGCCGTTACCGGAAAAACAGAGAAAGGAAAAAATATCATTTCAGCCTTTATCGTACCGACAGACACACCGGGATTTAAAATTACGAGCCCTTACGACAAAATGGGAGTGCGTGCGTCTAATACGTCCGAGTTAATTTTAGAAGATGTTCGCGTGCCAAAAGAAAATATACTCGGCGATCCTAAAAAGGGTTTTTCCCAATTTTTATATACGTTAGATGGAGGGAGAATTTCGATTGCAGCGTTAGCGGTAGGGATTGCCCAAGCTGCTTTTAATAAAGCCCTCGCATACGCGAAAGAACGGAAACAATTTGGCCAACCAATATCTTCTTTTCAAGCGATTCAATTTAAATTAGCCGATATGGCAATGGAAATTGAATTGGCACGAAACATGGTGTTAAAAGCTGCTTGGTTAAAAGATAACGACAAACCTTTTACGAAAGAATCAGCCTTTGCCAAGTTATACGCTTCAGAAATGGCAACCCGGGTATGTAATCAAGCGCTTCAAATTCATGGAGGATACGGTTATATGAAAGAGTACGAAGTAGAAAGAATGTTACGGGATACGAAATTGATGGAAATTGGCGAAGGAACTTCAGAAATTCAACGGTTGGTCATTGCTAGACAATTAGGTTGTTAAAAAGACAGAGGACTTCAAGAATTGTCACCGAATTATTTTAATATGGACGAGGTGATGAAATGCTGAAAAAGGTATTGATTGCCAATCGTGGGGAAATAGCTTGTCGTGTGGTGCGCGCATGTCAAAAATTAAATATGAAAACCGTTGCCGTCTATTCGGAAGCAGATAAAGATGCGATGCACGTTCAAATGGCGGACGAAGCGTATTTGATTGGTCCCCCTCCTGTGCAACAAAGCTACTTACGGATAGAGAAAATCATTCAAGTCGCCAAAGATGCAAAGGTAGACGCGATCCATCCAGGATACGGTTTATTGTCCGAAAACGCGAAATTTGCAAAAGAGTGTCAAAAGGAAGGAATCATCTTTATCGGTCCTTCTCCGGAAGTGATTGAGACAATGGGAGATAAAGTCGCGGCCCGACAAACGATGAAAGAAGCAGGTCTTCCAGTCATCCCGGGAACGGAAAACGGAACAGAAGATGTGGAGACCCTTGTTCGCCAAGCGGAAACCATCGGCTATCCCGTCATGTTAAAAGCCGCTGCCGGTGGTGGTGGGATTGGAATGGAGAGGGCTGCCAATGAAGCGGAATTAAGAAAAGTCTTTGAAGGGAATAAAAAAAGAGCGGAATCATTTTTCGGAAATGGGACTCTTTATCTGGAGAAACTCATTGAAAACGCTCGTCACATTGAAATTCAGATTCTTGCGGACGAATACGGGAATGTTGTTCATCTCGGTGAACGAGATTGTTCCGTACAACGGCGTAATCAAAAGGTGATTGAAGAAAGTCCATCGCCTTTCATGTCTGAAGCGACTCGTCACAAAATGGGAAAAGCTGCGGTACAAGCAGCAAAACATATGGGGTATACAAACGCCGGAACGATGGAATTTTTAGTCGATCCCGATGAGAATTTTTATTTCCTTGAAATGAATACGCGTCTCCAAGTAGAGCATCCTGTGACGGAAGAAGTGACAGGTGTGGATATCGTTGAATGGCAATTGCGGATTGCTTCTGGTGAAAGAATACCGTTTTCCCAAGATGATATTGCCATGTCTGGACACGCGCTGGAAGCACGAATTTATGCAGAAGACCCGAACACGTTTTTTCCTTCCCCAGGGACGATCTCGGCTTTATCGGTACCGGAAGGAAAAGGACTTCGCCATGAGTGCGGCGTAACATCCGGCAGTACGGTGACCCCTTATTATGATCCGATGATCGCAAAATTCATTGTTTCCAAAGCAACACGAAAGGAAACAATCGCAGCAATGAAAACAGCACTCCGAGAATATCGTGTGGAGGGCATTAAAACGAACATTCCGATGCTTTTAGACGTATTATCTCATGACCAATTCCAACAAGGAAAAGCAACCATCTCTTTTGTCTCAGAATACTTACAAAAAGAAAAAACAGAGAAGTAAATGAGGAGGAAGACACAATGACAATGATTAAATCTTCGATGGCAGGAAACTTATGGAAATTACTAGTACAACCAGGAGATACGGTAGAAGCAGGTCAAGAAGTGGCGATTTTAGAATCGATGAAAATGGAGATTCCGATAGAAGCAGAAACAGCTGGAACGGTGAAAAACGTCATGAAAGCAGAAGGAGAGTTTGTGAACGAAGGAGACGATCTCGTCGAATTAGAGTAGAAAGGAGTTTTCACCGTTGTATCCAAAGGATGTCGTGATCAAAGAAGTAGGCCCTAGAGATGGTCTTCAAAATGAACAAACATTTGTACCGACCGAAACAAAAATTGCATGGATTCATCAGTTAAGTGACAGTGGATTACAGGACATCGAACTGACGTCTTTTGTTCATCCAAAATGGATTCCTGCGTTAAAAGACGCAGAAGCTGTCGTCCAAGGAATCAAGAAAAAAGAGGGCGTCCATTATTCCGCTCTCGTTCCGAACGTGAAAGGCTTAGAACGAGCGCTTACTTTTGATGTATTAGATGGTGTCAACGTGTTTATGTCCGCCACCGAAAGCCATAATCAAAAAAATATTAATAAATCCATCGCAGCAACGTTTCCGGTGATGAAAGAGACGATCATGGAAGCAAAGCGCGCGGGAAAAACGGTCCGTGCCTACGTATCCACTGCCTTTTTCTGTCCCCACGAAGGACGGACGAATCCGGAAAAAGTAGTGGAAATTAGTGACACGTTACTTGACTACGGGGCCGATGAAATTTCCATCGGCGACACAATTGGCATTGCTTCTCCCCTTCAAGTAAGAGAGACAGTGACTCGCCTCGTCGAACGCCTCCCAAAAGAAAAGTTAGCAATGCATTTTCATGACACCCGCGGGATGGCGCTAGCTAATATTGTCACGGCTCTTGAACTTGGGATTACAACTTTTGACAGTGCTTGTGGAGGACTTGGAGGTTGCCCTTATGCAGCCGGTGCATCCGGTAATGTGGCGACGGAAGATGTGTTATATATGCTTGATCAAATGGGGATACAAACAAATGTATCGATAGAGAAAGTCGTTTACGCGGCTCAGTGGATGGAAAAAACATTAAACAAGAAGTTATCGAGTAAAGCATTAGACGTTTATACACGCCAAAGTGAGAAAGAGAGACAGAAAGAAGATGTCAATGGCAAATGAAGGAGGAGAGAGAAATGAACCGCACTTCTACGTTTTATGAAGAACTATCTGCTCGCATCGAACGAGGGGGAGCGGAAAAATATCACGAAAAAAATAAAGAAAAAGGAAAACTGTTCGTGCGCGATCGACTGAAACTGCTTTTGGACGACGGAATTGTCTCGGAAGACGGAAAATTTGCCAACAATCAAAAAGAAGATTTGGCGGCGGATGGAGTCGTCACGGGAACCGGATATGTCAATGGACAACTCGTTTGTTTTATGGCAAATGACTCTACCGTAAAAGCAGGTTCATGGGGAGCGCGAACGGTGGAAAAAATTATTCGGATTCAAGAGACCGCAACAAGTTTAAACGTTCCGATGATATATCTTGTCGATTCTGCCGGCGCACGCATTACCGACCAAGTGGAAATGTTTCCGGGTAGAAGAGGCGCGGGACGAATTTTTTATAATCAAGTGAAATTGTCCGGACGAGTTCCACAAATTTGTCTTTTGTTTGGTCCATCTGCTGCAGGAGGGGCGTATATTCCTGCTTTTTGTGACGTCGTATTTATGGTAGACGGAAATGCTTCGATGTATTTAGGTTCCCCTCGAATGGCGGAAATGGTCATCGGTGAAAAAGTGACATTGGAAGAAATGGGTGGCGCAAAGATGCACTGTTCCGTGTCAGGTTGTGGTGATATGCTTTGCGCATCGGAAGAAGAAGCGATTGCATTGGCGCGAAAATATTTGTCTTATTTTCCTGCTAGTTACAAAGAGTACCCAAAGAAAGAAACGAGTGTGGAACCAGCGCTACCTATCGATCAGTTGGAGAATATCATTCCAAAAAATCAAAATGCCCCCTTTGATATGTACGAGTTCATTGATCACCTCATCGATAAAGACACGTTTTTGGAAATTAAAAAAGAATTTGCGCCAGAATTGATTACCGGGCTTGCACGCCTTGACGGTCAAGTGATTGGGATTGTGGCGAACCAGCCGAAAGCAAAAGGTGGCGTGTTATTCCATGACTCGGCAGACAAAGCGGCGAAGTTTATCACTTTGTGTGATGCTTTCCATATTCCTCTTTTATTTTTGGCGGATGTTCCTGGTTTTATGGTTGGAACGAAAGTGGAAAGAGCAGGAATTATTCGTCACGGCGCAAAAATGATTGCGGCAATGTCGGAAGTGACAGTGCCAAAAATCTCCGTGATCGTAAGAAAAGCATACGGGGCAGGGCTTTATGCGATGGCTGGACCCGCTTTTGAGCCGGATGCATGTCTTGCGCTTCCGTCCGCACAAATTGCAGTGATGGGACCGGAAGCGGCGGTGAATGCTGTCTATGCAAATAAAATTGCGGAATTGCCAGCGTCTGAGCGAACCGCATTTGTCGAACAAAAACGCGAAGAATATAAAGAAAATATTGATATTTATCGTTTGGCTTCCGAACTGGTGATTGACGACATCGTCGAAGCAAAAAATCTTCGCAAGGAGTTAACGAATCGTTTCCGCGCTTATTCCCGAAAAGAAAAGACCTTTACCGAAAGAAAGCATGGCGTTTATCCCGTATAAAGAGAGGAGAAGAGAAGATGTCTGGAGAACCAAAATGGATTCCGACTTCATCTTATATCAAAGAAACTCGTTTATATCAATGGATGAAAAAGTTAGGGTTTGACGATTATGATGCGTTTTTAAATGCTTCCACAGACGATATCGCTTGGTTTTGGAAAGAAGCAGAAAAAGCATTAGGAATCGAATGGTTTCATCCTTATACAGAAACAGTCAACCTCTCCCAAGGGATTCCATGGCCGAAATGGTATGTGGGAGGAAAGTTGAATGTTGTCCACAATGCCGTGCATAAATGGGCAGAAAAGGAAAATACAAAAGATGCGCCTGCTTTAAAATGGGAAGGAGAAGACGGAGAAGTTCGCGCGTATACTTATCAAGAGCTAAAAAAAGCGATTGCACAAGCCGCGAGTGGTTTGCGCCAGTTAGGACTTCAAAAGGGAGATGTTGTCACCCTTTACATGCCGATGATACCAGAGACGGTGATTGCGATGATGGCCATTTCCCAACTCGGGGCCATCTTTTCACCGACTTTCTCAGGATATGGCGCAGAAGCAGTAGCGACTCGAATGAACGCATCGGAATCGAAAATGTTAATCACTGCCGATGGCTTTCTTCGACGAGGGAAAGCGGTTCCGATGAAAAAAGAAGCCGATGAAGCAGCAAGACGAACACCAACGTTAGAAAAAATGATTGTCATCGAACGGTTAGGAAGCGATGTCTCTTGGGATGATAAAAAAGATGTCGCTTGGTCTGAGATGATGAAGACTGGTGGTGCTTCACCGACTCCGGATGTAGCGTCTCTTCCAAGCGATGCCCCAATGATGCTTATTTATACATCGGGAACGACCGGAACACCAAAAGGAACGGTGCATACCCACGCTGGATTTCCAATAAAATCCGCATTTGATGCCGGAATGTGTATGGATGTTCGCCCGGGAGACACCCTCTTTTGGTTTACGGATATGGGTTGGATGATGGGACCGTTTTTAGTGTACGGCTCCTTACTGAATGGCGCGTCGCTACTCATGTATGAAGGCTCTCCTGATTATCCTGCCCCAGACCGCCTGTGGCAAGTAACATCCGACCATGAAGTGACCCATGTAGGGATTTCTCCGACGCTCATTCGTTCTTTAATGAAACATGGAGAAGAACATGTGACGCGTCATTCGCTTTCTCGATTAAAAGCGATGGCGTCTACTGGAGAACCGTGGAATCCAGAACCGTGGAAATGGTTATTTGAAACGGTAGGAAAAAGCCGGATTCCAATCATTAACTATTCCGGCGGAACAGAAATTTCCGGTGGCATTCTCGGAAATGTGCTTGTAAAACCAATTACACCGATTACGTTTAACACCGCGATACCTGGCATGGCTGCCGCAGTTTATAACGAAGAAGGGAAACCGGTCACCGGAGAAGTCGGTGAACTGGTCCTGACCAAGCCGTGGGTTGGGATGACAAATGGCTTTTGGAAAGAAAAAGAGCGATATGAAAACACGTATTGGAGTCGCTTTCCAGATGTATGGGTGCATGGTGATTGGGCGATTCAAGATGAAGAAGGTTACTGGACCATCACGGGTCGTTCTGACGACATTTTAAATATCGCCGGAAAACGCCTTGGACCGGCGGAAATGGAGTCTGCCTTAGTGGAACACGAAGCAGTTCGAGAAGCGGGAACGATCGGTATTCCTCACGATGTCAAAGGAGAAGAAGCCATTTGTTTTGTCGTCTTGCAAGACGAATACACGTTTACAGACGAACTGGAAAAAGAACTGATTGCCCTTTGTGGGGAAAAACTCGGGAAAGCATTACGTCCATCGGCCATATTTCCAGTTGACGATTTACCGAAGACGAGAAACGCAAAAGTCATGCGTCGGGCGATAAAAGCAGCCTTTTTAAACAAAAATGCCGGAGACTTATCCTCTCTTGAGAACCCGGAAGCAGTAGAACATATTCGCCAATTGGGCAAAACATTTAAAAAAACAAATTAACTGCTATCCATCACCTTCCTTCTCTTTACCTAAAATTACTATCTTATTTCAAGCATACAGTTTTTGTTTCGATACAAACTATGGGTACAGAAGAAGGGAGGTGAGAAACATGGCAAACAGAAACAACTCCAATCAATTGCTTGTACCTGGTGTAGAACAAGCATTAGAGCAAATGAAATATGAAATTGCAAGTGAATTTGGGGTAAACCTTGGTGCAGATACAACATCTCGCGCTAACGGTTCTGTTGGGGGAGAGATTACTAAACGTCTTGTCTCTATGGCTCAACAGCAAATGAACGGGCAAAACCCACAGCAATAAATAAAATAAATCATGGCTAGCAGGCTGCCTTCTAAGTGACGTCGTTACGTCACGGAGGCAGCCTCTTTTATTAGATAAGAAAGGGGGATGATTTTGTTGCCCCTTTCTTTCTTATTAGTTTTCATTAGGCGGTTTTTCTTCATCTAACTCCCTTGCTGCTTCAATTTGTTCTTGACCGTATTTCACGTGAACGGTCCCCCCTGCCATCCCTTCATTAATCATACGATCGACATCCATCGCATAATTTTTATCTTTTAATTGTCCTTTTTGCTTTTTGTCCATGCGCACACCTCCCTTCCTACAATAGAATGCCCGATTACATCATCCTCATTCTTGTAGGAAAATGTTAAGAAGAAGGCGGAGTGTGGTCTTCAAAGACATGGTATAACATTAAATCGTGGATAGAAGCTTCTAATTTTTCTTTATCAAGGGAAGAAGGTTCATTATCCCAAGTAATTTTACCAGTTTGAAGATACGTTCCTGTCAAATATTTTCCTTGATAATAAAAAGAAAATGCCCATTCTTTTTGCAATAGATTATTTTTCTTCTCTTGCCATTGGAAATGTGATATCATCTTGTCTCCTCATTTCTCACCATTTCATTTGTGTTGCATTTTATCATAGTTGTCGATTGTTGCCGAATCCTTTCCATCTTGATAAAGTTAAAACAGTTCTATATGCGTAAAAGGAGATCATGCATAATGAATAACGTAATCGTAGTAATGATGATGATCATCATTGGGGCAATGATCGGTGGTGCGACGAATTTTTTAGCCATTCGCATGTTATTTCGCCCGTATACACCTAAATATATCGGTTCTGTTCGTCTCCCTTTTACTCCTGGATTAATTCCTAGGCGGAGAAGAGAAATGGCCACACAGCTTGGTCATTTAGTTGTACAGTACTTGTTAACCCCTGACAGTATGAAAAGAAAAATTGAAGAAAGCCAATTTCATGAGAAAATTGAGACATGGTTAATAGAAGAGTGTCAACGCTTCTTACAAAGTGAACGCTCTTTATCCGAAGTAATGAATTTCTTATTCAACGAGACGTGGACAAAAGAAACATTCAGCAGTAAAACGGAAACAATGATAACAGATAAATTACATCTTCTTCTGCAAGAGAAAAAGGAGAAAAAAATCAAAGAAGTAATCCCTTCTTACGTATTAAGTGAGTTGCAATCGATCATTCCAAAAATTTCCCGTGCGCTTACTGAAAAAGGAGCAGCTTATTTCCGTACACAAGAAGGCCGGGCACAGCTAGAAATGCTTTTGAATAAATTTTTAGAAGGAAAAGGCTCGATGGTGAACTTTGTTGGTACAATATTTGGAAGCGAACGAATCGTGGATAAAATGCAACCAGAAATCATCCGCTTTTTTGAAGATCCATCTTCTGAAAAAATGATGAGACAATTTTTGTTGAAGGAATGGAAACAGTTAGAGGAAAAGCCGTTTGAAGTGATTGCACAATCACTCAATGCAGAGAAACTGGCAGAATTTCTCACGAAGAAAATTGTGCAGGAAATTCCTATTTATCAAGTGATTGACAAGCCTTTGCATGAATGGACTGCTCCTTATGAGTCGATCATTATAGAAAAATGGTTACCTCATGTCACTCATCATTTGCTTCGTTTATTGTCTCATCGACTCGTTTTTTTACTACAACAATTCCAATTAGAAGAAGTAGTGCGCGAAGAAGTGGATCATTTTTCTGTGTCGCGACTAGAAGCAATGGTGCTTAGTATCGCAAAGCGAGAATTAAAAATGATTACGTACTTAGGAGCGATGATCGGAGGAGTAGTTGGTTTCATACAAGGTCTTTTCGCATTACTTTTTTAATATTTCTCTAAAAATCAATGTCACCATCTTCCATTTCATGTTATCCTTCAAGTACAGCATAAAAAGGAGGACTGCATATGTCCAATGTATATGATAAAGCCCATGAGCTTTCTCGCACTATCAGAGAAAGCGAAGAGTTTCAGCAATTAAAACAATTGCATGAAGCAGTAGAACAAGACGAAATTGCCAAAAGAATGTTAGATAACTTTCGTCAGCTTCAGTTAAATTTACTGCAAAAAGAACAACAAGGACAAGTACCAACGGAACAAGAAATTACTGAAGCGCAGAAACAAATGGAATTAGTGCAGCAACATGAAATGATTTCTAAACTTATGGCGGAAGAACAACGCGTCAGCACGTTGATAGGAGATGTTAGTAAAATTATTACAGAACCGTTAGAAGAACTATACGGTGTTCCTGATCAAGAATAAAATGAAGTCTTCAAGATTCTCGCAGAAAACGTGGTTGTTTAAATTGTCGGCAATGGGACGATTTGAACAGCCACATTTATTTTAAGTGTCAATGCTGTTCCCTTTTTCTCACGTTCTAAATGACGGATGGACAACATAAGTTACAGTAGAAATGCAACTTGTGAGGAGGAGGGTCATCATGAGCTATAAGTTACTTGCGCTTAGTGTTGACGGGGTGTTATTAAAAAGTAATGAACGGATGTCGAAAGAAACGAAAGAAGCCATTGAATTTACTCGCAAAAAAGGAGTACATGTCGTCCTTGTGACGAATCGAAGTTTTCCTTCAGCGAAAAAAATTGCAAAACAATTGAAAATGGAACACGAAATGATTAGTCACGGTGGTGCGCTTCTTTCAGGAATTTCAGGGCTTCCGATTTTGGAATTGCAAATGAATACAGATGTTGTGTACGATGTCACGCAACTGATGGAAAGGTACCCTTGTCGTATTCAGTTAGAGAATCAAGAGATGGAATTAGAAAACAAACATCCGCAAACGAGAAAAGGGTTAGGAAAAATACAATTTAGTTTAGGAGAAGGATTGTTTCAGCCGAAAACCTATACGGATTTCATTTCAACGAAAGTGTATGAAAAGCAATTAAACGGTTTGCGGTTATTTGGAGAATTTGAAAATGAAAAGGATGCACAGCGTTGCAGCGCACAAATCAAAGAAAGTATTCCGGATATTTTAGTGGAAGAGTGGGGGACGCAACTCATCATCAAGCATAAAGAAGCTACGAAAATGAAAACTTTATCGTACTTGCTGCATGAGCTAGGAATATTTCCGGAAGAAATGATTTATATTGGGTCTGGATTATCCGATATTGAAGCGGTTCGCATGGCGGGGATTGGAGTCGCGATGGGGCAATCTCCTGATTCGCTCAAAGAAACGGCCAATTGGGTTACCCGTTCTAATGATCAAAACGGCATGGCCTATATGATTAAAGAAGTATTCCGAAAACAAATGAAAGTTCAAATTTAAAAAGGAAAGGTGGAATTTATCCCCTTTCCTTTCAGCAAAACTTAGTTTATGTTCACGATAGTTATTACCTTTTAAACATAATGATTTTTCCGTTTCGTACGAGACGGAATGTTTTATTTTCAACCTGTTCTTCTTGTAGCCTTTTTCTTCCGTGTTGTTTTGCTTCTTCGTCACGATCGAATTCAAAAGTTTCATTTAATAACAAAGTTCCGTCTTTATCAAAGGCCGTCAAAAAATATTGCATATGCCTACCTCCTAAAGCGACTGAATACTCAATCAGTTTTATTCATATTTTACGTGAAGAATGACATGGTTGCAAGTGGCATCCTCTCCATATTGACGGGTCGAACTTCTTTATGCGTTAAGTAAATGTTTGCTGTTTATTTGATTGAAAAGGATTTTTATGGAAATAGTGCACAATCGCCCGCCCAATGAATACGATATCAGAGAATGAGAAAGGGAGGTTGGTGCAAATATGCATATGTATGATGTATGTAAAGACCATATTGGCCAATACGTATCTTTACAAACGGTCAATCAAGAAGAAATTACAGGGTACATTGAAGATGTAGATGAAGAACATGTATATATGATAGTCCCGGATTACGGAGAGGATATGATGGGACACTATTACCATTCGATGGGAAATATGAGAAGACCTTACGGATACGGCGGTCGTCCCGGTGGTTGGTGGGGTAATCCTGGTTACGGGGGACCATGGTATGGAGGTAGTCCTTGGTATGGCGGTGGATATTACGGAGGGTATTATCCACGTCCGCGTCCAGGATTTCGCCGCATTGCTCTTCCGCTTGCAGCATTAACAGCCATCGCTGCACTTCCTTTTATATAACGACATGATGAAAACCTCTATCCTTTATCCAAAGATGGAGGTTTTCTTTTGCGCAAGAGAAAGGGAGCATATGTTTCTCATTTTGTGTATACTGATACTTAAGAGATGGAAGTAAAGGATGAAAAAGATGGAAAAAATTCGCTTCATTCATGCCGCAGATCTTCATTTAGGTAGTACATTTCCTCATACCGATGGCGCAAAGTCTTTCATAAAAGAAGAATTTGAAAGAAGTATTGAATATGCAGTGGAGCGGATGATACAAGATGCCATTCAATTCCAAGTCGATTTTATTATTTTAGCAGGGGATATATTTGATCAAGAAAATCGAAGTATTCGTAGTCAAATATTTCTTAAAAGAACGTTCCAACAGTTACAAGACGTTGGTATTCAAGTATACATGGTTTTTGGCAATCATGATCCGCTTCATCAAAAATACGCTTTTGACACATGGCCACAGCATGTGCATGTGTTTGCGACCACTCCCGAAGTGAAAGTATTTTACAAAAACAATCTCCCCGTATGTCATTTGTATGGATGTAGTTATAAAACGCGCCATGTAAAAGAAAACTTGGCGGCGTTGTATGAAAAAAAAGAAGGCGCTCTTTATCATATTGCAATTTTACACGGCCAGGATCGAATGAGTGAAGAACATGTGCCCTACGCACCTTTTTCAAAAAATGAATTATTACATAAAGAAATGGATTATTGGGCGCTTGGTCATATCCACCAACGCACATCGCTTCATGAACGCATTCATTACCCGGGAAATATTCAAGGAAGACATGCAAACGAAACAAATCAAAAGGGGTATTTATTAGTGGAATTAGACGATGATCAGATAGAAGTGGCTTTTCAAGCTGTTTCCCCCATCGTATTTAAAGATATATTTATTCCGTTGGCGGCAGAAGATACGCTCGATCGTTTAACGGAACACTTACTGGAAGAACTACGTGTACACCGCAACAAAGCAATGAAAGGAATAGCGGCTCGCGTTATATTAGAAGAGGCTTCTTCTTCTTTCTCTGATCTATTTCAACGCGAGGCGCTAGAAGAATTTCGGGAAACATTGAATGATATCGGAGCGACCGAGGATCCTTTTTTCTATATTTATCAAATGGACAATAAGCCAAAAAAGTCGTTCGCTATTCCTGAGGAGAAAGAAAATACCTTTTTAAAAGACTTGCATTTGCAGGCAAATGCGCTTTATCAAGATGCAAAAGAAATGGACGTCTATTTGCGCGAGTTATTCGATCATCCCGTCGTAAAAAAACATATTCCGCTAGAAAACTTGGACAAAAAGACACTTGTAGAAAAAGGAACACAAATGATTCACTATTTGTGGGAAAAGGAGTAGAACAGTGAAGATTCGCAGACTTCATATTTACGGTTTTGGAATGCTCATAGATGAAGTGATTCCTTTCAATGATACGTTTCATGTCATTCAAGGACAAAATGAGTCCGGTAAATCAACGATTCATGCGTTTATCCAAGCAATTTTATTCGGTTTTCCGACAAAAAAGGAAAAACTTCTTCGTTATGAACCAAAAACGGCGTCTGCTTATGGTGGCAATATGATGGTGGAATTAGATAACGGTGAGACAGTAACGATCGAACGAACGATGAAAAGAAAGGCAAGAGGGGATGTAGTTGTATCTTTTGAAAATGGAGAGACGGTGGGAGAACAATGGTTACGACAAATGCTTGGCAATATCAATCGCACTACTTTTCAAGGGATTTTTTGTTTTGGACTTGACGGACTGAGCGAAGTTGGACAATTAAAAGGACAGGAATTGAATCAATATTTATATGAAGCAGGGACAACTGGAACCCAGAACCTCCACCTGGTGGAAAAAGAACTAACGAAACAAATGGAACAGCTCTTTAAAAAACAAGGAAAAAAACCAATCATTAATCAGATGCTTCTCGAATTACAACAGATACAATGGGAGTTAAGAGCGTGGGAGAAAGAATTTGATCGTTACGATCAGCTTTTAGATGAAAAAGAAAGACTTGTACGAGAAATGGAAGAAATAAGGCAAGAAAAGAACCGGCTACAAATAAGACTGATGGAATCAGAACGAAAGCAATCATTAAAAAAATTATGGGAAGAACAGCAGTCGTTAGTCAGAGAGAAAAATTTTTTAAAAAAGTTTCCCCTCATTTCTACAGAAGTAGAGGAAAAGGTGAAACAATGCGTTTCTGCGTTAGAAGAAAGAAAAGAACGACTCCTCCAATGGGAACAGTGGAAAGTTGAAGAAGAAAGAAACATGACTGGAGCTTCTATACGTGCTACCTTTATGAGAGAAAAAGAAGCAATCACAGTTATTAAAGAACAAATGCCTCTTTATAAAAAGCTCAACGAAGACTACGCTCGTTTACAACAAACAGAACAAAATATCGAGGACAAACTATGTCAATTAAACGAAAAACTTGGCACATTGCCGGAAGAACAATTAAAAAAAGCAAGTACAACCGTTTTGGCAGAAGAGGATTTAAAAGATTTTGTAGAACAATATAAACAGTCAAAAGCAACATATGAGCAAGTTTATGTGCAGAAAGAACAAAAAGAAATGGTATTAACTAACGTACAAGAAGAATTACAAAAGATGAAGAAAGACAAAAATAACGATAAAAATCATCCCTTTCATGTTGCGATGCAATTCGGAGCGATTGTTTTTTTGACCCTCGCTGTCTCGGAATGGATTCGTGGGAATATTTTTTTAGGAAGTATTTCGTTATTACTTATGCTCCTATGTAGTTGGTTTTTTTGGAAAAAACCAACCTCCACTTCCCTTTCTTACAAAGAAAAAGAGTGGGAATATGATAGAGAATCTCGCGCCTATGAAGAGATACTGTCACAAGCGGAGAATGCTCGTGCACGTCTGATGAAAGCGGAAAAGTCTTTACAAGCTTGGAAGGAAAAGTACTGTTATGACTTTGTTCCTTCCATCGATCGACTAGAGGTCATTTTTCCAATCGTAAAAGATTGGCAAGCCCATTGGCAAGAATTCATACAGATAAAAAAAGAAATGGCTGCGATTCAAGCACAAAAAGAGCGAATTGAAACGGGCATCAATCTTTTCAGAACGAAAAAAAGCGATGTTTATCAAGAAGGATTTGAAGCATTGGTACAAGAATTTCTACAAGAATGGGAAGTAGCCCAACGAAAACATGAACAGTATGACATGCGAGCAAATGAATATTTAAAAAAATATCAACAAGCGAAATTGGATAGAACCTCTTATGAAGAACTTGATCATCAATTACAAAGGATATTCCAAAAACACCAAGTTCATCGCTTAGAAGAAGTGGCAGAAGGAGTAAAACATAATCGTCGTTACAAAGAGATTCTACAACATCTTGAGTGGATAGAAGAAAAAATGAAAGAACAAGAGCCGAAGGAAAGCGTCAGGAAAAAGTGGTTGATGGAATTTGAAAGCGACGAGCAGGAATGGATGGATGACAATCTCGCTTTAAAGGAAGCACTCACGGAAATTGACGACAAGCACATGACGTTACAAGAAACGCTCGCGCAAGTGAAACAACAAATTCAATTTTTAGAGGAAGATGGCTCGTATGAAGAAAAGTTACAACTGTTTTCAGAGAAAAAAGAAGCGTTGCGTCAACTAACGGAAGAGTGGGCCGTACTAAATACTGCAAAGCTGTTGATGGAAAAAGTTAAAAAAGTGTATGAGCGGGAACGCCAACCGAAAGTAGTTCAATTAGCATCGGAGTATTTTTCTTATATGACAGGGGAAGCACAATATCGATTATTTGCTCCGGTGGGAGAGAACACATTTGTCGTTGAAAATTCTCAGGGGATTCGTTTTACGCCTGAGGAATTAAGTCGTGGCACAGCGGAACAATTGTATTTATCCCTAAGGTTAGCTCTTGCCGATACATTTTCACAACCGGAACAGCTACCGCTTATTATGGACGATCCTTTTGTTAATTTTGATCACGAAAGAAAAAGCAGGGTGTTTTCCTTATTTCAAAAAGGGAATAAAAATAGACAAATCATTTATTTTACGTGTCACGATTTTCCTCACGCCTCGCTCACCGCTTCCCAAGTTACTTCTCTATCTCAACATCATCTTAACTAGAAAGGAACGATGAAAGTGAGTAGTCAGCCGTATAAAATCTATTTAGTAGAAGATGAAGCCAACTTATTAGAAGTGTTAAAGGCGTATATGGAAAAGGAAGGGTGGGAAGTACACGTTTTTGACAATGGAGACGATGCGCTACAAGCAATCGACGATCCTCCTCATTTATGGGTGTTAGATATTATGCTTCCAGGAACAGACGGTTATCAAATATTAAAAGAAATTCGAAATAGAGAAAACAATATACCAGTGATATTTATTTCGGCAAGAGACCAAGATTTAGACCGAATTCTTGGGTTAGAAATGGGAAGTGATGACTACTTAGCAAAACCGTTTTTACCACAAGAGTTAATTATACGAGCGAAAAAATTGCTACGAAGAGTATACGGAGAAGAGACGAGTGACACGAGAAAAATCGAAATTAACAACTATGTGATAGACTTTGAAGGTAGAACCGTCATTGATAAGGAAAATGAGAATGCTCTCGTTGATTTAACGACAAAAGAAATGGATCTTGTCTTGCTTTTAACAGAAGAAATTGGACGCGCGATGTCTCGCGAAGAAATCATTGAAAAAGTATGGGGGGAAAATTACTACGGTTCCGAAAGAGCGGTAGATGATGTCGTTCGTCGCGTTCGCAAAAAAATGCCTCGCATTCATTTGGAAACGTTGTATGGATTCGGTTACCGTGTTTTATCATCATGATGAAAGTGAATTTAAGTCGGCGTATTTGGCTCTCTTTTATAGCAATTGTCGTCGTTGTCGGTTTAACCGTCGTTATCGTCTATCCTATCTCCATTAAAGGGACGCTGACGGATGAAACGTACCGAATCATTGAACAAGAACAAGCACGAATGGCAAACCCATTTAGTGAGTACTTCACCCCACCAGAATCTGAAATTGATTTTATTGAACGACGCGAAGCAGAACGATCGGTTGGTCATTTGTTTCTTTTAAATGATTTTAATACGCTCAGAGGAGAGCCGGTACCTCCGGATACAGTGTTAAAAGAAATGGTTTCTATGGCTGTCAGTCAAGAGCAAGATAGAGCGCGTTATGAACTTACTTATAACGATGCTACTTTGTTCTATGTCATTACACGCATTGAATCAGATGGGGAGGAAGTGTATCAAATCTCGTATATGTGGGATACGTATCGTGATTTGATGGTGAATCGTCTTTGGGAGCGGCTCATCTATTTATTGTTGGTAGCGACAGCTCTTAGTTTACTCCTTGCCATTTGGTTAAAACGATATTTACGTCAACCGCTTAAATTACTTGGCAATCGGTTTGAACAAATTGCAAAACGTAATTGGAAAGAACCGTTTCGAATTGAAGGTGATGATGATTTCAAAAAATTGTCTGACCAATTTGAGGAAATGCGGCAAAATTTAATTCGTTATGACCGCTCACAAAAAACGTTTATCCAACATGCTTCTCATGAATTAAAAACGCCCATTATGGTAGTGAAAACTTATGCTCAGTCCGTGAAAGATGGTATTTTACCGAAAGAAAACATTGAAAAAACGATGGATGTCATTTTGGACGAAGCGAATCGAATGGATAAACGGGTGAAAGATATGCTTTATTTTACAAAGTTAGATACGTTAAAGAAAGAAACAATTAATATAGAGTCGGTTTTGTTTGGAACCATCGCTTTTCGAATCGAAGAGCGTTTTCGTATGCAAAGAGAAGATATTACTTTTGTCATTCAAGGAGCGGACGTTCGCATCGATGTGGATGTGGAACATATGCAAATTTTGCTTGAAAATTTAGTTGAAAATGCGCTCAGGTATGCGCGTGATACGATTTGGATGAAAGCGGAGGAGCGAAAAAAAGAGTTTGTTATTTCTGTGGAAAATAACGGGAATCCGATTCCGGAAGAGGATATACCATATCTTTTTCGACCGTTTCGTAAAGGAAACAAGGGACAGTTTGGATTGGGATTAGCTATCGTAGAACGTATTGCTTCCTTGCATCATGGCATACCGGAAGTGAAAAATACAGAAGACGGTGTTGTTTTTCAAATTTCGATTCCAAAAGAAGGGGCATAATTTAACAAGAGTGTCATACGTATGAATAACGGACAAGTTGAAAAAGAAGGTGGTACGTATGACTACTCGTTCGAAACGATTCATTGGTGCGCTAGTAGTTGCTTTTATCCTGCTTGTGACATGGCAACGTTTTTTTGAAACGCCGGGAGCGCAACCTCCTATATGGGTCGTTCTCGCAGTTTTTGGCATCATTTTTAGCGGCTATATGTGGAGAGTAACGAGCAAAAAAGAGAAGGAAGAAGAAGAACGATGGATTGAACAAGAAGGAAGAATTTACATTCGCCGCATGGAAAAAGAAAAGGAAAGAAGACGATTATCATCCTAAGATGCCCATGAAAACACCCTCTCACGCACAAAAAATCGCTTGAGAGGGTGTTTTGTAACATCACATTATGATGATTGCAGCCAATCTTCATACGTACTTTCTTTGACGTCAATATTTGCTTCATCAAACAATTCTTGCACGACTTCATCAGGAGATTTGGCTTGTTCACTGCGCATGCGCTCTTCGATATCTTCTTCCACTTCTTCGTAGGTGCTATTTTTATCTAATAGTTCGATGACATGAAAGCCATATTCTGTCTTCACCGGTTCACTAATTTCTCCCACTTCCATCGAAAATACTTTTTCTTCAAATTCTTTCACCATGTCTCCCCGGTAAAATGTACCTAAATCCCCGCCGGAAGAAGAAGCAGCTGGTTCGGTGGAATATTCTTCTGCAAGGTTTGCAAAGTCTTCTCCGTCGTTTAATTGTTCAATCACCGTTTCTGCCGTTTCTTTATCTTCGACTAAAATATGGCGAGCATGTACGGATTCAAGCTCTTCTTTGTTTTCTTCATAATATTCCTTTTTTCCTTCTTCTGTAATTTCCACCTCTTCAACAGCCAATTGATCAATGACCATCTGTGGTTTTAAAAAGTTTGTTTTAAATTCGTCCACTGTTTCAATGGGAAGTTGAAACTGCATTTGCATCATCGTAAGCAATTGTTCATCGTCTTCTAATCCATACTCTTCTTTAAAAGATGCAAATTCTTCCTCCACATCCTCTTTTGTAATACCTAACTCTTCTGCTTTGTCTTCTAACAAAATATTACGTACCATTTCATTTAAAATCGGTTCACCGACTCGATCTTTTAATTCTGCGACAAATTCTTCTTCTGTAATCGTCGTGTTATTTATTTGAACAATTTCTTTTCCGTTTTCGGAAGAATCACTGTCGTTACACGCACTCATCAGGAAGATCGTGCCAATGCTTGCTATTAATATTTGTTTTTTCATTTGTACTCAACCCCTTATAGCAAATAACCATGATAACAGTCTATATCATACCATAAGAAATATGGGGATAAAATAATCTATCCAACCCCGTTCTAAGAAGTTCGCCTAAACCAAATGATGAAATGTTACATATAGTATCACTGAAAGAAAAAGAGGAGGTGCTTTTATGTCATCAACTGGAGGATACTACGGTGGTGGATTTGCTCTTTTAGTTGTGCTTTTCATTTTATTAATTATTGTAGGTGCTGCGTGGTATTGATAAGCACCTTACATTTCCCAATAGATGATCTCGATAATTTTCGAGATCATCTATTAAATCGTCCATAACTCTACGAAGGTAGAGGTGAAGAGAATGGTGATTAAAATATTAATGGTACGGAAAACTTTCGGTTGTCGGTCGTCAGGTATTTCTTTTTGAATGCAGAGGGCATTAGTCATGGAATTGATTACGAAAGAATATCCGATGGCAAAAAGAATGAATAAAGGTATGACCATACATAACCCTCCCAAAAAATACTGTCTTCTTTACTGTAACAAAGTTAGAAAAAAAAAGATAGATAGTTTTCATTGCAATAACCGTCTCGAATAGAATAATAATAAGAGGAAGGAGAAAGAAGGTGAAGAACATTATGGATAAAAAACAATATATTTGGAAGTGGTTATTTTTTTCTCTTCTCATTGTAAATATTTCTGTGATTGCCATCATTTTTTCACTTGTTTTTTTAGTCGGGAGGGAAGCCCAAGTTGATACATATGAAAGAAAGGACAATTCATCCTTTCAAGCGTATATGTCCTTACAATTTACACCGACGCAATTAAATGAATGGTTAAAGGAAGAGTGGAGTCATGAACAAGTAAATATTTATTTTGGGCAGGATACGATTCAAACGGAAGTTTCCTTTGATATTTTTGGACAAACGACCCATATGTTCATCGCATTTCAACCAAAAGTGCTACCTGATGGTAATGTAGGTTTAACGGAAACTTCATTTTCCCTTGGGGGTTTCTCAGTTCCTCCTGGCATGGCTCTATCTGCCCTTCAATCTCAAGTGGACGTTCCTTCATATGTGGAATTGTATCCGAATGACCGTTTTATAGTCATCAGGTTAGATCAAATTTCATTTAAAGGAGACTATTATTTAAAAGCAAAGGAAGTCGATTTAGAGAAAGGGTCTATCGAGCTGCTTGTTGGAAAATAAATAAGTCAGTTCAAAAGAGAGGTGCTCACCAAAACTTGGTAAGTCTCACTTTTTTATGCACAAAAAGGACACCTAAAAGTGATGAGACCAATTGCATGTGACACTTTTTTCGTACTATCTTATCAGGAGTGGTCACAAGAGGGGTGAAATTGTAAATAAACGGGTCATTCATTTGGAGCACTTTGATGATTCATGCGACTCATTTCGCTTTAGAAAAGAAGATGAATCGTCCCAGAACGTTTCATACGACCAGTTATTATGGTCAACTTTAATATACAGATTGCCATGAAATATGCGCTTCTTGGGTTGGTGCTTCTGGCGGTAAACTTAAGGAGAGATACCGCCAGAAACGATAGCCCAATCATAGGAGAAAGGAAAAATCATACAAAAATGGTTCCAAGCAAATTTTCGTACTCGAAACATTTTCTGGCTAAGAGTCATTTCGTAAATGTCAGCGTGCCGTCATGATCCACAAATTCTTTATCAAATACTTCTAAAGATTTATCTAAAATGTCAACAAAATCTTCTCCATACACGTGTCTGACAATTGTGATCAATTCTGTGAATTCAGGATATTTTCCGTACAACTCTTTTAACGGAAGGGAACCACGGTACACTTCATATGTGTCCGGGTTATATGCTTCAAGTGTTTCCAGTAATAATTTTTTCCCTTCCGATGTTAATTCAATGTATGTGTTGCGTTTATCATCGGTCTTTTTTGAAAACGTTAACAATCCTCTCCGCTCTAATTTTTTTGAAAAATTAAAGGCAGTAGACACATGCATGACACCAAATTTCGCAATGTCTGAAATTGAAGCACCATCTAAATGAAAGGCAATCCAAATAATTTGGTGTTCATTTATATTTAAATCAAATGGTTTTACCCATTCTTGCCAATCTTTTTCTACCGATTTCCACAGTGCTTTTGTGATTTGAGCAAGCTTGTGGCTAAATAAAATGGATTGTTTCAAAGACGTTGGTGCTGGGCTCATCATCCATTCCCTCCGTTTTAATTATCACTTTTTCGTATTTGTTTATTCAACAGGGCGATTGCATCCGCAATTTCTTGTGCTTGTTGCTCTATTTTTACCATTTCCGGTTTCACTTCTTGTTTATATCTTTTGAGAGTTTTTTGTACTTTTCTTGTCATTCCATCTAATGTCTCTGGTCCTTCGATTGGATAAGGGAGTTTCAACTCACTTTTTCTTGATGAAAACCAAGTATTTTTCTTTTTTTTGATTAAATTTCTCGTACTTCTCCCTGATTGAGGTGTTGTTAACAGTAGGGTAATGCTCCCGATCGCTATTCCAGTGAGCAAACCACTTATTAAAGATTTCGCGTCCAATTTTGTCACCTTGCCTTTCCGCAGCTCGTGAAGTTACTATTCATTTTATCAAAAAAGTATTCTAATACATATAGTATAGAAAAAATGTCTGAATTTGAAAAGTATTCTTAACTAAGAGAGTGCGTCAAATTTTTCTAACTAAGGGAATAACGAGAAATACCGCTTGTTCCGTGAAAGTCTATCCTTCTTGTAAAAATAAAAAAAGCGAATCAATTGTGAAGAGTCACAGCTTGATTCGCTCGTTTTATTTATTGATTTTTGTTTTGGAAATCGATCATAAAATCGCGCAACGCTTCACATGATTCTTTTGTGACAGCATTATAAATTGACGCACGGCACCCTCCGACAGAACGGTGGCCATTCAGTCCGACGAAACCTTTTTCTTTTGCTTCTTCCAGAAAACGTTGATTGAGGGTTTCTGACTGTAAATTAAAGGTGACATTCATGTTGGAGCGGCTCTCTTTTTCTGCATGTCCAATATAAAAACCGTTACTTCGGTCGATGACGTCGTAGAGGAGTTCTGCTTTTTCTTTATTTCTTTGTTCTATTCCTTCAGGTCCACCATTTTCTTTGACCCATTTTAATACTAAATTTAGCATATAGATCGCAAAAGTAGGTGGGGTGTGGTATAAAGAATTTTTATCTGCATGGGTGCTATATTTTAATAGCGTAGGAAGATTTTCTGGTGTTTTTTCATGGAGCTCTTTTTTCATAATAACTACCGTTACTCCTGAAGGGCCAAGATTTTTTTGCGCTCCAGCATAAATGAGAGAGAACTTCTCAATCGGTAACGGTCTGCTTAAGATATCACTTGACATATCCGCAATCAGAGGTGCTTTTGTTTCAATATGAAAGTCTTGCCACTGCGTTCCAAAAATGGTGTTGTTGGAAGTAATGTGAACATACGCATCATCATCAGATACATCAATTTCATTTGGTATATATGTATAGTTATCTTCTTTTGATGAACCGCCAATTTTTGTTTCTCCAAGTAATTTTGCTTCTTTTAACGCTTTTTCCGACCATGAACCGGATAAAATATAATTTGCCGTTTGCCCTTCACGTAAAAAGTTCATCGGAATCATGGCAAATTGTAAACTGGCACCGCCTTGTAAAAAGAGAACGTCATATTCCTCTGGGATACGTATTAATTCTTTCAGTAAATCAATGGTCTCATTGTGCACTTCTTCGTATTCCTTACTCCGGTGGCTAAGTTCCATGACGGACATGCCCGTGTTGTTAAAGTTTGTAAGTTCGCTTTGTGCTTTTTCCAGCACTTCTAATGGTAATGCTGCTGGTCCAGCATTGAAGTTATGTGCTCTTTTCATACATTCTTCACTCCTTTAATTTTTTAAATGACGAGCAACCTGCTCTCGAATATTCGCTAAGTCTTCTTGTGAATATTTCCTGCTATTGTTTGTCCAATGATACTTGAAACCATCTTCTTCCCCGTAACGTGGAATGAGATGAAGGTGGTAATGAAAAACTTCTTGAGAAGCGGCTTTTCCGTTATTGTTGACGAGATTCATCCCAAGGGGAGAAAAAGCGGCTTTCAGTGCATTGGCTACTTTTGGAGCCACTTGAAACAATGTTGCTGCAGTGGACGCTTTCAATTCAAAAATATTTTCCTCATGGGATTTTGGAATTAATAGCGTATGTCCTTTCGTCACTTGAGCGATGTCTACGAAGGCCATCGTCTCCTCGTCTTCGTAGATGATTGCAGCAGGAATCTCTTTATTTACTATTTTACAAAAAATACAGTCTTCCTGATGACTCACGATAATCTCACTCCCTTTGTCGATAATATCATTATTTTAACAATAGCTACAGCAAATCACAATTTGGAATGATCTGTTTTATGACAGATTATGAAAAAATAATAAACTTTATTACAAAACACTATACAAAAATGATATACTAAGATTGTATTGTACTATTGAAAGGGAGGAAGCAATCATGTATGTACCTCTTGTATTAACACAGTTTCTTGACAGAGCAGTAAAATTATATGGAGAAAAAATTGCAGTTATTGATGGGAGTAAGCAAGTGACGTATTCCGAGCTCAATGATCGGGTAAATCAATTATCCCACGGTTTGAAAGCGCTTCAAGTGGAAAAAGGGGATAAAATTGCCTATTTGGCACCAAACACTTTAGAGATGTTAGAAGGTTTTTATGGTGTTTTTCAATTAGGAGCAATCATGACTCCATTAAATACGCGTTTAAAAGCAGCGGATTATGAATTTATTTTAAACCATAGTGAAAGTAAAATTCTTTTTGTGGAAAAAGAGCTATTCCCTCTTATAGAACCCGTATTAGACAAGCTTCAAACGATAGAAAAAATCATCGTGCATGGTGCGGAAAAAGATACAGATCAATATATGAGCTATGACCGTTGGAGGGAACAATATCCGACCACTCCATTTGATAGAGTAGAGTTAGACGAGATGGATGAGGCGACTCTATTATATACAAGTGGAACGACAGGTAATCCAAAAGGAGTATTACTCACTCATCGTGCGAATTACTTACATGCAATGTCTGTGATGCATCATCTTCGCGTATCTGATCGAGACACACTTCTACACATTTTACCGATGTTCCACGTCAACGGATGGGGCTCACCTTTTTACTACACTGCCAACGGAGCAACGCAAGTGATGCAACGAAAAGTAATTCCTCCTGAGATTTTTGAAAATATTAATAAGTATCATGTAAGCGTTGCCCATATGGCGCCAACTGTCTTGACCATGTTATTAGAACATTTTGACGAAGGAAACGTAGAATTAAATAAAGACCAAGATATGCGGATCGTTATTGCCGGCTCCGCTCCACCTCCTGCATATGTAGCCAAAGTGGAAGAAGAGTTAGGATGGGAATTCATTCAAGTGTATGGAATGACAGAAACATCTCCTTTAATGACCATCTCTCAAATCCGTCCACAATATGACGATTTATCCAAAGAAGAGAAATATGCGTTAAAAGCAAAAACTGGCTATGATATGATTGGATGCGAAGTGAAAGTTGTTGATGAATCTGGAGAAGAAGTACCTTGGGATGGCAAAACAATCGGAGAAATCGTTCTCCGTTCAAATACGGTGATGAAAGAATATTTACAAAATCCAGAAGCAACAGCAGAAACGATTAACAATGGCTGGTTACACACAGGTGACATGGCTGTACGGGATGAAAAAGGATACGTGCAAATTGTTGACCGAAAAAAAGACGTGATCATTAGTGGAGGAGAAAATATTTCTTCGATTGAAGTAGAGGGATATTTGTACGATCATCCAGAGATTAGTGAAGCAGCTGTCATCGCTGTTCCACATGAAAAATGGGGAGAAGTTCCTCATGCCATGGTTGTCAAAAAGAAAGGAAGCAATTTAACGGAAGAAGAAGTCATTGAATATGCACGTAGTAAAATGGCTCATTTTAAAGCACCAAAAGGAGTTACTTTCTTAGACGAGCTTCCAAAAACTGCATCAGGAAAGATTCAAAAAGTCCAACTCCGGGATCAATATTGGGGAGATAAAGACGTCAAAGTCAATTAAAAAAAGAACCTTGGGATGTATTTCCCGAGGTTCTCTTTGATGTCCTATGATAGTGGCAAAACATACCAATATACTGCGAAAAAATGAAACAAAGATCCAGCTAATACAAAAACATGCCAAATAGCATGATGATAAGGGAAATGTCGCCATAAGAAAAAAATGGTTCCAATCGTATATAACAATCCGCCACCAACGAGAAAAAACAATCCCGACGTTGGTAAGGCCGCTTGAAGTTGGTCCCACGCAAATACAATCATCCACCCCATCAACACATACATGAGAGTCGATGCGAATTTAAACCGTTTCACAAAAAATACTTTAAAAATAACTCCTAAAAAAGCAAAACTCCATACAATACCGAATAATATCCAGCTAAGGGGGCCTTCAATCACATGAAATAAAAACGGAGTATATGTTCCTGCAATAAACAAATATATTGCCGAGTGATCAAATTTTTCAAACATATCTTTTGCTTTTCCTTCTTTAAAACTGTGCAACAAGGTGGAAGAGAGGTACAATAACAGCATTGTTGTTCCGTAAATGGTGACGCTAATAACATGTAAGGGGGAAGTGTGCAAGCTAGCAAAGGTAATCAAGACGGAAAGCGCTACGATACTTAAAACAATTCCGATGGCATGAGTGATGGCATTGGCAAGTTCCTCTTTTCGTGAAAATAGATGGATTTCATTCATACTATACCTCCATAGTCGTTATTACATCCATTTCTCGCCCCAAGTTTGAATGGCCTTGATGACCGGAGAAAGTTCTTTTCCTTTTTCAGTTAATCTATATTCAATGCGAACAGGTTTTTCCGGATACACATACCTTCTTACGATAGCATGAGCTTCTAATTCATTCATCCGTTCCGTTAACAATCGATCACTCATTTCCGGTATTTGCGCTTTTATTTCTTTAAATCTTTTTGGTCCATCGAGCAGCACTCGAATGATCAGCCCGGTCCACTTTTTACCAATTAAATGCATGGCCGCTTCGTATTTCGGACATATCTTTGTTTCATCCATCTTTTTCACCTCTTACCCCTATTTTACCATATCCGTTTCATAGGAGTAATGTAGTATATAAAATCACCTGTGGAATGTCATTTCCACAGGTGATGTTACGTTACCGGGCAAAGATATGATTACCAATAATAGTGGTAGTTTCTCTTGTAGCAATCCAATGATTTGTTGCTTTTTCCGGGTTATAGAAAAACAATGAGCCATGACCTTGCCCTTCAAAGGCGAGGGCTTCCTTCACTGCTTTTTTCGATTCTTTATCAGCTGGTTGATTAATGGTTCCGTTTTGAACCGGGGTAAAAGATGGGTTCCCTGTTGGGGAAACTTCATAAATCACTTCTTTGATACTGTTTGGAAATTCCGGACTGTTGACGCGATTGAGTACAACGGTTGCCACAGCTACTTTACCAGCGTAAGGTTCTCCTTTTGCTTCAGCGCTGACAAGTCTTGCGAGCAGTTCTTCTTCTTCGGGAGTAATCCCTTCTGGAATTGTTAATTGTTCTCCTACGGTTACAGCATTGGTAGATTTATTGTTTTCCTTTTTAATATCAAGGACAGAGACGCCGTGGTCCATCGCAATTGTCCAAAGGGTATCGTTTTCATTCACCGTATGCGTTATTTCCGCTTTAGTATGATCGATGAAAAATAAGAAAGCGAAACAAATGGTTCCGACACTAGAAATCACTTTCGAAAACATCGCGCTTGTCCCTCCTGTTTTTTAATCTGTCGTAAAGAATAACAAAGATTTGTGTCAATTTTCGTGGGAATTTAATCCATTTAAAAAATGAAAAAAGGAAATACCGATAGAGACAGGAAGGAAGAGATTTTTTTAAAAATAAATAACAACCGTGTAACAAATGCAATATATCCTATTATTTAGTTATCTCGCCAATTGTACGAAAAAATTGTTAATATTATCTTACAGTTTGAAATAAAAAAGTATCGGTCAAAATCCCATTGTTGTAGTTAACTAAGGTGCGAAAGCAGATTATCTTAGTTGAAGAAGAGATATCGTTTCTTTATGATGATTAATGTAGAGATAGTTTCGGTAAAGGAGCAATGGAATGAGTAGATTATTGGAAGTATCGAATATAAGTGGAGGCTACAATATCCATAAACCGGTGCTACATCAACTTCAATTTCATGTCGATGAAGGGGAAATTGTCGGATTGATCGGTTTAAACGGTGCAGGAAAAAGCACAACGATCAAACACGTCTTAGGATTAATGGAACCTACCGAGGGTGAAATTAAAATAAAAGGGAAAACATTGAACGAAGCGAAAGAGCAATATCGAAAAACATTCACTTATATACCGGAGACACCTATTCTATATGAAGAGTTAACCTTATGGGAACATTTACAATTAACAAAAACAGCTTATGGATTACCGGACAAACAATTTGAAGAACGAGCTAATTTTCTGTTAAAAGAATTCCGAATGGAAAAGATGAAACATTGGTTTCCAAGCCATTTTTCCAAAGGGATGCGACAAAAAGTAATGATCATGTGTGCGTTTCTGATCGAACCATCTCTTTATATTGTCGATGAACCTTTTGTTGGGCTTGATCCTGTGGCGATTAAGTCTCTCTTAGATATGATGATGGAGATGAAAGAGCGAGGTGCTGGAATTTTAATGTCCACACACATTTTATCCACTGCGGAGCGTTATTGCGATCGTTTTATTTTGTTGCATGAAGGGCGTATCAAGCTGATCGGAACGATACAGGATTTGCAAGAACAAGCAGGTATGCCAGGCGCTAACTTAGATGATTTATACATTGAAGTGACAAAAGGAGCAATATAATGGATGTCAACACATTATGGAAAGAAAGAGCTAGTTCCTTTCGAAATGAAGCATTTCGATATCTCCGTTTAATTGGAAATAGTGGCTTTATGTTTAGTTTATACGCTCTCTTTTTAGCAGGTGGATATTTTTATCCTTCCTTCATTGCTTGGCTGCCGGAAAGTTTTCCAGTAGCGTTTGCCTTTACGATCGTTTTTGCATACTTACTCACGAGGACGCCACTACGTACTTTTTTGAAGGAAGGTGACGTCGTATTTCTCCTTCCTTTAGAAACAAAGATGCACCCGTTTTTTCAGCGGTCTCTTATTTATTCTATTTGCGTGCAGTTTGCCGCTGTCGCTTTTCTATTTCTTATTTTAGGTCCGTTATTTCAAGATCGCATTACAGATGAGACGAGCTATTTTTTTCTCGTTTTTTTATTTTTGTTTCTCAGTAAATGGTGGAACAACGCTGCAAAATGGGTAGAGTTGCGTCTGCAAGATCAAAGGGAGAGACGCTTTTCCACTGTGGGAAGGTTTGTCATCAATGTCATCTATCTTTATTTTTTATTTGTAGCAGTATCTCTTCCCTTTACCATCGTGATTCTTATCATTAAATTTGTTTTATACGTGTTATACTATCGTCGTTTACTTGCTCATCATCCGTTAAAATGGACGCTACTGTTGGAAGAAGAGTCGGACCGTACTGCGCGTTTTTATCGTTTTGTCCAATCTTTTACGGACGTGCCTTATATGAAAGCGAAAGTAAAGCGAAGACGGATGTTGTCCGCACTTTCTGATTTCTTCGTATGGAAAAGAAAAAATATTTATGACGTCATGTTTTGGAAAGCTTTTCTTCGTTCGGGAGAATATTTGGGTATCTATGTCCGTTTGCTTTTTGTAGGAAGTTTAGTCATGTACGCCTTCCCATCTGAGTGGGTGAGATTAGCGGTGGCACTATTGTTTTTATACATGACCAGTGTCCAACTAAAGACCATTCGCTTTCACTATGACGTGCTTTTATGGCCGGATTTATATCCTGTCTCTCCGATGGATAAAAAGAAAGCTTTTGTACCGTTCATGCAAGTACTACTACTTATGCAAACGTGTTTATTTACGGTAGTATATTTTATAGTAGGGGAATCGCTTCGTTTGCTTTTCCTTTTGTTTATTCTTGGATTGTTATTTAGTTGGATGTATCCGTCCTTTCGATGGCAATATGGAAAAGAAAAAATGAGAGAGGTGTAAGATGAACGAATATGAGCGTCAGGCGGCAGAAGAAGTGAATAGATGGCTCAAACAACTGCGAAAATCCCCATCCATCACCGCTTCGATGGCAAAGCGTGTCCAAACGAAAATCAATCATTACATTCCCCAGAAAGTACACGATATCATGGGAGATGCAATTAAACATATGGTTCAAGGAGTGATTTACGGCTCGCAATATTTTCCGAAGGACTCCATCCAAAAAGCGGAACAGTTAGAAGAAGCAGATGAGAGAGTGATGAATTTAATTGAAGTGTACCAAAAAGGAGCGGCGGCAGAAGGGGCAGGGACCGGAGCCGGTGGTCTTATTTTAGGAGCGGTGGATTTCCCGTTGCTTTTAGGTTTTAAGATGCGCTTTCTTTATTCAGCCGCGTCCATTTATGGATTAAATCTTCATGATTTAAATGATCGGTTATATATTTTATATTTATTTCAAGCAGCTTTTTCAAGCGCAGAAAAAAGAATGGAAACGGCTGATACGTTAGAAGATTGGCAAGAAGTTGAAAAAGAAATATCGAAAAAAACGGAATTTGATTGGGTAAGTTTTCAGCAAGAATACCGAGACCATATTGATTTGGTGAAGATGTTGCAACTTGTTCCAGGTTTTGGCGCAGTCGTTGGGGCTTTCGCAAACTACCATCTCCTCGGACAGTTGGGAGAAGCCGCAAAACAAGGATGTCGGTTAAAATGGTTGAAGGAAAAGGGATTATGGTAAGGACTGCGAAAAGGGGAGGCGGGAACATAACTAGCCAAAAATGTTTTGAGTACTAACATTTGCTTGGAACCATTTTTGTATAGTTTTTTCCTTTCCTCTATGGATGATTGTTTCTGATGGAATATTACCTTAAGTGGACCTCCAGAAGCGTATTTCTTTGTGCCTCTTATGGAAGAACGTGAGTAGCACAAATGAGCCTCCAAAAATCTGAACGCTATCCGCCGGTGATAAGCAGGACGGCAGGTTCGACGCAAGAGAAAGTTTCCGGGAGGAATTCCCGTCATAAAACGTCATGGGACCGTTCGATGGGATTTTTATGCGAAGTTTAGTCGTATGGACCTTTTATGTGACAATTCATTGCATCGTTTTCGTAAAAACTGGTCGTATGAAACATGATGCGGCCTGTTTTTTCTAATTTCTTCCATTTTTGACTTTCATACGACACTTCACTCGCTGTTTTGACAAAATGAAGCGTCGTATGAAACGTTCATGGGACGATTTATCTTCTTTTTTAACGCGTAATGAGTCGCATGAAGCATAAAAGTGCATTAAATCACCTAAATATTTCCAATTTCAACCCTCTTGAGACCACTTCTGATCAGATTGTACGAAAAAAGTGTCGCATGACGCGTTCATACGACACTTTTTTCAGTGCGCCCGGCATGGGTGTAGTCTATAGGGTGCAAGTCCCGAGCCACGAAGGCAGAAGTAGTGGTTAGCTTAACGCAAGGGTGTCCGTGGTGACGCGGAATCTGAAGGAAGCGGGCGGCAAACTTCCGGTCCGAGGAACACGAACTTCATACAAGGCTAGGTATCACTGGATGAGTTTGCTGAACAAAACAAAGTCCTTTCTGCCAAAGGTGATACAGAGTAAATGAAGCGGATAGATGGAAGGAAAGACTACATTCTTACCCGGGGAGGCCTGATGGATACGTGAAGTACCCTTCATAACCTGTTTAGCGATAAACAGCTGAACCATCAGGAGTCAGCAGACGTCATAGTACGAATCGGTCTAGAACGATTCGGAAGGACGGAACAATGAAGAGAGAATAGCCCTTTGCATTCAGTCGGTCATGATGAACACAGAAAACGCGAGTACCTCACTTGAGGGAGGAGACGGTGAATTCCGTTGGGGACCTCTTGGAGGGTGGAGTGACCGCTGGCATAAGAAGATAAGCTATTCACGGAAGGACAGA
>NZ_WKJG01000008.1 GCF_027853235.1 Aliibacillus thermotolerans
GCCTTTTCAAAGCCACGATGACAACGCATGCCAAACTTGTGATTATAGTCTAAAAACCGTGTCACAAGAAAACGTTCTAGGGATTCTTCATTTGGAAATTGTTCTTTGCGTTTGACATATCGTTTGATTTCTTTGTTAAAAGCTTCAATTAAGTTTGTCGAGTAGATACTGCGACGTATGGAAGCTGGAAAATCATAAAATGTTAGAATCCGTTCATTGTTCATCACTGATTCAATGACACGTGGATAAGGCTTTTCCCACTTGCTTTGCATCTGTTCTAAGGCTTCTATAGCTTCTTCACGGTTTTTCGCTTGGTAAACGCTTTAAAATCATCGAGAATGGCTGCACGATCTTTTACACGTACTTTACTGGAAATGTTTCGAGCGACATGTACACAACACACTTGATGCTTCGCCTTTGGATAGACACGATGAATGCTATCCGTCATCCCTGGCAACCCATCGGAAATGAAAAGGAGGACGTTTTCTACTCCTCTTTCATGTAGGGAGTGGATGAGTTCTTCCCATACGTGCGAAGACTCTGTTGGTGCAATGGTAAAGTCTAAAACTTCTTTGTTTCCTTCTTCCGTAATACCAATAGCGATGTAGACAGCTTCTTTTTCAACCGTTTGACGTCGAATCGGAATATGAGTGGCATCCAGATAAATGC
>NZ_WKJG01000009.1 GCF_027853235.1 Aliibacillus thermotolerans
TCATTTATTACAAGTTGCTCTTGAACAGTCGGACAATCGAAATGGCAAATAGCCATCCCTTGTCCGAAGGCGATTCATCTCCACCCTACTTCGTTGAGGATGGAGTCTTCTCGCCTATAATGATAAATGTTTTGGAACCGTTTAATACATAATGGTCACCGTCTTTCTTGCCAGTCGTTTGGATACCTGACAAATCTGAACCAGCCCCTGGCTCTGTCATCGCGATAGCCGTGATAATATCTCCACTCACACAAGCAGGCAACCAGTGCTCCTTTTGTTCTTTTGTTCCATATTGAAATAAATAAGGGACGACAATATCATTGTGCAAACCAATTCCGACAAGACTTGAGCCAACGCGCTAACTCTTCATTTAAAATAACAGAGTAACCAAAGTCTGCCTCTACGCCACCGTATTCCTCGCTGAGCCATGGACATAAAAACCATTCGTTTCCTATTTTTTCCAAAAGGAGCGGGGAATCATACGATTTTTCTCCCATTCCTCATAAAAAGGAGTCGCTTCTTTCTCAAGAAATTTTTTTACAGATTGAGTCAATTTCATAATTGCTCTTTTTAAAAATACACAGATATACAGAATTTCTAAATTGTATTTTTAAAAACAGAAATCATGAAGCATTTTGTTGATTCAATTGTGCATTAATACGATCTGCT
>NZ_WKJG01000010.1 GCF_027853235.1 Aliibacillus thermotolerans
GTCCTCTCACACCACCGTACGTACGGTTCTCGTATACGGCGGTTCAACCTTTTGAGTATCGAAGCTCATAAAGTGTGGTTAAATCTTTTAACCCCCACTTTGTGAGCTTTTCATTTGTTATGGCACGATGGAGAATATGACTGCGTGAGACTCGCCAATATCCTTTTCGGGAATTAGCTAATTTCATTGCGTCGTCATGGTCAATTCCATACTTCCGAAGCATTTTATACTTGGTACGTGGAACTTTCCATCGTTTCCATATTAATTGTCTTAATCGGTGATGTAACCATTGTTGTATTTCCGCTATGAATGTCTTCATATTTGAGATACCATAATAGTTAATCCATCCGACTGTCGTTTGGTTTATTTTTGTGATGATTTCAAGGAATGTGCCAGGTCGTTTTCGGCTGGTTAGTTTCCTTAGTTTATCTTTGAATCTTTGTTTTGCCGACTTACTAGGTCGGCATCCTACTTTCCCATTAAGTTCTGTATGTTGAACCCGAGGAAAGTAGCCGATGTCGCACCACATACCTTGCTTTTCTTTTGATTGATGGTCAGCCCTAAATCTCTTTCAAGAAATTTGGTGATGCTTTCCATGACTCTTTCTCCGGCTCGTTTACTTTTGAC
>NZ_WKJG01000011.1 GCF_027853235.1 Aliibacillus thermotolerans
AAGGTAATAAATTTGTACCAGATGGTATTTTAAGAAAAGAATTAACACAGTTAAAGAAGACAGAGGATTATGCATGGTTGAAAGAAGTTTCTAACAATGTAACAAAACAAGCGATTAAAGATTTGTGTCAAGCATATAAGAGGTTTTTTAACGGGAAAGCAAAACATCCAAAATTTAAAACAAAAAAGAAATCAAAGCCTTCTTTTTACAATGATAACGTGAAGCTAAAAGTAAAAAGTCATCTTGTTTTGCTTGAAAAAATAGGTTGGGTTAAAACCTCTGAACAAATTCCTATAGATGTGACATACAAAAACCCTAGAGTTAGTTATGACGGGAAGTATTGGTATTTATCCGTTGCTATTGATTTTGAAAATGAAGAACAAGTTGAATTAAATGATTTTGTTTTAGGAATTGATGTTGGCGTTAAAGAACTAGTTGTCTGTTCTGATGGTCAAGTTTTTAAAAATATTAATAAGACAAGTAAGGTGAAAAGGTTAGAGAAACGCCTTCGCAGGTTGCAGCGTAAAGTTTCTCGAAAATATCAAATGAATAAGGAGGGAAGCCGTTTTGTCAAAACTTGTAACATTATAAAACTCGAAAAGAAAATTCGGTTGTTACAACGAA
>NZ_WKJG01000012.1 GCF_027853235.1 Aliibacillus thermotolerans
GTAACGGAATCGCCGCCTTACCGTCATTTAGACTTCCCGAAGAAAACATGGACTGTAGAATATATTGACTTGATGTTCCGACAGCTAGGTGTCCCTTAAATCCAAACCAAAAGACATTGTTGCCTTCCGAGTTCTTCTTCACACCCCACGTTGGGTCTTGGGGAACTTCGGTACGTAGTTCATCTAAGCTAACATCTAATTGAGCTTCAATCTTTTTATCGTAAAGGGGTCGATTGGCTTCTTTTTCAGCTTGTTCTTTTAGCCATTGTTCGCGCTCTTCTTTGGATTTGCGTCCACGCTTTTTAGGTTCAGGCTTTGGCTTTTCTTCTTTTGGCGGTGCTTGATCCCTGGCTTCAAAGTGCGTGGCGTCGATGGCAACTGTGTCATCGATAATGAAACCCTCTGAAATAGCTTGAAGGATTACTTTTTCTTGAACCTTTTCTAAAATGTTGGAGTCACTTAACTTGGTTATCAGCCGAGAATAAGATGCTTCAGAAGGGACATTGTCAGAAACGAGAAATCCACAATTCAGCTTGAAAACGACATCATCATTTAGTCGTTTAACTAGGTCTTTAACGGTTGGAATTCGTTCCACGTATCGAATGAA
>NZ_WKJG01000013.1 GCF_027853235.1 Aliibacillus thermotolerans
ACCCTGTTAGAATATTCTGTGATTATCCTTTTATAAGGTGGAAGTGCTGTTAGGTGTAAAACAGTGTCTATGAAATTTTGAGAATAAGCGAGCATTTGGAAGATATTCTTACTTTATTGAGGGAGGAGAAGAGAGAAATGAAAATCAATAACAACATTCAAGCGTTAAACGCTTACCGTAACTTAAATCAAAACCAACTACAAGTCTCAAAAAACTTAGAAAAACTATCTTCCGGACTTCGGATTAACCGCGCAGCCGACGACGCAGCGGGACTTGCTATCTCTGAAAAAATGCGCTCCCAAATTCGCGGTTTAAAACAAGCGGAACGAAACGCGATGGACGGTATCTCGCTCATTCAAACAGCAGAAGGAGCCATGCAAGAAATCCATTCGATGCTCCAGCGTATGAGAGAACTCGCCGTCCAAGCAGCAAACGACACGAACACCGATGACGACCGAAAACAAATTCAAAAAGAAATTAACGCGCTACTAGATGAGGTCGACAGTATCTCTGAGAAAACAGAATTTAATACGAAGAAGTTACTGGATGGCTCGAGTGCACATTTTTCTCGTTTTGTAACAGATGCGAATGGAGAGGAAATGAATGGGGGTAATCTACCTGCCGTGCCAACACCTGCTATTTCAAGCGCTAAATCAGGAATATATGAATTGAAAGTAACATCGGATCCAGTAAGTGTGAAAGCCAGTTTTACCGACGATAATGAAGTAGGACTGAAAAATGTAAGTGTTACTGGTGAAGGGGTCCTAGGTGAGTATATCATTAAAGTGTCAGAGTATGAGGCTAATGATGACGATGATTCAGCAACAGCTGAAGGTGCTAACAATAATCCAGCAACAGCTGAAGGTGCTAACAATAATCCAGCAACAGCAAATATTACAATCACCTCTCCAGATGGACAGTCCGAATTTTATGGAGGTAAAGAGCTAACTGAAGACTTATCATTAGATTTTAATGGTATTACTTTTGAGATTAATGGAACAAAGATAGAGCGTGATGGTGATGCAACGGTGACACTTTCTGGTACGGTGACATTTAAATTAACCCTTGACGGGGAAGAGTTAGACGAAGTGAACGATATCACAGAAGGTACTTTTTCTGTTAATGGTGATAATGTAATGGTTCAAACTGTTGTTCAAGGGTTAGAGATTCAACTGAACAATGAAGTACAAGCAGGTGAAACTTCTACTTTCCAAATCGCAAATGATGCGCTTGCTTTTCAAATTGGACCGAATAGTGAACAGCAAGTGCTAGTTGATATTCCAATAATGAATGCGAAAGAACTTGGTTTAAAAGATGGAGAAGAGTATATTTCCGTTATGACTCACGAAGATGCAGATGCTGCTATTGCTGCTTTTGATGCTGCGATAAATAAAGTTTCTGATGCGAGAGCACAATTAGGTGCGGTGCAAAACCGGTTAGAACATACGATCAACAACTTACAAGTGACTCATGAAAACTTAACGGCGGCGGAATCTCGCATTCGCGATGCCGATATGGCCCTTGAAATGACCGAGTTTACTCGGAACAACATTATTAACCAGTCAGCAACGGCGATGCTTGCCCAAGCGAACCAACTACCACAAGGAGTATTACAACTACTTCAATAATTTTTTGAAACGTGCTACGATACGAGTAGCACGTTTCTCTTAAAGGTTGTGAAGCGATGGATATTCAACGAGTGATGCAAACGGGGGTTGCTCCGCCTACGAGTAAAACGAAGCAAGAACAAGTGACATCATCCGTCACTTTTACCGAAATTATTAATCAGCGCAGAGAAGAAAAAGCGTATGAACGGTTTACGAAGATGATTGAAGAGATTGATCATCAAGGGAAGCTGTTGGCGGAATCCCGCACGGTGGAGACGTTAAGAAAATATAAACAGCTCGTGAAAGATTTTCTTGAAGAAGCGGTGGAGCACGGTTTGAAAGTGGAAGAACGGCGCGGTTTTAACCGCCGGGGTCGCACGAAGTTGTACAAAATAGTAGAAGAAGTGGACAAAAAGCTTATTGAGTTGACGGACGCCGTGCTTGCGCAAGAAAAGAAAAGAATCGACATTCTTGATAAGGTCGGTGAAATTCAAGGCTTGCTCGTAAACGTATATGCATAAACGGGAAAGAACTATTCAAATGAGTAGTTCTTTCCTTTTTTAAAATGACCGACTTTTCACTCAAGAAAAGAAGTAGTAAACATTTTAGTATAGTGAACAAATATTCATTTTATTATAAAAATAAAATCATAATTAAATAAAACCACTGATACCGCCGCTATTTTTTTTGGACTAAAACATAAAAAGGTTGTACATCGCAAAAAGCTCTTCACTTTTTCAAATAGTCAAATATCCATTCATATGGTATACTAAAAGGCATTAAATCAACGAAATTACCGTAATTTTTTGCACATATTGACAGAAAAGTGAGGGAGAAAGTTGGAGGAGCAAGTAAAGTTATATGACACAACACTCCGGGATGGAACGCAAGGAGAGGGAATTAGTTTATCAGTGGAAGATAAACTAAAAATCGCAAAAAAATTAGATCAACTTGGAATCCATTACATTGAAGGAGGATGGCCTGGAAGTAACCCGAAAGATATGAACTTTTTTGAGAGGGCGAAAGAGTTACAGTTGGAACAAGCTGTGATTACCGCGTTTGGTAGTACTCGCCGTCCGAATATAGAAACGGAAAGAGATCCGAACTTACAGCGCATTTTAGACAGTGGTGTGAAAGCGGCGGCGATCTTTGGGAAAACGTGGGACTTTCACGTGACAGAAGCGCTTCAGACAACGTTGGAAGAAAATATTGCCATGATTTATGATTCCGTACGGTATTTAAAAGAAAACGGATTAGAAGTAATTTTTGATGCGGAACATTTCTTTGATGGCTATAAACATCATCGTGATTATGCGCTGGAAGCGATTAAAGCAGCAGAGAAAGCAGGAGCCGATTGTTTAGCTCTTTGCGATACGAACGGAGGGACCCTTCCGTCTGAAATTGCGGAAATTGTGAAGCACGTTACTGAGGAAGTATCGATTACAGTAGGTATTCATTGCCACAATGACTGTGAATTGGCAGTGGCGAACTCATTAGAAGCAGTGAAAGCGGGAGCTCGGCATATTCAAGGGACATTTAACGGGTATGGAGAGCGATCCGGCAATGCCAATCTCGTCTCCATTATTCCGAATTTACAGCTGAAGATGAATGTCCCGGTCGTCTCCGACGAACAATTACAACAACTGACCAATGCTTCTAAATATATTCATGAGCTAGCCAATCAAACGCCGCCAAACAATCAACCATTTACAGGAAAGAGTGCTTTTGCCCATAAAGGTGGCATGCATGTGAGTGCCGTATTAAAACATCCGGAAACGTATGAACACATTCAACCGGAAAAAATAGGAAATGAACGTCGCGTCCTTGTTTCTGAATTATCCGGGCAAAGCAATTTACTTTTTAAAGCGAAGGAGCTTGGCATTTCTCTTGATAAAAACGATCCGGTTGTGAAAGAATTGATTCAAAAAGTAAAAGAAATGGAACACCGTGGCTACCAATACGAAGCGGCGGAAGCTTCCTTTGAACTATTGTTGCGAGAAGGAATAGGAGAATCTTACAAATATTTCACCCTCGACCACTTTAATATTCTTACGCAAAAAGATGGTGATTTTACTACGGAAGTACTTGTTAAGTTAAACGTGCAAGGCGATTCCGTGGTGACGGCTGCAGAAGGAAACGGACCGGTAAACGCTTTGGACCACGCCCTTCGAAAAGCGATTGGAGAGTATTATCCTCTCGTAAATGAGATGTACTTATCCGACTATAAAGTCCGCGTTCTAGATGGAGGAGATGGAACGGCATCCACGGTACGCGTACTAATTGAATCGACGAACGGTAAAACGACATGGAGTACCATTGGTGTATCCACCAATGTGATTGAGGCAAGTTGGTATGCATTGGAAGATAGTATTCGCTACTACTTTATGAAGGAAGAGCATCGCTTGGAAAAAAATAACGTCGTGGCGTTTATTCCAGAAGCTGGAGTAAAAAATCATTAATGGCAATAGAAGGTGGAAAACATGGCGAAAGAATTAACGCAAAACGAAGCAAAGGGGTATTTTGGTGAGTTTGGAGGCAGTTTTGTTCCACCGGAATTACAAACCGTGCTGGAACGCTTAGACGAGGCGTTTCAAACGTATCAAAAAGACCCTGCCTTTATGGAAGAATACAATTACTATTTGAAAGAGTACGTCGGTCGTGAAAATCCGCTCACTTTCGCGGAGAGATGGACAAAAGCGTTAGGTGGCGCAAAAATTTACTTAAAAAGAGAAGATTTAAATCATACCGGTGCCCATAAAATAAACAATGTCATTGGCCAAATTTTACTTGCAAAGAAAATGGGGGCACATCGCATTATTGCTGAAACGGGGGCGGGACAACACGGAGTTGCCACCGCTACCGCTTGTGCGATGATGGATATGGAATGTGTCATTTACATGGGAACAGAAGACATTCGTCGCCAGGAGTTAAATGTGTTTCGGATGGAGTTGTTAGGGGCGAAAGTTGTTTCCGTGGATAAAGGAAATGGTCGCTTAAAAGATGCAGTCGATGAAGCATTAAATGACTTAGTGGAAAATTATGAGACGACTTTTTATTTGCTAGGTTCAGCAGTCGGTCCTCATCCATATCCAAAGATGGTACACTATTTCCAATCTGTCATCAGTGAAGAGTCTAAACGACAAATTCTTGAAAAAGAAGGGAAACTGCCGGATGCGGTCGTTGCTTGTGTTGGTGGCGGCAGCAATGCAATTGGTGCCTTTTCTGCGTATTTAAAGGACGAAGATGTGCGTTTAATTGGCGCAGAACCGGCAGAAGCAGCAACGCTCACTGAAGGGGTTCCGGCAGTGTTGCACGGATTTAAATGTCTTTGTTTACAAGATGAAGACGGAAATCCTGCTCCAACCAATTCTATCGCAGCGGGGCTTGATTATCCTGGCGTCGGACCAGAACATAGCGCGTTGAAATTATCGGGGAGAGCAGAGTACGAAACGGTGACGAAAGCGGAAGTCCTTGACGCATTTCAAGAGCTATCTCGTACGGAAGGAATCATTCCTGCGTTGGAAAGTGCCCATGCGTTAGCGCTTGTGAAAAAGCTTGCCCCAACGATGACGGAAGATCAAATCATCCTTGTTAACTTGTCCGGTCGCGGAGACAAAGACGTAGCGGAAGTGAAGCGATTATTGGAAGAATAAAATGCTATATGAAACTGGTCTTCACCGATGATGGGGAAGACCAGTTTTTAATTATAGCACGGTTGCTTCATCTAAAAAGGCAAGGACGATGGCGGCAAGAAGAAAACAATAAAGAGCAAAATAAATAAGACGCCCTTTTTTCAAAAAATCAATCAACCAGATGATTCCAATGAGAGAAGTGACAAAGGACGTAATAAAAGCAGCAATTAACGGTCCCGTTCCAATCGTACGAAAAGATCCCGCTGAAATATCAGTAATGGCTAAAACAGAGGAACCTAAAATAACCGGGATGGATAGCAAAAAGGAAAAACGAACCGCTGTATCCCTATTCAGTCCTGTATATAAACCTGCAATCAGAGTACTTCCTGAACGGGAAATTCCAGGAATAACGGCGAGAGTTTGAACAAAACCAATGATGATTGCGTCAAACCAAGACATTTCTGATTCTGATTTGTTTCCAACTTGATGAAAACGTTCAATCGCAATTAAGAAAATCCCCGTAAGTGCCAATGCAATAGCAATCATTATTGGCGTTTTCAATGCGTTTCCCACAACATCTTCTAACATGACACCGAGAAGTCCAGTAATCATCGTAGCTACAATTAAATATAATCCAAAATAAAATTCCGAACGATCTTCTTTCTCTCTTTTTGCAAGATATCGAAAAAATGCTGAAACGATGTGCGTAATATCTCTCCAAAAAAATAAAATGACCGCAATAATAGAGCCGAGATGCAAGAAAATTTCAAAAGAAAGACCTGGGATCGAATATCCGAGTAGTAGTTGCGCAATGATGATGTGGGCGGTACTGGATATTGGTAAAAACTCGGCAATTCCTTGTACTGCACCAAGTATAATTGCTTCCACAATGCTCAATGTGATCACTCCTTATGTATCCTTAGATAGTGTAGCAAAAGTGCCTCCAACTTGGAAGCGTCTTTTGGTCGATCGGAAATATTCTACGTGAACGTTTTCCACACTTGTCTATACTTATTCAATTAATGAGTAAACATTTCATGATAAAATGAAAACATAAAGTTGACCAGGAGGGAGACGATGAACAAATCCGTTTTTTCAAGAATTGTGCTCGTAATGGCGGTGATTGCGGGCGTTTATGTCATTTTGACGAATCTTACGTTAAATAAAGTAGGGATAGAAATAGGGGATCAGGCACCAGATTACACATTACCGACGTTTGAGGGTGAATCTCGTTCTTTGTCAGATTATGAAGGGAATATTATAGTGATGAATATGTGGGCGTCTTGGTGTGAGCCTTGTACGAGGGAAATACCTGATTTAATGAAACTGCACGATACATATGATGAGGTGACGCTAGTCACAGTGAATATGAATTCTTATGAAAGAAACCGTGAAGATGCCGAGGCGTTTGTTCGAGACTTTCAAATGGACCGTATCCCATCTTTGATTGATGAAGAAGGAGAAGTCGCTTCTCTTTATCAATTACAACATTTACCTACCACCTATGTGATGGATGAAAATCGTGTCATCGTCGATCGCATTGATGGAGAAACGACTTTTGAACAATTAGAAGCGCGTCTTGCGAACCATTTTTCCCATTTGGAAGAATAATGACATAGGGAATGAGGGATAATTGTTTTTTTACTACATACATTGGATTGAGGTGGTCCCTATGTATGTAGAAAAAAACGTTCGTGTTGTTCGTATTTTAGAAGAAAATGAAGACGTGCAAAAAATTGCAACGGATGGGGGAGCAGGACGAGCGATTCTTTATCGGAAATTATTACCGAAAGTAGTACCGGGAGATATTGTCCGTGTGAATGTAACTGCAACGACATTGAAGCTCGGTACGGGAGGATGGGATATTGTCATCTCCACTTCCCAACCATTTTTTACGTCGACTGAAAAAGGACATATTATGAAAGCTCGTTATACTTCGAGTCAACATAGCGTCAATGCGGTAGATGCGCCAGAACATGAAGACCACGATTTTTTTCAACACAATTTTGATTTACGAGGAAAAAAAATACTTCTCGCGGAATTACATAGTATGTTACCTGTACTTTTAGGTGTGATTTTGACAAGATATCAAGCAAAGACGGTCGGTGTCATTTTATCCGACGAAGCAGCGATACCTGCCGGATATAGTGATCATATGCAATATTGGAAACAACATGAACGAGTGACGGTCGTGACCACGGGGCAAGCTTTTGGCGGAGAGATCGAGACCACAACCATCCCCAATGCAATACAATGGCTTGTGATGAAACGAAAGGCAGATGTTCTTATCATTTCGATGGGACACGGAACCATTGGTACGAACACACCTTATGGTTTTAGCGGGATGGCGCTTGCGCATTGGGCTAACCTCGTCGGTGCTTTAGGCGGTATTCCTATTTGGATTCCTCGTTTATCTTTTCAAGAAAAACGTAAACGCCATTACGGTTTGAGTCATCATACCCTCACACCGTTAAAACATTTCACCTACGTACCGTCTCTTCTGCCGTTGCCGTTATTACCAAAAGAACAACACCATTTTTTGAAAAATCAACTTAAATTATTACGGGACGCACCGGTAACCGTGATTTACGTCCAAGTGGAGAAGTGGTACGCTCATTTTAAACGTTGGTACCCAACATACCCATTACCTCTTCGAACGATGGGGCGTCCTGTGACAAATATTCCAGAATTTATTCAAGGCATTTTAGCAGCAGTTGCATTAAGCGGGAAGGAGATTGCTATGGATTTTCGTGAAAAAACGATTCGAACAAAGTCTATTTATAAAGGGAAAATTATTGACGTGAATGTCTATGATGTATCTTTACCGAACGGAGGAGAAAGCAAACGAGAAGTAGCCCATCATCCCGGTGCTGTGGCAGTCATTGCGATGACCGAGTCGGGAAAAATTGTTCTCGTTCGTCAATTTCGCAAAGCGTTGGAAAAAGAGATTTATGAAATACCGGCTGGAAAACTGGAACAAGGGGAAGCACCAATTGAAACGGCTTATCGAGAATTAGAAGAAGAAACCGGATACCGCGCAAAGGAATTAACGGAAATTACTTCCTTTTACACGTCTCCAGGTTTTTCCGATGAAATTATCTATCTGTTTGAAGCAAAACAGTTATCCAAAGGAGTGGCACAAGGGGACGAAGATGAATTTGTAGAAATGGTGGAAGTCACTTTAGAAGAAGCTCAACAAATGATAAAAACAAAAGCGATTCATGATGCGAAAACGGTGTTTGCGATTTATTACCTATTACAACAAAAGGAGCAGGAATAGATTTCGTTTCTTTTTCATAGATTGGAATATGTCCTGAAAAGGGGGGCAATTCCATGAAAGAAAACATCATCCATATACTTCGGCAGCATTGGTATGAATGCCGATCCTTTTACTGGTTTTCGCTCGTATTGTTGTTTATGGGTGTTTTGTTTGGTGCCGTATTAGTAAACAGTTTATCGTTACCGTTAAAAAATGATTTATATGGCTTTTTACAATCGTTTTTAGTCACCTTTGAAAACAGTGCCGATGTCACCAATCGAGAGATTTTTTTGCGCAGCTTTACCCACCATGGAGGATATATCGGGTTGATGTGGGTATTGGGGCTGTCGGTAGCCGGCGTTCCGTTTATATTAATTTTATTATTTTTAAAAGGGGTCGTGTCCGGATTTACGATTGGATTTTTAGTGCAACAAATGGGCGCAAGTGGATTTTTTCTCTCTTTTGCGTCAATTTTTCCTCAAAATTTGGTCATTATCCCCGTGTATATGGTGATGGCAGTCGTTTCCATTGTCATGTCTCTTCAAATTATTAAACATTTATTTAAACAGAATCGGACAACCTTAGTACCTTCTGCGATCGGAAAATCGGTGGTTGTCTTTGCGCTGATGCTTATTTGTCTCGGAATTGGTGCGTTTATCGAAGGATATTTTACGCCTATCTTCATGCGGGGGGTTATTCAATGGTTCATGTGATATTTAAATTATAATAATTCTAAATTTCTTTTTATAATAATTATTATTTGACACCTTCCCTTCCTATTACTATAATAAATACGTAAGCCGTTAAAAGTAAGGGGAGAGTGGATGTGGAGCAACGGATTGATCGAATAAAAAAGCAACTTCATTCTCAAAGTTACAAGTTAACTCCTCAACGGGAAGCGACCGTACGTGTATTGCTTGAGCATGAAAAAGATCATTTAAGCGCAGAAGATGTATACTTACTCGTAAAAGAAAAAGCACCTGAAATCGGTCTTGCAACGGTTTATCGTACGCTTGAATTACTAAATGAATTAGAAGTTGTTGATAAAATAAACTTCGGTGATGGCGTATCTAGATATGACCTTCGGAAAGAAGGAGCCGAACATTTTCATCATCATCTCGTCTGCATGGAATGCGGAGCCGTCGATGAGATTCAAGAAGATTTACTAGGTGATGTGGAAAAAATCGTGGAAAAAGAATGGAATTTTAAAATAAAAGACCATCGCTTAACTTTTCATGGTATTTGTCATCGTTGTCAAGAAAAACCGGCGAAAAAAAAGGAAAAAGTGAATCCTACGCAATAACGAAACACCTTTTCATCCCGAGATGAAGAGGTGTTTTCCGTGTTTTTATGTATATAATTTTTTACCCATGTCATAGATAGTACTAGTTTTAAATCTTTTTTAAGAAAGGAAGGATAGACATGACAAAATGGGTGATGCTCGGAATCGACATGATCAAAACAGCATTGATTCTCATCGGATGTCTCCTTTTTTTCTATTATGGTATTATATGGTTAAGTGAAAATTATAAAGGAGATGAACGATTAAAAACCCCAACGACAAATGTCGAACAAGTTCAAGAAGCAGAAAATGATCATTTCTTTTACGTGAGGTAACAGAAATGATGAAGGGGGAGGAAACATGAAATGGGAATTAATTGACTTTATTCATTACTGCCAAGTGGAGAGAGGGTTATCAAACAACACCCTTTCTTCTTATGAAAGGGACCTTAAAAATTATTTTTCTTCCCTTGAGAAACAGGGGGTGAGCGATATGAGACATATTCAACGAACACACATCGTTCAATTTTTATATGATTTAAAAGAAAAAGGGAGATCGACTGCTACGATTTCACGTCATATTTCTTCCATTCGGGCTTTTCACCAATTTTTGTTAAGAGAAGGAAAGATGTCTCATGACCCGTCGGAATTAATAGAGATACCAAAAGGAGAGAAAAAGCTACCGGATGTGTTGTCTATTTCCGAAGTAGAACGGTTGCTGGAAGTAAGTGATGGAACGACTCCATTAGATAAACGAAATAAAGCGATGCTCGAACTGATGTATGCTACTGGTCTTCGTGTGAGTGAACTGTGTGAATTAAAAATAACCGATATTCATTTACATATGGGATTTGTGCAATGTATGGGAAAAGGAAACAAAGAGAGAATTATTCCTCTTGGGGAAGAAGCACAAGTAGCGATTGAACGCTATTTAGAAAAAGGACGCCCTTTTTTAATCAAAAAGAAGCGTCATGATTTTTTATTTGTCAATCATCATGGTAATCCTCTTTCTAGACAAGGGTTTTGGAAAATATTGAAGGAAAAAACGAAACAAGCAAGAATTGAAAAAAAGATTACTCCCCACATCTTACGTCATTCTTTCGCAACGCATTTACTGGAAAACGGCGCCGACTTACGTTCCGTTCAGGAAATGTTGGGTCATGCCGATATTTCCACGACCCAAATATATACCCATGTGTCCAATTATAAATTAAAAGATGTCTATCAAACGTTTCATCCTCGAGCATAAGAAAGGAGTTTGACATGTCGTATCCATTTCAAAGAGTCTTTTTAATCGTGCTGGATTCCGTTGGTATTGGGGAAGCACCGGATGCTCATCTTTTTGGCGATAAAGGAGCAGATACGCTCGGGTCGATTGCCGAAACAGTCGGACTTCATCTGCCGACGATGGAAAAGCTTGGTCTCAGTCATATTAAAGCGTTACCCGGAATGGAAAAAGTAGCTTCTCCCCTTGCTCATGTCGGAATCATGGAAGAAGCTTCTAAAAGTAAAGATACATTAACGGGTCATTGGGAACTGATGGGTTTATATATCGATGAACCTTTTCAAACATTCCCGGGCGGATTTCCAAAAGAATTAATAGATCGCATCGAAAAGAGGACCGGACGGAAAGTGTTAGGGAATAAAGTGGCTTCCGGTACGAGAATTATTGAAGAACTTGGTCCAACGCATCTGGAAACAGGGGGATTGATTGTATATACGTCGGCCGATTCTGTATTACAAATTGCAGCCCATGAAGAAGTGATTCCCCTTTCGGAATTATATGATATTTGTCATATGGTGAGAAAGTGGACCACCGATCGACCGTATAAAATTGGTCGCGTCATTGCGAGACCTTTTATCGGAACTCCTGGTGCTTTTGAGCGCACTTCTCATCGACAAGATTATGCGCTAAAACCGGTGGATAAAACAGTGTTAGACGGATTGGAAGAACATGGTCTTGATACGATTGCTGTCGGGAAAATTCATGATATTTTTCATGGAGAAGGAATTACCAAATCGATTCGCACGTCATCAAACGATGATGGGATGGAGAAAATAATTCAATCTTTGAATCAATCTTTTACCGGTTTGTTGTTTGCGAATTTAGTAGATTTTGATTCAAAGTACGGTCACAGAAGAGATCCAAAAGGCTATCGGGATGCGCTCGAACGTTTTGACGCCAAACTTCCAACTATCATCGAGGGCCTCTCAAAAGACGATTTATTAATCATTACTGCCGATCACGGAAATGATCCAACGTTTAAAGGGACCGATCATACGCGAGAACTCGTGCCGTTGATTGTATACCATTCTCGCATTGAAACGAGCAAACATTTAGGAAGACGGAAAACGTTTGCGGATGTCGGGGCAACCATTGCCGAGAATTTTCACGTGCAAGCCCCTTCTTATGGAGAGAGTTTTTTATCTTTCGTTTTGGACTAAAAGAATGAAAGGAGGGATCACAATGCCTGTTACCGAAGAGATGTTACACATGGTTCGCCGCTACATTCATGAAAAACCGACAATTGGTCTGATTCTTGGATCAGGACTTGGGGAATTTGCTGAGCAGATGGAAAATAAAAGGACGGTACCGTATGAAGAGATCCCTCATTTTCCCGTGTCGACCGTTTCCGGCCATTCCGGTCAATTGATATGCGGTGAAGTAGAAGGAGCAACCATTCTCGCCATGCAAGGTCGTTTTCATTATTACGAAGGTTACTCCATGGAAGAAGTTATTTTACCTGTCCGACTGATGAAAAAATTAGGGGTGCGTACGCTCATTGTCACCAATGCGGCAGGCATCGTGGCAAAATCCTTTTCACCTGGCGACCTTATGTTAATGACAGACCATTTAAATTTCATGGGAAATAATCCCCTCATTGGACCGAATGATGATCGAATAGGACCACGGTTTCCCGATCTGTCCTCCGCTTATTCTCCTATCCTCCAACAACTTGCAAGAGAAGCGGCCAAAGATGTAGCCATTCCGTTAAAAGAAGGAGTATATGCCGGAGTGACCGGTCCAAGTTATGAAACACCAGCAGAAATACGAATGCTTCGCTCATTAGGTGCTCATGCAGTCGGAATGTCTACAGTGCCCGAAGTCATTGCTGCCGTCCATCAAGGGATGGATGTATTAGGAATTTCTTGCTTAACGAATATGGCAGCAGGACTTACAGATGAACCGTTAGATCACGAACAAGTCATCACTACTGCAGAGCGAGTGAAAATAGATTTTATGAAACTAATGAAAAAAATCGTATTTTTAATGAATCAGAAGGGAGAAGTGTAAATGACAAGCGAATGGGAAAAAGTAGAAACAGCCGTTTCTTATATCAAGAAAAAAACAGAGATCAAACCAACCATTGGCATCGTCCTTGGCTCTGGTCTTGGGGATTTAGCGTACGAGTTAAGCGATCATACGCGTATTCCGTATGAAGACATTCCTCATTTTCCCCTTTCTACGGTGGAAGGACATGTTGGACAGTTAGTCTTTGGTCAATTGGAAGGGAAAAATGTTGTGTTAATGCAAGGTCGTTTTCATTATTATGAAGGATATTCAATGAAAGAAGTTACTTTTCCCGTTCGGGTGATGCAGCAGCTTGGTATAGAGACATTTGTTGTGACCAATGCTTGTGGCGCGTTGCACTCAACCCTTTCTCCAGGGGATTTACTTGTCATTCAAGACCATTTAAATTTAACGGGAACAAATCCATTGATTGGAAAAAATGATGAACGTTTCGGCCCGCGTTTTCCGGATATGAGTGATGCCTATGACAAACAATTACAACATCTTGCCCATCGTGCAGCCGAAACGCTTGGTTTTTCTTTAAAACAAGGGATATATGCTGGAATTTCCGGTCCAAACTACATGACGCGAAGTGAATTAATCATGGTGAGACAGTTAGGAGCGGATGTAGTTGGAATGTCGACGGTGCCTGAAGTTATCGTTGCTCGGCACGGTGGCTTACCAGTACTGGGCATTTCTTGTATTACTGACATGGCAATTGGAGAAACAATGGAAGGAATTTCTCATGAAGAAGTGATGGAAGTGGCCCGTCAAACAAAACCGCGTTTTATGTCACTCATGAAAGAAATTATTAAACAGCACCCGTAAAGAAATGAGGGAGAGAGATGCGAGCGGTAGATATTATTCAAAAAAAACGAGATGGTCACGCATTGTCCAAAGAGGAGATTGAGAACTTTATTTCTTCTTATACAAAAGGGACAATTCCCGATTATCAAGCAGCGGCTTTATTAATGGCGATTTATTTTCAAGGGATGTATGAAAGCGAAGTGTCGGAATTGACAAAAGCGATGGTTCATTCGGGAGAGACGGTAGACTTATCTATGATTCAAGGAGTGAAGGTTGATAAACATTCCACTGGGGGAGTGGGAGATAAGCTGACATTGACCGTCTTACCAATCGTTGCTTCACTCGGTATTCCTGTTCCGAAAATGTCTGGAAGAGGTCTTGGGCATACCGGTGGAACGATTGATAAGTTAGAAGCGATTCCGGGGTATCAAACGGAATTAGCGACCGAGCAATTTATCGACCTTGTGAATAAAAATTATATGGCTGTCATTGGTCAAAGCGGCAATTTAACACCAGCAGATAAAAAGCTATATGCCTTGCGGGATGTAACAGCGACAGTCCATTCGATCCCGTTGATTGCAAGTTCGGTCATGAGCAAAAAAATCGCTGCCGGGGCGGATCGAATCGTGCTCGATGTCAAATGCGGAGCGGGTGCCTTTATGGAAAACAGAGAAGAAGCAATGACGCTTGCCAAAACGATGGTCAATATTGGTCACGCGCTTGGTCGAAAAACAGTCGCACTTATCACGAATATGGATGAACCGCTAGGCTACTATATTGGCAATGGCTTAGAAATCAAAGAAGCAGTAGACGTATTAACAGGGAAAGGTCCGGAAGATTTGTATGAACTTACAAAGACGCTAGCGACGTATATGGTGATGTTAGGTAAAGAAATGTCACAGAAGGAAGCGGAAACGCTTGTCACCGACGCCCTTCTAAGTGGTCAAGCACGAAACAAACTAAAAGAAAATGTAAAAAGCCAAGGTGGAGATGTCCGCTATATTGAAAACACAGAACTTTTCTTACAAGCAAAAGAACAAACGACCATTACTGCACCAACGGACGGTTATATTCGTCATATTGATCCGAAGATGATCGGTCAAGGAGCGATGATGGTTGGTGCAGGTCGTGAAAAACTCGGAGATACCATTGATCACGAAGCAGGGGTTCAATTACATAAAAAAAGAGGAGACTGGGTTGAAAAAGGCGATAAGATTGCGACGATTTATCATCAGAAACAATTAAAAAAGGACGTTCTGACGCTCGTTTCCCAAGCATTTCATTGGTCTAACCATCCTGTCTCTAAAAAACCATATATTTACCAAGTCATTACGGCACCGACTGAATAGTTACACAGGTAGCTATTCAGTTTTTTTATGTATAAGGGAAGAAAATATTGGAAAAAATAGATGTAAACTTACGGGAGGTGTGTCAATTTGAAGAAATGGATGAAGCAATACATCATGGCACTTGTTGCTGTTTTTCTGATTGGAAATGGATGGATGACAATTGCATCTGCGGAGGAAAAGATTCCGGGATTACAAGAGGGAACACTTTCCGCCATCATGATTGAACAAAAAACAGGAAAAGTTCTTTATGAATATGAGCCAAATAAACAACTACCACCGGCAAGCATGACAAAAATTATGACGATGCTACTTGTCATGGAAGCGCTGGAAGAAGGGAAAATCACCCTTGAAGATAAAGTGATTGCCAGTGAACGAGCAGCTTCCATGGGTGGTTCACAAATCTTTTTAGAAGAAGGAGAAGAAATGACCGTCGATGAGTTGTTAAAAGGAGTCGCTATCGCTTCCGGAAATGACGCTTCTGTCGCTCTTGCGGAATATATAGAAGGTTCAGTCGAAGAATTTGTAGAGAAGATGAACGAACGAGCCGAAGCACTCGGTTTGAAACATACGACGTTTAAAAATCCAACCGGTTTACCGGAAGAGGGTCACGTGACCACTGCTCATGATCTTGCCGTCATGAGTCAAGCGTTACTTGAGTACGAAGACATATTAAATTATACGAAAATATATGATGATTATTTACGTAAAGGGAAAGAAAATGAATTTTGGCTTGTAAATACGAATCGGCTCGTGAAGTTTTACGACGGGGTGGATGGTTTAAAAACGGGATATACAAAAGAAGCAAAATATAATTTAACCGCCACCGCAAAACGAGGAAATATGCGGGTCATTACCGTTTTGATGGGGGCAGATACGCCAAAAGAACGGAATAAGAAAACAACAGACATGTTAGATTTTGCCTTTCAACGTTATGAATATCAAATGATTCATGAAGAAAACGAAGTGATGGGCGAAGTAGCGATTGAAAAAGGAAGGAAGACAAAAGTACCTGCTGTGTTAAAAGATACAGTTGGGATTGTGATTCCAAAAGGGAAGAATGTAGAAAATGTATCCAGTGAAATCACTTGGAAAAAAGATTTAATTGCCCCGTTAAAGAAAGGAACCGTTGTTGGAACTGTTACCTTTATGGACGGAGAAAACAAATTAGTGGAAGAAGAGTTGGTATTACAAGAGGATGCCGCACCTGCCAATTGGTTCGTTTTATTTAAACGAACATTGTCGTCTTTCATGGGGGACTTACGCGTGTAAATAGACTTCTTTTAACGAAATCACACTAGTTTTGTCGTTTGGAAAGGAGTTTCTTTATAACAAAAAGAAGAAGAGCATCACTGCTTTTGTAAAAGAAAATCACAGGGGGAGAAGAAAAATGCTTACCGTAAACTTTGCCCAAAAGCAAGATGTCTTGTTAATTCGATTAAAAGGAGAACTTGATCACCATTCGGCCAAACAATTGCGGGAAAAAACAGACCATTATTTACAGGAGAAAGATGTCAAGCATATCGTCCTTAACTTAGAAGAGCTTACTTTCATGGACAGTTCGGGAATCGGAGTTATTCTCGGAAGATATAAAGAAGTGCAACGTGCGGGCGGAGAAATGGTCGTATGTTCTATTTCAACACCGATTAAGCGCTTATTTGAAATGTCCGGTTTGTTTAAAATTTTACGTTTAGAGCATCGTGAAAGCGATGCACTACGACAGTTAGGGGTGGCGTAAAATGACAAACGAAATGAAATTGGAATTTTCCGCGGTGAGTGAAAATGAAGCCTTTGCACGAGTAAGTGTTGGTGCTTTTGTCGCGCAAATGGACCCAACGATGGATGAATTAACGGAAATTAAAACGGTTGTGTCAGAAGCGGTGACGAATGCGATTATCCATGGATATGAAGAGAACCCGAACGGCAAAATTACCATTTTGGCAAAATTGGAAGAGGAATCGATTGAATTGACGATCGTTGATACCGGACGAGGCATTGAAGATATTGAACAGGCAAAAGAACCGTTATTTACAACAAAACCTGAATTAGAGCGATCCGGGATGGGATTTACGATTATGGAAAACTTTATGGATGAAGTGGAAATAACTTCCAAAGTAGGGGCTGGCACGACCGTTTACTTGAAAAAACGGCTTGCGACGAAGAAGTCAATTTGTTATTAAGGAGAATCCAAATGGATGTTCCACTAAAAAAACAACCACCTCTTCAAGATGCTCGGGTGAGAGATTTAATTTTGCAAAGTCACAAAGGAAATCGAGAAGCCCGGGATGAAATTGTAAAGCGAAATACACGTCTTGTCTGGTCTGTCGTGCAACGGTTTATGAATCGCGGTTATGAAGCGGATGATCTCTTTCAAATTGGGGTCATTGGGTTAATCAAATCGATTGATAAATTTGACCTCTCTTATGATGTGAAGTTTTCTACTTACGCAGTTCCAATGATTATCGGAGAGATCCAGCGGTTTATTCGAGATGATGGCACGGTAAAAGTGAGTCGTTCCCTCAAAGAATTAAATAACAAAATTCGTAAACGGAAAGAAGAAAAAATGAAAGAATTGGGACGATCACCGACGATTGAAGAAATCGCAAAGGATATGGGGCTTCCGGTAGAAGAAATTGTTTTCGCGGAAGAAGCGGCTAAAAGTCTTTCCTCCCTTCATGAAACTGTCTATGAAAATGATGGGGATCCGATTACTTTAATGGACCAAATTGCCGATAAAAACGAATCGGAATGGTTTGAAGGCATTGCAATGAAAGAAATCATTAATCAATTGGAAGAACGAGAGAAATTGATCGTCTATTTGCGATATTATAAAGACCAGACACAGTCGGAAGTGGCAAAACGATTAGATATTTCCCAAGTACAAGTGTCGAGATTAGAAAAGAAAATTCTTCATAAACTGAAAAGTCAGCTGTCCGATTAAACGACAGCTGACTTATTTTTTAGTGTGGTCGTTCATTTTTCCTTCCCATGTATGTTTCCTTTCATCTCGCTCATACTACCACGTAGGAGGGATGGCTATGGAAAGACGGGTATATTTGGAGTTGTTCAACGATAAAAAAGCAATGGACAAAGAAACATTATTTGTAAAAGATGTGGCAAGGTTGGAAGGAAAAAGAGAGATCGTCTCCCAAATAGAACAACTTCCGGTGTATACGCCGACAAAAAAAGATGAAAACTACGTGGTTATCGACGTGTTAACCATCTTACAGCACATCCATTCCGCGCTTCCGGATATCCATGTCATTCCCATCGGACCGAAACAAACGGTCATTGAAATTGCTCGTGAAAAACAGCCATTAAGTCCACTATTCGTATTGTTTTTCTGGCTCTTACTTTATATTGGTTCAGCACTTGCCATTATGAATTTTCATGAAGATGTCAGCATGCTACTTGTCCATCAAAAACTATACTTATTCATTACCGGGAAAGAATTGGCACAACCGCTCCTTTTACAAATTCCATACTCCATCGGATTAGGTTTAGGGATGATTATTTTTTTTAATCACATATTTAAAAAACGCATTAACGAAGAACCGAGTCCTCTCGATATCGAAATATTTCAATATAAAAAAGGAATTGAAGACTATCTTTCCGCTACCGAAACTGATAGGAGTTCGAAACCGTGGCCTTCGAAGCATTCGCCGCAGTAATTGTCGGGTTAAGTGGGGGGCTTGCGGTCGGCGGAGGATTTGTTGCCTTCATTGCGGTACTCGGAATCATCCCAAGACTAATCCAACTGTCAAAGAGAACAACGGCATTACGATCATTCGAATGGGCGATTATTTTAGGTGCCTTAACCGGCTCGGTCGCCACATTACATGGTATTACATTAAAAGTTTCACCTTTTTTTACTCTTCCTGTTGGACTTCTTGCCGGCATGTTCATTGGGATGTTAGCAGCCGCCCTTGCTGAAGTGTTAAATGTGTTTCCGATCTTTACAAGAAGATTGAAGTTAGAAAAATATCTTATCTTTCTCATGATGGCAATTGTACTTGGGAAAATAACAGGGTCTTTGTTTCAATGGTTATTTTTCGTCAAATACTAACAGTAAAGGGATGAGAACATGGGAAAAGAAAGAAAGTGGCGATGGAAAAAGACAAAGCCCCCCCGAGAAACGAAACAAGAAAAAGAAAAAATGCCAATTTCCACCGATTTAAAAGAAAATGAAGCAATTTTAAAGGAACGACTTGGCATCGGAATTAATTTTGATGTTGGAGTACGAACCCTTCGTTTACTCGATCGCGATCTCCACTTGTACTTTGTCACCGGGTTATGTGATATGGAGTACGTGATCGAATTGTTAAAAGAGTTAATGCGTCTTGAATCGAACAATCGTGAAGACAGACCCGATGATGTGATGGAGACCATTGAAAACCATTTAACCCACGTTCAAGTGGAGTATAAAGATACCCTCGATGATTGTATCGTCGAAGTGTTATCCGGGTTAGTCTTTATCCTCGTGGATGGTGAATCCCGGGGAATCGTCATTGACGTACGCAATTATCCGGGACGAGGACCCGAAGAACCAGATAATGAAAAAGTCATTCGAGGAGCTAGAGACGGGTATACGGAAAATATTATTGAAAGTACTGCCCTTACGAGACGAAGAATTAGAGATGAACGACTGCGAACGGAAATTATGCGCATTGGGGATCGTTCCCAAACGGATGTATGTTTGTCATACATTGACGGAATCGTAGACCCGGAAATGGTCGACATCGTTCGGAAAGAATTGGAATCCATTCGTATTGACGGATTGCCAATGGCAGAAAAAGTAGTAGAAGAATACATTGTCGATCAAGGTTACACTCCTTTTCCGCTTGTGCGGTATACAGAAAGACCTGACGTTGCCGCAGCTCACTTATTAGAAGGGCACATTCTCATTATCGTCGATGCGTCACCAAGTGTAATCATTACACCGACGACTCTTTTTCATCACGTGCAACATGCAGAAGAATATCGTCAAGCACCATTTATTGGAACGTTTATTCGTTGGATTCGTTTTTTCGGGATATTTGCATCTATTTTTATTTTGCCGTTATGGTTGCTCGTTGTATTAGAACCACAATTTCTCCCGGATCCGTTTCAATATATTGGTCCAAGTGAAGACTCTAACGTCTCTGAATTTATGCAAATTTTTCTTGCAGAAATCGGGATTGAACTGCTTCGTCTTGCTGCGATTCATACGCCAACCCCGCTGGCGACCGCCCTTGGATTAGTGGCTGCTTTACTGATCGGTGAAATTGCAGTAGAAGTGGGGTTATTTACATCAGAAGTCATTTTGTACGTGGCGCTAGGTGCAATTGGAGTGTTTGCCACCCCTAGTTATGAATTAGGAATTGCCATTAAAGTAATGAGACTTGCTTTATTGATTGCTGTCGTTTCTTTTGGCAGTGCTGGTTTTGTCATTGCAACTCTTATCATGTTTTTACTGCTTGTTCGTCTCCGTGTCTTTAACAAACCATATTTATGGCCATTTTTACCTTTTGATGCACAATCTTTATGGCAAATTATGGTGCGAACCACCGTACCGAGCCTCCGATATCGTCCTCGCATTGTTCACCCGAAAGATCCAATTCGTCAAACTTCTGACTGAATGTCCGAAATCCATCTGCAACAATGGGTCTCCTATTGTTGCAGATTTTCTTTCATGTTGCTGTCATGCTTATTGTCCTTCAAAGTGGAGATGAAGAACCTTGAAATGATCTTTCATGAAATAAAGGCTCCTTATTCTGGCATCAGGAAAAAGAACGATGATTTCATGAATCGCTTCATGATCAAATTTTTCCGATTTGGAAAAAGGGATTTCACTTTTTATCGACAAAAAAGCATGCTAAAATAAATACATTCATTTCGTTCGACAAGGGGAGAAAGATAGATGCATTTATATGGTACGATGACTATCAACGAGCGCAACCACCTCGAGATCGGTGGAGTTGATACAACGGAAATTGTTCGAGAATTTGGTACCCCGGTTTATGTCTATGACGTTGCACTCATTCGTGAGCAAGCAGCGGGATTCAAACGGGCATTTGAATCTGCTGACATACCTTATCAAGTAGCTTATGCTAGCAAAGCATTTAGTACGATAGCAATGGTGCAATTAGCCGATGAATTAGGATTAAGTTTAGATGTCGTTTCAAGCGGGGAAATGATGACAGCAAAAAAAGCAGATTTTCCAATGGAAAAAGTTCATTTTCACGGGAACAATAAAAGTAAAGAAGAAATTCGTCTCGCCTTTGATTTAAACATCGGCTGTATCGTATTGGATAATTTTCACGATATCGCTCTCGTCTCTAAAGAAGCGGCAAAACGTGAACAAAAAATGGACGTGCTTCTTCGCATCACTCCGGGAATTGAAGCTCACACTCATGAATATATCGCCACTGGACAAGAAGATTCAAAGTTCGGTTTTGATTTAACGAGCGGTCAAGTGGAGGAAGCGATTCGACAATTACAGCATGATTCCTATGTCAATATTCTCGGCATTCATAGTCATATCGGTTCTCAAATTTTTGAAACGGACGGTTTTGTCCTCGTAATTGAAAAGATTTTTCAAGAGCTTCCTCAATGGAAAGAGAAGTTTCAATTTGTACCTGCTGTTTTGAATGTTGGCGGTGGGTTTGGCATTCGCTATACAAAAGAAGACGAACCGCTCCGTCCAGAAGAATATGTGACACCGATCATTAGAGCGATCAAGAAAGAAGCAATAAAAGCGGAAATGGACATTCCTGAAATTTGGATCGAACCAGGTCGTTCTATTGTAGGAGAAGCGGGAACGACTTTGTATACTGTTGGTGCCCAAAAAGAAGTGCCGAATGTCCGTCGCTACGTTTCCGTAGACGGAGGAATGACAGACAATATCCGTCCCGCCTTGTATGAGGCAAAGTACGAAGCCCTTCTTGCCAATCGCGCCAAAGATCCAGTGGAAAATACGTTCTCCATTGCTGGAAAATGTTGTGAAAGCGGCGACATGCTCATCTGGGACATTTCTTTACCAGAACCGGAAGATGAAGATATTTTAGCGGTTTTTGCCACCGGTGCTTATGGGTATTCGATGGCGAATAACTACAATCGTTTCACGAAGCCACCGGTCGTATTCGTTGAAAACGGACAATGTCATTTAGTCGTGAAACGAGAGACGATTGAAGATTTGTTAAAGAATGACCTACCACTTTACTCACCTGAACGTGTATAATAAAAATAAGATAAAATAAAGGAGAGAATAGCCAATGAAAAAAGGATCCATTACATTTGAAAACGGAGAAGAAATTCAACTAGAATTTTTCCCGGAAGACGCACCAGGAACGGTAGAAAACTTTGAATCTCTCGCAAATAAAGGCTTTTATGATGGTTTAACGTTTCACCGGGTCATTCCTGGTTTCGTTGCGCAAGGGGGATGCCCGAATGGTGATGGAACGGGCGGACCGGGCTACACGATTAAATGCGAAACAGAAAACAATCCGCATCGCCATGAACGAGGGTATTTGTCCATGGCTCATGCTGGAAAAGATACAGGAGGAAGTCAATTTTTCATTTTATTTGAACCACAGCCACATCTAGATGGTGTTCACACCGTGTTTGGGCGTGTGACAGAAGGGATGGATGTGGTCGATCGCATCCAAATGGGAGATGTCATGCAAAAGGTGCGAGTGTGGGACGAAGAATAAAACGAAAAAGGGGGACTTACATGCAGGAGTACGTTGGAACATGTGAACAATGTCATCGTCCTATCTATTGCATGGATGGTTTTTTAGACGGGGTCGTCACAGACGAACAAACCCTTTATTGTAACTCCTGTGCAGAACAAGATCGTTATACGGATAAGTAACATTTGTTGACGAGAACGGCGTTTCACTATATGATTTGAATAACAAGTAAAATCTTCAAGATGGTTTATAAAGAAAGATGATGGCTGCTTCGGGGTCGGGTGGAATTCCTAACCGGCGGTGATGAAATGATTGCCATTTCTTAGTCCGTGACCCGTAACAAGTTACGGTGGATTCGGTGCAACTCCGAAACCGACAGTAACAGTCTGGATGGGAGAAGTACAGCTAAAATCCGTGCATCATTTTTGGCGAAAGCGTTTCCTATCTATTAGAAACACCTACCAAACCATACAGTATAAGAATGTCTATCCCCGAAGCTGTAAGGCTTTTTTGGGGATTTTTTTATTCACGATTGAAAAGCGAGGAAATGGACATGACCGATGAAGAATATATGCAACTTGCCTTAAATCTTGCCTCAGCTACGAAAGGACAAACATCACCGAACCCAGTTGTCGGTGCTATCGTTGTGAAAAACGGAAAGGTAATCGGCATGGGTGCTCATTTGAAAAGAGGAGAGGCGCATGCGGAAGTGATTGCTCTTCAGATGGCTGGAAATGAAGCAGAAAATGCCGATGTATATGTAACGTTGGAGCCGTGTAGCCATTATGGCAAAACGCCACCTTGTGCCGAACTTCTGATTGAGAAAAGAGTAAAACGTGTTGTCATTGCAACCGAAGACCCAAATGAACAAGTGAGTGGTCAAGGAATCGAGAAGTTAAAACAAGCAGGAATTCAAGTCGAAACAGGTATTTTACAAGAAAAAGCGGAATGGTTGAATCGTCATTTTTTTCATTATATTCGAACGGGACAGCCTTATGTTACTTTAAAAACAGCGGCTTCGTTAGATGGTAAAACAGCTACGCGAACAGGAGAAAGTAAGTGGATCACAGGGGAAGCTGCTCGTTTAGCCGGACACGACCTCCGCCACACCCACGACGCTATTCTCGTCGGAGTGGACACAGTCATGGCGGATGATCCATCTCTTACGGTACGAAGACCGAATGGTGGGATTCACCCAATCAGAGTGATTGTAGATCGCCATTTACGTACTCCGCTATCGTCGAAGATGATACAAGACAAAGAAGCGCCGGTATGGATTCTTTGTACGAAAGAAGCAGATGAAGAAAAAAAACGACAGCTAGAAAATCGAGGCGTACAAGTGTTTTCGTTTCCATCAATAAACATTGATGTACGAGATGTTTTAACATTTTTGGGAAAAAAAGAGATTACTTCGTTATATGTCGAAGGCGGGGCAACCGTTCATGCCAGTTTTGTCGAAAATCACTTATTTCAAGAAATCGTTTGTTTCATTGCTCCGAAGATTATTGGAGGCAGAGACGCTCCGAGCGTCATTGGAGGAGAAGGTATTGCTTCAATGGAGGAAATCACCTCTCTTGACATTGTCTCGTTAGACCGGGTAGGAGAGGATATTCAAATTGTAGCCATACCGAAAAAGAAAGGAAGAACGTGATTTGTTTACAGGAATCATTGAAGAAAAAGCAGTCATTCAAAAGATAGAATCCACGAAAGAATCGATGGTACTCACCATTACGGCGAGTCGTTTGATGGAAGATATTCATTTAGGGGATAGTATCGCTGTCAATGGTGTCTGTTTAACTGTGACATCTTTTACTGAAAATTCTTTCACGGTAGATGTCATGCCGGAAACCTTGAAGGAGACAAGCTTACGAATGATTGAAGAAGGTTCTTTCGTGAACGTGGAACGGGCCATGTCCGTTAATGACAGATTTGGTGGTCACATCGTTTCTGGTCATGTGGATGGTGTAGGGACGATTCAATCGATTCGTCCTTATGAAAATGCGCATTACGTCGTGATTCAATTACCACCTTCGTGCATGCGTTATATGATTTTAAAAGGATCGGTCACGGTGGATGGAATTAGCTTAACGATCTTTGGAGTAGATGATACGAAAAATGAAATTACTCTTTCCATCATTCCGCACACGTGGCAAGAGACGGTGTTAAGTGAGAAAAAAGTAGGCGATCCGGTTAATATCGAAGCGGATATGTTGGCAAAATATACAGAACGATTGCTGCAATTTGAAAAGAAAACGAGTGTTAACAGCGGTGAATAACGGGAAAGGTGGGGCTATGATGCCGGAAGAGAAAGTATTTGATACGATTGAAGAAGCAATTTATGACTTAATGCAAGGGAAAATGGTCATCGTATGTGATGATGAAGATAGAGAAAACGAAGGCGATTTTGTCGCATTGGCGGAAAAAGTGACCCCAGAGACGATTAACTTTATGATTACGCACGGCCGTGGTCTCGTATGTGCACCTATTTCGGAAGAACGAGCCCAGCAATTAGATCTCGTTCCCATGGTGGACCAAAATACGGATCCACATGGAACGGCCTTTACGGTGAGCATTGATCATCATTCCACGACTACCGGGATTTCTGCCAGCGAAAGGGCGACGACCATTCAAGCGCTGTTAGATCCAAACAGTAAGCCCAGCGATTTCAAAAGACCAGGTCATATTTTTCCTTTAGTTGCTAAAAATGGGGGCGTCCTTCGTCGAGCAGGACATACGGAAGCAGCGATTGATTTAGCGCGTTTGTCAGGAGCGAAGCCTGCCGGGGTCATTTGTGAAATTATTAAAGATAATGGTGAGATGGCAAGAGTTCCGGATTTACGAAAAATCGCCGATGAATTTGGACTGAAAATGATTACGATTAAAGATTTAATTGAATATCGCCATAAAAAAGATAAGCTCGTAAAACGGGAAGTAGAGATTAAACTACCGACGGAATTCGGTGAGTTTAAAGCGTATGGATATACGTCCATCGTCGATGAGAAAGAAAGTGTCGCTCTTGTCAAAGGACAATTGATTCCGGGAGAGCCGACCCTCGTCCGCGTACACTCTGAATGTCTTACAGGAGACGTGTTCGGTTCGCATCGTTGTGACTGTGGGCCACAGTTACATGCAGCTTTGCGTCAAATAGAAAAAGAAGGTCGCGGCGTGCTCCTTTATATGAGACAAGAAGGCAGAGGAATTGGGCTAATAAACAAAATGAAAGCGTACCGATTACAGGAAGAAGGATATGATACAGTGGAAGCCAATGAAAAATTAGGATTTAAACCGGATTTACGGGATTATGGTATTGGCGCTCAAATTTTACGGGATTTAGGAATTACAAAAATGCGTCTGTTAACTAATAATCCTCGAAAAATTACCGGTCTTAAAGGGTACGGCTTAGAAGTGGTGGAAAGAATTCCGCTGCAATTACCTGTAAATAAAGATAACGAAAAATATTTAAAAACAAAATATGAAAAACTAGGTCATATGCTTCATTTTTGATGATGAAAGGGGAAAAAATCATGGCAGCAGTATATGAAGGAAATGTAGTAGGAAATGGCTTGAAAATAGGAATTGTAGCAGGACGATTCAATGAATTCATTACATCGAATTTGATTGAAGGGGCACAACAAACGTTAAAAAGACATGGTGTCAAGGAAGAAGATATTGCTCTCACTTGGGTACCGGGAGCATTTGAAATACCATACGCGGCAAAATTAATGGCGGAAACGCATCAATATGACGCAATTATTACCCTTGGAGCAGTCATTAAAGGAGCTACACCTCATTTTGATTACGTTTGTAGTCATGCTGCAAATGGGGTTGGACGTGTGGCGCTGGATACAAATATTCCTGTCATATTCGGTGTTCTTACAACGAATACAATTGAAGAAGCGATTGAACGAGCAGGAACAAAGGCGGGAAATAAAGGAGCAGAAGCGGCAGTATCCGCCATTGAAATGGCCAATCTTGATAAATCTTTTAAAAAAGAGTAAACTAAAGAATGGATTGCTGAATAGCATGACGGACAGCCGTCATGTTTTCTCTTTTTATGGTGGCGATGGTGTCGAAACAGAAGGGAAGGATATTCGTTGAAAAGGGAGAAATTATCGATCAAATAACACCTTTTCAAATCTCCAGTAATAGGTATAATGAAATGAGAGGAGTAACACTCTCAAATAAGGGATGATGGAATATGTTTATGAAGTATAAGCCTTCCTACAAAAAGATTGCTATGGGGCTTCTCTCGTACATGCCGGAGAAAAAAGATATTCAAGATTTGCAAGATACGATTGAGCTGTACGAAGAAGACGATCAATGGCAACTTTACTTATGGAAGGAAAAAGAAGACATTGTTGGCGTTCTCGGTCTGTTTTTCCATGATGACGGTCCAGCCGAACTTCGTCATCTCTGTGTCAATCCTTCGTACCGAGATGAAGGAATTGGGAAAAAGATGGTCAAAACCATTCAAGAAAGATTAGATGTTGAATTAATTGGTGGTAAAGATACCGTTTCTTTTTTGGGTACCTGTATGGAAGATAAAAAAAACAATTGTACTGCTGGGAAAATGAGCGGTTAGCAGATGAAAACAGATAAAAGGAACTGATTCGGTTTCCACGGACCGAATCAGTTTTTTACATAAGAGGCCGGGTCGCGAGGTGGAAGCATGGAACATTACAACGTTAAAATTGACAACTTTGAAGGTCCATTAGATTTGCTTCTTCATTTAATCCAAAAAGCGGAAGTAGATATTTATCATATTTCCTTAAAAACAATCATCGAACAATATTTACAGTACGTTCAAACGATGCAAGAATTAGAACTTGACATTGCCAGTGAATATTTAGTGATGGCTGCAACGTTGCTACAAATAAAAAGTAATATGTTGCTTCCTCCATCGTCAAAAGAGAGTGCGGACATAGAGGATGAATATGACGCAGAAGAAAAGTTATATGAGCAACTGATCGAATATAAAAAATATAAAGAAGCAGCTTTATCCCTTCGTAAAAAAGAAAAAAGATCGGGTTTTCGTTACTCGAAACCTGCTGATACGAGTGCCAGACCTCTTCCATTTGCTAAAGAAAAACGAACAGTAAGTTTGTTTGATTTAATAGATGCTATTCAGCGCTTGAAAGATCGGCAAGTAAAAGAAAATCGCCCTGTTACGACAACGGTGGAAAAAGAAACGACAACCGTGACGAATCGAATGACAGAGATAATATTAACGATCAAAGAAAGAAAACGAATTCGCTTTGAGGAACTTTTTTCTGTGCAGGAAAAATCTCATATTGTTGTCACGTTTCTGGCAGTGTTAGAATTAATGAAAAATCAGCAAATTAGATGTGTACAATCGAATAATTTTGCTGACATTATTGTAGAAGCGAGGGAAGAATAGACGGATGAAGGAAAAAGAGATACAAGCTGCTATGATTGGGTTATTATTTGTACGGGGAGAAGAAGGACTTACGGTGCAAGAAGCAGCGGAGGTCATGGACTTGACAAAAGCCGCTTGTCGGGAGCAATTAGAAGAAGTAAAATCATTTGTCGATGAACATATTCCTGGTTTAACAGTGGAAGTGACGGAGGATACATATCGGTTCATGACGGAAGAAAAAATTGCCCCTTTTATTGAAACACTTACTGAACAAACGCCACCGAGCAAATTGTCACAAGCAGCGTTAGAAACGTTAGCGGTGATTGCATACAATCAGCCAACCAGTCGGGTGGATATCGAGCGAATTCGTGGCGTCAAGTCGGAACGAGCGTTGCAAACGTTGTTAGAAAGAAATTTGATAGAAGAAGCAGGGAGAAAAGAGACCATTGGAAGACCGATTTTGTATCAAACGACAGACTTTTTTCTGGAATACTTTCAACTAAACAGTTTGGAAGAATTACCATCATTAGAAGAACTGGATACAGTAGAAATAGAAGAAGAGAAAATAGACTTATTTTTTGACACCTTCCCTTCCGACCAAGGGAATCAAGAGCAGGAAAGTGACAGAATAAAATAGCAGTTTTCTTTACATTTTTTCCTCGATCCGCTATATTTTAAATACATTTAATATACTGAATTTAATATTGATGAACGGAAATAAGAAAGAAGGGAATACGGTGGAACGTTTGTTACAACAATATTTGAGAAAAAAGAAACAATTTCTTTACCCGGCTCTCTTCTTTTTGTTCGTGTTTTATTTTAGTTTGCCTTTGACACTCGCTTATTTTCCTGACCAAATGAATCAGTTCGTTCCATATATCGGCCTAACTTGGGGATGGTTATATACGTTTCTCCAATTTATTGTGACATTCACACTCGCTTTTTTGTACATGTGGAGGGCAAGAGAGTTAGATCGATTGGCGGATGAAATGAAGCAGGAGGAAAAACGTTGAATTTGACATATTTTTTGTTTTTCATATGTATTGTCGTTTGTACGCTCATTATAACTTATTGGGCCGCGAAAAGAAGTGGAACGACCAGTCACTTTTATGTGGCGGCAGGAAGTTTAAGCGGGTTGCAAAACGGAATGGCCATAGCGGGAGATTACATTAGTGCGGCTTCCTTTTTAGGAATTATAGGAACAATTGCCCTTAGTGGTTATGACGGATTTTTATATTCGATTGGATTTTTAGTGTCATACTTAATTGTATTGTTTTTAATTGCAGAACCTGTGCATCATCTTGGGAAGTATTCATTGGGAGATGTAATTTGCTCACGCTTTCCCAACAAAAACATTCGGATTGTGATGGGATTTGGAGCATTTATTATTTCTATTTTGTATATGATTCCTCAACTTGTGGCTGCTGGCTTACTAATTCGCTTATTACTTGATATTGATTACTCCGTTTCGGTTTTAATTATTGGCGGGTTAATGACGATGTACGTCGTATTTGGCGGCATGATAGCTACTTCGTGGGTGCAAATTATTAAAACAGTTGTGTTAATGTCCGGCACTTTTCTCTTATCGCTAAGTGTTTTTTCACGTTTTGATTGGGATGTCCATCGACTGATTACCAAAGTGACAGAAGAATCTGTCTTAGGCACTTCATTTTTCTATCCCGGACATCTCTTTACAAGCCCCTGGGAAGTAGTTTCGTTACAACTAGCGCTTATTCTTGGAACAGCAGGGCTTCCACATATACTCATTCGTTTATATACAGTCAGCAACCGCCATGAAGTTCGCCGTTCGTTAATGACTTCCATGGGAATTATCGGATTCTTTTACATAATGACTTTAGTTCTTGGATTAGGAACGGTTGCATTGGTTGGCTCCACTGTTCTATATGCGAGCGATCCGACTGGTAATCTAGCAGCTCCGTTATTGGCAAATGAAATAGGTGGTGACTTTTTACTTGCCTTCATTTCAGCAATTGCTTTCACTACCATCATGGCGGTCGTTTCAGGATTAGTGATTTCGGCAACAACTGCGATTGCCCATGATATTTATCATCACGTGTTTAAAAAAGGAAACGCATCAGAGAAGGAACAGTTACGAGTGGCACAGTTGGCGGCCCTTGGTGTCGGGTTCATTTCGACGATGTTTGCTCTCGGTTTAGAAAATATGAATGTCACGTTTCTCGTGTCACTTACGTTTATCGTATCAGCTTCCAGTAATTTTCCGGTATTATTTCTAACGATTTATTGGAAACGCTTTAATCAATCAGGTGTGATTACCGGCATGATTTGTGGTCTGATTGCTTCCTTGACGCTATTAATTCTAGGACCACAAATTATGGATCCGACTCATGGTTGGATTCGTAGAGAAGCGATACTCCCTTTAAATAATCCGGGGATTATAGCGATTCCGATTGGATTTTTAGCAGCAATTATCGGAACTTTGTTTGGACAAAAGCAATCCGAAGAACAATATGCCAAATTTTATCTCAAAGCAGAAACGAATGTAACAACGAGGAGAGAGCATTAGTGACCTATTTGACGATGACACTGTTTGAACGATTAGGACTTGTGTTAGTATTGGCGTTCGTACTAACGAGAACGCCTGGATTTCGCTCTCTGCTATATCGAGAATTGAATCTGAAAATGTCTATCGTGCATGCATGTGTCTTTGGCGCATTTGGTATTGCAAGTACCATTACTGGTATCGTGATTGAAGAAGGTTTTGTCATTCAACGGGATTTCATTTGGAGTGTAGAAAGTAATGAGTTTGTCGTTAGTTCCAGTCTTGTGGCCATCGTTATTGCCGGGCTGTTAGGAGGGCCGGTGGTTGGTTTTGGCGCGGGGCTTATTGCAGGTGGACACCTTTTTTTGTTAGGGGGAATCGGAGCCTTCGCAAACGGTATCGTGAATCCAATAACAGGTTTGTTGGCAGGTCTTACCGCTAGATTCTTTTCTGATGAGCGAGTCATTTCTCCTTTTAAAGCGTTATTCATCGGAATCTTTCCTCCCATTCTTCATATGCAATTATTGTTAATTTTCCATTCCAATGTCGAAGAAACGATTCATATCGTGGACAATATTGGCCTTCCACTCGTTCTTTCTAACAGTATTGCCATCGCAATTTTTACTGCGATGATTGGCGTGATTTTAAAGGAGCAAGAAAATGAAGCGGCGCTTGCGACGAAACAAGCGCTGTCCATTGCGGAAGAGGCTTTGCCTTTTTTAAATAAAGATGACCCAAATGAAATGGCAAATGGGATTGCCAGACTGCTTTATCACCGTCTGAAATTGGCAGCAGTCTCTGTGACGAAAGGAAAAGAAGTACTGGCACATGTTGGGTTAGGGGACGACCATCATCGTCCAGGAACAGAAATATCAACGAGAATATCCAATGAAGCGATCGAAACGAGAGAAATGAAAGTCGCGTATAGCCGTTCGGAAATACAGTGTGTCAATGAGAAATGTCCATTGGAAGCGGCCATCATTATTCCAGTTGAAGAAGGAAACGATGATGTGACGTTAATTAAGTTTTATTTTAAAAAGAAACAACATATACGCCCGGTGGAATTAATGTTAGCCCAAGGATTAGGTCAACTGCTTTCGAACCAATGGAAAGGCATTTCTGCAGAAAAATTAAAAGAACATATGAGAGAAACGGAATTAAGAAATTTACAAGCACAAATTAACCCACATTTTTTATTTAATACGCTTCATTTAATTGCTTCCCTTTCACGGAAAGAGCCAGCGGAAACGAGACACATTACGATTCAATTAGCTAATTATATGCGGTTTAATTTACGACTTGTGTCAAAGTCGCTCATTCCGTTAGAAAAAGAAATAGAACATGTCAGAGCTTACATTGATATTATCCAGGCCCGGTTTAAGAGTCGTCTAGAGATCGAATTGACATGTCAAGGAGAAGTCGGAGATGTATTTATCCCTCCGGCAACGCTACAACCACTTGTGGAAAATTCAGTTCAACACGGGTTGGGACAAGTAACAAAAAATGGGCGCATTGAAGTTTCCATTGAAGAACAGGAGACAGAAATTAAAATTTCAGTAAAAGATAATGGAATCGGTATCTCTGAAGAAATACAAGCAAGACTCGGCACGGAACCATTAAAAGATAGAGATAATGGAGGCGTCGGTTTATTCAATGTGAATCAACGCTTGGTTCAATTGCTCGGAGATTCGGCACGTTTGCACATAAAGAAAGAGTTAAAAACAGGGAGCGAAATATATTTTTACATTCCAAAAAATGCAAAGGAAAGGCGGGAGTGACATGAAGATTCATGCATTAATTGCAGAAGACGAAGAACTGGCTAGAGAAGAGTTAGTTTATTTATTGAAAAAAGAAAGCGACATTGTCATTGATGGCAGTGTGGCGACGGGAGAAGAAGTGATATCTTTATATCAAGAGCATGAATCCGACCTGGTTTTTTTAGATGTTCAAATGCCGGGAATGTCAGGGGTCGAAGCGGCCAAACAAATCAGTCACATGGCGAAACGTCCTCCTTCATTTATCTTTACTACGGCGTACGAAGAGTATGCCGTGGATGCGTTTGATATGAATGCCCTTGATTATTTATTGAAACCATACGATGAAAAACGATTGGAAAAAGCGTTGGAACGTGCGCGCGAACAAATGGAGTTTAAAAAACAAGCGAATCAACAGGAAGAGCGGCAAACGCCACCGTCGAAACTGCTCATTGATGACGGGGATAAAACGGTCGTTATATCTCCGCAATCAATTTATTATGCAGAACCGACGAATCGAGTGTTAACGATTCACACGAAAGACAAAGTGATTCAAAGCAGAATGACACTTCAAGAATTAGAAAAGAAATTAGAAGGACTTCCCTTCTTTCGTCCTCATCGCAGCTATTTAGTCAATTTAGATTATATCGAAGAGATCACGCCTTGGTTTAATGGGACGAGTAATATTAAGCTAAGTGATAAAAACAACACGGTGATTCCGGTGAGCCGTGCTGTTAGAAAAGAATTATTTAAAAAATTAGAAAATTAACCATTCGCAAACAATATCAAACATTTCAGACAAGAAATAAAACGTTTGACACAAAAATGGTTCCAAATAACTAATCGTTTAGTATACTTAAGCTACAGTAAGCGCTTTCAAAATAGAAAAAGGAGGCATCGCGATGAATAAGTTCGATCAAATTGCAGAGTCGGAGGAGTTTAAAGAATTAAAACGATCGAAAAATCGTTTTATTTGGCCGATTGCTATTTTGTTCTTTATTTACTATTTAGCATTTCCGCTTATGGCCGGTTATGCGAAGCCGCTTATGAGTCATTTTCTCTTTGGTAACATTACCTTTGGTTACTTGTATGGTTTAACCTTTTATTTTGTTGCTTGGGCGCTTGCTGGTATTTACGTCGTGAAAGCGAAATCATTTGATAAGAAAGTAGAAGAGATAACGGAGAAATATTTTGAGAAAGGAGCGTCGTAGATGAATGCAGCAGACATATTTGGGATTGTCATCTTCGTTTTAATCGTCAGTTTGACGATGTATGTCACCTATTGGGCGTCTAAAAGAAATCGGGATGCTTCAGATTTCTATGCAGCAGGGCGTTCCCTTACCGGGATGCAAAACGGATTTGCCATTGCCGGAGACTATTTAAGTGCGGCGTCCTTTTTAGGGATTGCCGGTCTCGTTGCTTTGCACGGTTACGATGGCTTCATGTATGCAGTTGGTTGGCTCATGGGATATGTCATCGTCCTTTACATCGTCGCGGAACCTTTTCGAAACTCCGGGAAGTTTACTTTGGCCGACGTGCTCTCATTTCGACTCAGCCAACGTCCCGTACGTAGCGCTTCTGCAGTTGTAACGCTGGCAGTAACGTTATTTTATATGGTTGCGCAACTCGTTGGAGCTGGAGCGATTATTCAACTGTTAGTAGGTATCCCGTATGAGTTTGCGATTATCTTTATCGGTATTTTGATGATCATTTACGTTTCTGTCGGTGGAATGTTGGCAACAAGTTGGGTGCAAATCATTAAAGCAGTCCTTCTCATGTCGGCAATGATTATTATGATTCTCTTTATCGGAGTCATTTTCAACTTTAACATTAACAGCTTATTCGGTACAGTGATTGACACAAACGGAGTGCAGTTTCTGGAACCAGGGCAATTATATACGAATCCAATTGATTTATTCTCCTTAGGAATGGCACTTATTTTAGGAACAGCAGGACTTCCGCACTTGCTCGTGCGTTTCTACACTGTGCCAAGTGCCCAAGCTGCGCGTAAATCTGTTATTTGGGCGATGGGGATCATCGGGATATTCTATATCCTCATTACGTTTATCGGATTTGCAGCGTCCTCTCTTGTTGGACGGGATAGAATCATGGAAGTGGACGCCGGAGGAAACATGGCTGCTCCTCTCTTAGGTGCGTATCTTGGAGGAGGAGAAGGAACCTTTGGTGGCGAATTGTTTATGTCAGCGATTGCTGCAGTAGCATTTGCAACGATTATCGCGGTAGTTGCAGGACTCGTGATTACCGGAGCCGGTGCTTTTGCTCACGATATTTATACAAATGTCATTAAACGTGGTGAAGTAGATAGTGACAAACAATTTAAAGTAGCAAGAAGAGCGTCTCTTGTAATCGGGATCGTATCCATTTTAATTGGTATTCTTGCGAAAGATATGAACGTTGCTTATCTCGTTGTTCTTGCCTTTTGTGTAGGGGCAAGTGCAAACTTACCAGTGTTTATTTTCTCGATTTATTGGAAGCGCTTCAATACAACCGGAGCAGTTGCAAGTATGTTAATTGGTACGATTGCTGCAGTTGGTCTTGTGATGATTGGACCAAGCGTCATGGGAGATAATGCTATCTTCCCGCTAGCAAATCCAGGTGTCGTAAGTATTCCGCTCGGTTTCTTATCTGCCATTGTGTTCACTTTCTTAGGTAAGCGAGACGAAGAAGAAGCGAAATATTCAGAAATGACTGTTAGAGCGAATACTGGTATTGAAGCAGAATAAAATTAAAGAAAAAGCATCTTTTCCATGAAAGATGCTTTTTCGATAGAAGATGGAAAAATAAAAAGGGGGAAATGAACGTGAGTGATATTTTACAACCAGTCATTGAAAATCCGAACATGCCACCGTACGAAGAGGCTCGAGCAAACTTTGACTGGAAGGACGTTGAAAAAGCCTTTACTTGGCATGAAACTGGAAAAGTCAATATGGCCTATGAAGCGATTGATCGACATGCAGATACTTGGCGAAAAAATAAAGTTGCCCTCTATTATAGTGACCAAAAGCGGGATGAAAAATATACATTCCAAGAAATGAAATATTTATCCAACCGTTTTGGAAACGTTTTGCGCAACATTGGAATTGAAAAAGGAGATCGCGTCTTTCTTTTCATGCCTCGTTCACCGGAAGTGTATGTAAGTGTGATGGGGATTTTAAAAGTCGGAGCGGTTGTAGGACCACTATTTGAAGCGTTTATGGAACAAGCGGTACGGGATCGTCTTGAAAATAGTGAAGCGGTCGCGATTGTGACAACTCCAGCGTTACTCCCACGCGTTCCGTACAAAGATTTGCCACATTTGAAACATATCATCCTCGTAGGAGATGAAGTTCCTGAAAATGATGAGCATGCAAATTTTTATAACTTTGAAGAGGAAATGGCAAATGCTTCAGAACAATTAGAGATCGAATGGGTAGAGCGAGAAGATCCTATGATTCTCCACTACACTTCTGGATCTACCGGAAAACCAAAAGGTGTCCTACACGTTCATAATGCCATGATTCAACATTATCAAACAGCAAAATGGATTCTCGATTTAAAAGATGAGGACATTTTCTGGTGTACTGCGGATCCAGGTTGGGTTACCGGAACTTCTTACGGCATATTTGGTCCTTGGTTAAACGGAGCAACGAGCGTGATTCGTGGAGGTCGCTTTAGTCCGGAAGATTGGTATTCTACCATTGAAAAATATAAAGTAACCATTTGGTATAGTGCCCCAACTGCTTTCCGTCGTCTCATGGCAGCAGGCGATGACATTATTAACAACTATGATCTTAGCTCTTTACGTCATATTTTAAGTGTTGGGGAACCTTTAAATGCGGAAGTTGTTCATTGGGGTAAAAAAGTATACGGATTAAATATTCACGATAATTGGTGGATGACGGAAACAGGTGGAATTCTCATCGCGAACTATCCGTCTATGCCACTGAAACCAGGTTCGATGGGGCGTCCGTTCCCAGGAATTGAAGTCGCCATTTTAGATGAAAATGGAAATGAATTACCACGTGGTCAAATGGGTTCTCTTTGCATAAAAACAGATTGGCCATCCATGATGCGGAAAATTTGGAAAAACGAAGAGAAATTTAAAGAGTACTTCGCTATTCCTGGTTGGTATATTTCCGGAGATTTGGCATCGATGGATGAAGATGGCTATGTATGGTTCGGTGGGCGTGATGATGACGTCATTATGACATCCGGAGAAAGAGTTGGTCCATTTGAAATTGAAAGTAAATTAGTGGAACATCCAGCAGTGGCGGAAGCGGCGGTAATCGGAAAACCGGATGAAGTACGCGGGGAAATTATTAAAGCTTTTGTGGCTCTCAAAGACGGATATACGGAATCCGATGAATTAAATGAAGATTTGCGTAGACACGTAAAAGAAGGACTGGCCGCCCATGCGGTACCAAGAGAAATTGAAGTAAAAGATTCCTTGCCAAAAACACGTAGTGGTAAAATTATGCGTCGCGTCTTGAAAGCTTGGGAATTGGGTCTTCCAACCGGAGATTTATCCACCATGGAAGATTAATGCACACAGCATGTTCCTTTCTTGGGAACATGCTGTTATTTATCTTCATAAGTGAGTACATATAACGGAAAAGCTCCTTTCCATTCCGCATACAGTACTTGTTCCACTGATGAAATTTTCTTTTCATGAATATCCTCTAAAATTTCCCCTTTCGTAATACCTGCTTCGATAATATTATCTTCTACCCATTCTCCGTCTAAAATTACTGCCATCGGTAACGTTGGAGGAGGAGGGGGGGTGTGCATCCAATCTTTATTTGTTGGAATCGCTGCTTCAGGTGTTTTTATGGCGTTAATCAATCCATTCGGTTCCAGAATGGCATAATGCACCTCTTCCAATGAAAAAATATCTTTGTTTCGTAACAAGTGTTGCAATTGATTTAAATCTAAATTGTTTGCTTTTAATGCCTCATAATCTAATTTTCCTTCTCGAATGACGACAGCTGGTCTTCCTTCAAGAAATGCCCTTGCTCCTTGCTTTTTTTGTGTGATTTTCTCCACGATGATAATGAGTAGTGCCCATAACACAATGGCATATATGACGTAATGAATTCCAATATTTTCATCATATATCGCATTTCCAACCAGTTCTCCTAGAATGAGTGCGGATATAAAATCAAAAGGGGTAATCTGACTAATTTGAGTTTTGCCGAGCAATTTTGTAATGATAAGCAAAGAGAAAAAACCAACGATTAACTCAATGGTTAAATGAAAAAAATTGATGTCCAATCTATCCCACCCCTCTATATCGACGAATCCATCATGCTCTTTTTAGTATGGACTTTTTATAAAAATTTATCCAAACAAATCGTTACATAAAATTAAAGCTGCTTTTTCATACTAACTATAGGTGTTGATTGCACAACCGTTGTGACAGAAAGGTGGGGGAAAAAACCATTGAATAACGTATACAAAAAACAATCTTTCATTTACGCACTATGCGTCCTTTTTCTCGTTGGGTGTCATCAGTACCCTTCTTTGGATGAAACGTATGTACTTAGCGAAGATTCGGTAAAAGCAGAACAAATGATTGAGGAGATGGAGCCAGTGACCCATGCAGTGGCGGTAGATCATGAAGATAGCATCTATGTCGCTGCAGAAGTAAAGCATATGGCGCGGTTTCGGATGAAAAAAATTCGCCAGGAAGCACATAAAAAATTATCTGAAGCATGGCCAAATAAAACTGTCTTTTTTTCCACAGATAAAAAAGCAATGCTGGAATTGCTTCAATTAAATAAGGAAATGGAAGAAAAAAAGATGGGCAAAAAGGAATTAACTCAACAATTAACAAAGATTGAAGAACATATGAAAGGATGATGGGATATGAAGAAAGCAACCCAGCAAACAGATCAACAAAGAATTTATCAAGAATTTGCGAAAAAGCGAGAACCATCTCCTTCCATCTGGAAAAATTGTTTGAAAGCCTTTATTTTTGGCGGTCTCATTTGTGTCATCGGGCAAGGGTTACAAAACTTTTTCATTTATTACTTCGACTTTAATGAAAAAACTGCCGGAGATCCGACGGTGGCGGTACTTATATTTATCGCGGTATTGCTTACCGGTTTTGGAGTATATGATAAAATTGCTCAATTTGCAGGAGCAGGGACGGCGGTTCCTGTCACCGGTTTTGCCAATGCGATGGCCAGTGCTGCCATTGATCACCGTACAGAAGGATATGTGCTCGGCGTAGGTGGCAATATGTTCAAACTAGCAGGTCCTGTGATTGTTTTCGGAACTACTGCGGCTTTTATTATTGCACTCATCAAAACCATTTGGATCCAGTGGGGGGGATAATTATGTTGCAAGGAAGCCAGTCATGGAAATTTTTGAACGAACCAGTCATTTTGTCTACAGGAGTCGTAGGAGGTCCTTTTGAAGCAAAAGGAAATCTTGCCGATGACTTTGACCACCTTTTTTCTGATATTTGGTTAAATGAATCAAGCTTTGAAAAAGCACAAACGAGACTAATGGAAGAAGCATCATATACAGCCCTTGCCAAAGTAAATAAAAAGCCGGAAGATATGCAATTCATTTTCACGGGAGATTTAATTAACCAAATAACGACGACGAGTTTTGCTTGTCGAACGTTATCAATACCATACTTTGGTTTATTTGGAGCTTGTTCTACTTCGATGGAAGGGCTAGCACTCGCCAGTTTTGTCATTAATTATGGCGGGGCAGAGTACGTTTTAACAGGGACAGCTAGTCACAATGCTGCGACGGAAAGACAGTTTCGCTATCCGGTGGAATATGGGTTTCAAAATCCACCGACGGCGCAATGGACAGTGACCGGAGCAGGGGTCGCTGTCGTTGGAAAAACAGGTACGGGTCCGGTCGTGACATCCGCAACGATAGGAAAAGTGGTTGATATGGGAGCAACGGATCCTTATAACATGGGAGCGGCGATGGCACCTGCAGCAGCAGATACAATTGAAGCGCATTTCACTGATTTTGATGTAGATCCTTCTTATTATGACTACATCGTCACTGGAGATTTAGGAAAAGTTGGTTTGCCTCTAATGAAAGAATTACTTCGGCAACGGGGATTGATGGTTACGGATGAACAATGTATGGATTGTGGCTTGCTCATTTACAGCAATGATCAAAAAGAAGTGCAAGCGGGAGCAAGTGGTACAGGCAGTTCTGCCGTTGTTGTTTATGGACATCTGCTCGAACGAATGAAAAGACAGGAAATAAAAAAAATGTTAGTGGTCGCCACTGGTTCGCTCCACAGTCCATTATCTTACCAACAAGATGAAACAATTCCATGCATCGCCCATGCGGTTTCGGTGGAGATGAAAGGAGTATAAAGATGGCAATGTATTTATCTGCCTTTATTGTAGGCGGTCTTATTTGTGTCATTGGACAGTTACTGATGGATAAAGCAAAATTAACTCCCGGTCATACATTGACAGCACTCGTTGTCATTGGAGCCATTTTAGATGGGGTCGGTTTATACGAACCGTTAATTGATTTTGCCGGGGCAGGGGCAACCGTTCCGATTACGAGTTTCGGTAATTCCCTTGTTCATGGAGCGATGGCTGAAGGAGAGCAAAATGGTATCGTTGGGGTCATTACTGGGATTTTTGAAGTAACGAGTGCAGGTATTTCATCAGCGATTATTTTTTCATTTCTTGCGGCACTGATTTTTAAACCGAAAGGGTAGCAAAGAAGAAACTAAGACAAAAGTATATGAATCATAAAGAAATCCGAACTATCCATTAGCTCGGATTTTCTTTTTTAGAACGGTTAACCTATATTAGCGTAGGCAGAATGCGCAGGCTCCTGCGTAGGGTAAATGGAGGTGGACTAAAATCGCGACGTCCTGTCGCAACGTTCGCTACTCACACTTCCTGGAAACCTAATAGCGGTCGTTCCCGCGAGGAGGTTGAGGCCGTGCCCGCACATAGCGAAGTATCTGCCAAAGCGGTAATCATTGTTCGTATTTTTGATTGGAAGGTTATGTCCCAACCACTTTTTTGTCATGAATTGGACGGACAAACATACAATATAGTAAAACGAAGGAAAGATGGGGTAATGAATGAAAAGCCTATCACTCTCTTTTTTTATAGCGATACTCATATTCGTATGCTCTACTCCTTCTTTACAAGCCGAAGAAAAAGAAATCAATGTTTCCGGAAGGTCTGCGGTTTTAATCGAACAAGAAAGTGGCCGTGTCCTTTTTGGAAAAGAGGAACATGTGAAACGGAAAATAGCAAGCATTACGAAAGTGATGACCGCAATCCTTGCGATTGAGTCTGGTAAGCTGGATGAATATACGACTGTATCCTACGAGGCAAGTGGCGTAGAAGGATCTTCTCTCTATTTGAAACCAGGAGAAAAAATACTCCTTCGTGATTTAGTGTACGGTTTAATGTTGCGCTCAGGAAATGACGCAGCGGTGGCAATTGCGGAAGCGGTGGGAGGAAGCGTAGACGGATTTGTCTACTTAATGAATGAAAAAGCAAAAGAAATTGGCATGAAAAATACGCAATTTACAAATCCCCATGGATTAGATGATGGGGACAAGCATTATTCCACCGCTTATGACATGGCGCTCCTTACACAATATGCGATGAGAGACGATACTTTTCGAGAAATTAGTGGAACGACTTATTATGAATCGCCACAAGAAGGGGAGTCTTGGAATCGGCAATGGCGAAATAAAAACAAATTACTAACTTCCTTGTATGAATATTGCACCGGGGGAAAAACAGGCTACACGAAATCCGCCGGTAGAACGCTTATTACGACCGCTGAAAAAGAGGGGATGTCCTTGATCGCCGTGACATTGGATGCCCCGTCTGATTGGAATGATCATATCCGTCTGTTTGAGTGGGGCTTTTCGACTTTTGAAATATACGAATTGACGAAAAAAAACGAAAAATTAACGAATAAGCAATTGCATCATCGCTTGGATGGAACACTTTTTTTGCAAGAAGCATTTCATTATCCATTAAAGGAAAATGAAACAGAACGGTTACGCCGGAAAATTATCATGAAAGAAAGGATGGAACAAAAGAAACAAATCGCCCCTGTCGGAGAAATGAAGTGGTATATCGGAGATGAATGGATTGGTACGCAAACAATTTATTTAGAACGAGACACAACAAAAAAACAAAGTTTGGTTCATACATGGTTTGAATGGTTTCAACGATTGTTAGGAAGGGGTTGACCGATGGTACATGCGATTTGGATCGCTTTATTTGCAATTGGATTAATCACAGCGATGGTAAACGGTCGATTAGAGGAAGTTTCCGAAGCGATATTTAAGGGGGCCGAAGAAGCGGTCGTTTTATGTTTCGGCCTGATTAGCGTGATGGTTTTTTGGTTAGGAATGATGAATATCGCTCGGAAAAGTGGACTCTTAGACATGTTTGTCAAACTGTTTCGCCCGATTGTTTTAAAATTATTTCCGGATATTCCAGCGAGTCATCCTGCGCTCGGATACATTTTATCCAACATTACTGCCAACATGATGGGATTAGGGAATGCGGCGACACCAATGGGGATTAAAGCGATGAAAGAATTAAAAAAGTTACATGGAGGAAAAGACGAAGCAAGCCGGTCGATGGTAACGTTAATGGCGTTGAATACCGCAGGGCTGACGTTGATTCCGACGACCGTCATCGCAATCCGTATGAATTATGATTCCGCACAACCTACCGAAATCGTTGGCACTACCCTTTTCGCTACCGCCTGTTCTACTCTTGCTGCGATCTTGATTGATCGTTATTTTTATTATCGGAAAATAAAAAGGAATGGAAGTCGATGAATTGGCTGACAGTCGTCTCCTTATGGTTGATTCCGATGATACTGCTTATGATATTACTACACGCTGTCATCAAAAAAGTTCCCGCTTATGATGTATTTGTCGAAGGAGGAAAAGACGGTTTTCAATTGGCCATTTCCCTCATTCCTTATTTGGTCGGTATGATGGTGGCAATTTCTGTCTTTCGGGCTTCCGGAGCCATGGATGTTCTCGTGCAAGCGCTGACACCGCTATTTGCTTTCTTTGGAGTTCCGGCAGATATTGTTCCGCTCGCATTCATTCGACCAATTTCAGGTGCAGGGGCTCTCGGGATGATGAGTGATTTAATCGCTACGCATGGCCCGGATTCATTCATTGGCAGACTTGCTTCCACGATGCAAGGAAGCACCGATACAACATTATATGTCCTTACTGTATATTTTGGTGCTGCAGGAATAAAATATATTGGTGACGCTTTAAAAGTCGGGCTTTTGGCTGATCTTGTCGGAATGGTTGCTGCGATCGTCATCGTGACGCTTATATTTGGAAGTTAAAAGAAATCCATCCCAAAACTTGTTCGATTTTTGGTATGGATTTCTTTGTTTTTCTTGTTAAATTTTTTTGAGATGGGTATGATGAACGTGAGGTGAAAAGAATGGAACGACTACAAAAAGTCATTGCCAATGCAGGTATTACATCGCGACGAAAAGCCGAAGATTTCATTTTGCAAGGAAGAGTGAAAGTAAACGGACAAGTCGTTCGCAAGTTAGGAACGAAAGTAAAAGAAAAAGATGTCGTTGAAGTGGATGACGTTCCAATTGAAAAAGAAGAACCGGTATATTATTTATTTTATAAACCGAGAGGAGTTATTTCTGCTGTGGCGGATGATCGTGGTCGAGAAGTCGTGACAGACTACTTTAAAGAAGTAGAAGCCCGCATTTTCCCAGTTGGAAGGCTCGATTATGATACGTCTGGCATTTTATTGGTCACAAATGATGGCGAATTTGCCCATTTGATGATGCATCCAAAAAGTAAAATTAAAAAAACATATATCGCCAAAGTGGTCGGCAAACCAAGTAAAGAAGCGTTGGAAGCTCTGCGACGTGGGATTGTGATTGATGGAAGAAAAACAGCCCCTGCTAAAGTAAAGTTGAAATCAGTTCGGCGCAAAACGAATCGTTCTATTGTAGAGCTAACGATTCATGAAGGCAGGTATCATCAAGTACGAAAAATGTTTGAAACGATTGGTCATCCGGTGGAAAAATTAAAAAGAGAAAAATATGGATTTCTTACATTAGACGGCTTAGCACCAGGGGAAAAACGTCCATTAAAGCCGGTGGAAGTGAAAAAACTGAAAGATCTTGTTGTCACATAAGTTTCATAAAAAAAAGATGTTAATGGTTAAGTATAAACGTTATAATGAATGTAGTTATGGTGGAAAGTATAGAGGTGTTCTCCATGGAAAAGATCAAGTGTGAATGCGGTCATGAAAATCCATACGGGACGAAATTATGTGAAGCGTGTGGAAAACCGCTCGAAGACGAGGAGAAGTCATCCACTCTTTTAGATATGAGGTACGATGGAGTGGCTAGACGGTCACAGACGTATAACAAAACGATTGTAGATAAGATATGGAATTTCTTTTCATCTGTAAAAGTAGGCGTATGGCTTATTATTCTTACATTGGTCGCCTCCTCCATCGGGACCATTTTCCCGCAAGAATTGTACATACCGAACACGGTGGACCCGGCTGAATATTATCGTGAAGAATACGGGATTTTCGGTCAATTGTATTACACGCTCGGATTCCATAATTTATATGGTTCTTGGTGGTATATGTTACTCGTTGCTTCCCTCGGTGTGTCCATCATTGTAGCAAGTATTGACCGAGGCGTACCGCTTTATCGTGTTTTAAAGAATCAAAGAGTTACACGAAATGAAAACTTTTTAAAAAGGCAGCGTTTATTTGGACAAACGAAGACCGAAAACATCGATGAAACGATGGAAAAAGCGCGTTCACTTTTAAAACGTCGTAAGTATAAAATTAGAGAAGAAAACGGTCATATATTAGCAGAAAAAGGTCGTTTTTCCCGCTGGGGTCCTTACGTGAATCATACTGGACTTATTATCTTTCTTTTTGGTGCCATGCTTCGTTTCTTCCCCGGCATGTATGTCGACGATCTCGTGTGGGTGAGAGAAGGAGAAATTGAAGCGATCCCGGGCACGGGTGGGGAGTATTACTTAGAAAATGAACAATTTATTGTCGATATCTATGATAAAGAAAATACAGATGAAGTTTTTTTAGATGCTTTGGAACGTACGGAAGGACCGGTTATCAAAAATTTTCAAACGAATGCGGTTCTTTATAAAAGAGTGGATGGCGGAACGATTGGAGAAGAGCCTGAGTTGGAAAAAGTAAAAACACATGAAATACGAGTGAATCAACCGCTCACTTTTGACAACTTTTCTCTCTATCAGCTGAATTATAAATTGAACGAATTAAATAAAATGACGTTTACTTTAGATCATCGTGAAACGGGAGAAAGCGTAGGAGAAATTGAAATTGATTTATTTCAGCCAGAAGAAGAGTACGACTTAGGAAATGGATATAGAGTAGTGATTGATTCCTACTTCCCAAACTTTACGTTTAATGAAGAAGGGGAACCAACGACGATTTCTAGCATTCCAGATAATCCGGCTTTTATTTTCCGAATGTATTCTCCTGAACATCCGGAAGAAGGAGAATACAGCTTTGTTGGAATTCAACGAAATGAAGATATCTTCAAGGAAAACGACTATCAAATGAGCTTTGCAGGTATCGAGACGAAACATGTCACTGGACTTACGGTAAGAAAAGATTTAACGCTTCCTTTCATCATACTCGGTGGTGTGATATTTATGATTGGACTCATTCAAGGTTCCTATTGGTCACATCGTCGTATCTGGCTCCAACGAATACATGGAGAAATATGGGCAGCAGGATATACAAATAAACAATGGGAGTCATTAAAAAGAGACTTCCAAGCATTAGAAGAAGCAGGGATTCAAATGCCGGAAGACAGATTGGAAGAAAAAGAGAAACAAAAGGAGAAGGAATAAGATGAAAGGGATGGAAAAAGATGGTTGAAATCAGTCGAACATTGTTATACATAGCGTTTATCTTATATCTCCTCGGGACAATCTTTTTCGCTGTATCGGTTACAGGAAAAAAATGGCGAGATAAAGATGGCGCTATGACTGGAAACCGGTGGGGCTTTTTCGGTTTTATCGTCACGACCATTGGGTTCATATCGGCATTAGGTTACTTTATTACACGATGGATTGCAGCAGGGCATCCGCCGGTAAGTAATATGTTTGAATATTTAACGGCACTTGCAATCACACTGAGCTTAGCCTTCATTATTTTGTATCTTATCTATAAAACAAACGTGCTCGGAATGTTTACGTTGCCGGTAGTCATGTTGTTAATTGCCTACGCATCGTTATTCCCAACAGAAGTAGAACCGTTAATTCCGGCGCTTCAAAGTGACTGGCTCGCTATTCATGTGTCCACTACGGTTTTAGGACAAGGAATTTTATCGGTTGGTGCCGCGGCAGGTTTCATTTATTTAGCGCGGACGCTTGACTTTACTCAACGAGGGAAAAAAGTTTTTTGGTTTGAATTCATTATTTACACGCTGACAAGTTTATTAGGTTATATCCTCATTCGTTACATTTTCCAATGGATGAATTATACTGCTCAGTTTCAATATATCGACGAAAACGGACAATCTGATGAGATGACGTATCATTTACCAGCACTGATTGGACCTAATGAAGGTGAACTTTTAACAAGTGGGGTCATGCGTCCGTTCATCAACGCGCCGGCTTGGATTCGGAGCGATGATTTAAACACTGTGATCTGGTCTCTCATTACAGGACTTATTATATACTTTCTATTGCGGCTCCTTTTAAGAAAGCCGATCGGAGCAAGATTACAGCCATTTTTAAAAGGAATTCAACCGACTGTCATTGATGAAGTGAGCTATCGCGCCATTGCGATCGGATTTCCTATTTTCACCCTTGGCGGGCTTATTTTTGCAATGATTTGGGCCCAAATAGCGTGGACAAGGTTTTGGGGATGGGACCCGAAAGAAGTATGGGCTTTAATTACATTTCTCTTTTATGCCGCTTACCTTCATTTACGTCTATCGCGAGGTTGGCACGGAGAACGTTCTGCTTGGTTATGTGTCATTGGATTTGCGATTATTATGTTTAACCTTATTTTTGTAAACTTAGTCATTGCAGGCTTGCATTCATATGCTTAAGCGAAAGCTGTTCCTATTTGCGGGACAGCTTCTTTACTAAACTAAAGCAAAGAAGAAAAATGGAGGGTGTTGTTGTATGTCTCAAGATACAAAAATACTTGTTGTGGATGATGAAGAAAGAATCCGTCGTTTGTTAAAAATGTATTTGGAAAGAGAAGAGTATATAGTGGAAGAGGCTGAAAATGGGGAAGACGCTTTGAAGCTTGCATTAGAAAAGGATTATGATGTCATTTTGTTGGATTTAATGATGCCGGGGATGGACGGAATCGAAGTATGTAAGGAATTACGGAAAACAAAGGCAACACCGGTCATTATGCTGACTGCGAAAGGAGAAGAATCCAATCGGGTACAAGGGTTTGAAGTGGGAACAGACGACTATATCGTGAAACCATTTAGTCCACGGGAAGTTGTATTACGTGTGAAAGCATTACTACGTCGCTCTTCAACGACGAAGTTTTTACAAACAGAAACCCAAGCAAAAGATGTGCTTGTCTTTCCGCACTTAACGATCGATAACGACGCCCATCGAGTGACAGTGAATGATCAAGTGATTAATTTAACCCCAAAAGAGTATGAGTTATTGTTATACTTAGCGAAATCACCGGATAAAGTTTTCTCAAGAGAAGAGCTCTTAAAAGATGTGTGGAACTATGACTTTTTTGGTGATTTACGGACTGTTGATACACATATTAAACGTTTGCGGGAAAAACTTAGTCGCGCATCGGAAAAAGCTTCTGAGATGATTACAACGGTGTGGGGTGTCGGTTATAAATTTGAGGTCGTGAATGACTAATGTTATGGCGAAGTGTTGTTGGGAAGCTTTGGGGAACAATTATTTTACTCGTTGCTGTCGTGCTGATTTTTCTGACTTTTTTACTGCTGCAGTTTTTTGAACAATTTCATAAATCAGAAGCAGAACAGCAGCTGATGAGCCATGCAAATGTGGTTGTTTCCGTATTGGAAGAGTATGACGATCCATCGGTGGCGTTACAGACGATCGAAAAAATTGCCAATACTTACAACACAAAAGTGGTGATTATTCGCAATGACGAAGAATGGCAATCTTCGAATGAGTTAGATGCCGGGACTTCATTGCCATTGGAAATTTTTCGGGAACATGAGGAGTTGTCTTCCGTTCAAGAAAATGGCGATCGGGTCGTTACCCAGTTAGATTATAACGGAGAGGAACTTCAAGCTGAAATTTTTATTGTCGGGCTTCCCTATCAATTAGTCAATGGAGATAATGGTTCGATTTATTTGTATCAATCGTTATCTGTTATTGAAAATACAACAGGAAAAACAAAGCAAATCATTTTATTATCTGCTGGAATAGCCATCATATTAACGACTGTATTTGCTTTTTTCTTATCTTCTCGTGTCACTGCTCCGTTAAGAAAAATGCGACAATTAGCCTTAAACGTGGCCAAAGGGGACTTTAATACGAAAGTACCGATTTTAACCAATGATGAAATCGGTCAATTGGGCATTGCGTTTAACAAAATGAGACGGGAATTAAATCAAAACATTGCAGCATTGAACCAAGAAAAAGAACAGTTGAGCCGTATTTTAAGCAGTATGGCCGATGGTGTCATTACCATTGATCGAAAAGGTACAATTATTGTCACGAACCCACCGGCACACCGTTTTCTTGAAATGTACCGATATGAACACCAAGATTATGACGAGCTTTCCCTTCCAAAAGAGTTAAAAAAATTATTTCAACACGTCGTCGCTCAAGAAAAAGAACAGTTGGCTGAAATGGATATTCAAGGTCGTAGTTATGCCATTTTGATGACACCACTGTATGATCAAAATTTCGTTCGCGGCGTCGTTGCAGTGATTCGCGATATGACGGAAGAACGTCAGCATGATAAACTGCGGAAAGACTTTATCGCAAATGTTTCCCATGAGTTGCGAACCCCGATTTCGATGCTTCAAGGATATAGTGAAGCAATCATTGATGACATGGCGACAAGTGAAGAAGAGATGAAAGAAATCGTCAAAATTATTTATGATGAGTCAAAGCGCATGAATCGCCTCGTAAACGAGCTCTTGGATATTGCTCGCATGGAGGCAGGTCATATTCAATTAGATAAACAAAAAACAGATATACATGCGTTAGCGAACAAAGTATATAAAAAGTTTCAAGGATTGGCGAAAGAAGCCGAAGTAGAACTATCCATCACGACCACTGGAACAGAACCTATCCAGTTTCTAGACCCAGACCGTATTGAACAAGTAATGACTAATTTAATTCATAATGCCATTCGTCACACGGATAAAGACGGTACCGTTCGCATTACCGTTGAAGCGAAAAAAGAAGGGACAAAAGTGAGTGTCAAAGATGACGGTACAGGCATTCCAGAAGAAGACTTACCTTACGTGTTTGAACGTTTTTACAAAGCAGACAAAGCACGAACGCGCTCAAACGGAGGAACGGGGCTTGGGCTTGCAATTGCAAAAAATATCGTAGAAGCACACGGAGGAGAAATTTCTGTCCATAGTAAATTAGGAGAAGGAGCATTGTTTCGTTTCTTTCTTCCTGCTACAAAAGAAGAACAGAAATCATAAAAACAAGGTGGCGATGGGATGAACTCTTGGTTTGAAGAACATTTTCAAGAAGATTACTTGCGTGTATACGATCACCGTGATGAAGGAAAAGCAGCGAATGAATTAAGGGAAATCATGGAATACGTACCGTTAGAAAAAGGGATGAAAGTGATAGATCTTTGTTGTGGGAATGGCAGACACGCTCGTTGGCTGGCACGGAAAGGATTTTATGTCACTGGCATTGATTTATCTTCTGCCTTATTAAAAAAAGCAATTGAACTCACGGAAGGCATTCCTGTCCAATATCAACGAGGAGACATTCGCAACATTCCTCTTCTCCAAGAATACGATGGGGCTTTTAATTTGTTTACAAGTTTTGGATACTTTACAGATGACGCAGAAAATGAACTCGTTTTTACAAAAGCTTGTGAGGCATTAAAAGAAAATGGTTGGTTCGTATTTGATTATTTGAATCCAACTTATGTCAAAAATACCCTCGTTCCTGAAGATAACATTGAAAAGGATGGTCTTTTGATTAAACAACAGCGAGAAGTGAATAGTGGATACGTATTTAAAAAAATTACTATTCGTGAAGGAGATTCACAACGAGAATATATGGAACGGGTGAAATTGTATGACCAACAGCAACTGATTGAGATGTTGGAACGAAATCATTTTACGTTAAAATTTGTTTTCGGTGATTACGATTGTTCTTCTTACGATACAAACCGTTCTCCTCGGCAAATTTTTATATGTCAAAAGAAAGAGAATGGCAAGTCTTGAATAATTCGTGTATAATAGACAACGACTGACAAACAAATACCATTAAAAAAGCGAAAGGTCATGCGATTGTGCATGTGAAAAGGGAAGTCCGGTGCAAATCCGGCGCGGTCCCGCCACTGTGAACGTTTTAACCTTATTCATTGGCCACTGTGTAAAACGGGAAGGCGAATAAGGGAATGACGTGAGCCAGGAGACCTGCCTTTCGTCGGTCAACCCTTCGAGGAAAAGGAGAAGCCGATTTGTCTACCATAGAGACACATGTTTTGTTTTGCTTGGACAAGTCTGCTCTCCTTTATAGAAGGAGAGCATTTTTTATTGGAGTAGAGAGGAGTTTTTGAATGAAAAAATGGTTGTTTTCGTATCTCTCTTTTACGGTCATCCTTCTATGTACTGCTTGTCATACTGCAGAAGACACGAACTCAGATCAAGAATTGGCCGAAGAGACAACGACGGAATCATCGGAAGAAGATAGCTATTATCCGGTGGATGTTACCGATTCGTTTGGTAACGTCATCACCTTTGAAGAAAAACCAGAAAGAATTGTCAGTCTCATGCCGAGCAATACGGAAATTGCTTATGCCCTTGGTTTAGGCGATCGCATTGTCGGGGTGACTGATTTTTGTACGTATCCGGAAGAAGCACAAGAAAAGCCATCGGTCGGAGGGCTAGATTTCGATTTAGAAAAAGTCATTGCCTTTAACCCGGACCTTGTCCTTGCTCATGCGTCATCTGCCGAAACATATGAAGATGCTTTCCAACAAATTGAAAACAATGGCGCGAATGTGCTGATTGTGAACGAAGCGAATTCTTTTGAAGACGCTTATGAATCTATGAAAATGATCGGTCAAGCGACAAATAAGGAAGAAGAAGCAAACGCCATCATTCAAGAAATAGAAGAGAATGTTCAAGCGATCGCAGATAAAGCAGCGCAAATAGAGGAAGAGGATAAAAAGACCGTTTGGATTGAAATTGAACCAGCTCCTTCCATATGGACGACCGGAAAAGGGACCTTTATGCACGAAATGATTGAAACAATCAATGCTTACAATGCAGCCGGGGATCAGGAAGGTTGGCTGGAATTTAGTGAAGAAAAAGCGGTCTCTTTACAACCGGATGTTATCTTAACGATGGCTTACGGAATGACGGAAGACGAAGCCATTGCAGAAATTAATAGTAGGCCGGGATGGGAAACAGTACCAGCGGTTCAAAATCAAGAGATTTATCAAATTTCTGAAGATATTGTCAGTCGTCCGGGACCGCGATTAATTCAAGGTATTACAGAATTAGCAGATTCGGTGTATCCAGATGTTTTCCGTGAAGAATAGTATTGCTTACTTGGTTGCCATTCTATTTTTCCTTTTTAGCATCGTGCTTGGTGTCTCTATTGGAAGTGTATCTATCCCGTTATCAACGAGTGCCCATGTGATTTGGAATTCGATGTGGCAATTCCCTATATCCAATGAGGTGGAAGACACAACAGTGGCGATTGTTTTAAACATTCGTCTTCCTCGGGTTGTTCTTGCTGCCATGGTCGGATCAGCCCTTGCAATGGCAGGAGCCGCTTTTCAAGGGCTACTACAAAACCCGCTAGCTGATCCCTACACGTTAGGCGTTTCTTCAGGCGCATCGCTCGGTGCTGTTTTCGTTATTTTTCTCGGTGTTTCGCTTCCGTTTCTTGGATCGTTTACTCTTCCGATTGTCAGTATTATTGCCGGTTTTCTCACGTTGCTGTTTATTTTAACTTTTGTTCGCTTCATTGAAAGAACATTATCGACTGAAACGATTATTTTAGCAGGAATTATTATTAGTTCTTTTTTAGGGTCGCTTATTTCGTTACTGATTGCGTTAACCGGTGAACAATTACGTCAAATTTTGTCATGGTTAATGGGAAGTGTCGCAATGCGAGGTTGGGAATATGTCTTTCTATTTATTCCATTTTTCATTCTTGGCCTCTTTCTTTTGTTTTTGAATCGGAGAGAGTTAAATGCACTTGCTTTTGGGGAGGAAACGGCAAGGACTCTCGGAGTAGACCCAAATAAAAGAAGATTGATGATTCTTTCCGGTGCTTCATTACTTACCGGTGCTGCAGTCGCTGTATCCGGTTCGATTGGATTTGTCGGACTCGTTATTCCTCATCTCGTTCGACTTGTTGCTGGTCCAGACCATCGTACTTTATTACCTTTATCTCTTTTTATCGGTGGAGGTTTTCTCGTGCTGACGGATGTAGTTGCTCGAACGATTGTCGCACCAACGGAATTGCCGATCGGAGTCATTACGGCCATTGTTGGAGCGCCTGTCTTCGGAGTCCTCTTATACCGACAAAGAAGAAAAAAATTCTCTTAAACTACGAAGAGAGGAAGAACATAGATGTTACAGTTAAAAGATGTTAGCGGTGGCTATGGAGAAACATGGGTTGTGAAAAATATCAGTTTTCATATTCGTCAAGGAGAAATTTTTAGTATTGTTGGTCCGAACGGTAGCGGGAAGTCGACTTTGCTCAAGTTTATTTATGGGGCATTACCTTATGATCAAGGGGAGATTTACGTAGACGGGCGTCCTCTTCATGAATATAGCCAAAAAGAACTAGCTAAAAAAGTCGCTGTCTTGCCGCAACATTCCACGTCTGCTTTTTCTTATACCGTTCGACAAATCGTCTCGTTAGGTCGCTATCCCCACCAAAAAGGATGGTTTCATCAAGAAACAGTCGAAGATGAAAAAATTATCGAAGAGGCGATGAAAGATACAGGTGTGTATGAATTTCAAGATCAAACAATGGATGCGTTAAGCGGTGGGGAAAAGCAACGCGTCCTTCTAGCCCGAGCACTCGCTCAAGAACCGCTCATCTTGTTGTTAGATGAACCAACGAACCATTTAGATATTTCATATCAAATCAGTTTATTAAATACGTTAAAAAAATGGACAAAGACAAAAAAATTAACGGTGCTCGCTGTATTACACGATTTGAATATGGCGGCAATGTACAGTGATCGGGTCTTACTTTTAAAAGACGGGGAGAAAAAAGCCCTTGATAAACCAGCGTATGTCATGAATAAACCGTTATTGGAAGAAGTGTATCGGACCGAATTGTTTCGGAAAGAACATCCGATTGTTCCGACGCCGTTAATTACTCTCGTTCCTTCCATGTCTTCTTCTCATTCTTCATCACCTATCGATGCCTTACAGGTGACGACTGGTGAAGACTATGTCCACATCCGGTCCCCTTTTTATTGGAAGACTCTTTCTTCCGCGGTCATTGGCGCCGGTTTCGGTTGGCATCGCCATTTTATCAATCGCCATGTGGACAAACATTACAATGCAGATGATCCAGCGTCAGAATATCGTACGTATTTAAAAAAGCTGCAGATAGATATTGCTGATACTGCCGGGATGATGACGGCAGCACAATTAGATGGCGGGAAGATGAAACGGCGCGTTGATGAAGACGGAGCAGTTTTAGTCTATGCGACGGCAGGTACGGGAAATGCGGTAGATGCGTCTTTGGCTTACGAAAAAACTTCACTTCCAGTAACCATTGGCACGATTAACATTTGGATATTTATTCAAGGTTCGTTAACGGAAGCGGCCTTTGCCCAAGTGTTAATGACCGCAACAGAAGCAAAAGCAAAAGCAATGATGGATAAAGGCGTTGTTGATCCGGATACAAAAACGATAGCTACAGGAACGTCAACAGATAGTGTCTTAGTCGCCGCTTCTGGTGACGATCCAACTCACGAATACGGAGGAACGATTTCTCCATTAGGAAAAAAAGTGGCCAAAGCAGTTTACGATGCAGTAAGTGAAACGTTAACAAACGATGAGATTAGACAGAAAGAGACGACATAATGGAACTTATTTTTTACCATTTATACAGTATAACCATTGCATATTTGTTAGATAAATGGCTAGGAGATCCGCGGGTTCGTTTTCATCCGGTTGTTTTTATTGGTAAAACGATTGCTTTTTTTGCGCGACACTTAAATAAAGGAAAGCTTCGAACGTTGAAAGGCGTGGTTGCGACGCTTGTTCCTGCGCTTTTACTCACTGGAATGGTGTACGCTTTGACGTTCGTAACATATGACCTTCATCATTTGTTAGGAATTGCTTTTGAAGCTATCATGATTTGGGGCATGATTGGAAGTAAAAGCATGATCGCTAGTGCGGAGTCGATTTATGAAGCACTAGCAAGAGAAGACATCGCTCGTGCAAGAAAGCAAACAGCGATGATCGTCTCCCGGGATACGAAGGAAATGAGCGAAGAGGAGATTGTGAGGGCCACGGTGGAAAGTACTGGAGAAAATATTACCGATAGTGTGACAGCACCGCTTTTTTATGCATTGTTTGGTGGAGGGGTAGCAGCTTTCTTTTACCGCTATATCAATACGTCGGATGCGATGATTGGTTACAAAACGAGAGAGTGGCATCAATACGGAAAGTTTGCAGCGCGACTGGACGATGTGTTGAATTATGTGCCAGCTCGTTTGACAGCCCTTTTTATGATGGTTGTTTCCTTGAAAGTGAGGCATGCTTCACTGAAAGAAATGTGGCAAGTGGTCAAGCAAGATGCGAAAAAACATGCGAGTCCAAATAGCGGGTATGGGGAAGCAACGATGGCAGCTATTTTACATATCCGCTTAGGAGGACCGACCGTGTATCACGGCAAATTAGTACAGCGACCTTATTTAGGAAAGGGGAATCGACCGTTAACGAAGGAACGAATTAAAGAAGGATTAACCGTTTGGAAAGACACGATACGTTTCTTTATCATTTTTACATGGCTCATCGTAGGAGGATTCACATATGTCTTGGCCTGAACATGGGGCGATGAATGAAGCACTGCAAGAAAAATTACAAACGAATAGAAGAGATGTCATCGATTTTAGTGTCAACACAAATCCATATGGAGCGCCACCTTATTTGTTAGACAAAATGAAAGAGTGGCTTTCGTCTATTTTTACTTATCCAGACCCGAAACAAACAAAGTTAAAAAAGGAAATTGCGAAACATCTCGGTGTCACGGAAGAGGAAGTGCTACCTGGTAACGGTGGAGCGGAACTTATTTATGCGACGGCACGACTATTTACGAATCAAACCGTTCTTCTGATTGAGCCTACTTTTACCGAATACCGCCTTGCTTTAACTGCGAACCACGCGCGGGTGAAAAGCTATGTTACAACGGAAGAAACGATGTGGCAATGGACGGTGGAAGATTTGGAAAAAGTAGCGAAGGATGTGGATGCAATTTGGTTTTGTCACCCAAACAATCCGACTGGCACGACCATTTCGCCGAACACTTTAGATTCTTTTCTCACTTTTTGTTATGAAAAAAATATGACGGTCGTTGTGGATGAAGCATTTTTTGATTTTCAAGTGACACCTTTTTCTTTTCTTCCATATGTAAAAAAAGATTATCCGTTACTTGTCTTACGTTCTATGACGAAAATGTTTGCCATTCCCGGACTTCGCATCGGGTACATGTTTGGACAACGCTCTCTCATTCAACAAATTCAATCATTTTTACCTGCTTGGAATGTAAATAGCCTCGGGGAAAAAGCGATCGTTACCTTGCTTCAAGAACAAAATTTCGTCAATGACACAGCCAAACGCATTCATGTGGAGAGAGAAAGAGTACATAGTGAAATTGAAAAGTTAGGAACATTTCACGTTTTCCCATCAGCTGTCAATTTTTATTTACTTCGACACGTGGACAATCGAGACGTAGAACCGCTCCTCCGCTTTTTAGCACAGGAAGGAATTCACGCTCGTCACACGTATCATTTTCCTCGTTTAGAAGGACGTTATCTTCGTTTCGCAGTAAAAACGAGAAAAGAAAATGAGCAATTGTTAGACGTGCTTTCGAGGTGGAATTAGCGATGCTTACGTTTCTTTGTGGCGGAGTACGAAGTGGGAAAAGCAGTTACGGGGAATCGTTAGCTGTAAAAAAGAAACGAGACGAGGGAAGGTTAATATACATTGCGACCGCTGTAAAAACGGATGAAGAAATGGAAGAAAGAATTGCTCATCATCAACACAAACGGGCGTTAGAAGCAGATTGGCACACATTAGAACGGCCGTATCATTTGCTGTCGCTCATACACGAAATTGCTCCAACAGATGTTGTTTTTTTAGATTGTTTAACGACATGGCTAAGCAATGAAATGTTTTTTCAATCGTCTGAGAAAGTGCAAACAGCCGCTGTGAAAGAAAGAATGATGAAAACGATTGACCAACTCAATCGTCATTGTAGCGAACTGTTTATCATTAGTAATGATCTTTTTCACGAGCCAGTAGCAGAAGAGGAATCGGTACGACAATACGTTCAGTTACTTGGAGAAATACATCAGTACATTGTGAAGAAAGCTCATGTTGCCATTCAAATGGAACATGGCGTGCCGATTTATTGGAAAGGGAGATGAACTTGAAAGGACTGATTGTGTGGGGTACGTCTTCGAATGCTGGAAAAAGTTATGTCGCCACAGGCTTAGGCCGGGCACTGGCACATCGGGGGTGGAACGTTGCCCCTTTTAAAGGACAAAATATGTCTTCAAACACATATTACACAGCGGATGGAGGAGAAATAGGTATTTCTCAAGCAATCCAAGCGGAAGCGTGTCACGTTTCGCCGACAGTTCATATGAATCCTGTTTTGCTAAAACCTCTTGGGGAAAGGCGATCAGAAGTTTTTATTCAAGGAGAGTCGAAAGGAGTTTTCACCGCAGAAGATTATCACACTGATTATTATGAAAGAGCTAAAAAAGCGGTGCGTGAATCGTTAACAGTATTAGCGAAAAAACACGACTTGTTAGTGATGGAAGGAGCTGGCAGTCCAACGGAGATGAATTTAATGGACAAAGATATTGCCAATTTAGCGAGTGCGGAATTAGCGGAAGCGGATGCAATACTTGTTGCCGATATTGAACGGGGAGGGATATTTGCCAGCATCGTTGGAACGCTATCTCTATTACCACCGATGCATCGAAAACGTGTAAAAGGAATCGTTGTCAATCGTTTTCGGGGGGAGCCTCGATTATTTGAAAGCGGCGTCACTTGGTTAGAACGATATACAAATGTACCGGTTTTAGGGGTGTTACCGTATTTTCATATCCCTCTCGAACAAGAAGACTCTTTCACAGATGGTTCTTTGCCGGCTTCCAGTGAAGACCGCGAACATCGATTGAACCAACTTGGCAATGCGATGTTAAACTATCTCGACATCGATCTCCTCCTGCAAAGTTTGGAGAAGGAAAAACATGCAAAGTAGAGGAAAATATGTGTTACAAGGTTTTTTTGTCGCACTTGCTTTTTTAACGATCTATCCGTCCAAACAAGCCCAATGGACAGAACAAACGTCTCGTTATGCGATTTTTTTCTTTCCTGTATGTGGCTTATTGATTGGAGTCATTGTGTCATTATTAGCAGGTGGATTGTTGACGTTTTTTTCTTTCCCGAGTTATCTGACCGCTTTTTTCATCATGGCATGTTTGTTATTATCCCACGGAGGACTCCATCTCGATGGTTGGATGGATGTTAGTGATGCTCTCGGTTCTTGGCGCACGAAAGAAGAGCGCCTTGAAATTATGAAAGATAGTCGCGCGGGAAGCGTTGCGGTTTGGTCGACGATATTACTTTTACTCGGACGATTTGTAGCAATTTTATATGTGGTTGAGTCGTCTCGTTATTTTTTATTTTTCGCTCTATTATTGCTTCCTTTTTTGAGTCGGGGAGGAATGGCGTATTTACTAATAACAGCACCGCTTGCCAAAAAAGACGGATTGGCAGCATATTTTCAAGCACAGAAAAAAAGAAGAGATCCTATCATCGTACTATTTCTTATCGTTTTTGTTTTGTTTCTATTTATCTTTTTTAGCGGGAAGGACGTTTTCCCATTCATCCTCGTCTTACTGACTACTACGGTGGCTTCTTTTCTGTTCGCTTATGTATTTTTTAAACGAATTTTTGGCGGTATCAACGGAGATACGTTAGGTGCTTTTGTGGAGGGGGTGGAAACCGGGTTATGGTTCGTGAGCGTACTGTATATTTCCTTCGTCATGGGATGACAGAAGCGAATGTGAAAAGGCAATACGTCGGTTGGTTAGACCCCCCGATACTGTGTAGCGAAATAGAGCGACTGAAGCAGGGAAATGGGATGGAGCATATAAAAGCCGTGTTTAGTAGTGATTTAGAACGAGCTTACACGACAGCGACGGTTATGTTTCCTAAAGCTTCTGTCACGACGTGTTGGCAACTGAGAGAACTTTCCTTCGGAGATTTTGAAGGAAAAACCTATGACGACTTAAAAGATGATAGTGAGTATCAAACTTGGCTAGATCACCGACAGGCCACCGCCCCGCCCGGTGGAGAAAGTCTTTCCGTTTTTCATGAGCGGATTCGTTTCATTTGGAAAAAAATGATGGAAGAGACAAAAGAAACTTCCGTTGCGATTGTGACCCATAGTGGTTGGATTCGTGAATGGTGCCGCTTGTTTGGGAATCACTTGATAGCGGAAGAGAAACTTTGGAAACTTCCTTTTGGCGGTGGGATATGTGGAAAGTTTGTACGAAAGAAAGGAGAATGGCAATGCATGTCGTTACGGGAGGTGCATATAACGGAAAAAAAGTGTGGGTGAAAGAAACATATTCTTCTCAGTTAACAGACAAGTCCCTTTGGTTCAATTGTTATGAAGAAACTTGCCCGATTCATTTCTCATTTGACCGTTCTCACTTCATGATTGTCATCGAAGGAATAGAAGAAGCCCTTCGACATTTTTTAAAGCGAGAAGAGACTGGGAGTGCGAAGGAGTTTTTTCATCTATATGTGGAGCCGCTTTTGGCGTGGGAAAAAGCCGATGATAAGCGCCAATGCGTACTCATTGGCACCGATATTACAAAAGGGTTAGTACCGATGGACAAAGAGGAAAGAAAATGGCGGGATGAAACCGGTCGCTTGTTGCAATTATGCGTTAGTGAAGCGACGGATGTTACGATCGTATGGTTTGGTCTTGCCCAAACAATTAAAGGAGGAAAATCATGAGACTATATACGAAAACTGGGGATAAAGGAAGAACAAGTTTAATTGGTGGTCGGAGAGAAAAGCATGATATACGGGTAGAAGCGTACGGGACGTGTGATGAACTAAATGGTTTTGTCGGAAGAGCGATTTCTCTCATGGATGAAAAAACATTTCCTGATATTAAACCGGAACTGATAAACATTCAACACGAATTATTCGATTGCGGCAGTGATTTATCGAATATTCGGGAAAATCAGGAATATAAAGTGACGGAAAAAATGATCACGTTTTTAGAGGAACGAATGGATGAATACATTCAAGAAGCTCCGAAATTAGAACGATTTATTTTACCAGGTGGGACGCCGGTTGCTTCTGAACTGCACATTTGTCGCACCGTTTGTCGCCGAGCTGAACGACGCTGTTCGGAACTGATGCAACAAGAAGACATCAACGTACACGTATTTAAGTATTTAAACCGTTTATCTGATTACTTTTTCGCCGTCGCCCGTGTGGCCAATCATCGAGAAAAAGTAAAAGACGTAGAGTATGAACGTAGCGCGATTGTCTTTCGTTCCAGAAAAGACAAAAAATAAAGGGACAAAACTCCAGTAATCACTCTCTTTAAGTGTGAGACCAATGTTTCATCATATTGTGGAAACAAGGAGCTGTCCAAAAAGTCATGATTGATGACTTTTTGGACATTTTTTGTTACCTCTTCATCAAAAATTGCTTCTCTAAACGCCTCTTGGCCGAATAGGCATGTTTCCAACACCAAATTGTTGATGGAAGTAAGTCATGGATAGTCATGCCATCGTTTCATATAAAAATAGCTAATGGAAGCAAGCCATGAATGGCTCATAACACCGTTTCATTCAAAAATAGTTTGTGGAAACAAGCGATGAACGGATTATGGCACCGTTTCGATCCAAACACCATTGTGAAAGCAATCCATGCACGATGTATGGCACCTTTTTCAGCGCTAAATGATTGTTGAAAGGAACGCTCGATTTATTTTTCAGGACTTATTAAACAGCCTCTTATTTCGTACAATCTCATCAGGAGTGGTCTCAAGAAGGTTAAAATTGGAATTGAATAGAAGATTTGGAGCGATTCTATCTTCATGCGACGAATGATGCTTTAAAAAAGAAGGTGAACCGTACCACAAATAGAGGCAAAAACTGTTGTAGATAAGGTGGTAATTCTTTATCGGAAGCGGGTATTGAAAATGTATGTTCATTATCCGTTTCTCGATACAACAAGTGGATTAGTATAAAGGTTTTCGATATATTCAGTTCAGTAAAATCAAATTCAAGTTCTATGTTTTTTATGGTTCTAGATTTATCTATTTGCTTGATTGAGATATTATCGATTAACAACTGAAGTAATTGTTTTTTATTTTCCCTAGATGTCTTCCTATATACTGATAAGAATTTTTTCAGTAAATTTTCAATCAAATCTGGTTGGATTACTTTTGAATCGATAGATCCTAATTGTATTATAATCTCATTTTTCTTTTGTTCTAACCCCCTTTTATCATTCGAGACCTTTTGTAACCGTTCTTGTAGAATATCAACAGGGAGAGTGTTTTTCTCAAAGGCATCCATATACTTTGCCTGTAATTGTTCAATCTCTTTTAATCGTATTTCAATCTTTTCTAATTCTTTGTTAAGCTTACTTATCGAATGAGCAGAACTTGAACTTATGTCAGTGATCGTCTTATATAATCTCTTCTTATTAGAACTAAAATGTTCAATTTTCTTGATAACCGTTTCTTCTGCTTTATATGCCTTAATGGAATTAGCTTTACAAGCAGCAGATCCTTTGTTATGAAAATCGCTACAGACGTAATAACGATGTTTTCGTTTCGTCCCATCTTTTCGTGTATGTGTTGTAATTGACGGAACCATTCCTTGACCACAATCAGGACAGCGTAAAAGGCCACTAAGTAAAAATGGTTCGTTTGATTGACGCTGCTTAAATGATTTACTTTTTCTCCTTGCTCGTACAACGCTCCATAGTTCGTCCGAAATAATAGATTCATGTTTTCCTTCTACAAGAATAGGATTTGGATTTTTCCCTTTTCTTCGTTTGGAATCCCAATTTTCAAATTTTAGCCAACTGATTTTACCGTTATATATTACATTGTCTAGGATTTGTGCTACTCCATTGATGGAGAAATAACGATTACGCTTGGTTTTATATCCAGCTTTATTTAAGTGGTTAGAAATCGCTCTTAGCCCTTTGCCATTTGCATACATATGATAGATTAACTGTACTACTTCAGCTTCCTTTTCATTGATAACTAGCTCCTTCTTAACAGTGTCATATCCAAATACAACCCCGCCGTTCCATCTCCCTTCCAAAGCTCTCTGTTTCATCCCAAGCTTAACGTTTTCCGCTAATGTATTTCGCTCCATTTCAGCGATTGAGGCCATAATTTGAAGTACTAAACGACCTATAGGACTACTGGTATCAAAGTTTTCTGAGTAGGATATAAATTTCACGTTGTATTTTTCAAACTTATCTAGAATCATGAGTGTTTCTAGCATATTTCTTGAAAGTCGGGAAATTTTCCAAACTATTACAGCATCAAATCTCTCATTCTCTACATTTTAATTAGTCTTTTCATTTCAGGCCGTCCTTTTACGGATTTACCACTAATTCCTTCATCGACATATTCATCAATCACCTCCCAGTTATAAATTTGAGCATATTGCCGAAGTGTTTGAAGTTGCGCGGCTATACTAAAACCTTCTTTTGCCTGTTCTTCTGTGCTTACACGAGGTCTCGTATATTATGTTTAAGCCCTTTTTTGAAGAGCTAATTTTCCTTTCTTTAGGGGCGGTTCTTAGTACCGCCGCAGTTGGCATACACTTCGCTTTCCGCGGGCAACGCTTCAGCTTCCTCGTGAGCAAATTACGCTCACTGCGGGATCTTCAGCTGTTGCTTTTCCCGCAGGAGTCTTCGTGTATGCCAACTGCTAAAAACAGCATGACACGAAAAACTTCAAACTTTTTGAGAGTCTTTCATAAAGGTTTTTCTTAGATGTCTCTAGATATTTCTAGATAATGGTCTTAGGATCATTTGGGACAATTCTTTCTCCTCCTGTGGCATGACCACAAGTGAAGACTGTTTCTCAGTGTACGTGCGGCACTCCCTACTCGCAGGCTGAGTCTCCTGCTACTCGAACCCGGGTGATAGTAGCCTCGGGGCGGCTTTCGATGCAGGTCGAACTCTGATACACGAGGTTGTTGATCGGCGTTCACACTAGAGATATCTCGAGGCGTCCAAAGAAAAACCCAATGATTCTAAAACGAAAGGAGGGTTTTCCCCATGCGATTTTTTGTAGGTTTAGACGTTAGTTCCTTTGATATGAAAGTGTGCGTGCTCGATCAAGACGGTGCCAGAGTGGATACCTTTTCGGTATCTAACGACTTGCCAGGGGCCACAGAGTTAAAAGAACGGTTACTTGATTTGACCGCCGATACAGAGGTTGACATCCTAAAGATCGGTCTAGAATCGACGTCCGTATACAGTTTTCATCCATCGATGTTTTTACATCACGATGCTGACTTGAAGGCCCTTGGTGCGAAAGTATTTGTGATGAATCCTAAGCAAATCGCAAACTTTAAAAAGAGCTACAGTGATATGAATAAGACCGATGAGATCGATGCGTTTGTGATCGCTGATTACATGCGCTTTGGTCGTAATACGATGTCAATCGTCAAAGAGAGCCAATATGTCGCTCTTCAGCAGCTGACCAGGTCTCGTTATCATCTCATCAAAACGATGACAAAGGAGAAACAACACTTCCTTCAACACTTAAGTTTTAAGTGCAATACGTTCTCCCAAGAGGTAGATTCTTCCGTATTTGGCCATGCGATGATGGAGCTTTTTCTAGAGAAATTCAGCTTAGAAGAATTAGCTCAGCTACCGCTGGAAGAACTAGCAGAATTTCTACAGGTACACGGAAAAAATCGATTTCCGAATCCAGAAGCTGTCGCTGCGTCCATTCAGCGAGCTGTTCGTTCCTCTTATCGATTAGACAAGGTCGTGGAGGATTCACTGGATGTCTTGTTAGGGACTTCTATTGAAGTCATTCGCTCTCTTCAACGCCAGGTGAAGGAGATTGATAAGACGATTAAACGAATCATGGCTGGTCTTACACAAACGGTAGAATCAATTCCTGGCATCGGTCCAGTATTCGCCGCCGGCATTATCGCCGAAATTGGTCAAATTGAGCGATTTGACGATGAGACAAAAATAGCAAAATATGCCGGTCTCTATTGGCGAACCCATCAATCCGGCCGATTTACAGCGGAGGATACTTCTCTTACGCGTCAAGGCAACCAGTACTTGCGGTATTACTTAGTTGAAGCCGCCAACTCTGTACGCAGGCAAGTACCGGAATACCAAGTATATTACGCGAAAAAATTCGGAGAAGTACCGAAACATCAACACAAACGAGCTCTCGTGCTGACTGCAAGAAAACTAGTGCGATTGGTGGATGCGCTACTACGTAATCACCAACTCTTTTCGCCAGAGAGGGGTGTAAAGGTATGACGCTAAATCCGTCATAGCATACCCTCTGTCAATTACCAGTAATTACCATTTTATTGCTGGTCTAGTTTCTTGCGGCCTTTTTTAGCAAAAAAGACCTTTGACAACTTCATTTGCTACGATTTTGAACTTGACATATTACCGCAGGTCTTCATACTGATATTACAATGAAATACTAGATAAGAGAAATGGGACCTTATGTGATTGTTTGACTTAAATGGGAAATTGAAGAAGTACTTTTTAGATTTGGAAAAAACCCATTTCTTTTTTATTTCATTCAAGTATATGCTTGAATGTTTTACTGAAAAAAGTTACTATATAATCAAGCAAATACTTGAATGAGGTGATGATTTGAATAAGAAAGATACTTGTGAAATTTTTTGTTATGACGAGGAAAAGGTTAATCGAATACAGGGTGATCTACAAACAACAGATATTTCAGGTGTTTCTCAGATGTTAAAAGCAATTGCCGACGAAAATAGAGCAAAAATCACCTATGCTTTGTGTCGGGAAGATGAACTATGTGTTTGTGATATAGCTAATATCTTAGGTGTTACAGTTGCTAATGCTTCTCATCATTTACGAACACTTTATAAGCAAAGGATTGTCAACTATAGAAAAGAAGGAAAGCTTTCCTTTTATTCATTAAACGACGAACATATCAAACAAATTATGATGATTGCATTAACACATAAGAAAGAGGTGGAGGTAAATGTCTGAACAGGCCGAACGATCAGAAATGGAAATGACTTCCTATCGAGTACAAGGCTTTTCATGTGCTAATTGTGCAGAGAAATTTGAAAGAAATGTTAAGAAACTACCCAATGTGCAAGACGCAAAAGTAAATTTCGGCGCATCTAAAATATCCGTATATGGTGATGCAACGGTTGAAGAATTAGAGAAAGCAGGAGCTTTTGAAAATCTTAAAGTAATGCCTGAAAAACCAAAACGGCAAGCACCAATTGTTGTTCATCAGGACAAAAATGTGTATCGGGTTGAAGGCTTTTCGTGTGCCAATTGTGCGGGTAAATTCGAAGAGAATGTAAAAAAATTATCAGGGGTTCATGATGCAAAAGTAAATTTTGGTGCATCTAAAATTGAGGTATATGGGAATACAACTATCGAGGAATTAGAAAAAGCTGGTGCTTTTGAAAACCTTAAAGTCGCTCCAGATAAACCATTAAGGGAAGAGAAACAAGAGGTTAAAGAAGAAAAAGAGCCATTTTATAAAAAACACAGCACATTACTATACGCTTCTTTATTAATCGTTTTTGGTTATATCTCTCAGTTTGTTAATGGGGAAGAAAATATTATTACCTCCCTATTGTTTGCAGCAGCCATCGTTATTGGGGGATATTCACTCTTTAAAGTCGGGTTTCAAAACTTACTACATTTTGAATTTGACATGAAAACTCTTATGACAGTGGCTATTATTGGAGCAGCTATTATTGGAGAATGGGCAGAAGGTGCAATTGTTGTTATTCTCTTTGCAATTAGTGAAGCTTTAGAACGTTTCTCTATGGACCGAGCAAGACAATCAATTCGATCTTTAATGGATATTGCTCCGAAAGAGGCGCTTGTTAGAAGAAATGGGCAAGAAATGATGATTCATGTTGATGATATTGCTGTTGGCGATATTATGATTGTGAAACCCGGTCAAAAGCTTGCTATGGATGGTGTAGTAGTAAATGGCTACTCGGCTGTTAATCAAGCAACTATTACAGGCGAGTCAGTCCCAGTTGAGAAAACAGTGGATGATGAAGTTTTTGCAGGTACATTAAACGAAGAGGGAATACTTGAGGTTAAAGTAACAAAGCTTGTTGAAGATACAACAATTTCCAAAATCATTCACCTTGTTGAAGAAGCTCAAGGGGAACGCGCGCCTTCTCAAGCGTTTGTAGATAAATTTGCAAAATATTATACGCCTATTATTATGATTATCGCAGGGCTGGTAGCTGTAGTACCACCATTATTATTTGGTGGCAGCTGGGGAACTTGGGTTTATCAAGGGCTAGCAGTATTGGTCGTTGGTTGTCCCTGTGCATTAGTTATTTCAACTCCTATTTCTATTGTTTCAGCAATTGGAAATGCAGCTAAAAAAGGTGTGCTTATCAAAGGCGGAATTTATCTAGAAGAAATGGGTGCTTTAAAAGCAATAGCTTTTGATAAAACGGGTACACTTACAAAAGGAGTTCCAGTTGTAACAGATTTTAAAATGTTGAACAATCAGGTAAATGCAGAAGATATGTTGTCTATCATTACTGCATTAGAATATCGTTCCGGGCATCCTCTAGCTTCAGCTATTATGAAAAAAGCAGATGAGGAGAACATTTCCTACACTCATGTAATCGTGGATGATTTCTCTTCTATCACAGGAAAAGGAATTAAGGGGACTATCAACGGTACGACTTACTACATTGGAAATCCAAAATTATTTGAGAATCTATCAGTTGATTTTAATAACGAACAAGATCAACTAGTTACAGCCCTTCAAAATCAAGGTAAAACTGCAATGGTGGTTGGAACTGAAAAAGAAATACTTGCTGTCATTGCAGTAGCTGATGAAGTACGTGAATCAAGTAAAGAAGTTATTCAAAAGTTACATCAACTTGGAATTAAAAAAACCATTATGCTTACGGGAGACAACAAGGGAACGGCAGATGCTATTGGAGGTCATGTTGGGGTAACGGATATTCAGGCAGAACTATTGCCACAAGACAAATTAGAATTTATCAAAAAATTGAGATCTAAATACGGAAACGTAGCAATGGTTGGAGATGGTGTCAATGATGCTCCTGCATTAGCTGCTTCTACCGTTGGAATTGCGATGGGTGGGGCTGGTACAGACACAGCACTAGAAACGGCAGACGTTGCTTTAATGGGAGACGATTTAAGAAAACTTCCATTCTCCATTAAATTAAGTCGAAAAGCTCTTACCATAATTAAGCAAAACATTACCTTTGCACTCGCTATCAAATTCATTGCTTTGTTATTGGTTATCCCCGGTTGGTTAACACTTTGGATTGCCATCCTTTCTGATATGGGAGCAACTCTTTTAGTTGCGTTAAATGGTTTACGACTTATGCGAGTAAAAGAGAAATAAATATTAACATATAATCTAAGGGCTTTTCTTCTTATTGAAAAGCCCAATCCTGAAATATTGGAGATGAAAAAAATGATTACAACGGCACTTACTGCGGTTGCAGTTTATGTAGCAACAGGGATTGATTATCTTATTATTTTAATCCTTTTGTTTTCACAAATAAAAAAAGGACAAGCGAAACATATATGGATTGGACAATATATAGGTACGGCAATTATTATAGCTGCCAGTCTTTTAGTAGCTCTAGGTATTACATGGTTAATCCCTCAGCAATGGGTTTTAGGTCTTCTAGGGCTTATTCCACTTTATCTGGGGATTAAGATTTGGATCAAGGGAGAGGAGGATGAAGATGAAAGCAATATATTATCTTTATTTTCCTCAAATCGGTTTAATAAATTGTATATAACAGTCATATTTATTGTGCTGTCTTCCAGTGCAGATGACTTTTCTATTTATATACCTTATTTCACGGTATTAAACACGGTTGAAATACTTATTGCTAGTATTGTCTTCTTCATTATGGTTGGGGTTCTATGTTATGTCAGCTATCGCTTAGCTTCTTTGGATTTTGTATCAGAAAAAATTGAGAAATATGAACGTTGGATTGTCCCTATTGTATTTATAGGGCTAGGGATTTATATCATGTTTGAGAATGGTACATTCAACGCTTTATTTTCATTCCTAATTTAACAAATGGGGCAAATTTTAATCCTAGAAATCAAACATCTTAAAAATACCGAGAATGCTGCTGGCATTTTTAGTTAGCATGAAAATGTTGTTCTGAATGAATTATTTCTGGATAAACAAAAATGTATTTACTTTGCATAGCGAACCGTCACCCTTATTTTGATTTAGCAGATCAAAGGGTGGCGGCTTCTTTATTATTATCTAAATGGTCAATTAGTTGTCGTCCAACTAAGGGGACATTTACCACTTAAAAGGGATTGTAAGTTACTATTAATTTTTATGATTATTTTTCAATGCTAATTTGGTGGCATAATACACAACAATACCGATGGATGCAAGGTTAAGTATCCATCCCAGTAACCCATGAACCTTCATACTCATCATCCCAACCATACGGGAACACCTCTTTAAACTATAAATCATGCATCGTATCACGGAATTCAGTATTGTTTTGCATCATACCATTTTCGCCATGACAGTTGTTGAACATTTCTTCCTGCTGTTCTGGTGATAAATTAGGATGCATTTCTTCAATATGTGGTTTCATCTCCTCAAAGTTTAAGATTCCACTTCCATTTGATTCGGCCGCAACAAATGAAGCACTTCCTAATAGTACGGCTCCGGTTAAAATACCTATTAATAATTTTTTCATTTATTACATCTCCTTTCTTAAATAAATCATACCTAAAAATTATCGAGATTTTATGGAGAACATTTAGAAGTTGTGATTTTAAATTTAACAGGATAATAGGAAGCTAATCTAACTTAAAGTATAATATTTCATCTGAAATATTTACCCGATCTAAAAATGACCTAAAACTGATCATGGTGTTTGTTCTGCTAATTAGGAACTAGGCTTGGCTAACTAAATCAAACCTTCTATATCCTGAATTATTCATACCTCGAACATAAATCAGGGTTTTAGGCCATAAACGATTAGATTCCCGATCCCTTTGAAAGAATCATGGTTATTTTTCTTCTGAAAAGCATCTTTCTAGAATGAGGAGCGGA
>NZ_WKJG01000014.1 GCF_027853235.1 Aliibacillus thermotolerans
TTGTTAGAAAAGGCAGAAAAAGATAATGTGACTTACGCAGCCTTTTTAATGGATATCTTGAGCTATGAGCAAAAAAAGCGTGAAGAAAAACAAATCGAAAAACGTCTTAAATGGGCTACATTCCCTTATTATAAAACCCTAGAGCAATTTGATTTGAATGAACAACAATCTATGAGTAAGAAAGAGTTTAATAAATTAAAAGAGTTACTGTGGATAGAGCAACTTTACAACATTATCTTGTTAGGACCTCCAGGTGTTGGTAAAACACATCTGGCGGTCGGCCTAGGAATACAAGCAATTCATCAAGGCTATAAGGTGATTTTTACTTCCATGGGAGAATTAATTCATACATTAAAAACAGAGGAAATTACACGTAAGTCACAAACAAGGATGAAAAGAATTCGCAAAGCCGATTTAGTAGTCATCGATGATCTAATGTTCATGGCTATAAATCAAGATGAAGCAAACCTATTCTTTCATCTAATAAACGATTTATACAACACTTCAAGTATTATACTTACTTCTAACAAGGCTCCTAAAGAATGGGGTGAGTTATTAGGCGATCCAGCAATTACTACCGCTATATTA
>NZ_WKJG01000015.1 GCF_027853235.1 Aliibacillus thermotolerans
AGACGTGATTAAGAAATATATCGCAAAACAAAAGAAAGGTGGTGAATAAAATGTTACGTGCTTCTTCCTTTGTCTACAAACCAAACAAAACACATGGAGTTATTCTTCATCAATTATGTTATGCCAGTAGAAAGTTATGGAATGTAGGAAACTATGAGAAGCGGAATTGGACAAAGGATAGCGGTGTTCCATATCCTGATTGGTACGAACAAAAAAAGAGACTGAAAAGTCATTTTTGGTATAAGAAATTACCTTCGCAATCGGCACAAGAAGTGTTAAAAGTGCTACAAGAATCGTGGGATTCTTATTTTGAATTAAAGAAAACCAGAAGGATAGAAAATCCAAAACCACCACAATTTAAACACCGAAATTTTAACGTGAGATTTCTAAATAACGGTTTTCGTATCATTGAAAATCATATCAAATTATCCATTCCCGCAAAACAAAAAGCCTATTTAAAAGAGAAATATCGTATTCAAAACAAGTTTTTGTATATCCCTATTCCAAAACATATCAAAATCACGAAAGTCAAAACAGTAGAAGTGAAGCCTGTAACAGAAAAAGAATACAAAATTATCCTCG
>NZ_WKJG01000016.1 GCF_027853235.1 Aliibacillus thermotolerans
ACTTTTTCCATTAGAGGAAGTTGAAGACGTGAAAAAATCTAACCCACGGAATTTAGCTCCAACTTTTAAAGATTACGATAACCGACAAATTCAATGGATTTATGATATCGAATCGCTCATCCCTGAACACCACGTAGCTCGTGTCATTGATGAGATGGTCGAAGCGATTCCAGACGAGCAATTATTTTCTTATTACGTTGGCGGAGGACGAGCAGCTTACCATCCAAAAATGATGTTAAAAATCATCTTATTTGGCTATTCACAAAAGGTTTATTCTTGCCGAGGAATCGAAACGTTGGTTCGGGAAAATATCCCAGCAATGTGGTTAGCAGCGATGCAACAACCAGACTTTCGTACAATCAACGAATTTCGCCACGTGCGCATGAAAGACTTGATGGATGAGCTATTCGAAACAATGATCTTGAAATTAATTGACGAAAAATATATCACATTTGAAAACTACTTTTTGGATGGGACAAAAATTGAAGCCAATGCCAATAAGTATTCTTTCGTGTGGAGAAAATCAACCGAGAATTTCGAAGCAAAATTACGAGAAAAGATCGCCGAAACAT
>NZ_WKJG01000017.1 GCF_027853235.1 Aliibacillus thermotolerans
TAATTGAGAAGATTACGAACAAAGGGTTATTTGTCATTGGCATGGTGAAGCAATTAAAGCAGCGATACGTTTACAATGGTGAACGTTTCACACTGAATCAACTTTACAAATTGGCAAAACCTCACATGGGTAAAAAAGACATTCTCGGATCCGTTTATGCTACTTTAGACAATGGAATTCCAGTAAAAATTCTATTTGTACGAAACCGTAATAAACGGAGCGAATGGCTTGCCATTCTCAGCACAGATACAACATTAGAAAATGAAGAGATCATTCGTATTTACGGCATGCGTTGGGACATTGAAGTCTTCTTCAAATGCAATAAATCCCTTTTAAATTTAGAGAAAGAATTCCAGGGACGTTCCTACGACATGTTAATTAGCCATACAACCATTGTTTTTACACGATATATTCTCATTGCTTGGCAAATGCGAAAAGAGGAGGATCCTAAGACGATTGGCAACCTTTTTTACATCCTTTGCGAAGATGTAAAAGACATAGATTTTATTACTGCCCTTCAATCACTTATTGACCTTTTCCAAACTT
>NZ_WKJG01000018.1 GCF_027853235.1 Aliibacillus thermotolerans
TCAAGGACAAGCAGCTACCGCTGTGGCTCTGTGTTTAACCTAGAGATAGAAGTTTTATCAACTAAAATAAGCAGGCTAACTTTTCTACCGGAAATAGGGTTATTTACACAAAATTATTGACACACCCGAAGTGGAATTAACTATAATAAAAAAGGTTTAAATAAAATCATTGAAATGGCTATACATCATGAAATAGACAGAGTTGTTGTTTTGTATAAAGATAGATTGATTCGTTTTGGGTATGAATTAATTGAAAACATATTCAAGCACTATGATGTTGAAATTGAGATCATTGATCCAACTGAAAAAACACAAGAACAAGAATTAGTAGAAGATTTAATTCAAATCGTAACTGTTTTTAGTTGTAAATTACAAGGTAAGCGTGCTAATAAAGCCAAGAAAATGATTGAGGAGTTGAGAGAAAATGATGAAGGCGGTGAAAATTAGACTTAAACCAACAAAAGAGCAAGAGGAAAAATTGTGGAAATCCGTTGGAACAGCAAGATGGGCGTACAATTGGGCTTTAAATAAACAAATTGAAA
>NZ_WKJG01000019.1 GCF_027853235.1 Aliibacillus thermotolerans
CACCCTGTTAGAATATTCTGTGATTATCCTTTTATAAGGTGGAAGTGCTGTTAGGTGTAAAACAGTGTCTATGAAATTTTGAGAATAAGCGAGCATTTGGAAGATATTCTTACTTTATTGAGGGAGGGAGGAGGATGTAAACCCTTCTCCTTTTCATCAATTGAACATTAAAAATGTTCTTACATATGTATAAATATGTAAATTTGATGAAGGTGGGGAAACAATATGGAAATAAGACAATTTGTCATTAAAAAAAATGAAAAAGATTTTGTTCTTGACGCGTTGTCTCGGTTAGAGAAAAGATTGAAGGACCAGTCCGCTAAACTAGAGAATGCAAAACAAGTATTTAAAAATTTGAAAGATCAAGAGTCAGAGTTAAAGAGAACATTAAAACAGAAACAACCAGAATGGAAACAGAGTGCCTGTAAAGATCCTGATATTTCCGATCAAACGATACCAAGTGACATTGATCAGTTATTTGAGGATTTGAAAAAGTTACTTCTCTCCCTAAAGAAAACGAATGAGGAGAAAAACTTACAATTAGAAGAAGAAATAGGAACAGTTGAACAATATAAAAAAATATACACACGACTTCAAAATGAAATCATTGATTACGAAAAACAAATGAATCGTTATAAAGAACAACTTCAGGCATTAAAAAAAGAAATAAACAGGAAGGATTATATCTTAAATGTTCAACGTGATACACAAAAAAAATTAGCAAAAGAATTAGAAAGTAAAAATATACAAATAAAACGGTATAAAAATCAAAAGGACTCACAAAAAGATGTCTATAAAGAAATGAAAAATGTGTATAAGCGCAACTTGGATCAAATAGTGGAAATTTTGTTTAAATATCAAGAAACGAGGCAGAAAATAAGGAACGTTGAAGGTAGCGCATTAGATTTGCAAAAGAATATTCTTCGTGTGACGAACCAATTAGAGGAAAAGGAACAAGTTATACAAAATAAACTTAAATGGCTACATGAGATGGGTGAAGGAAGGTGGGTTCCCTTGAATAGTAATGAGAATAATGAAAAAGAGCAAGAAGCGCCATTTACTATAGAAAGTTTAAGAAAAGATTTGACGGAATTTAAAAATGAATTTCAGCATTATAAAAAATTACTGAAAGACTGGGATAGTAATATCCAAAAAAACATGGAACATGAGAAGCAATTAAAAGATTTAATCAATCAGGTTACCAACATGTTCGAAAGTTACAAAGAGCAAGAAGCGGGTCATTCTGACAAAGGAGGTGATAATGTTAAAAATGAGTTAGATTCAGAACAGTTGAAAAAATTGGAATCAGGTTATGAGGAAATCCACAGTACCTTAGAACAATATAAAAAAGTTGAAAATAAAAATGAAAGTATGAAGAAGCGTCTTCAGATTCTTGAGAAAGAGATTGAAGAATTTAAGAAAAAAGAAGAACGTTACCAATTGCACATCAGAGAACTAAAGAAAAATATCGAAAATATAGAAGGACAACGCGAGATAATCAGTGATAAAGATGATGTTCATATAAAAGAAACGTATGAACAAAAAATCCAACAACTTCATAAACAAATTAAAAATATGGAGATGAAAAACAGAGAGCTTCGAAAGCAAATGGAAGGAAGATCAAAGCAATTAAATACAGCAAAAAAAGAAACGAACGACAAAGGAAACGTGCCTACCTTTAGAACAGAAGAGCAAAAACCTCTTTCACATCACTACAATGTTCCGTTGCCTTCGGAATCTCAAACAACTGTTTTTAGTCCTTATAAATACGCTAATCGAGGAGGAGGTACAAAATGAAGCCTGAACAAGTTCGGCAATTATATAGACAAAAAAAATCTGTTGTTCCCCGAACGTCTGCGTCTAGTAAAAAGGGATGCGGCTGTTGTGGAGGGAAAAAAAGAACATCTTGGTCTGAAAAAAGAAATTTTAATTAAAAAAGATGTCTGGGAAAGGATGCTCCAACATTGTATGAAAGAAAAACCATTAGAAGCCTGTGGAATTTTATCAGGAGAAGCAGGTAAATGCGAAAAAATTTGGGAGATGCAAAATATTGCACGTAGCAGCTATTCTTTTGAAATGAGTCAAGTTGAATTAGAAAATAAGCTTCAAAAAATTGAAAAAGCAAAAGGTCAAACGCTAACAGGAATCTATCACTCCCACCCTACTGCAGAGCCAATCCCTTCCCAACAAGATATTGAAAATGCCCATTACCATGAGGCCGTTTATTTTATTATTTCACTTTCTAAGAAGTATCCCCGAGTAAAATGTTATCAAATCATAGGAAAAAAATGCTTACCTGTAAGGTTAAAAATATTTAACGATTAGTTTACTTGCGAGGAAGAGGGAGCTGTCCAAAAAGTCATGATTGGTGACTTTTTGGACATTTTTTTGTTATCGCTTCATCAAAAATTGCTTCTGGAAACGCCTCTTGGCCGAATCATGGCATGTTTCCAACACCAAATGGTTGATGGAAGTAAATCATGGATAGTCATGCTATCGTTTCATATAAAAATAGCTAATGGAAGCAGGCCATGAATGACTCATAACACTGTTTCATTCAAAAATGTCTGATGAAAGCAAGTCATGGATCGCTCATGCCACCGTTTCATTCAAAAATAGTTTGTGGAAACAAACTATGAATGGATCATGGCACCGTTTCAATCCAAACACCATTGTGAAAGCAATCCATGCACGATGTATGGCACCATTTCAGCGCTAAATGATTGTTGAAAGGAACTCTCGATTTATTTTTCAGGACTTATTAGACAGCCTCATAAATCATGCCATTAGATTATTTAGTGCCATAGAGAATGATTTTATTTATCTTTTTGTGGATTCACCCCAAACTTATCTCTTCATACAAACATATGATGAGGGTGAGAAGGAACAATTAAATCTTGATCGTAAGAAAACTTTTTATATGTATTTGTTTTGAGTTAAACAAAAAAGAAATGTTGAATAAAGGGGAAATTGGGATTGTTTCATAATAAACTGCTTATTTTCATGCATATACCTAAAGCTTCTGGAGCCACACTGCGCTCCATCATACAAAATAATTACAAAAAATCAGTTAACTGGGTAGGAAAGGGGAAGGGATTATCAAGTTTGAAGAAAAAAGTTGAGAATTCCGATGCTTTTATGGGCCATGTCTATTATGGAATTCATAAAAAGTACTCAAAACCTTCATTTTATATAACGATGTTACGTGATCCAGTAGACCGGGTGATTTCGCATTATCTTTTTATGAAAAGATCCTCTGGACACATTCATCATGAAAAAGTGAAAGATTTAACTATTGAGCAGTTTTTAAACTGTAAATTTTTTGACGTACAGACGAAAAATTTACAAACTCGTTACTTTTGTGGCGGAAAAACGCCTCATTTGACACAAGCTATTAAAGTCATGGAACACAACATTTATTTTGTTGGGATTACAGAACGATTCGACGACTCACTTAAAATATTAGAACATGATTTAGGTTGGAATAACCTTAATTATCAGAAAATAAATGAGAATCCTAATAAAACTTCCAGAAGTGACTTTTCAAAAGAAGTAATTGATCAAATTACTGAAAATAATCAGTTAGACATTCAGTTATACGAATTAGCAAAGAAGATTTTTGAAAAAAAACTTCAAGCAATACGAACAGATAGTTAATTGGATAAGCTGTATCGTAAAGAGAGAGGAGGAGCGATATGAGAGATGTAGGGATAGTCATGCCGATTTACAAACAAGAGCCCCAGTATTTAAAACAAGCGATCCAAACAATTCTCAATCAAACGTATCAGGACTTTTATTTAGTCATTGTATTTGATGGATCTCCAGCAGAAACGATTAAAATCACCCTGAATGAAGTAAATAATGATGATCGAGTCCATGTGATTGTAAAGAAAAAAAATGAAGGGGTCTCAAAAGCATTAAACAGGGGCTTTAATTTTATTATGAAGAAAAAAGAAGTGAAGTATTTAACTTGGGTTTCAAGCGACAATATTCACTATGAACAAATGATAGAAAAATTAAGAGATAAGCTTGTGAATTCACCGGAAGAGGTAGGATTAGTATTTAGCTCTTTTTTCCATATTGATGATCAAGGAGAAAGGTTACCTGAGCCGTCTTTAAAGGAGTTTTTAGCTCATCAAGATCAACCTAAAGAGAAGCTCTTGGACTATTGTTTTATTGGCGTTTCCTTCATGTACAAAAAAAATGTAGCTAATAAAATAAATGGCTATTATCTGGAGCCTGTAGAAGACTATGATTATTGGTTAAGATTGACGGAACACTGCGATATTGCTTTCATTCCTGAAGTATTAATGGAATATCGTACAGACTCGCAACAAAGTATATCAGCACAATTAAAAAATTCAATCGAAAAACAAAGACACTGGAGATACATTTACAATTTAGCAAAAGTTAATGCAAGAAAACGTAGAAATATCCCTTATGAATTAACAGTTATCTTTCCAGTTGGAGACGGTTCCCCTGAAACAATTGAAAAGCTTGAATCACTTTTAGATCAGACCTTTAGTAACTATAAGTTAGTAATTATAGATCAAAGTGTGGATAAAGAGGGAATTTCGACACTTCAACATATTAGCGACCCCCGTATAATGTTTGTGCATTTACCAGGAAAAAGTATTCGGGGAACTTTCATGAAAGGAATGGAATTTACGGATACTCCTTACACTCTTTTATATGGTGAAGGTAATTTTCCAACTTCTGTTGTTGCTTTAGAAATAGAGATGAGAAAAGAAAATTTTGACAATGATGAATTGATATGTGGGAAAGTGTATAAAACGAATGACTTGAAAGAACTTTTAAAAAATGAAAATAAACATTTTGGAGGTATCTCTATGAGTCAATCACAAATACAAAGCCGTGCAAAAGTATTGGTTAATTCTATACCGAAAAGTGGTACACACCTACTATTGCAATTGATTCTCGGTATTCCTGGGATGAAGATAACCCCTTCATGGATTGCAGGGGAAGAAGATCTAGATAAAATTCAGGAAAGTTTTGTTGGTCCCGGACATTTAAGCTATTCCCTTCATCATTTCATTAAACAAAGGAAAATAAAAACAATTTTTATAAGTAGAGATTTACGTGATAATGTTGTGTCACTTGTTCATTTTGTAATGAAAAATCAATATAATCATCCATGGCACCCTTATTTATCCCATTTGAAAACCCATGACGAGCGATTGATGACAATGATAAAGGGAGTCACGTTAACAAAAGAAGAGCGTGAAAAGTTTGGAATTCATAAAATACCTAGCATTGACGAGTTTGCTCGGAATAAATTAGGTTGGTTGAGCGACCCAAGTACTTGTTGTGTCACTTTTGAAGATCTTAAACGTAGCGAAGCTTCCTTCAACAATCAGTTATCAAGAATCATAGATTTTTTAGGAGAGGATCTAGCACCATTGCAATTAAACAAATCTGAGTTGATCGCTGCTATGAAAAACAATGTGAACGAGCAAAAATCAGCAACCTTTAGAAAAGGATCGATAGGAGATTGGAAAAAAGAATTTAAACAAGAGCATAAGGAAGCATTTAAAGAAGTTGCTGGGGATGTCCTCATTCAACTAGGGTATGAACAATCTAATAACTGGTGAACGAACTGCACCCCAATTGTTAGACATCGTTTAACAATTGAAGGTGCCGTTTTTGTAGCCAAATGATTACTCTCCTTCTTTGATTGGATATCGTATATTTCATGTCATGTTGATGAATACGCTTCAACATAGAAAGTGGATAAGCATAACTAGTAAAATTAGATATTTTTAAGAAGTGGTTCATATTTCATTCGTATAAGTTGGGCTTCTGTGATTTGAGCTTGGGTATTTTTCAATGATCCCATTTGACGGTGTACTCTGTATTTAGTGAGAGGTTGATCGATATACCCAAATGGATAATGGGAAGCTATTCTCAGCCATAAATCATAATCATGGGCGTATCTGATTTGTTCGTCAAAATATCCTACGTGATGAAAGATGTCTTTTTTAAACATGACGGTACTCCCATTAATAAAACAAGATTTGAGTAAATTTCTAACAAATAGTCGTCTATTAGTATAGGAAATCCCGGCTTTTGGATGGGTCGTTAGCCCGTGTTTATTGATGATAGAGAAATTAGTATGGCTGACATGGAATTTTCGTTGCATCATGAACATTACTTGTTTTTCTACCTTCCTTTTATTGAGTACATCATCAGAGCTTAACCAAGCAACATATTCTCCAGTTGCATTTCTTATCCCCATATTTAGTGCACTAGCTGTTCCACCATTTCCTTTTTCAATATAACGAAAAGATTTTATTTTTCTCAATCGATGAAGATTTAACTGATGCTTTGTAGAACCATCATTTACAACGATAATTTCAATGTTTGGATATGTTTGATGTAGAGCGCTGTCAATAGCTTTATTTATATAAGGACAATTATAAAACGGAATGATAATGGATACTTTCGCATTCATTAGGCTCGCTCCTTTATTTTTCTGTAACGCTTTCTTATTTTATGAATAAAATTGTTGAAGAGTGCTTTACTTTATTCACGTTCAAGGGAGAGGGATGTATGAAAATATTGTTTATTTACTATGTTCCAAGTGGTGGTGTGGAAACATTGGCAAGACAAAGGAGCTTAGCTCTACAGCGGAAAGGAGTGATTTTTGAATTTCTTTATTATCAAAAAGGTTCAGGGTTACAAAATATTAAGGAAAAAACATACATTACCGATAAAGACCATGTCATCCAATCCATAGTGGAACGAGAGAAATACAATGCCATTATCGTAAATACAGATAACGTTATTATAGAAAAGTTAAGGAAAATGGGATATAAAGGAAAAATCATTTATGAAATTCAAGGGCTTGGCTCTTTTGAACAGGCGGAGCGTTTTCTCGAATTTGTCCAGCCTAAAATAGAAAGACATATAGATGCCATTTTGTATCCACAGACTCCTCACTTAAAAAAATACATTGAAAAGTATTTTACAAATACAAAAAAGTACTGTTTCCATAATTGTATTGATGCGGAATTGTTTTCTTATGTAGAAGGATTGCCGAAAGAGAAAAATTCTATTATTGGATGGGTAGGGAGAATAGAAGAAAATAAGAATTGGCAATTATTTTTAAAGATTTGCGCGCGTCTTCTTGAATGGAATAAAGATTTAAAGGTGTGGATGTTTGGTGATGACACATTAAGCTTTCTTACGGATGAACAAAAAAGAAAGTTTGAAAATCAAGTGGCAGAACTTGGACTTGAGAATGTCATAGAGAGATTTTCAAATGTTCCTTATGATCAAATGCCGATCTATTATTCCCGAATTGGAAATTCAGGAGGATTCTTGTGTTCGACTTCCAAGGTGGAAGGATTTGGATACGCTATTGTAGAAGCGATGAGTTGCATGTGTCCAGTGATCACTACGGATTCGGATGGTGTTAAAAGTTTTGTATTTCATAATGAGACGGGAAAAATATTCCCCCAAGATGATGTGGACGCGGGAGTAAAAGAAGCAAAGGACTTGTTCAATCATCCAGTATTAAAACAAAAAATTCGAACAAACGCTAGAGATTACATTCAACATCATTTTTCTCCCGAAATTTACGCTCAACATATGATGAATATGTTTAAAGAACTCAAAATATAGTCATTATTATAAACTCCGGGAAACATACATTCCGGAGTCAGATTTTTATTTTTTGACTGCTTTTTTTCGATAGTAATCAAGAATATCTTGTAAAGAAGTTCGAAATGGTATCCGAGGAGACCACCCCAACGCTTTTAATTTGGAAATATCTACTTGTACAGGTGATATTTCTTTGCTAGATTTTTTTATACTTACAGGGAAGTTAGTATTAGATAATTCTCGATAAATATAAATTAAATCCCCTAAAGACTGACTCTTTCCTGAGGCAACGTTATATATTTCATTTCGTTTTCCTCGTTGAAAGAGGTAATCATATGCTTTGACAGCATCTCTTACGTCGAGAAAATCTCTATGAATACTGCTATCATTGATAACGATAGGATCTTTCGATTTGTTATTTTCATAGTCGACAATTTTTTTAGCAATAAGGGAACAGACGCCATTTGAATCTCCAGGTCCTATAAGGTTATTCGGTTTGGCAATGATGATTTCTAGATTAAAAAACTCAGACCAAGATTCAGAAATAATACTTTGAACGGATTTGCTTAAACTGTAAGGATGAGGTGGATACTTGTCTATCTTCATATCGTATTGAAGTGCCGACGTTACCACTATTATTTTACAAGGGAAGTTTTCTTGTCGGACAGCGTCAAGCAAATGTAAGGTGGCAAATGCATTTGTTTCCATTGTTAAATGGGGATGATTCCATGATTTACTCACATCATTTTGCCCGGCCAAGTGAAGGATATAGTACGGCTTTTCTTTTCTCAATAATAATTCTATTTCGTTTTTCTTTGTAAGGTCACAAACCGCTTGCTTTACTGAATGATTACATATATTATTATCTCTTCGAACCGCTGCTATTACTTTCATTCCTTTTTTGGAAAAGTAATGACAAGCATGTTTTCCAGTAAAACCGTTTGCTCCAGTAATTAATATTTTTTCTGTCATGACCGATTCATCCATTCTTTTAATTCCGTAAGCATTGCTTCATAATCAAGTACTTCATAATGGAAGTCTTTTCGTGTGTTGACCAGAGTTCTGTCTAATTTTATTTCGTAATCGGGTACAATATGAACGTCGTTTTTGTTAAAAACCCGTTGGATCATTTTTAATAATTTGTATTTCGAAATCTTTTTAGGGGCAGTTAGATGGTACAATCCGGTAATTTCTTGAGAAATCATTTTCTCTAAAGCTTTTGCTAATTCTAAGGTGGTCACACCATTCCACAGTACATTTTTATATCCTTTTATCGTTCCTTTTTGATTCATAAACCAGAGAAACAATCCGATTCCATCTTTTTTTAATTCTGGGCCAATAATAGATGTTCTGACGGTTAAATGGGGAGGGTGATAAACCTCTCCTAATGTTTTTGTTCTGGCGTAATCGGAAGTTCCATCCGGAAAGTCTCTTTCTCTGTAATCACCACGGTCACCTTGAAACACACAATCGGTACTTAAATGAATAAATTTTGCTTGATTTTCTTTTGACATTTTCGCTAATAGATGTGGAAAGAGGCTGTTGACGTAAATAGCTTCTTTTTTTTGTTCACTCGCTTTCTTATTTAATATACCTGTACAATTAATAACGACATCTGGTTTCAAGTTTTGTATCGTTTTTTTCAGAGTGGTTAAATCGTGAACATCAAGATAAATACTTTTCTTATCAAAGGAATCTCTAGACGTGTAATAAACTTCGTGATTTTTTCGGGAAAAATAGTCACGGATCATATGACCGGCCATTCCTTTACCGCCAATAATTAATAACTTCATTTAAATAAACCCTCCCTTTTTTAACATGTCTTTAATTTCTTCTTTGGACATAAGGGAGTGATTAGAGTGATAGTGATCTAAATCGATGGGTGGATAGTTTGCATAGTGTTCTGATAGGCCTTCGATTTTAATAGAGGGTAAAATGACATAATACTCTTTATCGTAAATAACGGTATTGTTGCTTTCATATTCTGTTAATAATATTTCATGGAGTTTTTCTCCAGGACGTATCCCCGTCTCCACAATCTTTACATTCTTTTTTCCTGAATCTTCAATAAGGACATTGGCTAAGTCTATAATTTTACATGTTGGCATTTTCATCACGAAAATTTCTCCACCAATGCTTTCATAGGAAGCTTTAAATAATAGTTTAATAGCATCTTCGAGGGTTAAGAAAAAGCGGGTCATTCTTTTATCAGTGATCCCAACTTTTGATTTATTTTGTATTTGGTCCTTAAAAACATGAATCACGCTGCCATTTGTTCCTAAAACATTTCCACCTCGTACACAAATAAATTTTGTTTCCTTCGTTAAAATGTTTGCATGAATAATCAATCGTTCTCCCAATGCTTTCGTAAATCCGTAGAAGTTAGTGGGGTTGGCAGCTTTATCTGTTGAAATATAAATCACTTTTTTCACTTTCTGTTCAATGGAAGCTTCAATAACGTTTTGTGTACCATATACGTTCGTTTTTAGCCCTTCATAAGGTTGGTCTTCACAAACTGGAACATGTTTCAAGGCAGCGAGATGAAATAAGAAATCGACTCCTCTACATGCTTCATTCAATGCGGATTTATCACGAATGTCTCCGATAATAAAAGATAGTTTTTTATTATTATCAAATTTGTGTTTCATCACTACTTGAGTAAATTCATTTCTAGAAAAAATTCGGATCTCTTTGGGATTTTTAGCTAGTAATTGCTTTACCAACTCATTTCCCCATGATCCCGTTCCTCCAGTGACTAAAATCGTTTGATTCTTAAACAATGTTTGCACCTCCTAAGATGAATTTGACGACTCTTTCTGAAACGTTTTTATCTAAATAGCCATCCGGGCACTTCCAATTCAGTGGCTGTTTTGTCATTACTTTTACGGCTTTAAGAATGTTCTTTTGATCAATTCCAGAGACCATATTACTTCCACAATCCACCGTCTCTGGTCTTTCTGTCGTTGTTCGGACGGTTACTGTAGGAATGTGATAAATGCAACATTCTTCTTGGACCGTTCCACTGTCTGTTAATACACAAAAGGCAGATTTTTCAAGTTTCACAAATTCAAAAAAACCAAATGGTTCATAGAACTCTAGAAGAGGATGGATACCAATATTACTTGCTTGGTTTAACTTTGATTTCGTGCGGGGATGTAAGCTACAAATCATTCTTTTTTGAAATGTTTCGGCAACCAAGTTTAACCCTTTTATGATTTCAATGAAACTTTCTGCGTTATCTACATTTTCTGCCCGATGAATTGTCACAAGGAAGTAATCCTTTTTTTCCAGTTGAAGTTTTTTTAAAATATCGTTTGCGTCTATCTGCGTTTTATAATTTTCGAGAACCTCATAAATAGGATTGCCAGATAGCATAATTTGCTTGCTCGCAATTCCATCCCTCAATAAATTTTCTTTACTGTTTTGAGTGTAGGGAAGGTTGTAACTTGAAATACTGTCGATCATACGTCTGTTTATTTCTTCCGGAACATTCCAGTCAAAACAGCGATTGCCAGCTTCCATATGCACTACCGGAATCCCCATTCTTTCTGCCAAAATCGCTCCTAAAGAACTATTGGTATCCCCTAACACTAAAACTTTGTCAGGCCTTTCCTTCATGAATATTTTTTCTAATTCTAAAAACATTCTTGAAAGCTGTTCACCTAAAGACTGTTGTCTATCGCTTAAAATATAATCTGGTCTTCGTAAATGAAGTTGTTCAAAAAAAATATCGTTCAAAGTAGTAGTAAAATTTTGTCCTGTATGAACGATAATGTGTTTATCTGCAAATTGATCCAGCTTTTTCATCACTAAGCTAAGCCGAATGATTTCCGGTCTAGTGCCTAATATCGTCATGATTTTCATTGAAAACCCTCCCTCCTTACGTTTTCTCATCAAAAGCCTCGCAGGCTTTCTATCATTGTATGAATGAAGGTCTTCCATTTCTTAGACCATTAACATAAAGAAGGGGGATATTGGCTTTTATCCAGTCGTAAAGGAAAGAGAAAAGGGGAAAGGGGGAGGTTTAGAAGGGGATACTGAATCTCTTGAAATACCATGTGTCATCGTACTTTCTTTTTTGAAAATACGCTTTTCTTTGTTTCAACACATGATCTCTTAGAACAAGCTTATCTATTTTTTTTGGATCTTGTTTTAATAATCGTTTACATTTGTTGATACGTGTGGTGTTAAAGTGAGAGTAGGCCAATCTCATTAAGTTATAATCTAAGTGGTGACGACTGAGTTGATAGGGATGAGAAGTTCTAAATACATGAAAGACCTTTACATCTGGATGGACACTGCATCTGTAGCCGAATAACCAAAGCTTGATGGAAAGTTCAATATCTTCATAACCCCAAGTTTTAAACCCAGACTCAAAGCCACCTACACTTTGAAAAACTTTCTTGGAAATCATAAAGCACCCACCGGGTAAAACCGCCGTGTCCGAAATGTTTGCAGGTTTTCCTGTCCAATAGATTACAAGATTAGGTTTTAAGGATTGACCATATCCGACAGAAGAGGTGTTGTTTACATCAGCAATACCTGGACAAATCGCGTCTGTTTTCCTCTTTTTTAAAGGATTGACTAGTCTATCCATCCACATATCTTTAAAGAATAAGTGGGCATCGCAAAAAACAAGATATTGTCCTCTGGCATACTGAGCACCATAATTTCTTGCATTGGCAGCTCCTATTCCGTTTGTCTTCAACAGATGGACATGTTTATATGTCGTTTCTTGTTGGATAAAATCACAACAACCGTCAGTGGAACCATCATCAACTACGATCACTTCATATCGTTGGTTTGTACGGGTAGAAAATAAGGAGTTCAGTGTGTTTCGCACATTTATCCCTTCATTTTTAGCGGGAATAACAATCGAGACTTCGGGTGTGAAATGGTTCATTGATTTCTCTCCTTTTTAAGAAACATATTTCCTTCCATTGTATGACTGGTAAAACAGGTCGTGAGAAAAAGGAAGAGGAAAATATTAGGAGGCTACATATACTTGTTTTTGATTAAATAGTTCAATATTTGATTGACGGATTCTTGGAGTGTTTGTTTGTCCGTTTCTACGATAATTTCAGGGGAAATAGGTTCTTCATATGGAGAATGAATGCCAGTGAAACTTTTTATTTCTCCATTTCTTGCCTTTTTATATAGTCCTTTAGGATCTCGTTTCTCACACTCCGATAAGTCACATTTCACATAAACTTCAACAAATTCACCTTTATCCAGAAGGTTTCTTACCATTTCACGATCTTTTCTATATGGAGAGATAAATGAAGCTAATGTCAGAATACCTGCATCGACGAACAACTTGGATACTTCCCCAATCCTCCTGATATTCTCTGTTCTTTCCTGTGGAGTAAAACCGAGATCACGATTTAAACCGTGACGTATGTTATCCCCATCTAACCGATAAGAGAGAATACCAGCGTGGTATAGTTCTTTTTCGATTTCAACTGCAATTGTTGACTTTCCGGAACCAGAAAGCCCGGTAAACCAAAGGACTGCACTTTTTATTTTATTATTTAATTTCTGACGATCGGACTTAGAGATATGACCCTGATGCCACGTAATATTTTTTTGTCCCATTCTCAATAACCTCCTTTTGTTTTAAACCCAGAATAAATATACGATAGTGACGGTTGCGATCATTGTCATCATATTAAGTGGGATACCAGCTTTTAAGAAATCTTTAAAGGAATATCCACCTGGTCCATATACGATTAAATTAGTTTGATAGCCGATCGGTGTAGCAAAACTGGCGGAAGCCGCTATAGTTACAATTACTGCTAATACGAGTGGGTCTAAAGATACTACATTGGAAATCTCCATAGCAATTGGGAACATTAATACAGCTGTAGCATTATTCGTTATAAATTCCGTGAACATCATCGTGATAAAATAGACAGAAATGAGGATCATTAACACCCCGAATGGTTCTGTTAGATACAAAAGTTTATCTGCGACCCATTGAGCTGTTCCAGAGTTCGTTAAAGCTTTCCCGACTCCTAAGGAGCAAGCAATGATCATAAGCACGTGAAGTTGTATATAATGCTTTGCTTCAGATGGTTTGAACATTCGAAAAAGAAAAAAGCAAGAAATCGTTATTAACAACGCCATAAACATAGATAAAATTTGAAAAGTTACAAGGGTAATCATGGCCAGAAAAATAGCGATGGCAAACCAACCACGTTTACTATTGGATTTAGTGTAACTTGTACGCTTAACTGGGGTAACGACATAGAAATCATCGTCTTTACCACTATTTTTTTGAAAATCAGATCCGGTTAACATTAAGAGAGTGTCTCCAGGCTTTAAGATAATGTCACCTATTTTACTGTGGATACGTTCATTTTTTCGATGGACTGCAATGACGACAGCGTCATATTTTGCTCGAAATTGTGTGTCTTTTAATTTTTGATATAGAAGAGTCGAATGATGGGAAACGACTGCTTCTACAAAATTCGTGTGATTATTACATAAATCACTTATATCCATATCTGAATTTGTTTCTATCTGAAGGCCTTTTATCGATTGTAGCTCGGCTATAGACGAAAGATCACCAGTGAAAGTGAGGCGATCTCCCGGTTGGACTATTGTCGTGCTCTTTAAGGGAGTTATTCTCTTTTTGCCTCTAAGAAGAGAAATAAAATAGATCCCTTTTAAGTTTCGCAAGCCCGCGTCATCAATGGTAAGATAGGTGAAGGGAAAATTTTTTTCAATCACTACTTCTCCTAAATATTCACGACTTTGTTCTGCCACAGTGTCTTTTATAGGTTTGTGAGAAGGCAAGAATTTATGACCAATACATATCAAGTAACCAATACCTAATACAGTGATTGGTATCCCCACGATTGCCAAAGGTGTAAAAATAGAAAATCCTTGAAGACCGTTTTCTATCATCAACTCGTGAATAATGAGATTGGTAGAAGTTCCCATTAATGTGATAGTTCCCCCTAAAATAGTAGCGTAAGAAAGTGGGATTAAAAGCTTAGATGGTGGTATGTTATTTTTTTCGCACCAGTCACGGAGGATAGGCGTTAACGTGATTACAATAGGGGTGTTATTTAAAAAAGCAGAAAGTCCAGCTATAGGTGGAAGAAGTTTCAATAATGTTTTTTTCACAGTTCCTTGTCTTTGTAGCAATCGTGAAATTATTTGGTCAATAATCCCGCTTTTCTTTATTGTGCCGGCGATAATAAATAACATAGCAATCGTCCATAATGCTTCATTAGCGAAGCCGGATAATGCTTCCTCTATTGAAACAATACCAGTAATTACAAATATTGTAAGAGTGAAGAAAATAACGATAAAAGGACTTGCAATTTCAAAGATAAGTCCAATTAGCATGAGACCAATGAAGAACAAGGTAAATACTATTTCCCAAGTCAACGCTTGTTCAATCCTTTGATAAGAACTTCAGCAACTTCAGGACGAGTAAATTCTTTCGGAGGTTTTTTTCCTTGTCGTAACATCTCCCTAACTTTTGTTCCACTTAAATGAAGATGGTGATTGCTATGGTGAGGGCAAGTTTTAATCGTGCTCATACTATTGCAAATTTTACAAAAATAAGCGTGATCAAATTTTAAAATAGTTATATTTATCTCGTCGGTAGAAAACTGGTTAAATATTTCTTGGGCCTCATATGTTCCGTAATAATCACCGACACCAGCGTGGTCTCTTCCGATAATAAAGTGAGTGCAACCATAATTTTTACGGACAAGAGCATGAAATATAGCTTCCCTAGGGCCAGCATATCTCATGGCTGCTGGAAAAGCCGCTAATTTTACCCTATTATCAGGATAATAATGTTTGAGTAAAGTGTTATAGCTTTCTATCCGTATATCAGCTGGAATGTCATCTTTTTTTGTTTCTCCAATAAGGGGGTGGAGAAATAAACCGTCTGTTGATTCTAATGCACACTTTTGAATATACTCGTGTGCTCGGTGAATCGGATTTCTTGTTTGAAAGCCGACAACTGTATTCCAATTTAATTGAGAAAATAATTTTCTTGTTTTTAGCGGGCTTAAGACATAATCTTCAAATGGCGAATGAGAAGGATTGTTGATAAGATGAATTGGACCTGCTAAATAAACATCTCCTTTGCTGTATAACTTTTTTACACCTGGATGATTTTTATCCGTCGTTCCATAAACTAATTTGGCTTCTTCTTTCTTGTCATAGCCGTATTTTTCCGTAAGCTCTAGGACTCCATACGTTTTTCCGTCCTTTCCTTTTAATCCAATCAAAGTTCCTAGGTCACACTCGTTTGCTTTTTCTTTTGTTACGGCCAATGTAATCGGAAGACTCCATACAAGACCATTCTTCAATCTCATGTTTTTTAAAACATGAAGGTAATTCTCCTTATCCATGAATCCATCTAAAGGGCTATATGCGCCATTCGCAATTAACTCCAGATCCGCTAATGATTCGTCAGAAATTTGCACAGTCGTTTTCATTTTTGAGAGTAATTCATCTTTTTGCAGTTCATCTGTTAATTTCTGTATTAATATTCCACCATGAGGAGGTATCATATTTTCTCTTCCTTTCTTAACAAAGTTTATCAGAGCATGATCTACCATTTTCCTTAAAACTACTTTAATGATATGTTTTGAACATGGTAGAGAAACGGCAGTTGTAGAAAACAAACTTCGGCCTATGTATTGGTAGTCATAAAATGGCGCTTTTCGAAAAGCGTTCCATGAAAAAAGGGCCATCTTCAAAGGAATAGGCCCTCATTCTATTCTACATATATTGTCCTTTTGGACTAGTAATTGTCTAACAATGTTTGCACTGTCACGAACTTGTATCCTTTTTTTCGTAGGTGATCAATGATTGTCGGAAGTGCTTCCACTGTTCCGTCTAAAACTCGTTCTGTCGATTGAAAGTTGTGTTGTAAAACAATTCCTCCTGGCGAGATGTCACGTTCTACGATGTCTATTATCTCTTCTTTTGATTTTCCACTCCAATCCAGTGTATCAACGGACCAAAGAATCACTCGATAACCTATATCATGAAGAACGATGGCGTCGGATTTTGTGATGGCGCCATAAGGTGGTCGAAATAAATCGGAAGCCCGACCGACTGTTTTTTCAATCATCTGTTGGGTAGACGTCACTTCCTGAATGACGTCTGCCGTAAACGTCTCGTCTAGGGAGGGATGGCTCCACGTATGGTTTCCGATACTATGTCCTTCTTCGACAATCCGTTTCATGATGTCAGGATGATTTTTCACTTGTTCCCCTGTAACGAAAAATGTCGCTTTTACTCCTTTTTCTTTTAATATATCTAAAATTTGCGGTGTGTAGTGGCGGTCTGGTCCGTCATCAAACGTAAGGGAAACAAGTTTTTTATTCGGGTTGCCAGTAGAGATTGCTTTTGGTGCTGGCGCTGAGTTCGTCGTTACAAAAGTACGCTTCATTCTTGAATCATAGGTAACGTCCATTTCTAAATTTTTTACGACGTCTAAAAGGGGCACAAATGCCTCTCCTTCCAATTCCAAGACTTCTGTCGTCAAAGTGGACGTTTCCCACTTTGTTGTTCCTTTTACGGACTTGTAGGATTGTTTTTTTCCGATTGGAAGGGCAAATTGAATATCACCATACCGGAACACGAGGGATTGATACTTGTCACTTTTATCAACCTTCGTACCCATATGTTTAAAAAATAGTGCCGGTACAAGCAAATGCCCATCCTTCATCACATATTCTGTTTTGATCGGTTCATTATCAATGACAATGGATGCGACTCTTACAGTTAGTGCTTCCTCCTGTGCGGAAACTGAGTGTGCTTGCGGGGCAAAAAATAACACTGAAATCATGAAAAATACGATCCATTTTGTACACTTATCAAAGGAAAACGTACGAAATAACATCACTGAAAATCTCCTTTGTTATTGTAATCATATCGTTCGTGTTATTGTAACCAAATAACCGAAGAATTACTTATGCTAATCTGGAACTTGACAACTATTTTTACTTCTCATCTTTCATGGTAGAATAATAGGAAGCGAATAGTTGAGGTGAGCGACATGAAATGGAAAGCGAAAATGGCAGCAGCGTTTGTTGGTATTGCACTCCTTGCCGGAGCAGGTGGGGTTTTTGCGGGCATAAATTTGCAAGAAGTTCCTGTTTCGGGAGACGGAGTAGGTTTTTCCTCTGCGGAAACAGCAGATGTAGGGATAGAAAAAATTGAAAAAGTATATGAATTGATCCAAGAGAATTACATGGAAGAGATAGATGAAGAAAAGTTAATTAATGGTGCGCTTTCCGGAATGGTAGAAGAGCTGAATGATCCTCATTCTGTCTATATGGAAGAACAATCGGCAGAACATTTTAATCAGTCGTTAGAGTCTTCCTTTGAAGGAATTGGTGCAGAAGTAAGTATGGTAGATGGCGTAGTGACGATCGTCTCACCTTTTCGAGATTCTCCGGCGGAAAAAGCAGGGATACAACCGAATGATCGAGTGTTGGAAGTGGATGGTGAATCAACAGAAGGGGCAACGCTTCAAGAGACGGTGGCAAAAATTCGTGGAGAAAAAGGAACTACGGTCACATTGACGATACAAAGACAAGGTGCTTCCACACCGTTTCATGTGGAAGTGGTACGGGATGAAATACCTGTAGAAACAGTTTATTCGAAAATGTTTACAGAAGATGGACAAAAAATTGGTTATATTGAAATTACTTCTTTTTCTGAAGATACAGCTTCCGAATTTGAAGAACAATTAAAAACGTTAGAAGAAGATGGAATGGAAGGACTGATTATTGACGTCAGAGGGAATCCAGGCGGATTTTTAAATAGTGTGGAAGATATTGGAGACCTTGTCATTCCTGGAGGGGAAAATATCGTCCAAATTCAAGACCCTGATGGAAATGTTGTCCAATCGGTTTCCACGTTAAAAGAGAAAAAGCCGTATCCGATAGTTGGTGTCATTGACCGCGGCAGTGTTTCTGCGTCTGAAATTTTAGCGGCAGCTTTAAAAGAAGCTGGTAATTATGACCTTGTTGGAGAAACAACATACGGAAAAGGAACGGTACAACAAGCCCTCGATTTAGGAGATGGCAGTGAGCTAAAATTATCCATGTTTAAATGGTTAACTCCCGATGGTCATTGGATTAATGAAGAAGGAGTCGAGCCGACGGTAGAAGTCATGCAACCAGACTATTTTTATTCCCCGGTGTTATCGTTAGAAGAGGAAGAAACACTCAGTGAAGGATCTTATGGTGAACAGGTTGCTGTAGCTCAAAATATACTGGAAGGGCTAGGGTATTCTCCAGGTCAAAATGAAGGTCTTTTTGATGTACAAACGAGACAAGCAGTAGAAGATTTTCAAGCAAAAACGGATGGATTAGCGGTGACCGGTGCAATTGATTATGAGACTGCGACAAGCTTGAATCAAGCGCTCTTAGACTTAATTCGCTCTGAAGAAAACGATCGTCAATTGAAAGAAGCCCTCAACTTAATACAAGAACAGTTATCTTAGCGGAGTAGTCACGTTTACTCCGCCCATCTTTACACCGACAGATAATCATTCATTACGATATTAGCGGCAGTATTCATCTTTTAGAGGAAAGGAAGCTAAAAGAATGGAAGCGACTCTTTGGGAATTATTAAAAGCGTTTGGACGTTTTTTTGCTCATCCACTCACGTATATCATTCCAATGGCAATGTTTGTTCTTGGCATTCTACGAGTAAAGCGTGAACGTCAATTTTTTCATATTCGCATTCATCCTTCTTGGTTTGACGTCACCGCTCCTCTTTTTCCAGGCTTCTTGGCAGGAATGATATTATCTTTCGCTCTTCTTACACTCGGCATCGTATTTCCATTCTCTTTCTTTCTTATTGTAAGTGGTTGGTTGTTGTTATTTATTGTAATGGGAAGAGTCCGGCTGCTTTCTCCTGCTTATACGATAGGATTCGCGGGACTGTCTCTCTTTCTGTTGCCGATGCTTCAAATTGAGAGTTTTCAAATGGGGCGTTTTTTATCATCCTTACAAGAAATGGACGGACGTTTGCTTCTTGTGTTTCTTGCGTTTCTTCTCATTGTAGAAGGAAGCCTTATTTGGACCAATGGACCAAAGTACACTTCTCCGTTGTTAGTGAAAAGCCCCCGGGGAAAATATATAGGAGCTCATCGTCTTCAAAGAATATGGTTTATTCCATTGTTTCTTCCTCTTCCAGTGGGAGGCTTAGTGGCACAAGATTGGTGGCTATTCTTACCGACGGGAGTAGAAAGCGTTTCACTGTTTCTTGTTCCATTCGCTATCGGCGCGAAACAAAGCGTTTTGCATACGTTGCCTCACGCAGCCATTTCTCGCACTGGAAAAAAAGTCGTCATTTTAGGTGTCGTCATGGGAGCATTTGCTTGGCTTAGTTATTATGAAGAGAGAATTGTTCCTTTCGTTTTAGGAATTGTCATTCTCGCTCGTATCGCTATTTCTTTACATAACTATTGGCAAGCGCGTGAAAATTATCCGTTTTTTACGTTGCCACCGGCAGGTATTCGGGTATTGGATGTATTACCAGGATCCACTGCGGAAAAGATTGGTATTACTCCAGGAGAAATAATTGTGAAAGCAAATGGTCAACCAATTCTGCATGAACGAGATTTATATACGGGGATTCAAAGGAATTCGGCCTATTGTAAGTTGGAGGTAAAGGATATTCGTGGCGAAGTGAGACATGTGCAATCCGCGGTATATGCGAACGAGCATCATGAGTTAGGAATACTATTTGTATCAGACCGAGAACAAGAAGAAAAGACCTCGACGAATATATCGATGTCGGAATAATGTGACGTGAGGGGCCTCTCCAGTGTCCTGATAGAAAGACAGGTGTTTTGGTTGTTAACATATATTGGAGCTTTGTTACTTCCTATTTTACTCGTTATTTTAGCAGTACGTTTAACACACAATTATATTGGCGGGGTGGTCGTTTCTCTCATTGTTCTTTTTGCGGTACGACCATGGCAATTTGGAGAACTCGTCTTAACGTTTGTGATAGTATCTTTTGTCGTCGCTCTTCCTCTATCATGGCGTTTATTTCAAAAACAGAAAGTAGGGCCGTAACGCAGCGCATTTTAGTGCTGCTATTTTTATGGGATAGAACAAGCATTCGTTTTTGTTGTTTCTTCCGCTATCATCTGTGGTATACTATAAGAAGTTTCTAGTGAGAATCGGGTGAAAAGTGAGGGATTTTATTATGAGTGAGACATTTGAATTAGTGTCGAAATATGACCCTGCTGGAGATCAACCAAAGGCGATTAAAGAGCTGGTAGAAGGAGTCAAACAAGGAAAAAGACATCAAACATTGCTCGGAGCGACAGGAACGGGTAAAACATTTACCGTATCGAACGTGATTAAAGAAGTGGATAAACCTACGCTTGTCATCGCTCATAATAAGACACTTGCAGGACAGCTTTATAGTGAGTTTAAAGAGTTTTTTCCGAACAATGCGGTAGAATATTTTGTTAGTTATTACGATTTTTATCAACCGGAAGCGTACGTTCCTCAAACGGATATGTATATTGAAAAAGATGCCAGCATTAATGAAGAAATTGATAAATTGCGACACTCTGCGACGAGTGCATTGTTTGAAAGAAAAGATGTTATTATCGTTGCCAGTGTTTCTTGTATTTACGGTCTCGGTTCTCCAGAGGAGTATCGTGATCTTGTTTTGTCTTTACGGACTGGAATGGAAATAGAAAGGGATGCTGTTCTGCGGGAATTGGTCGATATTCAATATGAACGAAATGATGTCAACTTTGTTCGTGGGACTTTTCGAGTGCGGGGAGACGTTGTCGAGATATTCCCTGCTTCTCGCGACGAACATTGCATCCGCATTGAATTTTTTGGAGATGAAATAGATCGAATGACAGAAGTGGATGCTTTGACGGGAGAAATCATAGGGGAACGACATCATGTCGCTATTTTCCCAGCCTCCCACTTCGTGACGAGAGAAGAAAAAATGGCCAAAGCAATTAAAAATATTGAAAAAGAGTTGGAAGAACGACTTCAATATTTTCGCGACAAAGGTCGAGAACTGGAAGCACAACGCTTGGAACAGCGAACAAATTATGACATCGAAATGATGAAAGAGATGGGGTTTTGTTCCGGAATTGAAAACTATTCCCGCCATTTAACGTTTCGAAAACCCGGGGAGACACCCTATACGCTCTTAGATTATTTTCCTGATGACTTTTTACTTGTGGTGGATGAATCTCACGTGACGCTCCCACAAATTCGCGGGATGTATAACGGGGATAGAGCTCGTAAGCAAGTGCTAGTTGACCACGGTTTTCGACTCCCATCGGCATTGGATAACCGTCCGTTGAAGTTTGAAGAATTTGAGAAACGAATTCATCAAGCGATTTACATTTCAGCAACCCCTGGTCCTTATGAGTTAGAACATACACCAAAAATGGTGGAGCAAATTATTCGACCGACGGGGCTTTTAGACCCAACGATTGACGTACGACCAATTGAAGGACAAATTGATGATTTAATTGAAGAAATTCGTGCTCGGAAAGAAAAGGAAGAGCGGGTGCTTGTAACTACGTTAACGAAAAAGATGGCGGAAGACTTAACGGATTATTTAAAAGAAATAGGGATTCGCGTACGCTATCTTCACTCTGACATTAAAACATTGGAGCGAATTGAAATTGTACGTAAACTTCGACTCGGCGAATTCGATGTATTGGTCGGAATTAACTTGCTTCGTGAAGGACTCGATATTCCGGAAGTGTCATTAGTCGCCATTTTAGATGCGGACAAAGAAGGGTTTCTCCGGGCAGAGCGCTCCCTGATCCAAACGATGGGAAGGGCGGCTCGAAACGCCAACGGTCATGTCATTATGTATGCAGATAAGATTACCGACTCGATGAAAGTGGCAATTGAAGAGACGAACCGTCGGAGAAAAATTCAAATGGAATACAATGAAAAACACAACATTGTCCCTCAAACGATTAAAAAAGAAATTCCGGATTTAATTCAAGCAACGATTGTGACCGATGAACAAGCCGACTATGATAAGCCGGCCCTTGATAAGTTGAGCAAAAAAGAACGTCAACAAGTTATTGACGAATTAGAAGCGGAAATGAAACAAGCAGCACGGGATTTACAATTTGAACGGGCTGCGGAACTGCGGGATATGATGTTGGAATTAAAAGCGGAAGGATGACTTAAGATGGTACGCAATCATTTACGTATACAAGGGGCTCGCTCACACAACTTAAAAAACATAGACATCACCATTCCTCGGGATAAATTAGTTGTATTTACCGGATTATCAGGATCAGGGAAATCTTCTCTCGCCTTCGATACGATATACGCAGAAGGGCAACGTCGTTATGTAGAGTCTCTTTCTGCTTATGCAAGACAATTTTTAGGACAAATGGATAAGCCAGACGTCGACTCCATTGAAGGTCTCTCTCCTGCTATTTCCATTGACCAAAAAACGACGAGTCGAAATCCTCGCTCGACGGTTGGGACGGTGACGGAGATTTACGACTACTTACGACTTCTTTTTGCCCGAATCGGCACCCCTGTATGTCCTGTTCACGGGATAGAAATCACTTCTCAAACAATTCAACAAATGGTGGACCGAATGATGTCTTATCCAGAACGGACGAAAATGCAGATTTTATCTCCCCTTGTCTCTGGTAAAAAAGGAGAGCATATCAAAGTTCTGAACGATGTAAAGAAAAAAGGCTTTGTTCGCGTGCGGGTCGATGGCGAAATGCGCGAAGTCAGTGAAGATATTTCTCTCGAGAAAAATAAGAAGCACAATATCGAAGTCGTCGTCGATCGCATCGTAATCAAAGATGGGATTGAAACGCGGTTGGCGGATTCTTTAGAAACCGCCTTAGAACTAAGTGGGGGACGAGTGTTGATTGATGTGATTGGAGAAGAGGAATTGTTATTTAATCAATTTCACGCTTGTCCTCATTGTGGTTTTTCCATTGATGAATTAGAACCGCGTCTTTTTTCTTTTAACAGCCCGTTTGGCGCGTGTCCCACTTGTGATGGTTTAGGAAGCAGACTTGAAGTCGATGAAGATTTACTTATTCCCGATAAAGAATTGACCCTTGAAGAACATGCGATTGCCGCTTGGAAACCAGTCAGCTCACAATATTACCCGCAATTGCTGGCCTCGGTTTGTCGCCATTTTGATATCCCGATGGACAAACCGGTAAAAGAATTGACAAAAAAACAACGTGACATTTTATTGTATGGCAGCAAGAACGAAAAAATCGTTTTTCGCTTTGAAAATGAACGCGGGGTTGTAAAAGAGCGGTTGATTTACTTTGAAGGTGTGGTCAATAATATTGCTCGCCGTTATCAAGAAACGACTTCTGATTATATTCGCGAACAAATGGAAAAATATATGACAGAAAAACCGTGTGCAACTTGTCAAGGATATCGTTTAAAAGAAGAAAGTTTAGCAGTAAAAATAAATGGTTACCATATCGGACAAGTGACTGAACTTTCGGTGACGGAGGCAAAGAATTTTTTTGAGACATTATCATTGAGTGAAAAAGAGCAAGCCATTGCGAAATTAATTTTACGGGAGATTCGAGATCGACTTGGATTTTTAATAAATGTAGGACTTGACTATTTAACGTTAAGTCGTTCTGCCGGAACACTTTCCGGCGGGGAAGCTCAACGGATTCGATTAGCAACTCAAATAGGTTCCTCTTTAATGGGAGTGCTGTACATTTTAGACGAGCCGTCTATCGGACTTCATCAACGAGATAACCATCGTTTGATCGATACGTTAGAACAGATGAGAGATTTGGGCAATACGTTGATTGTAGTAGAGCATGACGAAGATACGATGCTTAGAGCAGATTACATTGTCGATATCGGACCGGGAGCAGGGGTCCACGGTGGTTACATTACCGCAACTGGAACGCCGGAAGAAATTAAAGAAAATCCGAACTCATTAACAGGAGAGTACTTATCCGGGAAAAAGTTTATCCCCCTTCCTCTTTCCCGCAGAAAACCTGGCGACCGATGGCTCACGATTAAAGGAGCAAAAGAAAACAACTTAAAAAATATTGATGTAGCCATCCCGCTCGGTTTGCTGACGGCGGTGACGGGGGTATCCGGTTCAGGAAAAAGTACGTTAATTAATGAAATTTTGCATAAGGCCCTTGCCCAGCAGTTGCACCGTGCCAAAGATAAGCCAGGTCAACATGAAAAGATTGAAGGAATCGAGCACATCGATAAAGTGATTGATATCGATCAATCCCCGATTGGACGTACTCCACGTTCGAATCCGGCGACGTATACAGGAGTGTTTGACGATATTCGTGAAGTGTTCGCGATGACAAATGAAGCGAAAATGCGAGGATATAAAAAAGGTCGGTTTAGTTTTAACGTCAAAGGCGGTCGGTGTGAAGCCTGTAAAGGAGACGGGATTATTAAAATTGAAATGCACTTTTTACCGGACGTATATGTGCCATGCGAACAATGTAAAGGTAAAAGATATAACCGCGATACGTTAGAAGTGCAATATAAAGGGAAAAATATTGCCGATGTCCTCGATATGACGGTGGAAGAAGCAGTCTCTTTTTTTGAAAATATCCCGAAAATCAAACGAAAGCTCCAAACGCTGTATGATGTCGGGCTCGGTTATGTGACTCTTGGGCAACCTGCAACGACATTGTCTGGGGGGGAAGCACAACGGGTGAAGCTTGCCAGCCAACTTCACCGTCGCTCCAACGGAAAAACCGTCTACATTTTAGATGAACCAACAACCGGACTTCATGTTGATGATATTAGAAGACTATTGCAAGTGTTAGACCGTTTAGTAGATAATGGAGATACAGTGATTGTCATCGAACATCATTTGGAAGTCATTAAAACAGTGGACTATATGATTGATTTAGGACCTGAAGGTGGAGATAAAGGCGGTGAGCTGGTAGCAAGCGGAACACCAGAAGAAGTGGCCGAAATCCCAGCTTCTTATACAGGCAAATATTTAAAACCAATGTTAGAACGAGATCGGCAAAGAATGAAAACGTTGCTGGAAGAAGCAGAAAAAGTTTCTGACCCTTCGAAGGTTCGCTCATAACTGTTGTGAAAGCTCTTCCTCCCGGCGCGAAGGATCACAGGAGGAAGAGGTGACATTTTACTCTAAAAAGAAGGAAGGGATTGTTCTTGGAAGAAGAGCGTAAACTTATTTTGAAAATGATTGATGAAGGAAAGATTTCAGCAGAAGACGGAGTGAAATTATTAGAAGCGTTAAACGATCCAACAGATGATCGTTCGCAAAAACAAGCCGGACAGTCCAGTGAAACGACAACAACGACAAGCCTATCGACAAAAGTCAATTGGGAAGAAGGCAATAAACAGTGGGACAAATGGAATGAGACACGCTCTGAACGAGAGAAGAAACCAGATTTTGCTTCTATGTTCACAGAATTTATTGATAGTGCCTTCCAAAAGATTAAAGAGTTCGATCTCGATTTTAATTTCGGTCCCTATGAAGAAATCCATCACATTTTTCAACATAAAAATTTACAAGAAAAGCGGATTGACGTGGCATTGGAAAACGGGTCCATCGACGTGAAACCGTGGAAAGAAAACGATGTCAAAATTGAATGCCAAGTGAAAATGTACCGCGGAAATTCAAGTGAAGAAGCAAGACGAGAATTTTTAAAAGAGACTGTTTTTGAAACGGATGACAATGAACTACGTTTTTATACGAAAACGAAAGCGATGAAAATCAAAGCGACGATGTATGTCCCGGAAAAATCGTACGATCGTCTTCACATGTATACATTTAATGGACATCTCACCCTTGATGATGTACATGCGGAAAAAGTGTTGGGAAAAGCGATGAACGGTAGTGTCACCTTTAACAATCTGGAAGCGGATACGGTGGAAGGGGAAACGGTGAACGGTGCGATTACGATACAAAATGGTGCGTATGACACCGTCTATTTAAAAACGATTAGCGGTTCCATCCATTTCAATGCAAAAGTAGAAGATATTGAAGCAGAGTCTGTCAATGGTACCATTAATAGTACCTTTTCGTTAGAAGAGGATGGAAAAGCAAAACTTTCTACAGTTACCGGCAGTATCATCGCGAATGTGCCTCCTCACATTAAAACAGAAGGATATCTTAGCACGAGTGTTGGCAACATTCATTATCATTTCAATGAACTTCATATTTTAGAAGAGAAAAAAGACTTTATGCAGAAATCATTAAAGTTCGTTTCACAAGTAGATGGTTCACCGCGACTCTTGCTTGATGCTAGTAGCAAAACAGGCTCCTTAACAGTAAAAGAGAAAGATAGGGAAGGAAGTTTCTAATGAAAAAATTAACGAGAAGTCAACAAAATCGTATGGTAACAGGTGTATGTGCTGGAATTGCGAATTATTTTAACGTAGATCCAACCTTGGTCCGTATCATTACGGTTCTCATTGCGTTCATTACTTCTGGCTTTCCTGTTCTCGTTGCTTATATTGTCTTGGCAGTGATTATGCCGAATGAAGGAGAAACGATTTAGTGATGGGATGTCTTGTACCATTTATTGTGAACGCCATTACTTTAATGGTAGTGGCGGGTTTTTTCCCTGGATTTCATTTAGATGGTATTGGAGCAACAATCATTGCTAGCGTGATTTTAACGGGAATTAACTTCTTTCTTCGTCCGCTTTTAATCATATTAACGCTTCCCATCACTGTGTTTACATTTGGTTTTTTTCTCTTTGTCATTAATGCATTGCTTCTCATGCTAACTTCCGCATTGATGGGGGATGCCTTTGTGATCTCAGGATTCGGAATGGCGCTTCTGGCAGCAATTATTATTGCGATATTGAACGTTCTTATCGAACATTTTATTATCAAACCTTTCGCACGTTAGGAGCTGTCCAAAAAGTCATGATTGGTGACTTTTTGGACATTTTTTTGTTACCGCTTCATCAAAAATTGCTTCTGGAAACGGCCCTTAGCCGAATAGGCATGTTTCCAACAACAAATTGTTGATGGAAGTAAGTCATGGATAGTCATGCCATCGTTTCATATAAAAATAGCGAATGGAAGCGAGCCATGAATGGCTCATGCCACCGTTTCATTCAAAAATAGTTTGAGGAAACAAGCGATGAACGGTTCATGGTACCGTTTCGATCCAAACACCATTGTGAAAGCAATCCATGCACGATGTATGGCACCGATTCAGCGCTAAATGATTGTTGAAAGGAACGCTCGATTTATTTTTCAGGATTTATTAGACAGCCTCTCTTTCCCCGACAACTTGCAAAATTCATGCTACAATGATAAAAGTGTGTTGACTGGTAGTGACATGATAACATCTATATGTTTGAACCGAATAAAGGTTGGTGAAAGACATGCCTGAAGTGACGACGAGCGATGTAGTAGAACATTTTAATTTAGAAATTTTGGCAGGACATGAAGGAGTGTATCGTGCGATTACGACGAGCGATATTTCTCGTCCAGGAATTGAAATAGCAGGTTTTTTTACGTATTATCCAGCGAAGCGAATTCAACTGTTGGGAAGGAAAGAAGTGGCTTTTTTTCAACAGTTAACGAAAAAACAAAAAATTGAGAGAATGGAGAAGTTATGCACGTATGACACGCCAGGAATCATCCTGTCCCGAGATTTAATTCCTCCACCGGAGTTAATTGATAGCGGAAATAAAATAGCAGTTCCTGTTATGCGTTCTAATATGACGACCACTCGACTAAGCAGCGAGTTAAGGAACTTTCTCGAAATACAGTTAGCAAAAACAACCGCCGTTCATGGGGTATTAATTGATATTTATGGAATTGGCGTGTTATTAACCGGTGCAAGTGGGGTTGGTAAAAGTGAAACAGCCCTTGACCTCGTCCGTCGTGGACATCGTCTTGTCGCCGATGATTCGGTAGAAATACGCCAACTACAAGGGAATATTTTAATCGGAAGAGCACCAGAGCTCATTGAACACTTGTTAGAAATTCGCGGATTAGGGATTATTGATGTGATGACATTATTCGGCGCAGGAGCGATTCGACCGCATAAACGGATTTCGATGTCGATTCATTTGGAGCAGTGGGACGAAAAGAAAGCGTACGATCGCCTTGGAATTGAAGAAGAGACGATTCGGATTTTAGATACGGATATACCAAAGTACACGATTCCTGTTCGACCAGGACGAAACTTAGCGGTGATTGTCGAAGTAGCAGCGATGAACTTCCGTTTGAAACGGATGGGAATTAATACTGCGCAAGAGTTTTCAGAACGACTTACTCACGTCATTGAAGATGGAGACTGGGAAGAATTTTAATAGTCCAAGGATGGAAGGAAGAGATGAGAGTGTTTCATATCCAACCACTTGACCGGGTAGCGCTTGAATTTGGACCTTTTACAATCTATTGGTACGGTGTCATCATCGTATTTGGAGCGATACTCGGTTACATCATCGCAACGAAGGAAGCAAAAAAACGGGGGCTGCCGAAAGATATTTTTGCGGATTTGTTAATCTTTGCTTTGCCTATTTCCATTATTTGTGCCCGGCTTTATTACGTCATTTTTCGCTGGGAATATTACGGAAACCATCCCGAAAAGATCATTGCGGTTTGGGAAGGTGGTTTAGCAATTCACGGCGGCTTAATTGGAGCGGTTGTCACGGCCATAGTCTTTGCTCGTGTGAAAAAGGTATCTTTCTGGAAATTAGCGGATGTTGCCGCTCCTAGTATTATTTTAGGGCAAGCAATTGGGCGTTGGGGTAACTTTATGAACCAAGAAGCTCATGGGGGTCCCGTAACACGTGAATTTTTAGAATCGCTCTTTTTGCCTGAATTTATTATTAATCAAATGTATATAGAAGGAGTGTATTACCATCCGACTTTTCTGTACGAATCCCTATGGAATTTGCTAGGATTTGCGCTCCTCCTTTATTTACGACGGGTGAATTTACGCCGTGGGGAATTGTTTTTAACATACGTGATTTGGTACTCTGTCGGTCGTTTCTTTATTGAAGGGCTTCGAACTGACAGTTTAATGATTGCGGACATTCTCCGGGCAGCCCAAGTGATGTCTTTATTGCTCATTGTATTAGCCGTCGCATTGCTCATTTACCGCCGTACTCATCAGTTAGCTGTAGCTCGGTATTTAGACGAAGACGGGGTAGGATTTCCAAAGAAAAGAGGAAAGCGAAAAAAGAAAAAGTAGTCATTGGAAAGGACGGGGAGAATATTGAATACATTGAAAAAAGGTCTTCTCGTAGGGCTAAAAACAACTTGGATGTTAGGGAAAGTGATTTTCCCTGTTACCTTGATCATGACGATCTTAGGATTTACACCTGTACTCGATTGGCTGGCGAAAATTCTAACCCCGTTTATGAGCTGGATTGGTTTGCCTGGGGAAGCAGCCATTCCATTAGTTCTCGGTAACTTGTTGAATTTGTATGCCGGAATCGGGGCCATACTTTCGATGGATTTAACTGTAAAAGAAGTATTTATTTTAGCTGTCATGTTATCTTTTTCTCACAATTTACTCATAGAATCAGCGATTGCCGTCAAAGTCGGTATTCGCATGTCGGTTATTTTAGCCGTTCGCATCGGTCTTGCTGTCTTTTCTGCTTTCATCATTCATTGGTTTTGGCAAGGCGGTGGAGAACCGGCAAAGTATGGGTTTGTTTCTGAAGAGAGTGCTCCTCTTAGTGCCTCCCTTGGTTGGGGAGGAATATTGTGGGAAGGGGTAACAAGCGCGTTTTTCGGAGTGTTACAAATTGCCGTGATCGTCATCCCGCTCATGATTTTTATACAAATCATGAAAGATTTACAATGGTTGAATGTTTTCTCGAAATGGATGTCTCCTTTTACTAAAGTCCTTGGCATCCGCGAAAATACATCGACCACCCTTGCATCAGGAATTGTGTTTGGGCTCGCTTTTGGCGCAGGAGTCATGATGCAAGCAATTAAAGAAGACCATGTGAAAAAGAAAGATTTATATCTCGTATTTATTTTTCTCGTTGCTTGCCATGCGGTGATTGAAGACACGCTTATCTTCATCCCACTTGGTATTCCTGTGATACCACTGTTAATCATTCGTTTGGTGACAGCCATTCTTCTCACAATAGGAATCGCTACAATTTGGAAAAAAATGGAGAAAAAGCAATATGCACGAAAGGCGGCTTCTTATGAATATTAATACCGTTTTATTTGATTTAGATGGCACGCTTGTTGATACGACGGAATTAATTCTCGCTTCCTTTCAACACGTGCTGGACGCTCATGCTCCAGGACGCTTTCGCCGGGAGGACATGATTTCTTTTATCGGTCCTTCGTTAAACGAAACGTTTCAAAAAATTGATCCTGAAAATGCTGCTACATTAGTGGAAGCGTACCAAAAACATAACCGAGAACATCACGATGATTTAATTAAAGAATATCCGGGGGTGGATGAAACCGTTGCTACTCTTGCTGCGCAAGGATGGAAACTTGGTGTTGTAACAACGAAGCGGAAAGATATGGCTTATCGGGGCTTGGAAGTGACGGGATTGTTGCCGTATTTCTCAACGATTGTAACTTTTAACGATGTAAGCAAAGTCAAGCCGGACTCGGAGCCTATTGAAAAAGCACTTTCTGCTTTAGAAGCGGAAGCACATGAAGCTATCATGGTAGGAGATAGTTATCACGATATCCTTGCAGGTAAAAATGCAGGAACGAAAACGGCAGGGGTGAGCTGGTCCATTAAAGGAGAAGATTATTTACGTACTTTTCAACCGGATATCATGTTAGATGTCATGACGGATCTCCTTGATTACGTAGGAGTGAAAACGCCATGAGGCGAACGGAACGCTATCCCATCGGCCCCGAAAACTCTTTATGGAACATATATCGAACAGTATCTTTTTGGAAAGTCGTGAAAAATTTTATCGTCATCCAAGTAGCACGTTTTACTCCTTTTCTACCACTAAAAAATTGGATGTATCGTACATTTCTTCACATGAAAGTTGGAAAACATACTGCTTTTGCGTTAATGGTGGTTCCGGATGTCATGTTTCCAGAAAAAATAACGGTAGGAGAAAATAGTATTATTGGGTACAACACAACTATTCTAGCCCATGAATATTTAATTGAAGAATATCGCCTTGGGGAAGTCCAAATAGGTGATCGAGTGATGATTGGCGCTAACACGACGATTTTACCCGGTGTGAAAATTGGGGATGGAGCGGTTGTCGCTGCAGGTTCGGTCGTTCATAAAGATGTAGCGCCCGGCACTGTCGTCGGTGGCAACCCTCTTCGCGTCATACGGACAAAATCATAGCCAAGAATGACCATGGCATGCTAGTCATTCTTGGCTTCTTTAATTTGCTTGACTCTCGTGTCGCATATGCTTTGCGTATATATGTTTGGAACAATATAAACCAATTTCATATAAAAGCATCAGAGGAATTAGCACAATGATTTGTGACACAAAATCCGGCGGGGTAATAAGTGCCGAGACAATGGCGAGAAGGAGATATCCGTATTTCCGTGTTTTCTTCAGATCATTTGGAGTAACGATTCCTATAACGGTTAAAAACATTAAAGCAAAAGGGACTTCAAATAAAAATCCGAGTGGAATCGTCGACATTAACAAAAAAGAGAAATATTCTTTCGTCGTAATTAACATGTGAAAGTGTAATTCACCTAGATGAATTAAAAACTGATAAACAAAAGGAAACACGACAAAGAAGCCGAAAGAAGTCCCGGCAAGAAAGCTAAAAAACATTGCCGGAATATAACGGAGAGCCGCTTTACTCTCCGTTGTTGTCAAGGCCGGTTTGATAAAACGCCATAATTGAAATCCGATAAACGGAGCAGATACGCCAAGGCTCAAACTTCCCGCAACGCCGGTATAAAACCGTACCACTTCCAGCGGACCGAGCATCGTAAGCATTTCTCCTTTCGTTAAGAAAGGAGTGATTTGTTGAATAAAACAAATCATTACAATAAATGAAACGATGAAAATAATGGAAGAAGAAATGACAACATGGCGCAATTCGGTTAAATGTTCAACGGTTGTTAATTCTTTGTCCATCTGTTTGTCACCTAACAACTAATCTTGAGTAACTTTTTCTTTTGGATTTTTTTCCGGAGTGTCACTCATAATTTCATTGGCGGATTTTTTAAACTCCGACAATGTTTTTCCGAAAGCCGCTCCGATTTCAGGGAGTTTTTTCGGTCCAAATATGATAAGCGTTATGACTAAAATAATAATCAACCCTGGAATGCCAATATTAGAAGGAAACATGACGATTCCACCTTTCCAATGTTAATTTAAACGAGCATGCCACCTTCGCGACTGTAACGAATAATTCCTTCCGCTGCACGGTACGCTAGCGCTCCTACGGTTCCAGTTGGATTATAGCCGCTATTATGGGCAAAGTTGGAAGCACCAACGACAAATGTATTTTCTGATTCCCACATTTGTAGGAAGTTATTGACCGTAGAAAGAGCCGGGTCGTCTCCCATCGGTGTCCCTCCTGTATTATGAGTCGTTTGATAAGGGACGATATCATAATCACCAAGCTCTTCTCCTTCTGTCACGATGTCTGCTCCCATTTCTTTGACAAATTCCGTTGCTTTCTCACTTAAAAAAGAGTGTAATTTGCGATCTTGGTCGGTAAAGTTGTACGTCATCCGCAGTAACGGAACACCGTACGCGTCTTTATAAGTTGGATCAAGGTCTAAATAGTTGTTGACGTGGGGTAAAGAAGCGCCTTGGAAGCCAATTCCGAGATGGCGTGTGAAATAGTACAGGGATTTTTCCTTAAACTCTTTCCCCCAAAGAGGCGTGCCTGGAGGAACTGGATTTGACAGTATCGGTCGAATGCCGGTGTGACCAACGGTACCGACCCCGCCATGGAGAAAATCAACATCCGAGTGATCAAAATTGTCCCCATTATAATCATCAATACACGTTCCGAGGGCTCCTGCTCCCATAAACGTATTAAATTGTTCATTTTCAAAGAAGCCAGTGGCACTAGCATTCACTTGATAACAATAATTTTTGCCAACATGTCCCGTACCGTTTTCTCGGTTGTAAGGAGTTCCTAACTTGGATACTAACAGTAGTTTCGTATTGTTTAATACGTAACTAGTAAGCACGACGACGTTTGCGGGTTGGATATATTCTTCCCCCGATTGGACATCGATGTAGCGTACTCCTGTAGCCATCCCGTCATTGTGCAATATTTCGACGACGTTGGCATGGGTGCGCAGTTCAAAATTACCGGTTTCTTGTGCGGTAGGAATAACGGTGATGGTTGGGTCTGATTTTGCACCATATTCACAGCCAAAACGTTCACAAAAAGCACAATATTGACAGGCGTTAATCACTTGCCCGTCCGGATTTTCGTATCGTTCAGATAAGTTACCGGAAGGAGTCATAAACGGTTTTAATCCTAAGTTTTCGGCAGCGGTTCGTGCCCTTTTTGTAATCGGTGTTTCTTTCATTGGTGGCGTCGGATAAGGATTGCTTCGTTTTCCTCCGTACGGGTTTTCTTCTCCAGAAATTCCGCAAGTTTTTTCAAATCGATCAAAATATGGTTCTAATTCGTCGTAAGTAATGCCCCAATCTTGCAGGAATATACCGTTTTTCAACTTGTCTTCTCCATATTTTTCAATCGTTTTCGTTTTGATTTCAAAATCGTACGGTAAAAAGCGGTGGGTTTGTCCGTTCCAATGGATCCCCGCTCCTCCGAGTCCTTCCCCGAGTAAAAAAGAACCCATTTGTCGCATCGGTAGCGCCCGCTGTTTCGGATGGTTGCGAAAAGTGATCGTTTCTTTTGACACGTCTTGCATGAGTTCGTATCGTACCGCATAGCGTAATTCGTCATGAATCATAAAATAATCTTCAATACTACGACCTTTTCCTCGTTCCAATCCAACCACACTTAGTCCTTCTTTTGCACATTCGGCTGCGATAATACCACCGGTCCAACCGACACCAACTGTAACGACATCCACTTTTTCTAATTCTTGAGCCATATTTGTTACCCTCCTTTACCTCTCATTTGACGAGTCTTCCATATGCGCATGCAAACTACTTGGTGGTTCATCGTAAAATTCTTCTGAATCAATCACTTCTAAATAAGACATTTTGTTTCCTGGATATTTTTTCATTTTCCAACCGTTCATTTGTTCATTTCCGCCATAAAGGGGGTCTGCATAGACACCTTCTAAAGTAGCACCGCGAAGCAGAGCAAAAAACTGTGAGCTCATCACACCTTTCATTTCTACTTCGTCATTTTCGAAAGCTTTTAGGACGGAAATTTGTTCTTCCTCTTCTAATTCTAAAAATGGCCGGTTAAAAGTAGCTTCACTATACTCTTTGATTTTCTCAATTCCAGCTGAAAATATTTCATGGCGTAGCATACTCGTTTGATAACCTTGGGTAGGTTCTCCTTTGTAAAAAGGCCCTTGCATATAATCTCTGGCGTTATATCCCCAAGCACTTGAAAGTTGCTTGTCAATATAAAAGGGAACACCAAGAGCAATTGCTCCTGGTCCTGACTCATCTTCTGGAAAAATTAACTCTGTTACTTGCGCTAACACGTTAAAATCTTCTTTTTTTGTAAAGTAAGTGAGGGCGTGCGTCAATTTTTCGTTTGTCTCTTCGTCGGCAGGTGCGTTCGTACGAAATTGTTTTGAAATTACTTCGGTAAGAATCCCACCTCCAAGGACGCCTCCAACAACATAGCCACTATTTTTAAGAAATCTACGTCGCGTGAATTTACGTTTTTCCGGTGGAGACATAATGTTTATCCCTCCTTCATTGTTGTTATTTTAAGCTATGTCCAATTAGGGAAAAATCATGCAGAACCGTGTAAAATAATTAGAGAAATGCTCGAGGGAAGAAAAACTGGGCTGGGGGATTACTCGACGAAACAGAAATTGGGATTACTTGGTGCAAAAAGGAATGAAGTATGGCAACAATTGAGAATCCTTTCTTCCAACGCAGTGTTATACGACTGATTCCAGTTTCAATAAGCGAAAAAGTGTCCCATGAACGATTCATGAGTCCCTTTTTGTGAAAAAATTCGATTAAGTGGTCGCATGAGAGGCTGGAATGGACGCAAAGATGTAATTATTTTGAGTTTTAACGTTTCATACGACCGACTTGTTTTCATGAATAAAAGAAAATTAGTCGTCGTATGAACGATTCATGAGACCACTATTCCAATAAAAAACTTAACAAAACGTCGTATAACAGATAGAAATGGTAATTTTTATGTAAAAATTTCTTGTTTTTCGATTGATACGACTTATTATCGTCGAAAAAAGAAATGAGTTGTCGCATGAAGATTTCATACGACCACTTTTTCCATGTAAAACTCATTGAGTGGTCGCATGGCACTTTGAAAGACCCTTTAACTCCGAAAACCAATCCTCGGAATAAGGAACTTCTGCTAAAATCACCCCGTCCTGCCCCTGCAATTACTTGACGCAAAAGAAAACAGAGAGGTATTGCAATATAGATTTGGTGTGTAACACAGAAGTCAGCATATCCCATGCAAGCAGTTCACGGCAGAAGTCAAAGAGCGACTTCTGTCCGTGCTCTTCCACCGCTTGTCACGGCTAACCGGCTTTCTCCGCTTTTCTATGTTGACTGTTTGAGGAAAGAGGGGTAAACTACACGATATACTCTTTAATTCATTATCATATTAGCAGACTAAAGTATTTATGGTAGCATAAACATATGGTGAAGGGAGTTTGTGGAGAGAATGAGCACGCCGTTTATGTTTGAAAAGCCTGTCGGAATGCGTGATACATTGCCTTCCTATTACGTGAAGGAAGAGAAAGTGAAAAGACAGATGGAAGAAGAGATAAAAACGTGGGGGTATTTGCCGATTCGGACTCCGACGCTCGAGTATTACGAGACGGTGGGAACCGCCTCTGCTATTTTAGAAAAACAGTTGTTTAAATTGTTAGATCAAGATGGGAATACCCTTGTGCTCCGTCCAGATATGACAGCTCCCATTGCAAGAGTTGCTGCGTCTAGTTTAAAAGATCAAGTTTTCCCCATTCGGCTTTTTTATCATGATTCTTTGTTTCGGGCGCAAGAAAGAGAAGGAGGTCGTCCAGCAGAGTTTAACCAAATGGGAGTAGAGCTTGTAGGAGATGGAACGACGAGTGCTGATGGAGAAGTGATTGCCCTGATGATTGCTGCCCTTGAAAAATCTGGTCTGAAAGATTTTAAAGTAGCGGTAGGGCATATTGGCTATGTCAATGCGCTCCTTCAAGATGTTCTTGGGAGTGAAGAACGCGTTCAAACGTTACGTCGTTATTTATACGAAAAAAATTACGTCGGATTTAGGCAACACGTAAAAAGCTTACCACTATCCTCTATTGATAAAAACCGTTTGTTAGGTTTGTTAGAATTACGCGGTGGGATAGAAACATTGGAGAAAGCCGCAGAACTCGTTCAAACGGAGGAAGCGAAAAAGTCTATTCAGGAGTTAAAGGAACTGGAGGAAATTTTAGCCGGATATGGTGTGACGGAATATATCAAAATAGATTTTAATTTAGTGATGCACATGAGTTATTATACCGGCATTGTGTTTGAAGGATACGGGAATCGACTCGGTTTTCCATTATCTAGCGGCGGTCGCTATGATGAACTGTTAGCAAAATTCCATCGGCCTGCCCAAGCCACTGGATTTGGAATTCGCTTAGATTTACTCATTGAAGCCCTTGATACAAAGGAAGAAGTGCGTCAAGATACGTGCATTTTATTTAGTAAGGAAAGAAGAGGAGAAGCGATTCAAACAGCAAAAGCGCTTCGAAAAGAAGGGAAACGGGTTGTGCTCCAAGATTTGCAAGGAGTAGAAAACGTCGATGAATTAAGCGAATCATTTAGCGATGTGCGTTACTTTATCGGAAAGAATGGACAGGAGGGGTAGCATGAGCGACATACTGACGATGGCGATGCCAAAGGGACGAATTTTTGAAGAAGCGGTGGAACTTCTGCGCAAAGCGGGCTTTCCATTACCCCCGGAATTTGATGATTCGAGAAAGCTCATTGTAGACGTACCAGAAGCGAATATGCGATTTATTTTAGCGAAGCCAATGGACGTGCCGACGTATGTGGAATACGGAGTGGCAGACGTTGGCGTGGCAGGAAAAGACACGATGATTGAAGAAGAGCGAGACGTTTACGAAGTGTTAGACTTAAAAATAAGTGCGTGCTATTTGGCAGTAGCAGGATTACCAGGGTGTGAAAAGAAAGGCATTAATCCGAAAGTCGCTTCGAAGTACCCAAATCTCGCAACAAAATATTTTAAAGAACAAGGGGAACAAGTGGAAATTATTAAATTAAACGGCTCCATTGAACTAGCCCCTCTCGTCGGTCTTGCCGACCGCATCGTCGATATCGTCTCTACAGGGCGAACGTTAAGAGAAAACGGTTTAGTGGAGTTAGAGAAAATTGTTCCAATTACATCGCGCTTAATAGTGAATCCAGTAAGTTATCGTATGAAAGATGCTCAAATTGACGAGATGGTTGAAAAGTTGGCAGCAGTGGTGGAGGAGGAAAAAGTATGAAGATTATTGAGTTAACGGGAAGCGTGTCGTTAAGAAGAGATGTGGAATCTGGCACGAGCGAACAAACGAAAGCAGTGAAATCCGTTATCGAACAAGTTCAGACAGAAGGAGATCGTGCCCTCCGCACATTGACGGAACGTTTTGACGGGGTGACGCTCCCTCGTTTTACAGTTTCAGAAGATGAGAAAAAGGAAGCTTATGAAAACGTTTCTGACAGGGAACTTTCTGCATTGCGGAATGCGATTCGTCGCATTCGTGCTTTTCACGAACGGCAATTACGGGAGTCGTGGTTTTTCACCGAAGAAGACGGTACGATTCTTGGTCAAAAAATAACTCCCCTTGATTCCGCTGGTGTCTACGTTCCCGGGGGGAAAGCAGCTTACCCGTCTACCATTATGATGAACGTCATTCCAGCACAAGTAGCAGGGGTGAAACGAATCGTTATGGCATCTCCTCCGGGAAAAGACGGCAAATTAAATGCCGCCGTACTTGTGACCGCGCAAGAACTCGGGGTGGAAGAAATATTTAAAATCGGCGGTGCTCAAGCAATCGCAGCCCTCGCATACGGAACGGAAACAGTGCCAGCGGTAGATAAAATTACAGGTCCAGGGAATATTTTTGTCGCCCTTGCGAAACGAGAAGTGTTTGGACACGTTGATATCGATATGATTGCCGGACCGAGTGAGATCGTCGTATTAGCGGACGAAACAGCCCCGCCGGAATACGTGGCAGCGGATTTGCTTTCTCAAGCAGAACATGATGAGATGGCGTCGTCGGTTTTAGTGACGACGTCTAAAGCGCTGGCGGAAAAAGTGAAAGAAGAAGTCGAAAAACAATTAGACTCGTTACCGAAAAAAGACATTGCTACCTCTTCTTTGGAAAATTACGGTGCTATTTACGTCGCGCAGGATATGGCAAAAGCGGTGGAAGCAGTGAATGAGCTTGCACCAGAGCATTTACAAGTAATGACGGAAAAGCCGGAGATGTTACTAGGAAAAATTCGTCACGCCGGGGCGATTTTTCTCGGCCATTACAGCCCAGAACCTGTGGGAGATTATTTCGCAGGACCGAATCACATTTTACCGACCAATGGTACCGCTCGTTTCTCTAGCCCGTTAACGGTGGATGATTTTACGAAAAAATCAAGCATCATTTCTTATAGTAAGGAAGCTTTTGCTCGCGATCGAGAAGATATAATGACGATTGCGCGTTTGGAAGGACTAGAAGCCCATGCTCGCTCCATTGAAGTTCGTAACATAAAAGGGGAGGAGTCAAAGTGACAGCTCGTACAGGACAGATCGAACGGATGACGAAAGAAACCCAAATTAAAGTAGAAATGAATATTGACGGGGAAGGAAACAGCAACATTGAAACAGGAGTCCCTTTTTTTGATCATATGTTAGACGCGTTTACGAAACACGGTCATTTTGATTTGACTGTCGACGCAAAAGGGGATACCCATATTGATGACCACCATACGACAGAAGATGTCGGCATTTGTCTCGGTCGTGTGTTTCGGGAAGCCCTCGGAGATAAAAAAGGAATGAAACGATACGGTCATGCTTTTGTTCCAATGGACGATGCCCTTGCCCAAGCGGTCGTGGACATTAGTAACCGTCCTTATTTTGTCGGGAATTTCACCTTACCGAAAGACAAAGTCGGCACCTTTGATACAGAATTAGTCCATGAATTTTTAAGCAAATTTACCGTGGAAGCGCGCATTAACTTACACGTCATCGTTCACCACGGAGAAAATACCCACCACATCATCGAAGCAATTTTTAAAGCCGTTGCGAGAGCACTGGATGAAGCGACGATGAAAGATGACAGAGTCAAAGGAGTTCCATCAACGAAAGGTTTACTGTAAGCTTTGTGAAAAGAAAGGAGTGCAAGGAATGAGCACATTTGATATTTATCCCGCAATTGATCTGCGTGATGGAAAATGCGTCCGCTTAATTCAGGGAGATTACAATAAAGAAACGGTGTATGGCGATTCTCCCATCGACATGGCGCGACAATTTGTCGATGCTGGAGCCCGTTGGATACATATGGTCGACTTAGACGGTGCGAAAGAGAAAAAACCTGTGAATGATTCCCATGTCATTCAAGTGGCACAACAATTAGATGTCAAAGTGCAAGTCGGAGGCGGCATCCGGACAAAAGAAACGGTACAATATTATTTAGAACAAGGGGTCGATCGGGTTATTTTAGGAAGCGTGGCAGTGCAAAATCCTGACTTCGCAAAAGAAATGTTAGCAACATACAAAGAGAAGATTGCGATTGGCCTCGACGCCCGTGACGGCTATGTGGCGGTGAATGGATGGTTAGAAACGTCGGAACAAACCGCCGTTGCCCTCGGAAAAGAAATGGCGAAGCACGGTGCGGAAACATTTATTTTTACGGACATTGCGACAGACGGTATGTTATCGGGACCGAATATTGACGCTACCGTTACCCTCGCTAAAGAAACGGGAACAGAAGTGATTGCTTCCGGTGGGGTAAGTAATATAGAAGACATTGAAAAGTTGTCTCAGCACCGGACAGACGGCATCATCGGAGCAATTGTCGGAAAAGCGATTTACACTGGTAAAGTAGACGTCAAAGAAGCAATCCAAAAGGTGGGACGTTCATGAGCATAAAGCGAATTATTCCTTGTTTAGACGTAAAAGATGGCCGAGTCGTAAAAGGAGTCCAATTCGTTGACTTAAAAGATGCCGGTGACCCGATAGAACTCGCCGCTTTTTATAACGAACAAGGAGCAGATGAACTTGTCTTTTTAGATATTTCCGCTTCCCACGAAGGAAGAAAAACGATGATTGATGTTGTGGAAAAAGCAGCGGAAGTGTTATCAATTCCTTTTACTGTCGGTGGAGGAATGAACAGCGTAGCAGATATCGAAGCGGTTCTTCAAGCTGGAGCGGATAAAGTGTCGTTAAGTACAGCTGCGGTAGAACGACCGGAATTGTTGCGAGAAGCAAATGAAAAATTTGGGAAAGAACGGATCGTGTCTGCCATCGATGCGAAGTATGAAAAAGAAGAAGAGCAATGGATTGTGTACACGCACGGCGGACGAAAAAGAAGAGATTGGGAAGCAGTCGCTTGGGCGAAAGAAGTAGAGAAACTCGGTGCCGGGGAAATTTTATTAACGAGTATGAATGAAGACGGAGCGAAAAACGGCTATGATCTAGAACTAACAAAAGCGGTAAGTGACAGCGTGTCGATTCCGGTCATTGCTTCCGGTGGTGCAGGAAAAAAAGAACATTTCCTCGAAGTGTTTGAAAAAACAAACGCCACTGCTGCTTTAGCTGCGTCCGTTTTTCATTACAAAGAAACGTCCGTGAAAGAAGTGAAAGCATACTTACGTGAAAAAGGAGTTCATGTCCAATGAAAATAGAAGAAATACAATTCGATGAAAAAGGATTGGTCCCAGCGATTGTGCAAGATGCAGTAAGTAAAGAAGTGCTAACGCTCGCTTATATGAACAAAGAATCCCTTGAGAAAACTCTCGAAACGAAAGAAACGTGGTTTTATAGTCGGTCGCGCCAACAACTTTGGCATAAAGGGGAAACTTCTGGAAACACCCAACGCGTGACAGAAATTCGCTACGATTGTGACCAGGATGCCCTCATTGTAAAAGTCATTCCAACTGGTCCTGCTTGTCATAAGGGGGATTACAGTTGTTTCTCCCACGTTCTTTTCGGAGAAGCAGGAAACCCAAAAGAAAATCGTTTTGCGATTATCAATCAACTGGAAAATACAATCGCCGAAAGAGAACAAGAAATGCCGGAAGGAGCATATACGACGTATTTATTCCGAGAAGGCGTTGATAAAATTTTGAAAAAAGTTGGGGAAGAAGCAAGCGAAGTGATCATCGCGGCAAAAAATCGCGATCCGGAAGAATTAAAGTGGGAAAGTGCAGATCTCCTATATCACTTACTCGTCCTCTTACGCGAGCAAAAACTTCCTCTGGATGAAGTAATGAATGTATTAGAAGAACGGCATGAAAAATAAAATTCTTGCAAATTTGCCATTTTGAAGAATGGAATAGACGGATGAAAGGAACGTTAGGAGTGCTTCCAGAAAATAATTGCAGGTAATACTATATAGGGTAAGCAGATTAATGGACTTCTTTATAAACATCCCCTATGATTGACTTGTGAGAAAAATAAATAGGTGATGTATCGGATTTGGTGATGAGGGGATATTATAATAGAAAGAGGAGTGAATCGCATGACTGAACAAAACGTTTATGATGTAATTATTGCAGGAGCAGGACCTGCTGGAATGACGGCGGCGGTATATGCGTCTCGTGCGGAACTAAAAACGTTAATGATAGAAAGAGGAATGCCAGGAGGCCAGATGGCAAATACAGAAGATGTGGAAAACTACCCAGGGTTCGATCATATTCTTGGACCAGATTTGTCCACAAAAATGTTCCAACACGCACAAAAATTTGGTGCGGAATATGCTTCTGGCAATGTCACAGAAATTGTAAATGGAGAAGAATTAAAAACGGTGAAAGTCGGTAACGATAAAGAGTATAAAGCAAGAGCGGTTATTATTACGACAGGTGCCGAGTACAAACATCTCGGGGTACCGGGAGAAGACAAATTAACCGGTCGAGGTGTTTCTTACTGTGCGGTGTGTGATGGTGCTTTCTTCCGCGATAAGGAGATTATCGTTGTAGGAGGAGGAGACTCCGCTGTTGAAGAAGCCGTATATTTAACACGCTTTGCTTCAAAAGTAACCATCATTCACCGTCGGGACGAATTACGTGCACAAAAAATCTTGCAACAACGCGCCTTTGATAATGACAAAATTGAATTTAAATGGAGTCATGTTGTCAAAGAATTTAACGAAAAAGATGGAAAACTCGGTAGTGTGACATTGCATGATTTAAAAAATGACGAAGAGTATGAATTTGAAACTTCCGGTGCATTCGTCTATATCGGCATGCTTCCTTTAAATGATGCGTTAAAAGGATTAGACATTTTAAATGATGAAGGATATGTCGTCACAAATGAACAAATGGAAACGAAAATTCCTGGTATTTTCGCAGCAGGAGATATTCGGGAAAAGGAACTGCGTCAAATTGTGACAGCGACGGGAGATGGCGCATTAGCTGCTGAATCAGCCCAAAAATATATTGAAGAACTTAAAAATAATAAAGTGAAAGCATAAAGCTTGTCCGGTGATTGAAATCTCCGCTTTTTGAATAATTAAACGTACTTTAACACTGATGTAATGAAAGCGAAACAAAGAAGGCGTACACTAAAAATAGTACTTGACCCCCTTTTTATATATTTCTTTTTCACAGGTGTTCTTTAAAACACCTGTGCTTTTTTTGATGAAAAAATAAGAACCGTTCAAAAATTCATGCAGCGTGAAAGTTTGTGACCTGTTGCTTAATTTTGAGAATACTTCGTAGTATACTATTGATATGGAATGGTGAGGTGATAAGTTGTGCGACGGGTGACAAACAGTGCGCTATTAGATAAAGCAAACAATCGCATCCTCCTTTTGCAAAAGCCTCGCAGAAATTGGTGGGTTGCACCAGGTGGAAAAATGGAAATAGGAGAGTCGGTTCGAGAATCGGCTATTCGCGAATACCGGGAAGAAACAGGGCTTACGCTAATTCAACCCCATCTTCGCGGCATTTTTACTTTTTTAATGATGGATGGGAATGATATTACATCCGAGTGGATGATGTTTACTTTTCAAGCAGAAAGATGGGAAGGTGATTTGCTGGAACAATCACCGGAAGGAAAGCTTCGTTGGCAGCCGATTCCACATGTATTTGATTTAGACATGGCAGAAGGGGATCGCCATATTTTTCATCACGTGCTGCATGAAGAAGGCCTCCTTTACGGAACCTTTCGATATACAGCGGACTTTCAGTTATTATCCAGTTCTTTTGAACGGGAAAACGATTGAACTTTGTGTAAAAGAAGGGGAGACAGAGATGACAGAACGGACAGAGGACATTCATGTTGTTATTATTACTGGAATGTCCGGGGCAGGCAAAACGGTAGCAATTCAAAGCTTTGAAGATTTAGGATACTATTGTATTGATAATCTTCCTCCTGCGATTATGCCGACTTTTATAGATCTCATTGAAAATTCAACCGGTAATTGGAACAAAGTGGCACTTGTGATTGATCTTCGTGGACGGGAATTTTTTGATGATTTACTCTCATCCGTCGATCAATTACAAGCAAAAGTGAATTTAAGTCTGCATATTTTATTTTTAGATGCAAAAGATCAAGTCCTCGTGCAAAGATATAAAGAAACCCGGCGTTCTCACCCTTTAGCTCAATCCGACGCCCCTTTGGAAGGGATTTTACAAGAAAGAAAAATGTTAGAAGATTTAAAAGGAAGAGCAAGACAAATTATTGACACAAGCGATTTAACCCCTAAACAGCTTCGGGAAAAAATTCTTCGTGATTTTTCGGAAGAGAGACAAGGAACATTTTCGCTTCATTTACTATCGTTTGGATTTAAGTACGGTGTACCGATTGATGCAGATATTGTGCTGGATGTGCGCTTTCTTCCTAACCCGCATTATATTGACCACCTTCAACCGAAAACCGGTTTAGAAGATGAAGTGTCTTCATATGTGTTAAAATGGAGTGAGACGAAAGAGTTTTTGCAGAAATTACTGGATCTGTTAACCTTTCTTCTTCCGCTTTATAAACGGGAAGGAAAAAGTCAATTAATTGTTGCAATCGGTTGCACAGGTGGAAAGCATCGCTCCGTTACATTAACGGAGTACATTGCAAACCATTTCGCTGATGATTACTTCGTCTATAAAAGTCATAGAGACATAGCGAAAGGAAAGAAAAAGGAAACGTGAAAAACATAAAAACAGTTGTTATTGGGGGAGGAACAGGTCTTTCCGTTTTATTAAAAGGCCTAAAAAAGTTCCCGATGGACATTACCGCGATTGTAACCGTGGCCGATGACGGAGGCAGCTCGGGAAGAATACGCAAAGAGTTGAACATTCCGCCTCCGGGAGACGTCCGGAATGTCCTCATTGCATTGGCGGAAGTGGAACCGATGTTTGAAAAGTTATTTCAACACCGGTTTGAAAATGGCACGGAATTACGAGGGCATTCGCTTGGAAACCTATTATTGGCAGGAATGACATCGATTACAGGAGATTTTGCCCGGGGGATTAGTGAATTAAGCACGGTCCTAAATGTTCGGGGAAAAGTACTGCCGGCGGCGAATCAAAGCGTTGAGTTACATGCGAAAATGAGCGATGGAACCGTGATTCATGGAGAGTCGAGCATTCCAAAAGCGGGTAAGAAAATTGAGCGGGTATTCCTTACCCCACCGACGATTGAAGCGTTGCCGGAAAGTTTAGAGGCCATTCGTGATGCGGACATCATCGTATTGGGGCCGGGTAGTCTTTATACGAGCGTCATTCCTAACCTGCTCGTGCCGGGAATTAGTGAAACGATTCGTACATCTCAAGGGAAAACAGCGTATATTTGTAATGCCATGACGCAAGCAGGAGAAACAGAAGGTTTTACAGCTTTTGACCACGTACAAGCAATTCATGATCACGCAGGAGAAATTATTGATACCGTGCTTGTCCATGACGGTCCGATTCCGGCCCATGTGAGAAAACGTTATGAAGAAGAACATGCTACTCCTGTCCTTTGTGATGATGAGAAATTACGAAAACTCGGTTGTGACGTTTTAAAAGGAACATTTGTAGATGCAAAAGAAAATGTACGTCATGACCCAGAAAAAGTAGCACAGTCGCTATTGTCTATATTATAAACAGCGGCCGCCTACAAGAAAATGACAATGTGGAAAGAGATGGTGATGCGTATGTCATCTTTTGCGGCCATGACAAAAAAGGAACTTACACAACTAGAAGTAAAAGATTGTTGCGCAAAAGCAGAGTTAGCGGCATTAATCCGAATGAATGGATCGATTTCGTTTCATAATAAACAAATACACCTTGACGTCTCAACGGAAAACGCAGCCATTGCCCGAAGGTTATATGTTCTGATGAAACGATTGTACAAAGAAGTGAAGATTGAGCTTCTTGTTCGGAAAAAAATGCGCTTGAAAAAAAATAATGTGTACATCGTACGGATCAAGAAATACGCTCAGCAGTTACTATATGACTTAAATATTATGGAAGAAGGTTACCGTTTCGTGCGAACCATCTCCGAAGAACTAACTGCAAAAACTTGTTGTAAAAGAGCTTATTTGCGTGGGGCTTTTTTGGCTGGGGGATCGATCAATCATCCCGAGACTTCTTCTTACCATTTGGAGATTTTTTCTCTTTATGAAACCCATAACCGTTCCTTACAAGAATTATTATTAAAATGTCATCTGCCTTCTAAAAGTATTGAAAGAAAAAAAGGATTTATTCTTTACATTAAAGAAAGTGAAAAAATCTCGGAATTTCTGAACCTCATCGGTGCTCATCAGGCACTTTTATACTTTGAAGATGTAAGGATTATGAAGGATATGAGAAACTCTGTAAACCGGTTAGTAAACTGTGAGACGGCCAATCTGAACAAAACCGTTGGGGCAGCGATGAGGCAAATAGAAAATATTCGCTTGGTAGATAAGGAAATTGGTTTGCAAAACTTATCCGACAAAATACGGGAAATCGCGGAGTTACGTCTCAAACATCAAGACGTAACGTTAAAAGAACTTGGGAAAATGGTACCGAGTGGTCCCGTGAGCAAATCAGGAGTCAATCATCGTCTTCGGAAAATTGATCAATTAGCTGAATCCATTCGAAATAAACAATTAGAAAAGAATAGATGATGAATCAAAGTGGAGGAGATAGGATTGCTTGAAAAACAAGTAGAGGTAAAATTAGAAACAGGATTACAAGCACGTCCGGCAGCACAGTTTGTCCAAGAAGCAAATCGCTTTCAGTCAGATATTTTTATTGAAAAAGAAGACAAAAAAATTAATGCAAAAAGCATCATGGGTATTATGAGTATTGCGGTTCGAAGAGGAGAAAAGATTCAACTTGTCGTCGATGGAGTAGATGAAGAAGAAGCGATGGAATCATTAACGAAGTTTATTGAAAGCGAATAACGAAGCAAAGGCTGTTCCGTGTTTGAAAGAACATAACATGGAACAGTCTTTTTATATGGGAAGATCGTTGGGATTTTGCTCCTGATTTCATATAAATAGAAAAATAACGTTTTAATATCCTTAAAAAAGTAAATGGAGAGTTATGTAACATCTCAAATTCATCACAAGAAAGGAGAACTTCAAGTGGCAACAAGAAAAGAACGTAAGAAAGGCAGAGAGACGACGGCCAAAAGACACGACAAGGAATTTTATCAAGAGATTGGACAAAAAGGTGGAGAAGTAACTGCTGAAAATCATGATCAACAGAAGAAATCGGAAAAAGGTGGCGATAAGACTTCTCGCGAGCACGGAAAAGAATTTTACCAGAAAATTGGTGGAGAATCTTAACGTCGAAACAGAAAGTAAATCTTTGCGGCAAATGGGAACATCAAATGGAAAAGTTTTCAGTCAAATACAAAATCTAGGCATCCATGAAAGCGACAATCCCACCCTCATAGGATCATCTGTTCATGGATGCCTTGATTCCTTTATATCAAACATCATGGTGAGAATCAACAATTTTGTGAAAAATTCTTACGAAAAAAGATGACCTCGATTCATCATTGAGGTCATCTTTTTCATCATTATTTGTATAACACTTCATCAATCAAACCGTATTTTTTCGCTTCTTCGGCAGACATGAAGTTGTCGCGGTCGGTGTCACGCTCAATTACTTCGATTGGTTGCCCCGTTCTTTCAGAGAGGATTTTATTTAGTTTTTCACGCATTTCAATGATGCGGCGAGCATGGATTTCAATGTCAGATGCTTGACCTTGGGTTCCCCCAAGTGGTTGGTGAATCATCACTTCACTGTTTGGAAGTGCGAAACGTTTTCCCGGCTCTCCGGCATTTAATAAAAATGCTCCCATCGATGCTGCCATTCCGATACAAATGGTGGATACTTGTGGTTTGATATGTTGAATTGTATCATAAATAGCCATACCTGCCGTAATCGAGCCACCTGGGCTGTTAATGTATAGGGAGATATCTTTTTCCGGATCATCCGCTGCCAAAAATAAAAGTTGGGCAACAATGGAGTTAGCTACGTTGTCATCAATGGCCGTTCCAAGCATAATAATTCGGTCTTTTAATAAGCGAGAATAAATGTCGTATGCCCGTTCTCCTCGATTTGTTTGTTCAATAACTGTTGGGATTAAATTCATGTCTATCTTCCTCCTCTTATTTCAGTGGATCTTTTCTGTTTCTGTTTTCATCATACTTCATAGGTCAGTAATGGTCAAAGAAAAAGCACTCCGTTCTATAGACAAACTTTCGTAATACCTGTTCGACAAGTATGAGATAATTCCTTCTTACATTGTAACCGAAATTATATTTTTTCAAACGAAAAATTTGGTAATGAGTAAGAATAAAAGAAGAAAAACTCCGTACTTTTAGATAAGTGCATTTTTGTGATATACTTCATATAAAGGGTAAGCGCTTACAAAATGAGGTGGATATAGATGAATTTAGAAATGAATATCGTGCAAAAACAGACGATGAATGTCGTCATGACGCAAGAGTTACGACAAGCAATTACGCTTTTACAATTTTCAACGCAAGAATTATCGGAATATTTGGAAGAAAAAGCATTAGAAAACCCACTAATAGAAATGGAAGAGAAGCAACCTGTGCAAAAAGAAGAATCTTTGTATCATATGCCGGTGATGTGGAGAGAAGAGCCTTCCGAAAATGATGGGGTTCACGATGATGAAGAAGAGTACTCCCCTTTTGATCGAATCATTGTGGAGCAAATAGGAGTTGCCGATTACTTAAACGAACAAATTGGTTATATGGATGTGGATGAAAAAGAACGAGCGTTGTTACAGTACTTGGCAAACAACGTGGAAGATACCGGCTATCTCGTAGGAACTTATGAGGAAGCGGCTACCTTATTTCCTATTTCAAAAGAAGAGTATGAAAACGCAATTGCAAAAATTCAACGTTTAGATCCTGCAGGAATTGGAGCACGTTCATTCCAAGAATGCCTTCTCATTCAATTGAAAAGATACTATCCAGAAAACCCGCTGGCGATGTTTGTCGTCGAGTATTACTTGGAAGAATTAGCAGAGCGGAAATGGAAGGAATTATCAAAAATTTTAGACGTCTCGTTAGAAGAAATTCAAGCGGTGTATGATCTTATTCAATCTTTGGACCCACGTCCCGGTGCTCGTTTCGGAAAAGAAGCACCCGGGCATCTCGTTCCGGATGTGTACGTGGAAAAAAACGGAGAAGAATTTATTGTGAGATTAAATGACGATAGTTTGCCGAAGATTCGTTTGAATAGACATTATCGTCATCTGTTAGAAAATCCGACGGACAGTGAAGCTACAGATTATGCAAAACGAAAATATGACCAGCTCGTGTGGCTCTTAAAAAGCATTGACCAGAGGCAACAAACCATTCGCCGTATTACCGAAACGATTGTAAAATATCAACGAGCATTTTTTGAAAAGGGTCCAATGGCAATCAAACCATTAACATTAAAAGAAGTAGCTGAAGAGGCAGAGGTGCATGAATCAACAGTCTCCCGTACAACGACGCAAAAATATGTGCAAACTCCTCATGGGTTATATGAATTGAAATACTTTTTTACAACCGGGGTAGGGGAGGGAAGACAGACGTCTACAACAACAATCAAACAATTATTGCAAGAAATGATTGACCAAGAAGATAAAAGAAAACCACTTTCCGATCAAAAAATAGCGGATAAGATGAATGAAGAACATGGAATCAAAGTGTCCCGACGTGCCATTGCAAAGTATCGAGGAGAGTTAAACATTCTTTCTTCTACGAAAAGAAAACGTTATTCATAAAACCGGTACCAGCCGGTTTTTATTTATATGTTTAGCAGTTTTTTTCAATAGGAAAATGATGTATAAGAGAAAAGCGCAGTGTCTTGACTCTCTCGGAGACCGCATCGTATCACTTTCATGTTTTCTCGCAGAATGATACAACGAAGAACATTCCATACTAAAAACAATGTCATAAAGGGAGGAATCAATGATGCCAATAAATGTAGGAATTAATGGTTTCGGAAGAATCGGACGGTCTTTTTTTCGAGCGATTCAAAACAATTCGGACATCCGAGTGAAATTAATTAATGATATTACCGATACAGAAATGCTTGGTCATCTCTTAAAATATGACTCCGTCCATGGTAAACTAGAAAAGGAAATTTCCGTCGAAGGAGATACTTTACGAATAGGTGAACACATCGTAACAGTCAGTAATGAAAGCGAACCAAAAAACATCAAGTGGAAAGAAGCTGACGTCGACTATGTCATTGAAGCAACCGGACTTTTTCGAACGAAAGAAAGCGCCTCTGCCCACATAAAAGCGGGTGCGAAAAAAGTCATTATTACTGCACCGGGAAAAGAAGTGGATGCGACATTTGTCGTTGGGGTGAATGAAGAAACATACAATCCAACTGAGCATCATGTCGTATCGAACGCTTCTTGCACGACCAACTGTGTCGCACCGGTGGCAAAAATATTGTATGAGCGATTTGGAATCAAACGTGGTATGATGACGACGGTGCATTCATATACGACGGATCAACAAATTTTGGACCTCCCTCATAAAGATTACCGACGAGCTCGTGCGGCGGCGATGAATATCATACCGACGACAACTGGGGCACTGACGGCAACGGGATTTGTTTTACCAGCGTTAAAAGGAAAGCTAACCGGTGGAGCGATTCGAGTGCCGACTCCAAATGTCTCTCTCATTGACTTCGTGGTAGAATTGGAAAAAAACGATACAACCGTCACGGAAATAAACGAGGCATTTAAAGAAGCCGCAAAAGGGGAGCTACGTGGTATACTTGCTTACAGTGATGAACCACTTGTTTCTGGTGATTATAACAGCAGCAGTTATTCTGCTATTGTTGATGGACTATCAACCCAAGTGTTGGATGGAAATTTAGTCAAAGTCATTGCCTGGTATGACAATGAGTTCGGTTATTCGAATCGCGTGGCAGATCTGGTAATGCATATGTCTCAACAATAACAAACATTGGGTTTTGTCCAGGGAGAAGAGCAAACTGCTTACTCCCTTTTTCTATGGGTGAAGGAGGTTCTTTGAGCAAACGATGAAAAAATACAGATACATCCCTTTGATGGTGGTAAGGGGCGTGTTTGTCATCATGAAGGAGGAGACCAATGAATAAACGTTCAATTCGTGATTTGGATGTAAAAGGAAAAACAGTATTTTGTCGCGTTGATTTTAACGTTCCGATGGAAAATGGGAAAGTGTCCGATATGACGAGAATCCATGCGACCATCCCAACGATTCAATATTTAATGGATCAAGGAGCAAAAGTAATTTTAGCGAGTCACTTAGGAAGACCAAAAGGAAAAGTCGTACCGGAACTGAGTTTGTCACCGATGATTCCTATTTTGAATGAATTGTTACATAAAGAAGTGAACATGATGAAGGAAGTCTATGGGGAAGATACGAAACGAGCGGTAGCAGAAATGAAAGAAGGAGACGTCGTTCTGTTAGAAAATGTTCGCTTTCACCCTGGAGAAGAGGCAAATGATGAGGAACTGTCGAAAAATATTGCCGCCCTTGCTGATTATTATGTCAATGATGCTTTCGGTTGTGCTCACAGGGCTCACGCTTCCACCGAAGGAATTGCTCGTCAACTGCCGTCTGCTACTGGATTTTTAATGGAGAAGGAACTTGCAATTCTCGGTCGCGCTATGACAAATCCGGAAAGACCTTTTACGGCCATTATTGGTGGTGCAAAAGTAAAAGATAAAATAGAAGTGATTGATAATCTGTTGGATAAAGTGGATAATCTTATTATCGGTGGAGGACTCGCCTACACGTTTATCAAAGCAAAAGGGTATGAAATTGGCAGTTCCCTTTTGGAAGAAGATAAAATTGACCTTGCAAACTCCTTTATGAAAAAAGCAGAGGAGAAGGGGGTTAAATTTTACACACCAATTGATGCGGTCGTGGCAGATTCTTTTTCAAAAGATGCAAAAGCAAAAGTCGTTACTATTGATCAAATGCCAAAAGGGTGGCAAGGGCTTGATATTGGACCAGAAACAGTCGCATTGTACAAAGAAGTTATTCAATCGTCCCAATTAGTCATTTGGAATGGGCCAATGGGTGTGTTTGAATTCCCGGCTTTTGCGGAAGGAACAAAAGGTGTCAGTGAAGCTCTCGCGGAAGCAGAAAATACGTATTCCATCATCGGTGGGGGAGACTCTGCGCATGCGGTGGAAATGTTTGGATTATCGGATAAAATGGATCATATTTCCACAGGTGGCGGTGCATCCTTGGAGTATATTGAAGGAAAAGTGTTACCAGGAATTGCGGCAATCGATGACAAATAGTATTAGAGGTGAAAGACGATGAGAACACCGATTGTGGCTGGTAATTGGAAAATGCATAAAACATGGGAGGAAGCAGTTCAGTTTACGAACGAAGTAAAAGAAGGTGTCCCTACCGTAGATGAAGTGGAAACCGTCGTCTGTGCTCCTGCTTTGTTTTTAAAGGAAATGGTTGATTTGACAACAGACAGCTCTCTTGCCATTGGAGCACAAACGATGCACGAAGAAGAACAAGGTGCTTTTACGGGAGAAATCAGCCCTGTTGCCTTGCAAAATATAGGAGTTCGTTACGTCATTATCGGTCATTCAGAGCGAAGAGAGATGTTTAATGAAACCGATAAAAGTGTCAATAAAAAAGTGCACGCTGCATTCAAACATGGACTCATTCCCATTATATGTTGTGGGGAAACTCTTTCTGAATATGAGAATCAGGAGACAAAAGAAGTCGTCACTTTTCAAGTGGATGCGGCTTTACACGGTATCAAAAGAGAGGAAGTGAAAAACGTCGTCATCGCCTATGAACCGATTTGGGCAATTGGCACAGGAAAGTCTTCCAGAGCAAAAGAAGCAAATGAAACGTGCCGGACGATTCGCACAGCTCTCGCTCAACAATTTGGGGATGACGTCGCTAAACAAGTGCGTCTTTTGTATGGGGGGAGTGTCAAACCTGACAATATGAAAAGCTTTATGGAACAGGACCAAATTGACGGTGCCCTAGTCGGTGGCGCGAGTTTAGAAGCAGATTCTTTTTTACAATTAGTAGAGGTGGCGAAACATGGAAAATAGACCCGTGGCGTTAATCATATTAGACGGATTCGCCTTAAGAGAGGAAACGTACGGAAATGCTGTGAAACAAGCGAATACGCCAAACTTTGATCGTTATTGGGAGAATTACCCGCATACAACCCTTACCGCTTGTGGAGAAGCAGTTGGCTTGCCGGATGGTCAAATGGGAAACTCTGAAGTAGGGCATTTAAATATTGGAGCAGGCAGAATCGTTTATCAAAGTTTAACGCGAATTAATAAAGGAATTGAAGATGGCACTTTTCAAAAAAAGAAAGCCATTGTGGATGCTTGTGCCCACGTGAAAAGGTCGCAAAGTAGCCTTCACTTATTTGGGTTATTGTCGGACGGAGGTGTACATAGTCATATTGATCATTTGTTCGCACTGCTCCAAGTGGCAAAAGAACAAGGAATCAAAGAAGTATACGTGCATGGTTTTTTAGACGGAAGAGACGTAGGACCGAAGACGGCACTCACGTATGTACGTGACTTACAAGAAAAGTTCGCACAAATTGGAGTCGGTCAAATCGCTTCATTACACGGGCGTTACTACGCCATGGATCGAGACAGACGGTGGGAACGAGTGGAAAAATCTTATCGCACTCTTGTTTATGGAGAAGGACGTACTTTTTCTTCTCCAGAAGCGGCCGTAGAAGCTTCTTATAAGGATGGAATTACCGACGAGTTTTTTGAACCGACAGTAATAGTAGGTGATCATTCGGAACCGATAGCGACCGTGAAAGATCACGATGCGATTATCTTTTTTAATTTCCGACCGGACCGAGCCATTCAATTATCTGAAGTGTTCACAAACCCTACTTTTCACGATTTTTCTTTAGGAGAGAAAGCACCGGAAAATATTCATTATGTAACGATGACACCATATAGCGATACGGTCCAAGCGAGCATTGTGTACCCGCCGGAAACGCTAGTGAACACGATGGGAGAAGCGGTGGAAAAGGCGGGTCTTTCTCAACTTCGGATTGCGGAAACGGAAAAGTATCCTCACGTGACTTATTTTTTCAGTGGAGGAGAGCATAAAGAATTTAACAAAGAAAAGCGGATTCTTATCGATTCGCCAAAAGTTCCGACGTATGACTTAAAGCCGGAAATGAGCGCGTATGAAGTGACGGAAGCATTGCTTACAGAAATGGAAAATGATATGCCGGACTTTATCGTATTGAACTTTGCCAACCCAGACATGGTCGGTCATTCAGGAGATTTAAAAGCGACGATTCAAGCGGTCGAAGTCGTGGATGAGTGTCTCGGTAAAATCATTGATCAAATCGAAAAGCATCATGGTGTCGCTATTATTACCGCCGATCATGGAAATGCGGATGAAGTCGTGACGTTGGAAGGAAAACCGATGACTGCTCATACGACAAACCCAGTTCCTGTGATTGTAACAAAACAAGGATTAACATTACGGAAAGGCGGTATTTTAGCGGATCTTTCTCCAACGGCTTGTGAATTACTCGGTGTGGAGCAACCAAAAGAAATGACAGGAAAATCATTAATTCAAAATAAATAAAAAAGGAGCAATGAAGATGAGCTATATTGTTGATGTGTATGGAAGAGAAGTGCTGGATTCACGCGGCAATCCGACCGTGGAAGTAGAAGTATTTACAGAAACGGGAGCATTTGGACGGGCGTTAGTACCGAGCGGAGCGTCCACAGGAGAATATGAAGCAGTGGAATTACGTGACGGTGGCGATCGTTTGATGGGAAAAGGAGTGTTAAAAGCGGTTCAGAACGTCAATGAAACGATTGCTCCGGAAGTCATTGGTATGGACGTCACGGACCAAGCAGGAATTGATCGATTGCTTATTGAGTTAGATGGGACTCCGAATAAAGAAAACTTAGGCGCGAATGCAATTTTAGGCGTGTCGATGGCAGTGGCTCACGCGGCGGCAGACGAGCTCGGTATTCCACTGTATCAATATTTGGGCGGATTTAATGCGAAAACATTACCGGTACCGATGATGAACATTCTCAACGGAGGAGAACACGCGGACAACAATGTCGATATTCAAGAATTTATGATCATGCCCGTTGGAGCAAAAGATTTTCAAGAAGCAATGAAAATTGGCACCGAAATTTTTCACCACTTGAAAAAAGTACTGCAAGAAAAAGGGTATAACACAGCAGTTGGAGACGAAGGTGGATTTGCTCCGGACTTGAAGTCTAATGAAGAAGCATTGCAAACGATTGTAGAAGCGATTGAAAAAGCTGGATACAAACCGGGTGAAGAAGTGCAACTGGCGATGGACGCTGCTTCCTCCGAAGTATATGAAGACGGAAAGTATCACTTAAAAGGGGAAGGGCTTGTGAAAACTTCTGAGGAAATGATTGCTTTCTATGAAGAGCTTGTCGATAAATATCCGATTGTATCCATTGAAGACGGATTGGACGAAAATGATTGGGACGGTTGGAAAAAATTAACGGAAGCAATCGGCGATCGGGTTCAACTCGTAGGTGATGATCTATTTGTCACAAATACCGAAAAGTTAGCAGAAGGTATTGAAAAGGGAATTGGCAACTCTATCTTAATTAAAGTGAACCAAATTGGTACATTGACAGAAACATTCGATGCGATTGAATTGGCGAAGCGAGCAGGATACACCGCCGTCATTTCTCACCGCTCTGGGGAAACGGAAGACGCGACCATTGCGGATATTGCCGTTGCTGTAAACGCAGGACAAATTAAAACAGGAGCACCATCCCGCACGGATCGTGTCGCAAAATATAACCAATTACTACGTATTGATGATGAACTCGGAAACACAAGCCAATATCCTGGAAAAAAAGCATTTTATAACCTTGCAAAATCATTTCAATAACGGTATCGGATATGAATTTGAACGATGAAATGGTCAATATGACGCTCACCTCTTATTAGCAAAACGTTCCAAGTAAATGGATTCGGGATATTGATTGTTGAGAAAAAATTGTCACATATTGGTTTTGGGGACGGTTGTGTTCGTTTAGTGTTTATGTTAAATTTGAAGAAAAGCAACCGAACCAGTCGGAGGTGTGGTTTTGGAGACGTTACTTTATGTGCTACTAATCATTGTTTCGATTGCGCTCATTGCCGTTGTACTACTTCAATCCGGACGTAGTGCAGGTCTTTCCGGGGCGATTTCCGGAGGGGCCGAACAATTGATGGGAAAACAAAAAGCGCGTGGAATTGAAGCATTTTTGACGCGGGCAACAGTAGTTCTTGCCATCTTATTTTTTGTGTTGACCGTGTTGCTTGCATATTTTTTATAAAGAAATGGAAGAAGCAGCGGAATCGGCTGCTTCTTTCCTGTTTTAAGAGAAAAATAGAGGAAGAGACGAGAAAGCGCGGGATGAATCATGGTAAAACATAAAGAAACAATTGGTTGTTTATGTCTTCATGGATTTACCGGCTCTCCTTGGGAATTAGAGCCGCTCGCAGAACGTTTAAAACAGAAGTATCATTGGCTCGTATATACTCCTGTGTTACCGGGGCATGAAGCAATTGAACAGTTAAAAGAAGCGTCTTATAAAAATTGGATTTTAAAAGCTGACATTGCGCTCCAAGAATTGCTTAACCGCTGTGAAAAAGTATTTGTCATTGGTTTTTCCATGGGTGGACTGCTCGCCACGTATTTAGCAGCTCGTTATCAGGTTGAAAAATTAGTGTTACTTGGAGCGGCTGCCGAGTATTTCAATGCAGGACAACTGATGAAAGATGTTGTTCATCTAGTTGAATATGGAATCAAAGGGCAAATGAAAGAACATCCGTATTATCGTTTTCTCCATGATAAAATAAAAACCCCTGTTCGTGCACTCACTCAATTTCAAAAGCTTGTAAAAACAATTACTCCGTTTATCTCTACTGTTCAAATTCCGGTTTTTATCGGTCAAGGAGTGGAAGATGGGATTGTTCCGAAGAAAAGTGCTATTTTTATTTATGAAGAAATGAATCAAACGATACGACAACTACACCTGTATCAAGAATCGAAACATTTTTTGTTATACGATAAAAATAGAGAACAAGTAATGAATGACGTCGAAACATTTCTAATGACGGACATAGAAAAATCAACGATGGTGTTAAAAAGCATTGAATAAGACAAGAGAGAAAGGGGAACATCAAAATGAGAATAGTACCACCGAAACCGTTTACGTTTGAAGGAGGAAAAAGGGCGGTATTATTATTACATGCCTTTACAGGTTCTTCGGCAGACGTTCGTATGCTCGGACGATTTTTACAAAAGAGAGGGTATACGTGTCACGCTCCAATTTATAAAGGGCATGCCGTGCCTCCCGAAGAATTAATGGAAACATCTCCGTTTGATTGGTGGCAAGATGTGGAAAATGCTTGGCAAAAACTACAAAATGATGGATATAAAGAAATTGCGGTCATTGGACTGTCTCTTGGGGGATTGCTCACGTTAAAGACTGCTTCGACCTATGACGTTAAAGGATTAGTACCGATGTGTGCTCCAATGACGACGAAAAGGAACGTCGACCGTTTGTATCAAGGAGTTTTGCAATACGCAAAAGAATACAAACAATTAGAGAACAAATCAAAAGAACAAGTAGAAAAAGAAATGAACGATTTTAAAAAGTTACCAATCGATACGCTTGAATCGATTAGTGAGCTCATTGAAGAAGTGCGGGATTCGCTAGATTTGATCGATGCTCCCGCACTGATCGTACAAGCAAAGCTCGATGAAATGGTAGAGTTAAAAAGCGCCGAGATTATTTATGAAGGTATCGCTTCCGATGAAAAAGAATTAAAATGGTATGAAAACTCTCACCACGTCATTACCATGGGCGAAGAAAGAGATCAATTACATGAAGACATTTATCAGTTTTTAGAACAATTGGATTGGGAACAATAAATTGTTGATACAGTTCATTATAAACAACAGGGGAAAGGAGATGAAAGAAGGATGGATGAAATACAGAGAGAACAGTTGCTTCATTATATGAAAGAAGATGCTACAAAACCGATGTCGGTGAAAGAAATTCAAGAAGCATTTGATTGGCACTCTTCGGAAGAAACAAAGCAAATGATGATTTTATTAAATGAGTTAGAAGACGCAGGAGAGATTGTACGAACCCGTAGCAATCGTTACGGAATTCCGGAAAAGATGAATCTTGTCAAAGGGATTGTACAAACCCATCAGCGGGGCTTTGCGTTTATTTTACCGGAAAATAAAGAAGAGGATGATATATTTGTCCCGGGCGTTGAGCTAAATGGAGCCATGCATCGCGATACCGTCCTTGTTCGCGTACAAAGAAAATCCTCCGGTTCTAAACCGGAAGGAACGATTGTCCGGATACTAGAGCGAGGAACGGAAAAAGTGGTCGGTACCTACGTGAAATACCGTTCTTACGGGATGGTGGAAGTAGATGACAAGCATATTCCTAACGACATTTTAATTCCGGAAGACGCAGAAAACGGGGCGGTGGATGGCCATAAAGTTGTTGTTGAAATTACGAAATATCCGGAAGGGCGTTTGAGTGCAGAAGGAAAAGTAGTGAACATTTTAGGGCATAAAAATGACCCGGGTGTCGACATTCTTTCCATTATCCATACCCATGGGCTTCCTGGTGAATTTCCGGAAGAAGTGATCAATGATGCGCAGCAAGTTCCCGATGAGATCACAGAAGAAGAGATCAGGGGAAGAAGAGATTTACGAGATGAGACTATCGTGACGATAGACGGAGCGGATGCAAAAGATTTAGACGACGCTGTGCAAGTAAAACAGTTAGAAAATGGAAATTTTGAATTAGGAGTACACATTGCGGATGTAAGCTATTATGTTACGGAAGGATCCTCCATTGACAAAGAAGCGTATGAACGGGGGACAAGCGTCTACTTAACCGACCGTGTCATTCCAATGATTCCCCATCGTTTGTCGAATGGGATTTGTAGTTTGAATCCGAATGTCGACCGGCTCACTATATCTTGTGTCATGGAGATTAATCAAAAAGGAGAAGTGATCTCCCATGATATTTTTGAAAGCGTCATCCGCTCAAAGGAAAGGATGACATACGATGAAGTGCGTCTGATTTTAGTTGAGAAAGATGAAGAAACACGGGAAAAATACAAATCTCTCGTGCCGATGTTTGAAAAAATGGAAGAATTAGCGCTTCTTTTAAGAGAGAAACGCTTTCGGCGCGGTGCAATTGATTTTGATTTCAAAGAAGCGAAAGTAGAAGTGGACGAAGATGGGAAACCGACGGATGTGGTGGTACTTGAACGCTCGATTGCCGAACGGATCATTGAAGAATTTATGCTTTGTGCCAATGAGACGATCGCGGAGCATTTTCACTGGTTGAAACTGCCGTTTGTTTATCGCATTCACGAAGACCCTGATTCGGAAAAATTGGAAAGCTTTTTAGAATTCATAACTTCCTTTGGATATGTCGTAAAAGGAAAAGCCAATATGATTCACCCTCGTTCACTCCAACAAGTATTAGAAGAAGTGAAAGGGGAACCAGAGGAGACAGTCATCAATACGGTGTTACTACGGTCGATGCAACAAGCAAAGTATGATCCGACCAATGTTGGTCATTTCGGTCTTGCATCGGAATTTTATACGCACTTCACCTCTCCGATACGTCGCTATCCGGACTTGATTGTTCACCGTCTCATTCGGGAGAACATGAAAGGATATATCGATTCGAAACGGCAATCTGAATGGAAAGAGAAACTGCCGGAAATTACGAAGCACGCTTCTGAAATGGAACGCCGTGCCGTTGATGCCGAAAGAGATGTAGATGAGTTGAAAAAAACGCAATATATGGAAGATAAAGTTGGGGAGACATTTACAGGGATTGTTAGTGGTGTAGCAAATTTCGGTATGTTTGTCCAGTTAGAAAATACAATAGAAGGCCTTGTCCACGTGAGTTATTTAACCGATGACTACTATCATTTTGATGAAAAAGCGTATGCATTAATTGGAGAGCGAACAGGGAAAATGTACCGCATTGGGGATGAAGTAGAAGTGGAAGTGATGAATGTGGACATAGAAGAGCCAGCGATTGACTTTATTTTAGTTGATGCAAAGCCGCGAAAAAAACGCAAGAAAAAAGACCGTCCGACAGTAATCGAAACAAAAAAAGGACGGCAAAAAGGAAAGAAAAAAGACCACACTCCTTTTTATGTCAATATCCCGAAAAAGAAGAAATAGCTATGTTGACGCCACTTCTTTCTATTGCTACGATGAAAAGATATAAGGAAACGGATTTTCTTAAAGAATAGAGAGGGTCGAGAACAGTGGCAAAAACGGAAGGAAGAGTACTAGCACAAAATAAAAAAGCACGTCATGATTATTTTATTGAAGAGACCATTGAAGCAGGTATGGTATTAAAAGGAACAGAAATCAAATCTGTTCGTGCGGGGCGGATAAACTTAAAAGATAGCTTTGCGAGAATTGAAAATGGAGAAGTGTTCTTACACAATGCTCATATCGCCCCATACGAACAAGGGAATCAATTTAACCATGATCCCCTTCGTACGCGGAAATTGCTTTTGAATAAACATGAAATAAATAAATGGATAGGCAAGACCCAACAAGCGGGTTACTCGCTTATTCCGCTGAAAGTATACTTGAAAAACGGTGTGGCAAAAGTGCTTCTCGGACTTGCAAAGGGGAAGAAAAAATACGACAAGCGGGAAGCAATCAAACAGAAAGATATTAAAAGAGAAATGGATCGCGCTATTCGCCGAAGCATGAAAGGGGAATAGCTTCTCCTTTATTCTTTCTTTTCCTCTTCTAGTAAAAACGCAGGCGAGCCACCTTCCCCTTCACTGTAAAACTGAGGCACTTCTCCCGGGATGAACATCATTCCGACAGGAACTGTCGTAGTCACGACATTTTGATCTGTTGCAAAAGGAATAATCACTCTTACGTCCACTTTCAAATTAAGAGATACACGCACCCAAGTATTGTTAATCCCTTTTTCTACTACTTCTTCGTTCAAGTCCACATCCACATCTCCAATTGCTGTTAATTCAATCGGGATAAGTGGACCTAATTGTGCCAATAACGCATTGTTCGTAACCCTTCCTAATGGAATGCTATAGAGGGCCCCTTCTTCTCCGGCAGTAGAGTGAGCGATGATGTGAGAGCTTGCTTCAGGCACCTCTCCTCGTTCCATTCTCATTAAGTAATGTTGAGCTTCCGTCACGGCATTTGTAACCACCGCATTATAGACATCACTATGAAAACCGATGGATGAAATATCACCGTTTTCATCTTTTTCAATCTCAATTAATTCTCTCATATCCACATCTTCAATCGTGCGTGCTACTGCATGATTAATCGTCGAAGTAGCAATTTTTTGTGTTTCTAAATTAGCAATTTCAAGTAAGGTAGGAGCAATTTGTTTATGGACAAGCCAAAGTCCTTGAATCGTTAATAAAATAAAAATTAATACGGAAATCAGTAAACTCGTGCGAAATGACCACGGGCGATGGCTTTTTCGATATCTCCGTTTTCTCATGACGTATCCTCTCCATACACTCATTGTATGAGAGAAGAGGGAGAATCATGCGACATCCGAAATGTAAATTTCGTCTTGAACATCTATTTGCCAAGATAGTTATGGATAGAACCTTGACATTTTTGTGAGCACAAGGACATAGAGGGACGATATTTGCGTTTTTCATTCTTTATGTTATAATATATATCCAATCTTCTATGGGGACGACTTGGCTTCGACAGGGATAGATCGAGCTTAAGCTGCGAGCCGAGCTAGGCAGTCTCGAAAAAGGCCTACGCCAATAATAACTGGCAAATCTGAAGAAAACCTCGCTTTAGCTGCGTAAGCAGTTATGAGCGGATCCTCTTCTCCATCGCCCATGTGGAGATAGAGGGTCTCACTCATTAGTGGGCTACGCTGTCCGGCCGCAGTCTGAGGTCGGCAGAAGAGACGAATCAGACTAGCCTTGTTCAAGCCCGTCACTAGGCTGAGACAATGGCGAAAGATAATATAGTGACTACGCTCGTAGACGCTTAAGTGGCGATATCTCTGGACGTGGGTTCGATTCCCACCGTCTCCACCAATACATAGCTAGAGAATTCGAGTGAACTGTTGTGACAGGAACCATAAAATTTCCGTTTGGAAACTTTATGGTTCCTTTTATTTTAGGAAATTTTATGGTTCAATTTTAATAAATCTTTCCTTTTTGGATCGTTTTTTTCATTTTAGTCACTAAATAATGTATAAAACTTTGTTAATAAATTGTAGTAATTATGCCGCACTCTAATTTTAGTAATCCTCTTTTTAATTTTTAAACTCAGCTTTCGCAGTCCAAAATCTTGTTTAAATGCTTGATGTAAATGGTTTTGGGAAGTACAAAATTATCATTTGACATTTTTTAAAACATAAAGAAAGACACCTATTCTTTTGGTAAAATATTGG
>NZ_WKJG01000020.1 GCF_027853235.1 Aliibacillus thermotolerans
TACAATAAGCGAAACGAAAGGGAACCCATCGGTTTTGATAAACACTTTGCCCCCACTTGTTTTAGAGAGCACTCCTATCGTTATGATAGCTTCGATAAGAAATACGAAACCTTAAAATATACAAGTCCGAAAGAGTGTAAAGAATGTCCACTAGCTAACGAAGGGATTTGCCAAAAGGTTTATAAAGTGAAAATCACGACAGACCTGCGAAGATATACCGCACCAGCGCGTGGTTCACAAGCATGGAAAAACATCTTCAAACGTCGCACCGCTGTAGAACGTGTGAATTCCTATCTTAAGGAGTTCTTTCAGCTTAACAATGTTCGCTATCGTACAGGAAAACGTGCGAAAGTTCACTTTGACATCGTAACACTTGTTTACAACGCTTCAAAACTCGCAGCAGATCGTATTAATGCACAATTGAATCAACAAAATGCTTCATGATTTCTGTTTTTAAAAATACAATTTAGAAATTCTGTATATCTGTGTATTTTTAAAAAGAGCAATTATGAAATTGACTC
>NZ_WKJG01000021.1 GCF_027853235.1 Aliibacillus thermotolerans
GGAGTTTTTCCTCAATAAAACGCTGGATACTCGCCATCGTACGTTCACCTGCACGTTTTGACTTTACATAGATATTACAGTCATCCGCATAACGGACGAATCTGTGTCCTCTGGATTCTAATTCTTTGGAAACCACGCCCTGAATCATGACGCCAGCTTGTAAATACTTGCGGATAAGTTTTAATAATGGTTTATCAGTAATTCTTTTCGCAAGTGTGCTCATGAGTCGGTCATGGTTCACCTTATCAAAGAACTTTTCCAGGTCCATGTCTACTACCCATCTGTACCCATCCTGGATATAGCCTTTCGCTTTCCTTACTGCATCATGGGCACTCCGATTTGGACGGAAGCCGTAACTATGCTCGGAAAACGTTGGGTCGTATATCCGCGATAGGACTTGGGCGATCGCTTGTTGAATGAAACGGTCCGTCACGGTTGGGATACCTAGTAGCCGAACGCCGCCATCAGGTTTCGGGATTTCGACTCTGCGGACGGGCATTGGTTCGTAGGTACCCT
>NZ_WKJG01000022.1 GCF_027853235.1 Aliibacillus thermotolerans
TCTTCGCAAGGAAGCCTTGCGATTAACCGTAGGAACTACGGGGATAGCCTACTAAATATTCGCTCGATAGAGCGAAGTTCGTAGGAATCTCCCACTTCTAAGCGAAGCGAAAGTGGGAGTAGTTCAAAATATTGGAATCTGCATAACTCTTGGGAGGACAGGGCTCTCATTGTAGCACTCCATATCGGTGCCCCTCCTATCTCCGTCCAGGTTGCTTTTCTCATTGCAGCACTTCATTTCGTTGCTCTAAAAAGTTGGAATTTGCTCTCTGTATGCTGCTACGTTCTGAACTAACCACTCGTATAGCTAAGCATATGTACTGAATATGTCTTGTTTCCTGCTTAGCCGTGCTCATTTCATCCCAAAAATACGATCAGTTAGAGGGCATGTCTCCGCGCTAACACTAGTTTAAACTTACTAAAGAATCGTTCCATTCCGTGATTTATATTTTCACCTTCAGATTGGACACGCTTTAAATAGACCTTTTCACAAAGATAAACAGGAAAAATGATACGCGTCGTTTTTCCTGTTTTTAAATAAAAGAGTTCAAACAGTCAAAAAAGAGGGAAGTGCTTAATATACTTCTAAGACAACTTAGAAAAGGAGTGAAGTGGATGGGTCTTATTTTATTTTTAATTATCGGTGGGGTTATCGGTTGGATTGCTGGTTTAATTCTTGGGAAAGACATTCCCGGGGGCATTATCGGAAACATTGTTGCTGGTGTCATCGGTTCTTGGATAGGTAGTTTGCTATTTGGAGAATGGGGGCCTGAATTTCAAGATATTTATGTCTTTCCAGCACTTTTAGGAGCAATTATTTTCATTGTTATTTTAAGTATCATTTTAAAAATTTTAAACAGATCTTAAAAACAAAGCCAGCTTGGATTTTTTCAAGCTGGCTTTACCTCTTTATCGCCATTCTCACTCATACGAGTTTCTTTCGTCGCATACATTGTACAAGACAACCTTATAGATGACAGGAGGAGTGGGACGTTGAAGCGGTGGCTGCTTTATTTCATTCTTTGCATGATTGTATTTTTTTCCATTCCTGTCTTTCTTGTTCTTCTTTTTCAAGAAGAACATCAGCAAAATACTTCCGAAACAAAAGATCGAGAAGCGACAGAAATTATTCGGTCTGATGAGCCGATGGTCATTTCTGTGTTTCGAACGGAGATGGAAAAAGTGGAAGAAGTGGAATTAGAAGATTATGTCGTCGGTGTCGTCGCTTCTGAAATGCCTGCTGAATTTGAAATAGAAGCTTTAAAAGCGCAAGCACTCACAGCTCGTACGTATGCTGTGAAACAGTTCACTGAACCGACCGACATTGATTTACCGGAAGGAGCTTTTGTGACGGATTCAGAAACGCATCAAGTATATCACAGTGAAGAGGAATTAAAAGAATTATGGGGAGAGGATTATCAGTGGAAAATAAATCGGGTAAAAGAAGCGGTGGAGGCGACAAAAGGGCAAGTGTTAACGTATGAGGGAGAGCTCATTACCGCCGCTTTTTTTTCGACAAGTAATGGCTACACAGAAAATGCGGAAGATTATTGGGAAAATCCGGTACCTTATTTGCAAAGTGTCGAAAGTCCATGGGATACGGATTCCCCGCGGTATCATAATTCAAAAAAAATACCGATTGCAACCGTGGAAGAACGGCTCGGTACAAAAATAGCATCCACATCTGTGGGAGAGATTATTTCTCGGACGAACAGTGGAAGAGTGAAGGAAGTAACGATAGGAAATGATACATTTACCGGACGGGAAGTGCGGGAGAAATTAAAGCTTGATTCTTCTGATTTTGAAATGGAACGAGCGGGAAATGACATTATATTCCATACGAAAGGTTGGGGTCACGGAGTTGGAATGAGTCAATACGGAGCACTTGGCATGGCAGAAGAAGGGAAACAATATACAGATATTGTGAAACATTATTTCAAAGGGGTCGAAATTGTCACGCTGTAAGGAAAAAGTAAAAATTTTTTAGACAATAGGTATAAATTTCCTCACATCTGCTCACAATGGGTGCTGAGGTGATAGGAATGAAAGAAGAAAAACAGCGTGAGACGACCTGGAGCAAATTATCGAAAAAGCCATGGTTTTGGCCTGCTCTTTATCTCTCCGTTTGTGCGGTTCTTTTAGGTGCATATTTTCTTATTCAAAGTCCAACATCTATGGATCAAGCGGATGAAGAAGACTTTGAGATGGAAAGAGAGTGGGACGGCGCTTCGGATGATTTTGAGGGCGGGGAAGACAGTTTCCCAACCGCTGCTAGAGATGAAACATTGCAAATGCCGGTGGCAGACGAAGACAGTGTAGAAATCATTCACCATTTTTATGACCCGGAAGCTTCCTTAGAAGAACAACAAGACGCACTTGTATATTACAACAATATGTACTATCAAAATACAGGGGTCTGTATTGCTCGTGAAAGTGATGAGACTTTTGAAGTCACCGCCGCTGTTACTGGTGAAGTTGTCAAAGCAGAAAAAGATGACATTCTTGGCCATGTCGTTGAATTGAAACACGACAACGGCATCGTCACTGTCTATCAAAGCTTAGAAGACTTACAAGTAGAAGAAGGCGATACCGTCACACAAGGAACGGTCCTTGGCATGGCAGGACGTAGTCTCTACCACAAAGACTCCGGTGTCCACGTACACTTTGAAGTAAGAAAAGACGGAGAACCAATTGACCCAACGGACGTCTTCCATCAGTCACTGGAAGACATCGGAATTCCAAGTGAAGACGAGTTAACAGAAGAAGAGGAAGAAGACGATTCCTCTAATAAGGAAGAAGAAACAAGTGAGAAAGAGCCTGCTGAAGAAGATGATGCGTCTTAAAAAAGAATTCCCCCCGCATCAAACACAAGGAGCTGTCCAAAAAGTCATGCTTGGTGACTTTTTGGACATTTTTTGTTACCGCTTCATCAAAAATTGCTTCTGGAAACGTCTTTTGGCCGAATAGGCATGTTTCCAACACCAAATTGTTGATGGAAATAAGTCATGGATAGTCATGCCATCGTTTCATCAAAGTATTGCTTGTGGAAACAAGCCATGGATGGGTCATGCCATCGTTTCATTCAAAAATAGTTTGTGGAAACAAGCGATGAATGGATCATGGCAAACACCATTGTGAAAGTAACCCATGCACGATGTATGGCACCATTTCAGCGCTAAATGATTGTTGAAAGGAACGCTCGATTTATTTTTCAGGACTTATTAACAGCCTCGTGGGTAATTTACAAGTGTACGTTTTCACGCGATCGTTCTTATTTGCGGACAGTTCCTTTATTCCAAGTGCCATACGACTGATTTTATGCAGAAATGGGAAAAAAGTGTCGTATGAAAGAGGAGGATGAGAAAAATTACGTGATTGATGCTTAAGATTTCGGTTCATACGACCAATCTTTACTCGGAAAGTGAAATGAGATGTCGTATGATCCTTTCATGGAACCACTGTTGACGCAAAAGTTCTGTTGAAGTGTCGCATGAAAGAAGAAATGGGGAAAATTAGGTGATACAAAGGCGAAAAATTGCTTCATACGACGCATTTTTAGCAAAAAAGAACATTGAATCGTCGCATAAAAGCTCCATGCGACGTTTATTCCATCAAAATCCTGAATAAGTGTCGTATAGCAAGCAAAAAAGAGAATAAATGGAAGTGAAACGCTTATTTTACGTTTCATACGACTCTTTACTGCTAAGAAAAGAAAATAAGTGTCCCATGACCGTTTCATGTGACCCGTTACTCCTAAGAAAGGAAAATAATTGTCTTATGACGGTTTCATACTTCAAAAGTGGTCGCATGAACCTTCTACTTGTAAGTGACATCCCTTCCATAGCCCCGCGTTCGTTCAGTCGCTTTCCACCTACACGCCCACGCTCGAGTTCGCTTCGGGTCGCTGAGAAGCCAAAGAGCGTCTTCTATCAGCGCCTTTCCAGCGCTTGTCACGGCGACCCGTCTTGTTCTACATTTTTTTCCATTCAATACAAATCAAAAGTCAAAGGCCATACTTTTGTCCTCGTCCTTTCTTCGTCTCCGCACCGAAGCGGTTGCCTAAATATGCGTACAAAAATTAGGTGCCGGAAATACTTGTGTGAGAAGGATATCGAGAAAAACTTGCCACAAACTTCTAACCCTTTTTTCTTGCATTTTTCCTTTCAGTTTGTAATAATGTGTATTATAACAGTTTGAAATCTTCAGGCAATACTGATAACGCTTTGGTTTGCGTGAATTAGATAAGTGCTGCAAGTAACAGTCTGTTGTAAACTGTATTCATTCTTTCGCCCTATAAGATGACGTTTCTTTTTTCATGACATTGTTAGCGCTTTCATTTTGTAACTTTTGTTTTGGCAGAGGGGACGATGTGTGATGGGGAAGGATTTAGCATCGTGGACGAATTATATTCAACGGCATCCTCTCTTTTCCGGGGCAAGTGAGGATGCGTTTACGGAATTCATGGAAGATTGTCAAGTGAAAAGATACGAAGCGGGAGACCACATTTTATATTCGAAAAGCTTGCGAGAAGGGCTTATTTTAATATTGGAAGGAATGGCGGAAGTATATGTGACCGTCCGCGGTCGCAGCAATGAGGCGGAAGTGTTGGAAGTGGTGGAACCGGGTGAAATGGTGGGGCTTTCTAGTTTGGCTGATTTTCTCGGGGAGCCGAAAAGAGAAGAATATTCCCATACCGTTGAAGTTCGGGCAGTGGAAAATGTTGTTTGTCTCCGTATTCCGTATCACATCATTGAAAAGCGTTGGGAGCACGATCACGTTCGTGACTACATTTTGCGACAAGTTTCCATCCGCCTCCGTGATATTTATGCGTCTCTTGCGGAACAAGTTTATCTTGCGAGTCAATGGGGAGACAGTGATCCTTTTATAGAGCGAGTTCAAGACATCATGACAGCGCCCCCGGTGAAAGTAAATGTGGATACTCCGTTGTCGGAAGTCGCTTATCGGATGACGTCGAATAATGCGAGTTCGGTCATAGTAGAAGAAAATAATCGTCTCGTTGGTATTATTACAGAAACAGATCTCGTGAAGCGAGTGATTGCAGCTGGTATAGAGAAAGAAGGAACAGCAAAAGATGTGATGACTGCTTCCCCGCTTGTCATTTCAAAGCTCGCTTATTACTACGAAGCGATGGCCAATATATTCGTGCAAGGTGTGAAACATTTACCGGTGACAGAAGACGATGATCCGACTAAAGTGGTCGGGATGATTACTTTATCAGACTTATTAAAAAAGCAACACCGCGGTAAGTTCAACATTATACAAGAGATTGAACACGTCACAGAAGAAACTCTTCCGACAATCAAAGACAAAGTTTACGCGGTGCTCGGCAATTTAATTGAAGATGAAATTCCTGCTTTTCACACGTTGAAAATTATTACCGAATTCAATGATCGGCTCATTAAACAATGTGTGAAAATGGCGGAAGAAGAGACGCGAAAAGATTACGGAAAGCCGCCTGTTCCATATGCCTTTTATTTAATGGGAAGTGCCGGACGAGCGGAACAATTTATGTTTACCGACCAAGATCATTTTCTCGTTTACCATGATCCGGAAAAACAAGAAGACAAAGATCGGATTTCCATGTACTTTCGTAAGCTCGGTAACGCCATTGTTCTTTGGTTGGAAAGAGCAGGCTATAAACGTTGCGACGGAAACATGATGGCAAGTGAACAAAATTGGCGCGGGTCCATCACCAATTGGGAAAGCCGGCTTCATACATGGGGACTTAGAGCGACCAATGAAAATATTTTACTTTCCAACAACTTTTTATCTTTTCGCTATCTCCATGGAGATGAACAGTTGCACGATGACTTTGTCAAAATGGTTGCGAAAAAATTTGAAAAATCACAAATTTTTTTATTTCGTGCAGCTGAAATTGAATTAAGTAATTCCATTCCGAATTTGGATCATCCTATACGTGCATTGTTTCGCTTAAAACGAACCGGAATGGATATAAAAAAGCATGCGCTTTTTCCGTTTCACCACGCCCTCCAAATCTTAGCAGCAAAGCATGAAGTTTACGGAATGACACCGTACGACATGGTGAAAAAATTAGAAAAGAAAGAAGTGTTTACTGCCTCTTTTGCTGACGAACTATTATTTGCCTATGAAACGATTTTACGCATTCGTATGACGCAATCATGGCAACGATATGAACGCGGGGAAACAAACAGCAGTGAAATTAAATTTATTCATATGAGATCAAGAGATAAAGAAGCACTTATGATTGCATTGAAAACCATTCGAACATTACAGGCCTATATGAAAAATGCTTTCGGTATGTTGTAAAGACTTACGAAAGCATCGGGAGAGAAGGGAGTTAGGGCTTATGTTTATGTTTTGGAAGAAAAAAAACCGACATTTTCACATGGCGCAACCGGTATCCATGAACACCCCCTTGTCCGAGTTGACGTTTACCGTTTTTGACACAGAAACGACCGGGTTTTCGATTCAAAAAAATGACCGTCTTATTGAAATTGGAGCGGTACAAGTAGAAGGATTGGAAGTGACGGATAAAACGTTCCATACGTTTGTCAATCCATCCCGCGAGATCCCTCCCCATATTACGGAGTTGACGGGAATTAAAGAAGAAGATGTACGAGATGCTCCCCCTGCCTTTGAAGCAATTCACGATTTTTATCAATTTATGCAAAGGGAAAAAAGCGATGGCTGGGGAGGTCATTATTTATCTTTTGATGTGATGGTATTAAAGAAAGAATTGCAACGAGAAAAATATACTTTCGCTGAACCAATGGGAATCGATACGTTAGATTTAATTGGCTTTTTAAATCCAACAGGAGATATATGTGATTTAGAGCATTACGCCAAACGATATCACACGACAACGTTTCAACGTCACAGTGCCCTTGGAGATGCGAAAACAACAGCCCATTTACTTGTCGCTTTACTTCGTCACATTGAAAAGAAAGGAAAGAAAACCGTCCTTGATCTTATCAATATAAAACGGAATGAATACGGCACCGTCACCCCTGTCTTTTGAAAAGACGGGGTTTTTTAGACAAAAATCGGTGAATCCCTTGTCCTATCAGAGTTTTTGGTATATCTCGCCCCCTCTTTTAATAAACTGTACTAAATCACCAAGAAGAGAGTGGGAGGCGAGTGGTGTGCATGATTACATCAAAGAACGAACGATCAAGATGGGAAGGTATATTGTGGAAACTCGCAAAACCGTCCGCACAATAGCAAAAGAATTCGGAGTATCGAAAAGCACAGTGCATAAAGATTTAACAGAGCGGCTACCAAACATTCATCCGGAGTTAGCGAAAGAAGTGAAGGCCATTCTTGATTATCATAAATCGATTCGACACATTCGTGGCGGAGAAGCAACGAAGAATAAATACTCAAAAAAAAGAGCGAAAACCGAAAAAGAACCTTCCATCTAACGCTTCCTTCGAACAAGATGTCTGAATAATGAAATAAGAAGGCTGTCTCCAAAGGGCTCTCCGCACTCTTTTGAGACAGCCTTCATCCATGATGCCCATCGAAAAGACGGTTTCATTTCTCTTCATTGGAAAGTAAGAGAAGCATTTCTCTTTCATGACGAATATGGTAGAATAATGTATTAAGATGAATCGACTATATAGAGAATTTGACGATAGAGAAAATGATAGAGAATAGGTCGAACGTCGCAAAAAGAGAGAGGCGCCCGGGTCACATGTCGCGCGAAGAACGAAATTAACAACGGTGTTAATTTCGGCATTTTTTCGTCGGTGAGTTTTTCTCGTCTGGAAACGGATGAATGGAGGCGATGAAGGACGCGATAGACGAAACGGTTGTCAATGTATTGAAGGAGGAAAAAAAGGAATGTTCGGAAGAGATATCGGTATTGACTTAGGTACTGCAAATGTGCTCGTACATATTAAAGGACAAGGAATTGTACTAGATGAGCCGGCGGTCGTCGCTATTGACAATAATACAAAACAAGTCCTTGCGGTGGGGGAAGAAGCTTTCCAAATGGTCGGTAGAACACCGGGAAATATCGTCGCCATCCGTCCGATGAAAGATGGGGTCATTGCAGATTTTGACCATACCGAAGCGATGCTGAGTCATTTTTTAAAAAAAGTAAACGCAAAGAGTATGCTCTCTAAACCACGTATTCTCATTTGTTGTCCGACAAATATTACGTCGGTAGAACAAAAAGCGATCATCGAAGCGGCGGAAAAAAGCGGCGGGAAAAATGTTTTTATCGAAGAAGAACCGAAAGTGGCAGCCATTGGAGCCGGAATGGATATCTTCCAACCGAGTGGGAACATGGTTATAGATATCGGTGGCGGTACGACGGATATTGCTGTGTTGTCGATGGGATCCATCGTTACGGCGACGTCAATTAAAACAGCAGGTGACCAGTTTGACATAGATATTTTAAATTACATTAAAAAGGAATATAAGCTTCTTGTCGGTGTACGGACGGCGGAAACAGTGAAAACAGAAGTTGCTACCGTCGCTCCGAATGGGAAAGAACAAGAACCGAAAGATTTAGATATTCGTGGTCGTGACATGGTAAGCGGCTTGCCGCGGACGATTACGATTACATCGGTAGAAATATATGACGCGTTGATGGAATCTGTCAATCACATCGTCCAAGCTGCTAAAAACGTCTTAGAAAGAACGCCACCGGAATTATCAGCGGATATTATTGATCGCGGAGTGTTTTTAACCGGAGGAGGAGCGCTTTTAACAGGGATTGATGAACTCCTTGCGGAAGAATTAAAAGTCCCTGTTCTTGTTGCGGAAGATCCGATGCACTGTGTGGCGAATGGCACTGGGATTATGCTTGATAATCTCGACAAAATGTCCAATAAAAAAGTGAAAATTTAACGGGGTTGGAAAGGAGAGTAACCGTATGTTAAGAGGTTTTTACGGAGTCGCATCCGGAATGATTGCCCAACAACGAAAAACTGAAATGCTGACGGATAATTTGGCAAACGTCCAAACGCCAGGGTATAAAGAAGACCAAAGTTCCATTCGCACTTTTCCGGAATTGCTCATTCAAGCGCGAAATACGTCGTCTTTTCCGCCTCATCGTACCTCTACGCCCATTGGAGACTTAGCGACGGGGGTTTACATGCAAGAGCGGACGATGAACTTTCGCCAAGGAGATTTGCGGGAAACGGAACGTTCCACTGATGTGGCACTATTACAGATGACACCGGCCGCGGAAGGAGCTTATTTTTTCGTTACACAAAATGAAGACGGCGAAATCCGCTATACCCGCAATGGAAATTGGACAGTGGATGGCGAGGGCTTTTTGACAACATCGGATGGTTACTACATTTTAGATGGTGCCGGAGAACCATTGGAAGTAGGAAGTGAGCGTTTCACAGTGAACGAAAACGGAGTAGTTACGGATGAAACGGGCGCGCTCGTTGGACAAATTGACGTCGCCTTTGCGGAAGATCCCCACGCATTGGTGAAAGAAGGAAATGGCCTCCTTCGTTCGGAAGACGGGGAATTGCCGAGCGGCATCCCGGAAGCGGGGACGGAATACCGATTAGCGCAAGGGTTTTTGGAACGTTCCAACGTTAATGTCGCTGAAACGATGACAGATTTGATGAATTCTTATCGTATTTTTGAAGCGAATCAGCGCATGATGCAAGCCTATGATCAAAGCATGCAACGCACCGTAAACGAAGTCGGTCGTCTTGGCTAATGAATAACAAAGAGTGAAGGAGATTTTCATATGTATCAATCGATGCTGTCGTCAGCGAATACGATGAATCAAATCCAACATAAACTGGATAGTATTTCCCACAATCTTGCAAACAGTAACCGAACCGGATATAAAAGTCGCGAAACGACATTTTCTGACTTACTTTTTCAAGAAGTGAATAACCAATGGTATCCGGAAAATCAAGCAGGGAGACTGTCGCCGAACGGACTTCGTGTTGGAACCGGCGCAAAAGTGGCACAAACCGCCTTGCGTTTAGATCAAGGAGCGGTTCATCAGACCGGTCGCGCCCTTGACTTTGCGATTACGGAAGAAGATTACTTTTTTCAAGTGGAAGGACCGGACGGAGATATTCGCTACTCTCGAGACGGTGCGTTTTATTTAACAGAAGACCCGGATAATCCCGGTGGCTGGACACTTGTGAATAGTCACGGAGAATTTCTTATCGGCGCTGAAGAACGGTTTGACATCCCGGCCGGCGCTCGCGATTTTACGCTACTTGCTGACGGAACGCTTCAAGCAACCCTTCCAAACGGAGAAGATGTGATTGTCGGAGAATTTGAGCTCGTTCGCATCACGAAACCACAGCTTCTCGAGGCCCTTGAAGGAGGCAATAGTTTTCGCTTCCCGGATTTGGCGGAACTCGGTTTAGCGGAAGCAGATGTCTTGGAATACGTGGAAGCAGATGACCGCCTCGTCATGCAAGAAGCATTGGAACAATCGAATGTCGATTTGACCAAGGAAATGACGGATATGTTAGAAGCCCAACGCCACTATGCTTTACAAGCTCGAGCCCTTTCTCAAGGAGACCAAATGATGGGGCTCATTAACTCAGTTCGTAGCTAAACTTTTTAAAACGGAGATAATATCATGATGACGGACAAAGAAATACCTCAAACACGTACAACTGAAGAAGAGCAGGATAAAACGCATCAGAAAGAAAAAGGAAAAGTGACCCGAGCGGAAAAAAGGAAACAAAGACGGAAGTTTCGGCTTCGTTCCCTTGCGTTATGGCAAAAAATGCTCCTCGTACTTGCCTTTTTCTTCTTCTGTATCATTACTGGACTCTTTGTCGGATACGTCATAGTAGGAGGACCGGATGATGCACTTTCGATTTACAATTGGCGTACGTGGGTAGACTTGTACGATTTTATCAGCGGCAATTGAATGTTGTCAGTATAAGAAAGGAAGAAAAAGTGATGCTAACAATTGAAGAAATAAAAGAAATTATTCCTCACCGCTATCCCTTTTTACTGATTGACCGAGTGTTAGAGGTAGAAGAAGGAAAACGAGCCCGTGCCATCAAAAACGTCTCTATCAACGAAGAATTTTTTAACGGCCACTTTCCTGACTATCCGGTAATGCCTGGTGTTTTCATCGTGGAAGCCCTCGCGCAAACGGGAGCTGTGGCACTTTTGAAACAGGAAGAAAACAAAAATAAGCTTGCTCTCTTTGCCGGAATTGAAAACTGTCGCTTTAAAACCCAAGTTCGACCAGGGGACCAACTGACGCTTGAAGTGGAAATTACAAAAATGCGCGGGCCAGTTGGACGAGGAAAAGCAGTAGCCAAAGTGGATGACAAAGTCGCGTGCGAAACAGAATTACTTTTTGCCTTACAAGATCGCAACTGAAGGAGGTGAAAACGTGAAAGCTTGTATTTACGGCGCTATCATTCTTATCATCATCACAATCATCGGCTCCATTCTCGGAACAACCGGTCCATCGATTGCTGACATCATTGCACCTGTCATCGCAACCATCATCACATGCGCACTCTTTTTCCTTTTTCTAACGCATGAACAAAAAGAAACGGAGTCTTGACGCTTCAAAAGGGCTTGCTGATTGGCTCCGTCTTTCCCTCTCGCTACTGAATAGGTCATAAGCGCCGAAGTTATCATACCTATTACGCTTGATGATGCTACCACCAGAATTGCGCTGGCGCTCCGAACGAGCGATCACTCGACTATGCTCACCAAAAACACCTAGCTTGAAGTTCGTTTTCAAGCTAGGTGAAAACATTAGTGGGTCGGCTGGACGTAGCGACCGTCATCCGGTACGGCAAGTTCATCAAAATGATTGGCTAATTTCTCTAACCCTTCTCTTAGTTCTTTCCCCGACACCGGTTCTCCGTGTCCGGTGACCGCCATTATCGGTTGCAACTTTTGCAATTTCTGGACGGACATTTTCGCGCTTTCCCAATCTGGTGTGAAATAGCGAGGCGGACCATTTATTTCTTTATCTTGGGTAATGACTTTGTATAATGAGTCTTGTTTTACCGTTACAAATGCGTCTCCTGCGATAAGCATCCGGTCTTTTTCCCGAAATAAGGACACATGCCCCGGTGTATGCCCCGGTGTATGAAGCCAGCGCCATTCGGGCAACTCCGGCACGCTTCCGTCAGCAGGAAGCGCTTTGACATTCTCTCCTAAATCTATCGGCTCATTTGGAAAGATTGGGGAAATTTTTGCAACTAGACCGCCTTCTACAGCTCCGTCTGGTTCCGGATAACTGGATTGTCCGGTAACATAAGGGAGCTCTTTTTTGTGGGCATAGACCGGGACTTGCCATTTTCGCACCAAATCAATAACGGCTCCGACATGATCAAAATGTCCATGGGTGAGGATGATTGCCTTCGGTTGACTGTTTTCACCGAAACGATGCTCCACGGCGGATAAAATAGCATTCGTCGACTCCGGCATGCCTGCATCAATAAGCACCCAATCACGCGGTTTTTTCGGATTTCCAACAAAAACAACATTTACAATTTGGTTTGTGAAACAATAAACATCGGAGGTAACTTCCAGTCCAATGCCGCTTGAAAAAGATGTTAGAGGCATCCATCTATTGTCCATGGTATCCTTCATGCCATCACGTACATTCATTCCCACTCACATCCCATCTTTTAAAGGGTGGATGGAACGATTCCATCCTTCTTTATTTTGAGGAAAAATCTTTGATGTATGTATCTATAAAAAGGAAAAAGCGAAAGGGATTATGCCCTTACGCTTAACGGTACGGTTTGTTCCCACACATTTCCGAATGTATCTGTTCCGGTAGCAAGCGTTGCAAGCCCTGCCGCAAGAGACGCTGCTTCCCCGCTACTCGACCCGCCCACCATATAGTGAGTATTCCACGGATTTTTTGTCGCACCGTAAAATGGATTCGTCCCGGTGGATCCTATTGCCATCTGGTGCATGTTCTGCTTTCCTAACATGATCGTGCCGGCCTGCCTCAGTTTTGTCACAATGGTTGCTGTCTCTTTTGGGACGAAATTCGCAAACAGCTTTGAGCCAATCGTTGTTCGAATTCCTTCTGTTAATTTATTATCTTTTATGCCAATTGGGATACCGTGAAGCGGTCCGCGGTCAACTCCTTGCATGATTTCTTTCTCTGCTTGTTTCGCTTGTCTAAGCGCGACATCAAAAAGAGGAGTAATATACGAACGAAACGTTGGGTCAAACATTTGGATTCGCTCTAACAGTTTATTCGTCACTTCGACTGGAGACACTTGACAAGCCCGAATCAAAGGTGCAAGTTCTCTTGCAGTATAAAATGCTAACTCACTCATTGAAGCAACTCCTTATCGACAATCGTCATCGGCACTTCCTCATTCAAATCGGGAAACGCCAGAGTCGCTTTTTCTGACTCGTAAATGGTATCGAGAATGTGAAAAATCTGTGGTACATCCTCTCGGAACACCGACAATCCTTGTAAACGTAAAAGTTTCTGAATAGCGTATCCATCCATCAAACCCCTCCTTTCAATGAGTGATATCACTATATGACGATGGCGATAGAACATGCATAAAGAAGGAGAAAGCCATTTCATGCAAGGGTCTATGAGCCCCTTTCGAAGGGGGAAATTGATTCACCGTTCTTTTTCCGGGAATGATACGATAATGAAGCGGGATAGTTCGTCAAATAAAGGGGGTAGGAGGATGAATTTGACGCAACATTTAGCGGAAGAAGTCATTCGTCGCTTAGAAAAAAATATTCCATTTGCGATGAATATGATGGATAAACGGGGAATGATGATAGCAAGTACCAATCCCAATCGGGTCGGAGACATTCATTCAGGCGCGCAAGAAGTCATTCAACGGTTAGAGACGGTCATCATTGACGAAAACAATCAGCATCAGTTTCCGAATACAAAAAAGGGGGTGAATGTGCCGCTTTATTTTGATGATAAAATTATCGGAGTCTTTGGAATTACGGGAGAACCGGAAGAAGTACTACCAATTGCAAAGGTTTTAAAAGTAACGGTGGAAATAATGATTGAACAAATTTTTCAAGAGCGGGAACAGTTTCATTCGGAACAGATGTTACAGCATTGGTTGCAAAAATTGTTTCATCCGTTGCTTGTGAACGAAGAGGAAGTAGTGGAAGATGGAAAGTGGCTCATTCCAGAAGAAGAGGCGGCACGTTACCAAATCGTACTGATTCAAGGGGAAGGGGCTTCTTTTCATCTCCGGGATATCGAGCGACAAATTGCAAGGGCTTGTCCTGACATCCTTTTTATCACCGCATTTCAAAAAGATGAAGTCGTTCTTTGTTTAAAGCAAGAAGAACCTTCGATGAATCAAGTGCGCAAGCTGTCCATTGCGGATTTTTCCGTTGCGGTTGGAACGAAAGAACTTGGTATTCTCGGTATGCGGAAATCGTACATGTACGCGAAACAATTATTAACCGACGTAAAAGAGAAAGGAAATCCTGCACTTGTGGAGGACTACAAATTGGAAATCGTCACCGCGCACATTCCAAGAGAAGAAATGACGCATGTATTTGCGGATGAAATCAAAGCTTTAAACCAATTACAAGAAGAATATCGTCATACGTTAAAAATGTACATTCGCCAACACTTTCAATTATCATCCACGGCAAAAGCGCTTCATATCCATCGCAACACGTTAAACTATCGCCTCGAGATGATTGAGAAAAAAGTCGGTTTGTCTCCGAAAAACGCCCGGGATATTTTTTCGTTATGGCTGTTGTTACAACACGGGACATAATTTGTGCAAATGAACAAATTTCTAAAAATTTTCATCATTTCTTTTTATTCATTATGTTCATTGTTTCTTCACAAATTTCCTTCTACACTATTCATAATGAGGAAAAGGAGTTTTGACCTATGCGGATTGTCGTTTGTCCCGATTCTTTTAAAGGGAGTCTCTCGGCGAAAAGAGCAGCAGAAATGATGACGGCTGCTTGCCAACAGGTGAACAAAGAGGCAGAAGTGTTTCAAAAAGCGATGGCTGACGGTGGAGAAGGAACGGTGGAAGCGCTTGTTTTTGCAACGAACGGTCATTACGTTCACAAAGACATCACCGGTCCGTTAGGAGAAAAAATACGCGCTTCTTACGGCGTCCACGGAAATGAACCGAAAGCGTTTATTGAAGTAGGGAATACGGCGGGACTTGTGCAAGTTCCGGAAGAAAAACGTAATCCTTATGAAACGACGTCTTACGGATTAGGGGAGATGCTACGCCATGTGATAGACGACGGGTTTCAAGAAGTGATTATCGGTTTGGGTGGAAGCGCCACCAATGATGGAGGACTCGGCATGTTGACGGCTCTCGGTGTGACGTTTCGAGATGCCGAAGGAAAGCCTGTCGGTATGTACGGAAAAGATGTGTTGCACGTGGCGGAAGTGGATGTTAGCGGTATCGATCCCCGTCTTGAACAAATGACCATTCAAGTAGCGTCGGATGTGGATAACCCACTTTGCGGCGAGTTAGGGGCAAGTGCCGTCTTCGGTCCACAAAAAGGAGCGACCCCTTCTCAAGTAAAAGAGCTGGATCAAGCCCTCGACAACTACGGAACGCTTTTAGAAAAACAATTTGGTAGACCGCTGAAAACGATTGAAGGCGCGGGTGCAGCAGGTGGACTGGGAGCGGCATTCCTTGCGATCGGTGCAACCCTTGTTTCCGGTGCTTCTCTCGTTGGAGAGACGATTCAGTTAGAAGAGGCCATTCAAAACAGTGATCTCGTCATGACGGGAGAAGGGAAAAGTGACGTCCAAACGTTATACGGCAAAGCACCAAGCTATGTCGCTTCTTTAGCGAAAAAACATAAAAAACCGGTATTGTTATTATCCGGTGCCATTGATGATCCGGAATTTCGCTTAAACGAAGTATTCAGTGCCGTCAGTTCCATCATGAATAAACCAATGACGCTTCACGAAGCGATGGCACAAGCAGAAACGCTTCTTTACGAGCAAACGGTTCGCGTATTAACAACTTGCTTATCATCATACAATAATGAAAGCCTTTGAATGGAGGGATTGAAAAATGGAAGGGTTCGGTCTTGTCCTTGTCATCATTGCGGCGGTGTTGTTAATCATTGGGCTTACCGCCAAACTCAACGTCCATCCGTTTTTATCATTGATTATTGCAGCTTTTTTATTAGGAATTTTCGCCGGGTTACCGCTGTCTGAAATCGTCGACGCAGTAAATGGCGGATTTGGAAATTTAATGGGTAGTATCGGACTAGTCATTGTATTCGGTACGATTATCGGAGTGTTTTTAGAAAAAACAGGAGCAGCGTATCGCATGGCTGCTTCCGTGTTAAAAGTTCTGGGAGAAAAAAGACCGCAACTGGCAATGAGTCTCATCGGCGGAATTGTTAGTATTCCGGTATTTTGTGACTCCGGGTACGTCATTTTATCTTCCTTAAAGAAAGCGCTAGCAAAACGGGCAAAAGTAGCCGTTGCATCGATGGCGATTGCGCTATCCACCGGACTTTTTGCGACACACACGCTCGTTCCACCAACACCCGGTCCAATTGCAGCGGCGGGCAATATCGGAGCAGAACAATATCTCGGTACAATTATTATCATCGGGATAATCGTTGCCATTCCTGCAATTATGGCTGGTTATTTCTGGGCGGTCAAAGTAGGAACGAAAATAAAAGTGCCAGGGGAAGACGAGTTGGAAATAAGCTATGATGAAGTTGTGAAACAGTTTGGCGACATGCCTTCGACGCCGAAAGCATTTGCACCGATAGTCATTCCTATCGTTTTGATTGCTCTTGGTTCGATTACGAGCTTCGCCGGCTGGAGTGGGATCTTTGCTGACATTTTATTATTTTTCGGTTCCCCGGTCGTAGCGCTTCTCATCGGTGTATTTTTCGCATTCACCCTCGTACCAAAATTAAATAAAGAAACGTTAAACGACTGGATAGGTCTCGGTATCAAAGAAGCAGCACCGATTTTGTTGATCACAGGTGCAGGGGGTGCGTTTGGAACCGTCATTCAAACGACAAACATTAGCGGATTCATCGAAAGTTTTGGAAACAGTCCATTTGCAACAGGAGCATTTTTCTTACTCGTTCCATTTGTTATTGCTGTGGCGTTAAAAACAGCCCAAGGTTCGTCCACAACAGCCCTTGTGATTACTTCTACCCTCGTAGCTCCTTTACTCGTTGACGCGGGCATTACTGGTGCCATACCGATGGCGCTTGTCGTCATGGCGATTGGAGCCGGAGCAATGGTTGTCTCGCACGTCAACGACAGCTACTTCTGGGTGGTAAAAGAATTCAGTGGCATGACTCTTACTCAAGCGTACAAAGCGCAAACGGGAGCGACACTTTTACAAGGAATTGTAGCGATGATTACAACCCTCATTTTGTGGATTATTTTTGTATAGAAATTTCACAGATGTATAAAAGCCCCTTTCTTTGGCGCACTCTAAAAGCAATGCGACAGAAGAAAGGGGTTATTTTCATGACAAAAACAGTGCGAAAGGGAAAAATCATCCTTTCCACCTTTCTTTTCTTGTTTGCTATCCTTTTTTCAACTGAGGGTGTAAGCGGAAAAGAAGCAGATATCCAACTGAAAGAAACAGAGTTTGATGACATTCAACTGCTTCAATGGCAAAAAAACGATGAACTGTATGAAATGAATATACAACTGCCCATTTTTACGACCGATGCGTTGAATGCACAAATGAAAAAGTATATGGAAGAGCAAATTACCGCATTTCTGGAAGCGATTGACGGTCACGTCACAAGTAAACGCCCTGGTAATTTATATATTACGGTTGATATTTTAAAAAGCGGTATTGGTCTTTATTCCCTCGTATTTTCTGAACAAATTTATACGGGCGGGGCGAATTGGAACGATACCAACACCGTATTACTTGCCGACGTGGAAAAAGACCAATTCATGCAGCAAGCGAATCTTTTTCAAGACGTGGTGAAAGCTCGAGAAATCATCCGACCGCTTGTGGTGGAAGAGCTTAAAAAAGACGAAAATCTCGACGGCTATCTGTTAGAAGACCAAATAGAAAAATGGCTTCGTGACCCGGACTATCAGTTTCAAAATATGTACATTGACTGTGCAAACAAACGACTCGGCTTTATTTTTGATAAGTATGAAGTAGCAGCAGGAGTCGTTGGCATGCCGCAAGTATACTTGCCACTGGACGAAAAGCTTTTCTCTCTTTTTAAAGATACGTGGCAAGAGCGGATGCAACAATGTCAAAAATAACCGATCCGTGTCTCTCACGGAAAAACGCGAGTCCAAAACCGAATGCTATCCGCGGGTAGTAAGCAGGACATAAGAGAAGACTTCCCCGTCATGAGACCATTCGGCAGAAATTTTATACGATATTTGGTCGCATGAACCTTTTATGCGACACTTCATGGCATCATTCTCGTAATAATTGGTCGTATGGCTTGTTTTCATCCTAATTTCTTCCATTTTGACTTTCATACGACACTTCACTTGCTGTTTGACAAAATGAAGCGTCGTATGAACACGTCATGCGACACTTTTTTCATCGATGTAATAAATAATAGGTCTCATCATTTTTACACAAAAAAAGAGAGACTCACCAAGTGGTTAGTGAGACCTCTCTTTTAATGATATTTTGCTTAGGAAGCGTCTTCCATCTCTTCTACTTCTTCGATTTCTTCAAAGTCTTCCAGTTCTTCCAATTGTTCTTCTTGCCATTCTATCCATTCATCAAATGAAATGATGTCTTCTTCATTTTCCGGCAATCCATATTCGAAAGTAACTGGTTCGTTGAAGTTACTAATAGACATACCGTAGTCAATTCCAAAAGTGATTGTTTCTTCGCCGTCTGTAAAGCTGAATTGAATGATGCCTGTATCATAGACGATGTTTGCATCTTCATCAAAGGCTTGAATGATTTTAAATTCATCCAAGCTTAATTTGCTTAAGAATTCCTCGAAGTCAGATTCCATTTCTGCTTGAATTGTTTCTGCTTCAGAAGCAGTGAGACCAAGAGCATTGGTCAATTGCGGGTTGGAGAAAATTCCTTCCAGTACTGGAATAATCTCTTCTTCAAAGATAGTGAAAAGTTCTACGAGCTCTTCTTCCGTAAGAGTAAATTCAAGTACTTGCTCATAGTCCACATCGCCAGGAATGGCGTCATGACTGTCATGCAACGTAAAGTAGTCTGTTCCGATATGTTCAATCAAAACGTCATAGATTTCTTTCATGAGCTCCATTTGTTCATCATACGTAAATGGAAAGTCCATTTCTTCCCCTAACATTTCTTCATAGTCCATTTCAATGTACTTTCCTTGCCATTCTTCTGGATACCCTAAGAGAGCGGCATCTGTAATGTATTGATAGTTTTTCGTTTCTGTTGAAATGCTAGGAAGAACCATGGATTCACCAAAAGCAGGGATGTCTTGTTCTATGACAACTTCGGTGATAAATGGATCTGCTTGAAATGCTCCGCGCATCACCATATCCATGTTCATGGCTTCGTCAATCATTTCTGCTTCTTCTTCTGTAAGATCATCCGGGATTGGGAAATCTAACGTAATGCCCATATCACCTTCAAAAGTGTAAGACTCAAGATTCAACTGTGCTTCAAAAGCGTCTTCTAACAGTTGAAGAATCTCTTCATCGACTTCTTCTCCAGGCTCTTCCGGCTCTTCAGGTGCTTCCGGTTCCGTTGCTGCCGCTTCCAATGTATTCGTTAAAAAGACAGCAAATTGAGCTCTGGTCGTTTCATTACTAGGACGGAACGTATTGTCGTCATAGCCACCGGTGATTTCATTTGCGGCCAGAATTCCGACATATTCGTACGCCCAATGGTCAGAAGAAACGTCCGCAAAAGACGCTGTTACTTCTCCATTTAAATCGTACGCTTTTGTTAATACTTTTGCCATTTGACCTCGAGTGAGCGGATCATTTGGCATAAAGTTTCCGTCTCTTCCTTCCATGATGCCAGCTTGCGCCAAGGCAACAGCTGCGTCATACACTGCATCGTTTTCGTCCAGATCATTGAATGTGACTCCATTCTCATTAGCCTCCAATCCCAATGCTTTGGATAAAATTAATGCAGCTTGGGATCGTTTCACCGGCGCATTCGGATCGAATGTCCCGTCTTCAAAACCATTGACAAGACCTTCCTCCGTTAAGTAATCAATCGCTTCTTTTGCCCAGTGATCGTCACTGATATCTTTGTATGTGGCGGCACTGACAGAAGTTGGCACAACTAATGTCAATGCAAGTGCGCCGGCAAAAGCTCTTTTCATAAAACGTTTCACGCGAAAACCTCCTTGATAAATTTTTTCTACAACTCCATCATACACCTTTCTAGGAAAAAATGAAAAAGCCTTCTAAAAATCTTTGAAAAAACAAAATTAAGACAATCGACCTTATATGGCAAAATCACCGTGTCAATAGAGAAAAATGACATAGATATAGGCAGAAGGAGAAAAATAAGGTAAAATGAGGTAGACTCCTAATTTAAGAGGGGGGACGTGTAATTAACACGGAGAAGAAAATGACACATAACGAGAAATTTCACCAATTTATTAGCGACAAAGAAAATCTCATGAAATTGTTCGACCACATGAATGATGGTCTCATCGTCACGGACGACCGGCAACGGATTATTTGGGTCAATCCTGCCTATGAAAAAATTACCGGTTACACGAAGGAAGAATTACTTGACAAAAACCCGAACTACGTCGCTTCGGGAAAGACACCGCGAGCAATGTACGACATGATGTGGGAAACGCTAGAGAAAGAAGGAACATGGACCGGACGTCTATTAAATCAGCGGAAAAATGGACAAGAGTTTTGGTCTTCTTTAACGATTACGCATATTAAAAAAGACACTCCGGAAAATAGTTTCTACATCGCCTTTACACGAGATGTCACAAGTACAATCCAAAAGCACGAGAGAATGAAAGAAATGGCATATCGTGACAACTTAACGGGATTGCCGAACTACAACTATTTTACGGAACATGCGAGCAATCTATTGGAAAAAGCAAAAAAAGAGGACAAAGTTACCGCTTTGTTATTTTTAGATCTGGACCGTTTTAAAAACGTAAACAATTCCATCGGACATTTCTACGGAGATCAATTGTTAAAGATGATCGGAAAAAGGCTCGAGAATGCCGTCTGTGATCGCGGGCTTGTCAGTCGTTTTGGTGGAGATGAATTCACGATCATTTTGGAGCCCGTCACTTCGATACACAAATTAAAACCGATCTTAACGCAAATATTTGATAACGTCAGCCAACCGGTAGAAATCGGGGACAGAGAAGTGCGAATCACCGCATCCATAGGAGGGAGTCTTTATCCCGAACACGGGACAGACGTAGAAAGTCTCGTCCAAAACGCAGATTACGCCATGTACCGCGCAAAAGAAGATGGTTGCAATTCTTTTTCGCTCTTTCAAGACGAGTTTCGAGTGGAAACTCTTTCCAAGATTACTATAGAAAACGAGTTACGTCAAGCATTAAATCGAAATGAATTTGAAGTGTATTATCAAGTGCAAATGAATCTTCATAATGAGCAACCGTACGGGGTAGAGGCACTCGTGCGTTGGAACCATCCAACAAAAGGAGTGTTAACGCCATTTCATTTTTTAGATGTAGCGGAAGAGGCAGGATTAATTAAACATATCGATAAATGGGTATTAGAAGAAGCGTGTCGGGAAACACAAGCGTGGCGAAAAGAAGGTTTTGATGACTTAATCGTCTCCGTCAACGTCTCCAAACCTTTCTTTGAAAGTGAAGAATTTGAAAAGGTCGTCCTTCAAACGCTGGAAAAAACAGGACTCCCACCGCAACTATTATCATTAGAAATTAGTGAAAATATTAACATTTTAAACGTCGAGCGCTCTTTTCGAAAACTCGAACACTTGCGCGAGATTGGTATTTTAATTTCTTTAGATGACTTTGGCACCGGTTATTCTTCCATGGGACAGTTGAAACGATTTCCGATTGATGTATTAAAAATTGACCAATCATTCGTTCGCCACAGCAACGGAAAAGATAAAGACGCAGCCATTGTCCGCTTTATATTAAATTTGGCGAAAGTATTGGGCTTTGAAGTAGTCTGTGAAGGGATTGAAACGGAAGAACAACAAAATTTTTTGAAATCAGAAGGTTGTGATTATGCCCAAGGCTATTTTTACAGTAAACCGATTGCAGGAAAGCAATGTAAACAATTTTTGTTGGATATAAAAGGGAAATGTCACTAAGGCGAGCCTTCTATGGTATAAAATAAAAGAAATATATCGACAGTTGTCCCGTACTCGTTATAATAAAATCATACACTGATTTTTGACGCTGTGGGAAGATAAGGGAGGGAGCTTATGTGGAAAAGTCGACAACTACGTTACGAAAAGTTGTTGTAACGTCTACTGCGGTTACCGGAGCTGTTTTGACCGTGCCTCTTGTGGCAGACGCCGCTTTAGGAGACGATACGCTGTATCCGTCCATGCAAAGTGAAGATGTGAAAGAATTGCAAAGCCTGTTAAAAGACAAAGGATATTATACATACGGAGAAATAACAGGTTATTACGGGGAACATACGAAAAGGGCAGTGCGCGATTTTCAACGAGATCATCAATTAATCCCTGATGGCATCGCAGGACCAAAAACTTTTGCGATGCTCTTTGGCGGAGAGACAAAAGAGCCGGAAGTGAGAGCGAGCAGTACGGAAGAAGCACGCGTCACTCTCGGAGGCTCGACCATTTTGCGTCTTGGAGAAGAAAGTGAAGAAGTGAAAGAATTACAACGGCAACTGGCACAGCTCGGCTTTTTCCGCGGAGAAAAAACCGGCTATTATGGTCGCCAAACACGGGAAGCAGTGCGCAACTTTCAACGGAGCCATCAATTGGTTGTTGACGGCATCGCAGGACCAAAAACTTTTGCGGCTTTAAAAAGTGCATTATCCGGACAAGTCGTCGTAGATCCACCGGAAGGGATTTCATCCGCTACTTTTAAAGTATTGGAACGGGGAGATCAAAACAATCAAGTGTCTCAACTCCAACAACAGTTAAAAGATGCAGGATATTATCACATGGAAATCACCGGTATCTTCGGACCACAAACAGAAAAAGCAGTCCGCGCTTTTCAGCGAGATCATCAATTAACCGTTGACGGCATTGCCGGTCCGAAAACGTTCAATCAATTAAAACAAGCCTCCTCAAAAGTGGAGTCTATAGAAAAGAAGCAACCAAATACGAATGGCATTCTTCGCTTTGGTGCCCAAGGAAATGACGTTCGCACCCTCCAAAGCCAATTGAAGCAACTAGGATTGATGAAAATGGAGCCAACGGGCGTGTACGGGGAAGTGACCGAAAACGCCGTTCGCTCTTTTCAACAACAATACGGATTAACGGTTGACGGTATCGCCGGCCCCCAAACAAAACAAGCATTAGAACAGGCCATTTATGGCGAACCACCAAAAAAAGAAGAAACGAAACAGCCTTCCGCAAACAAAAATATTAACGTAACAAACTTAATTGCAGACGCTGCCGAACATATCGGCACGCCTTACGTCTGGGGAGGGACGACCACATCCGGCTTTGACTGCAGCGGCTTTTTACAATTCGTCTTCGGTCAAAACGGAATCTCTCTTCCACGGACTGTCGCTGGCATCTACGACCACGGCACATCTGTTCAAACCCCTCAAGTCGGGGACATCGTCTTTTTCGAAACATACCAAAGCGGTCCCTCCCACGCCGGCATTTATATCGGAAACAACGAATTCATCCACGCGGGCACATCCACCGGCGTAACCATTGCGAATTTAAACACGAGCTACTGGAGCGAACGCTACCTCGGAGCTAAAAGATATTTTTAACGGTACAACCTCGTCGAAACACTTCGACGAGGTTGTTTGATCGCAGTACACAAGGGCGCTTTATGGTATCGTTTCAGCACAGCAGAAGAGTTGGAAGCGATGCATGAGGGTAGATGGCTCGTCTCCAGCAACAAATGAGGCGTGGAAGCACCTCATGAAACAGATATGGCACGGTTTCAGAAAGAAAAAATTTGTGGAAGCATTTCATGAAATAGATATGGCATGACTTCAGGATGAAAAAAGCAGTGGAAGCATTTCATACACTACTTTCGGCGTGTTTTCAGGACGAAATGAAGAGTGGAAACGATTCATAAACCGTTTATAACTTGCTTCCAGCAGAAAATAAGACGCGAAAGCATGCCATGAATGGTTTATGGCACGTTTCCAAGCGGTTCATACGTTTGAAAACGATCCAAGCAGCGTCTATGGCTTGTTTCCAGCACAGCAGAAGAGTTGGAAGCATGCCATAAACGATTGTCACCAATGAAAAACTCGCTCTTAGGCGAGTTTTTTCCTTTTGGAAGAAAGGATAGCTATTTTTCTTCTTCCGTTGTGTCTCCAAAAACGGCGTAGATAATTTTCGTTAATTTTTCTTTGTCTTTGTCGTCTAAGGGAATGTGGTCGAACATCAGTGTTTCTGTTGCTAAAATGTGGCGTAAATTTTTCGGGCGTGGTGCTGCCGGATGGTAATCTTCCGGATGATCGGTGTAGCCTACTAAATAATCGGGTGTGACTTCAAGGGCATTGGCTAATTTATACAGCTGGATTAAGTTTGGCACGGTATCCCGGGATGTTTCGTACGGATACTCTTTTTGCCACCGTTCGATGAAATGGGCGTCAATTCCTGTTTTGACAGAAAGGGCATCGATACTCCAACCGCTTTTTTCAATGGATTCTCGCAAACGTTTCGTAAAAAGTTCGCGATCGATGCGCAAATCCTTTTTTTCTTTCTCGTTTTCAGGTAATAGTCCCCCGAGCCGTAACATTTCATCCGGAAGGGCTCCTTTTAATCCTTCCGCAAGTTGTAAAATGACTTCTCGGGACGGAATGACTTTATCTTTTTCAATCGAGTGGATGTATGAATAGCTCAGACCGGTAATATCCCCTAAATCACGAAGCGAATAGTTATTTTGCAACCTTTTTTCGTACACATATTTACCAAGCGTTTGTTTCTTCATGCAATAATCACCTGATAATATTTTATCGAGGGGGGAATGGGGGATATAGGTGAATAAGCAATGACGTTCTTTCATTATGAACATCGTTTTTCAAAAATAAACGAGTGGTTACTCATTCATCTAACTATACTTGAAACCATTTTTCTATGATGGAGTCATTTACCGCTGGATTCGGAAAAACGCGAGTCCAAAAATTCAAACGCTATTCTCAGGAGGTAAGCAGGATGCAAGAGAAAACTTCCCCGTCATGAGACCGTTCGAGGGGAGTTTTAAGCGAAATGTAGTCGCATGGACCTTTTATGCGACACTTCATGGCATCGTTCCCGTAATAAATGGTCGTATGACACATGATGAGTTCTATGTATACCCTAATTTCTTCCATCTCTAACTTTCATACGACCGCTTCATCGCTGTTTTACAAAATGAATCGTCGTATGAAACGTTTATGGGACGATTCATCTTCTTTTTTAAAGCGTCATTTGTCGCATGAATCATAAAAGCGCTTCAAATCGCCAAAATATTTCCAATTTCAGTCTTCATGCGACCACTCCTGCTGAAATTGAACGAAAAAAGTGTCGTATGAACTGGTCATGCGACACTTTTTCCATCTATATGATAAATAAATGGTCTCATAACGAAAGAGAGACCCACTCATTACTGAAGTTTTGTCTCAGCTTCTACATGTTGCCCTAACGTATAGACGATTTGCGCAAATTGGGCGCGCGTTAATGTGTTGTTCGGTTGAAAAGTACCGTCCTGATATCCGTGAATAATACCATGTTTAGCGAAGTAGACAATCTCTTCGTATCCGGTTGTTTCTTCCGTCACATCAGAGAAAGGCGCGGTGTCCAACTCCAAATCATCGGTAGGTATGTCAAATGCACGTCCGATGATTTGCGCCATTTGGCCTCGGGTGACAGCATCATTCGGACGGAACGTGTTGTCGTTGTATCCGGAAATAATTCCTTTTTCCACTGCCGCTTGAATATAGCCGGCACTGAAATAATCCCGGGGAACATCCGTAAAATGCGTCATTGTATCCTTGTCATCCCAGTCAAATAATCGTCCCATGATCGCAACGATTTGGCCGCGTCGGATGGCTTCATTCGGATAAAAGTGACCGTCACGACCGTTAATAATTCCGCGAGCGGATAATTCATCAATTGCTTCTTTTGCCCAAAAATCATCCGCAATATCCGCAAATTGTGGTGGGTTCGCGATTTTTTCCGGCCAAGTAAAAGATAGTTCTTCTTCGAAAGACGTAAGATCCACTTCCACTTTGTCACTCGTTCCATACTCTCTTCCTTGGTCATCGACAACGACGAGCGTGTACGTGTACGTATCCGCTTCTACCTCATCATCGGTATAGAACGTTTCATCATCAGTAAAGCGAGCAATTTGCTCATCGTTTCGGTAGAGGTGAAATTCGTGCGATTCATGGAGTGCCTCAGACGCTTCCCAAGTCAACGTCACTTTCGGAGTTCCGTCTTCATCCGTTTCAATGTCTGTTGTTAAGGAGATCAAAATTTTATCCTCGATGATCGGGTCGTCCCCAATTAAATCATCATCAATATCTTCTTCAATTGGCGTTTCGTCCGGTTCTTCTCGTTCATTTTCATTCCGGTCTTCCCTTCCCGGTGCTTCACTCATATCAGGAAGCTGCAGTAGTCCGTAGCCGTAGCGAGGATCCCGACCCGGCTCTCCTAAGTCAATCACTTCATCGATGAGCATCGTTTTCAACTCATCGGGGGAAAGATCCGGATAAGCATCCATCAACAGTGCAAAAGCGCCTGAGACAAAAGGAGCTGCCATCGACGTGCCGCTTAACGGCCCATACGTGCGCTCTTTAAACGTACTGACAATATCTACCCCGGGTGCAACGAACTCCACCGCTTGACCGGAAGCAGAAAAAGAGGCACGTTCGTTGTTTTCATCCACTGCTCCGACGCCAATCGTCGTATCGTAACGCGCCGGAAACTCAATTCGGTCCGAAGTCCCTTCCGCAGATTCGCCGCGATTACCAACCGCTGCCACAACGACAATCCCTTCCTCCGTTGCTGTTTCTAACAACCTTTTCATCGCTTCCGAATCCGTTAACGTACCTAAACTCATATTAATGATGTCCATCTCTTCATCCATTGCCCATTGTACCCCACGTAAAATCGCCGTTAATGTTGCAAAACCGTTATGATCCAACACTTTTACTGCATACAAATCAACATTGGGGGCAACTCCCATCAGTCCAACACTTGGGTGATTCGCAGCAATAATGCCGGCAACATGTGTCCCGTGTCCATGATCATCATCGTAATCATCGGTATAGGAAACAGACGAATATCCGCCTTTTACATCAAGAGAAGGGTGAGAAGTATCAATACCTGAATCAATCACTGCCACACTCACTCCATCTCCGTGAATACCGTACTCCCACGCTTCTGTCGCACCGATATGGTCAATCCCCCAATTGCGCCATTCCGCCTGCGATTGTTGGAACGCCGGAAGTGGAGGTGTTTCAACCGCGATCGTTTCATCGGCTTCCACAAATGCTACTTCCTCCTGCTGCCGAAGCCAATCGGCCCGATCTTCTGATATTTTCAGTGCAACGACGTTTGCCTCATCCCAAGTCTCGAGTACCACTCCCTCTGACTCCTGCAGCAGTTCTTCTTCCACTTCATCTTCAAAACCGATTAAATATGTAGAAATCTCTTCTGCCAAAAGCGTCGGCGCCGGAATCGACAGCAAAAAAGCCAACACAATTCCGACCACCCATTTTTTCCCCATATGCATGTCCCTTTCTATATATAGACTCTCTTTAAAAGTATCATAGATTACGAGAATTATCACCAATTATTCCTAGCAATATTTCAAGTGTGCATCGTCGCACGAGCTTCTTGAAAACGGGTAGAGGATGTTTTCGCGCTAAAACACGAGACGACAAGGAGACGATGAAACAAATCCTTTTAAGTAGCGGTTTTGCGTGATCGTCCCTCTAAAAATCACTTCCACTTTCGTCAAAAAACATTCACATTTTCTTTATTAAAAAAATGTTTAAAAGGAATGGAAACGGGAAAGATAAGAATACGGACGCCCCGTCCTTGCGCGCTCACTTTCAACTGGTAGAAAAAGTGGTTTCGACACCACACCTCCTTTGTAATAAATAAATCCAGTGCATTGAAAAAGGAACGCCTTTTTACACGGTGTGGAACAAATAAAAAAAGACCCGCCATTATGGCGAGTCAAAAACATTAGCGGTTTAACGCTCTTTCCAAAAATACAGTGAAGTGAGCGCGAGATGTTTCCCGTCCTGGTTCAAATTCTCCGTCTTTGTTACCGGAAGCAATGCCGCTTCCTGCAAGGGCGTAAATATGTTTGTAGTAACGATGATCTTCGTCTACATCAACGAACGTTCCATCATATGTTTCGTCTTCCAGCTCGAAAGCACGGTAGAAAATAACAGCCATTTGTTGGCGCGACATCGTTTCATCCGGCATGAATTCCCCACTGCTGTTTCCGTTAATCAAGCCGGCGTCACTGACAGCTCGTACATATTCAGATTGTGGGTGGGAGTAATCTACGTCGCTAAATGGTGTGCTCTGTCCTTTAATTGGTAAGTCAAGTGCTTTTGTTAAATATTCCGCTACGTCAGCACGTTTAATTCCTTCGTTCGGTTCAAACAAGCTAACTTCATTTCCGGAGACAATTCCTTCTGTGCCAAGTTCTGTAATGCTTTCGTAAGCCCAGAAATCTTCATCTACGTCATGATACTCTCCGGCTGGAAGAGGCTCCAGCTTGATTTGTTCTGATTTTACTTCTTCTTTCGGTTCGTCAATGACCCGTTTTGCACCTACATAACGTTTTCCCCAGTAATAAGGATCATTCACGCTTGAAATGGAAATCCCTTTGGATGTGGCCGAATGAATAAACTTTCCGTCTCCTATGTATATCCCATTATGGTTAATCCGGCCGGATCCGTGGGAGAAAAAGACAATATCTCCTTTTTGCAGTTCAGATTTCGAAACAGGTTCTCCTACACCGTATTGTTGGGCTGCTGTTCTTGGAAGGCTAATTCCGTTTTTATTAAACACATAACGGATAAACCCCGAACAATCAAATCCACTCGGTGTCGTTCCCCCGTATCGGTAGGGTGTTCCCATATGCTTTTTTGCTTCCGCGATCACCGCATCTGCTGTCGAACCGGCAGAGGCTTGTGTCGGAAAAACAAGCATTGTGAACAACAAAACAAAGCTCACGGCTGTTATTAAATTTTTCTTCAGCACATTTTCTCTCTCCTCTCAACATTTCTATCATTCGATTCTTATAAAAATATGTAAAATAACATATATTTTTCTGTGAAATTGTAGTGCTGTCACACACAATTCATAGTCTAGCACGTATATCTATGTTTTTAGGTTACAGTTATGTAACAAGATAGAGACAAAATGCAACAATATTTCCCTTGTTTTATAACAATAGAAGAAATAAAGAGCAAAAAAACGCATCATTTCAACAATAAAAGATGTAAAACTTTGTAACCATTTTGTAATAAAGGAAGTGCATTCCAAAAGAAATGATACGAAAGACCTATTCTTTGGGGGCAACACCCTAGAGTCAAGGTTGGAGCGGCTGAAATTAGCGACGTATACTGTGGAATAAATGACGTTCGTGAGACATGACTGATTTGTGACACGAACACACGTCGTATCCCTTGTCAATCCTGAAAAAGTTTTATCATAATTGAGCGTTCACTCACACACTCCCGGAACGAAAAAAGCACTTCTTCCAATATCCAGCCCATGAGATCATTGTCAATTCCATTGGAGAACGATAGAATATAACGGGTGTTAGAAATACTCAATGACTTTCCATATATAGGAGAATTATGCGCATGAAAAAACTAAGAAGATGGACAGGATCTTGTCTTTTAGGAATGACGGCACTTATTTTGACTTCTTGCGGGCAAGATATGTTGCCGGAAGAAGTGTATAAATCGTCAATTGCGAAGATGGAACAATTAGATAGCGTCTATTTTACCGAATCCAGTCAGTTGCAGGTGGGAGAAGATCAAGTAAGTTCCTTTACGCGGGGGGTTGTTACTTATCAAACACCGTTCAAAGCGTATATGGAAACGGAAATGAATGTCGTCGATGTCAGTGAGCCGTTAGACTTACACATTCGCGTCAACGGTGATGATGTGACCATTCGTGAAAATGGCGAGACGACTTGGGAAGAATACAATACGAGTGCGGAATCGGTGTTAATGAAAGCACGACCGACCCACACCCTTGAATTCTTTCTCGATTTTGAAGAAGAGTTTTTAATGAAAGAAGAGAACGACTTGTACCACGTTTCATTTAAAGGAACGGATGACCGTCATATTGCGCTGGCGGAGAAAAAATTACGCCGCCTCGGAATTGCGGAAGAAGGTGTATTAACGGAAGAAACGCTCAATTCCATTGAACTCGATCGCATTGAAATGGTTGCATACATTGATACCGAAACGATGTATATGGTCGGGTACGATACACGCTTTACCTTTACGATGGAATTGCTCGGAGATCTCGTTCGTTTTAATGAAATCATTTACGTGCGGTATGATGACCATAATCACGTCACAGGTGATTTGGAACAATTTATGGAAGAAAAAATCAAAGAGATTGAAAGAGAGAAGATGGAAGAAAGGGAAGATGAGGAAGACGAAGAAGAAGAGATCATCACCGAATAACCTTCTTAAAAAATAGTTGTCATAGTCATCCAATCGTGGAATACAATGAGAAGCGGGTAAAAAATTCCTGCTTCTTTTTTGTTGGCATAAATTATGAAAGATAGGAAATAAAAGGATAAAAATATGTGTAAATATGGGAAAGTTGCCCGTATGTTTCTCATTTTCCTTAGCAATTTAACATTTTGATTACAAAAGCAGAAAAGCCTTACAATACGCAGAAAAATATGTTTCAATAAGAAAGGGATGGGAAACATATGGAACAAACAACCGCACTCTGGTAACCTTAGTAATGTCGTGCAAAATTATTGTAAAATTACTATGGAAATACTAGCAATCTCACGTAAAATGTTGTAGACTTCTGGATATGAGCTGTCTAAACATTGGTAGAGATGGCAAGGGAAGTTTAATATTTTCCAACAGTTTCCTAGCCAACGACAATTGACACGGAAATCGTTGGTTTGTATAATTGTTTTTGCAGAATTTTGTAAAATAGGAAAATTCTAATAGACAGAGGACCTTTTGCATTCCGATGATCCGATCCCAAAATCGTTGAGGAATTGCAGGAGTCTCTGAATATTAGAAAATGGTATTCTATCAAAAATGAGATAGAATACTTGATAAAAAAGGAGGAAATATAACAGATGGCTTACCAACCAAAGTCTTATCGTAAGTTTTTAGCAACATCTGTATCTGCTGCTATGGTTGCAACCACATTTGGTGCTGTTGCTCCAGTGAACGTTCAACAAGCAGATGCTGCTGAATCTTTCAGCGACGTGCATGACACTTATTGGGCGTCTGACTCTATCCAACGCCTCGCAGATCAAGGAATCATTCATGGGTACCCAGATGGTACATACCGCCCAGGGCAAACAATTACACGCGCACAAGTTGCGGAGCTTTTCACACATGCATTTAATCTTCCGGTTGACGAAGATGCAACTTCTCCGTACAACGACTTAAATGACGAAAGCTATGCGACACCATTTGCAGTGGCTGTAACAGAAGCGGGAATTATGCAAGGACGTGAAAACGGGACAGAATTCGCGCCTGGCATGGAGCTTCAACGTCAACAAATGGCAACAATGCTCGTTCGTGCGTTTGACCTAGAGCCAGTAGAAGGGGAAAAAGCAAACGTAGTGGACCTTGAGGATGCGCACGAAAGCCACCGCGAAAACATCGAAATTCTTTCGCAATACAACATTACATCCACTACAGACGGTAAATTCCGTCCGAAAGAAACGGTCACTCGTGCACAATTTGCAGTGTTCTTGGATCGTGCACTTGAAGTGGCAAAACCAACAGACATTCTTGACGTAAGAGCACTGACTGATGACGGCCATGTGTTGGAAGTTCAGTTCACATCCCCTTACAGAGGAGAAATCAACCGTTCAGATGTTCGCATTTTTGAAACGGCAAGTGGATTCCGTAAAGGGGTAGAAAGTGTTGAACTTTCTTCTGACGGTATGACGCTCGAAGTAAGACTTTATGACAATACAAGTGAAGATGCTCCTGACGAAATTGAGCGTTTGAAAGAATACACAATCCAAATTGGAGATCTTGAATACAACTTCATCCGACCAGGCTTCTTAAGTGAAGACGACAATGCACGTATTGTAGAAACAGATCATAACGATCGTAAAATTACAATTACAAGCGATGATGGCCGTTTAGTATTAGACGTGTCCGAAGAATTGGATTTCGATTTTGCATCAGTACTAGGTCATGAAGTACGTGTATGGTATGACCGTGACGAAAACCTAGTAGATTATGAGCTTGTCGTCCGTGAGGATGCTGTACTTGATTCAATTAAAGTTGATAGAAGCGACCGCATTGAAACTATTCCTGATGGAACGAAATACGACCTTGCAGATGATGTTGTGTTCATCGTTAACTCAGGTGCAGATGATGAGATTGTAGAAACAGGAGATGCGGAAGCATTAGTTGGCAACGAATATGACGCAGCAAAAATTATTTTCGATCGCCGCGGTGACGTTGCATACGTATATGCATACGAATTTGCAGATGATCCAATTCTTGCAAAAGAATTAGACGGAGATTATCTCTTCGGTTATGACTCTAACGAATTGGATCTCGAAGACTTCCTTATCATCAAAGACGGACAACAAATCACAGCCGATGACATTGAAGAATACGACCTTGTTTTCTTTAACGAAGATGTTCTCGGTGGCGACGGCTTAGCAGTTGTTTACAACAACGTGGTCACTGGTGAAATCGAGCAAGTGTATGATGATTCGTTCGTTGTGGACGGAAACGAATACGACTACAAGCACGTATACGGTGGAGGTTCTGCTCAATACCTCAATGAAGACGGCGATTTTGAAGAACTCGATGACGATGCAGCGAAACTCCTTCAAGATGCTGGCCCTGTAACAGTGTACCTGAACCTTAAAGGAGACGTTGTTTACGTCACAGGGGAAGTAGATCAATTTGTATACAGCTCCAACTCTATCTACTTACAAGGTCCAATCTTCCCTTATGTAGATAGCAGAGGAGATGGCGCGCTTGAGATTGAAGGAGTCAATGCCGAAGGAGACGTAGAACTTTACGACCTTTTCGTGAAGTCTCTTGACCAAATTACAGTTCTTGATGGAAGAGAAAAAATCGAATATGAAGTAGATGAAGACTTCCCAGAAACAGAAAATGAAATTGATAAATTTGCACTTGCAGTTGAAACTGACGACGGATTAAGCGTAGAGACACAATCTGGGCCAATTGATAAAGAAACATTTATCGTTGCACTAGATGATGAGGGCGAGATTATTGATGAAGTCATTTCTTTAGAGAAATACATTAACCAAGCATTTGGAGATAACGAACAATTTACTCGAAACATTATCGACGTGGTAGAAGACGATGACGGCAATGTCACAGAACTTGTATTCTACGATAACTTCGAAATTCTCGAAGGAGACATTGATGAAAACAGCAACTTTGCCAATGGATACAGACTCTTAAACAGCACAGTTGTTTATGACGTTTCTAAAGCAGACTCCTTCACTGACCCTGATGAAGATGACGTGTTCGTATCTACTTGGGGAGATCTGAAAGAACAAGGTGTTGATATCTTCGAAGGTCGAGCTACTATTTACTACAACGAAGATGAAGAAGTTACTCACATCGTCACTTACACAGACACGATCCAAGGAGAAACAGATCACGTAGCACTTATTACGAAAGTGAACCGTGATGGTGGCGATATCGTACGTATCGAAGCATTTGTAAACGGTGAGCGCGAAACTTATGAAGTGAACAAAGAAAGTGCTGATTTCGTACGTGTCGGCTCTCTCGTTGAAATCACTGTAAATAAATCTGGTGACCTTGTCACTGGAATTAAAAATCTTGGAGATCGACTAGTTGTTGGTCTCGTTGAAGATGTGAGCGTAACAGACAGCACAATCACACTTGATAACGGAAATACTTACGAACTCACAGAACTTGAGGCAGTGTATGATGCAAAAGACCGTCGTGGTGAAGACTTCTCAGCGGAAAGACTTCGCTCCATTGAAGAAGGTGACGCAGTTGTTCTTGCACTTGCTGACGGAAGCAACCGTTTCGTAGAAGCTGTTGTTGAAGTAAATAAGGACGACTTAGCTGATTATGACGAAAATTACGAACTACCAGAAGACGATGATGACGACAGAGATCAAGTAGAAACAGACGGTACGGTAACTTATACTAACACTACCGATGCAGATAATGTTGCGATTGAAGTAACTGATGCAGACGGAAATTTTGTAGAATACTCAAGAGCAGACGGAGAAATTAGCGCTGCTGTAGCAAGTTTCCTTTACAATAACCATACCGTACTTGAAGGCTCTGACTTATCATTTGGATTCACTAATGATGGAAACATCAATGCAGTTAAGGCCATCGAATTTAATGCAAACCCTGTAGCTGGTGACTTAACTATTGATGCAAATACAGCATTTGATGGACTAGTAGTTGAAGGTAATGAAAACACATTAGATGGAGACTTAACTGTTCAAGCTGAAAATGTTACTGTTCGTAACCTCACTGTTACAAACTTAACAGTTCATCCTGCGGTTGAAGAAGACTTCACAGCAGAAAATGTAACAGTTAAAGGAACTACTAATGTTAGCGGTGGTGGAATTAACTCTGTTTACTTCACTAACTCTACATTAGGTCCTGTTATTGTTGATGATACAGATGGAGTGCGATTAGTTCTTGATGGCACAACTGCTACAAATCTTAACGTTGATGCAGATGCTGTAGATGCTGTTATTGAATTAACTGGTGAAGCAGAAGTAACTACCTTAACTGCTGAAGCAGCTGTATCAGTAAGCGGTGCAGCTAAAGTTGGAGAAGTTGTAGCTAATGCTGAAGGTGTTACACTTGACGAAGAACCAGGAAAAATTTCTGGAACAGCAGCTGTTGAAGTTGGTGGAGAAAAGGTGAAAAAAGCAAGTAACGCCTCTGCAACTGCTAGCACAGTACCTGGTGATAATGCAGATGTAAATCCATTGGGTTCAGTTATTGTAAACTACACCTATGGTGACGGTGTTACATCAGGAGAGGTAGATTCCTTAGAGATTTCAATCTATAATGATGATAGACTACTAGCTACTAATGTTTTACAACCTGAAAAGCTAAATACAACGGCAAAAGGATCTGAAACTATATCTTCTCCGTTTAACCTTGGCAGAAGTGAAGTTCATGATAAGTGGGCTTGGGTTCGCGGAGAATATCCACTGTTAGTTGACGGTGTGGTAAATCCATCTGATTTACCAAATAAAGTAGTTGCAACTTTTGTTAAAGATGGAGTAACTTATACAAGTGAAATAGAATTAGATACAAGTGCTTTAGAAATTCCAGAACCTTACGTAGCTCCGGAAGATAACAAAGAGGAACAGGAATAAAACAAACAATCATAAAGGGATCTGACTGACCCCACTGTTTAAAAGGTTAAAGCAGGGTGATGGGAGGAAAGCTCTGTGGAGAGAAATCTCTGCAGGGCTTTTCTTTTTTGCATTTGTTAGGTATATGAATGGAAATCATTGTTAACAATAGTTATTGTTGATGAATACAACCACTCATTCCTAAGACTAGATGCTGAATCTAGAGACGGTGATGTTGAGAGATTCTTCTTAGATGAAGATTTTGATGCTTTTGCCTTTGCTGGAGAGGAAGCTAGCCAAGAATTAATGATTGCTTGGTTTGGTAATAAAGGTGCTTCATATAGCGGCAACCTAGAAGTAGAAGTGGACGCTGCTGGAGACGTTACTTTAAACGTATTAGATGCTGACCCTGCTGATATTGAAGCAGCTGCGGTAGATGTAGTTAACGCTGCCGACGCTGATGGTATTATTGCTGCACTAGAAGAATTAGCTGAATTAGCTGATGGCTTCCTAGATGATGCAGATGAGATTGTAGCGGGTAACGCTGTAGGATATGTTGCACAAATTGATGGAAGTGCGGCTGACGCAGGAGATGTAGATACAGCTGTAGATAATGTAAATGGATATGTAACTGCAGTTAATAGTGCAGCTAACGAAGGAGACTTAGCAACAGCACTTGGTAACGTTGCTGGTTTAGAAGATTATGAGGCTGCTAACGATGCAGCTTACTGGGCAGCATACGACGCAGCAGGATATGACAACGGTGAAGAGTTTGCTTCAATTGCAGAAATTCAAGAGTTCGTAAATGAAGTAAACGAAGTTACAGTATTTGCTGCTAACAGTGGTGCAACTTCTTCAGATAATGGAGATGGAACTGCTACAATCACTGTAACTGTACAAAACAGTAATGGAGATGCTTTAACAGGTCTTGAAGAAGCAGACTTTGCAATCTATGAGACAAACACAACTACAGATTGGGCAACACCATTTGATAGCTTTACTGACAATGGAGATGGAACATATACTATTGTTGTAGATGAAGCTGATGGTAACCCATCTGAAACTGTTGATGTAGAAGTAGATGGAGTAAATGTAGAAACAGGTCTTCCTTTAGAAATTAGTGGTAACTAATCAACACAACCCAAAACTAAGATAACAAATCTTAGCTAAAAAGAACCCCCTCAGCCTTGGGAGCAATCCTAAGTGCTGGGGGGTTTTTTATTGTGGTGAAACTAAAAAGGGCTATCTGACACTGTGTTTACAATGTTAGGAAGCCCTTTTTGTTATTCAGTTACACCATGTAGCAGGCCGTAACGCTCGCCATTTATGTCCTTCGTGGAGTGAATGAGGTTAGCGTTGCTGTGGTCTAATTCTGGGATTTCATTTTCAATGATGATCATTGGGTCCTTGTCAATAGCTAATTAAATATTTGAAAATTAAAAAGGTGTTAACAAATAAATCAAAAAAGAGCCATCGCTTCATTGCGACGGCTTTTTTGTCAGACGACTAAAACGGTAATGATATTTGTATTGTCATGATAGTCTTCTGGGCGGATATACACTTTGTTGTTTTCTTCAGTATCTGTAGAAACTAGATTTAGATGCGGGAGATTTTTTTGCTCGTTTTTGCGTAGAAGTTTCTGATTGGCTGCTTTTTCTATGTCTTTGTTGATTTGTTCTAGTGTACGGTATTTGTATATAGCTGATTTCATCAAAAACTGTTTTGCAATATTTTTTTGCTCAGATGTTGTATATTGATTCCAATCTATACTTGCTCGTTGAAGGGCAAGGAGCATCATGTCTGTTGTATAAGCACATTGAACATCGGAAATGATTTGTTGAATTTCTTTTTCATATGATTCAATTTTTTTCGTAATTGCAGCGATATCTTTTGATTGCAAGAGTGTCTTTTCATTTTCAAATAAAGCCTTTACAATCATTTGTCGATGATATCGATGTGATTTTAAAAATGGGCGAATTTGAAGTAGTGTCAGTGCTTGTTTAACATCTTCAGAGGAAGTCGGTTTCTCTAAGATGTAAAATGCTAACTGTGTTCGGATGATTGATTCGATTTCCTTTGACTTTTTAATATTGAAAACATGAGGTTGGGAAGCTAAATATTGAATGAAACCTTCTTTATATTGAAAAGTTTCCCATTCTTTTAGTTTGATTTCTTCTACTAATAGGGTCTGTGTCTCTACATCCACCCGTTCAAATTGAGAGAATAGGAAAACAAGCGTTTCATGATACTGTTTTTCTGCTTTTGTAAATTGTTGTCGTAGTTCTTTTCGTTCTGTTTTTTCAAGTGGAATCGTGATTTGTATACTTGCTTCATCTAATAGTTCCTTCAATATTTTTAATTGCCGCGACAACTCTTTTAAATCGTCATGATTTTCTTCTAATTTTGGAAGCAATGTTAATGCTTTTTGTAGCGGATCATTTGGAAATAGTTGTTCCTTCAGGGAGTGAAGAAGTTTATTTATTTTTTCTTTTTTTGCTTCTATTTTCTCTTTCTCAACAGAATTGGATAATCTTTCCAATTGGTTGAAAATGAAACGAATATTACTTGAATATTTTTTTAGGCTTTGTTGATCTGTAACAGTATTTATTTTTTCTTCTGTTTGTAATTGCTCTAATTTATTCCAAGCAGTGACTTTTTTCTTTTCATTCATTAGATGTCTTAAAATGCTTTGTTGCCACCCGTAGACAGGTAACTGTTTCACCATCTCTTCGCATGCTTTTAAATCATCCATGCTTACGGAGTCTTCTAACGATGAAAACTTCGATTGTAGACTATTAATGATGCATTCCATTGAAGGTGAAGAGGATGCGTTCAAGCCGGTCAAACTGGAAGTGTTTGTTATATCATCTAGCGTTGTGGCGCGAGTGCTCCCTTTTTTTAAAGCCATTCGATGCACCGTCTTCCTCAATTCTCTTAAGTTTTTATCTATGTAAGGGTCTTTGACAATGGAAACAAACGACATTTCTCACACTCCCAATTTATAATCTTATCCTTATAATTCTAGCATAGTGAAGAAAAAATGTGAATCACTTTCACCGGATTCATCCTTTGATGAAAAAATGCATTTCTCAGCAAAAACTGTGCCATTCCTTAGGAGCTGATTCTTATTTTACGGTGGAAAAAAAGTCGAAATTTCAAATTCTGCATGCAGAACTTGAAATTCTGCTATACAAATTTGAAATTCTGCATGCCAAATTTTGATTTTCGTGAAATTCTGTCATGTGAAAAGTTCGATTTTTTTTCATAATATGAGGGTGCCTAGGACATCAACAAGGCGGCGCCGTCTTCATAAAGGAGAAAAAATGAATAAGAAATTGGGGATTCCGTTTGAGGAAGTGGCAATGGATTTCACTCCGCTCGTCATGGGGATGATGAAAAGACTCAAAATTTATAAAAATAGAGAAGAATACATCCAGATCGGATTTATCGCCTTGTGGAAAGCGTACCAAAATTATGACCCGGAAAAAGGTTCCTTCTCCTCTTTCGCATACAGCTACGTCCGTGGAGATATGCTCGCCCAACTAAAAAAAGACGCGAGCTACGACGAACGCTACCTATTAAACGACTTCGACGACGGAATGAAGCCGGTGGCAGACGAATCAAGAAGCTTACAAGAAGAATACGAAAGCATTTCCGCGTACTTAAAACACCTCACCCCACGGGAAGTGGACTGGGTCATTGAACATATCATCTATGGCAGAAGCATCACCGAAATTGCAAATAAATACAACGTCGCACCAACCACCGTCAAATCATGGCGAAAACAAGCACTGAAAAAGCTACGAGAAAGACACATGCCGAAATAGAACGAGTGAAAATAAAAAAGGCAGCCTTATCCTTCAAATAGCAAAAGGACAGGCTGTCTTTCTTGTAATCAGAGAACTAATCTCTTCAATTAAATGTAAAAATAGTATTTAAATTATGATTTAATTTCATAAACATACGTTTACCTATGTTTGGATGACAAGTAAAGTCAAAAGGAAAGAGGAGATTGACGCCATAATATAAGGGGGGTTTTACAAATGAGTATTGGAGTGATTTCACCGTATGCTGCCTTCACGGAAAGTGTGAAGAAAATCGCTGCCAAATGGGATTTCCCGCTTGAGATTAGGGAAGGAGCTTTAAACCTGGGGCTATACAACGGTGGAGTGACTACTGGCATAAGAAGATAAGCTATTCACGGAAGGAAGTCTTGCGTTACCCATCTTAATTGAACCGCCGTATACGCGAACCGTACGTACGGTGGTGTGAGAGGACGGAGGTTCATCGTCTCCTCCTACTCGATTCTTTGTCCGATCACTACAAAGTTACAGCGCGTAGCGGATTTCTTGTCGCAAAGAAAGCCTCTTTATCAAAGTTAATGCAAATATCGTTTTACGTCATCGATACTTTCGAGATTGAAAATATTCATTAAAATAACTTGCAGCGTCTCTTTATCTGCTTTTGCAATTTCATTTTTCAGCTCTTTCGGCAACGCACCAAATTTACTTGTTAATTGGATGATTGCCATATTAGATAAAGCTTTCGTCTCGCCAATATCGATTCCTTTTTCAATTCCTTTTTCAATTCCTTTTTCAATTCCTTTTTCGATTCCTTCTTTTCGCAAAATATCCGCCAATGTCATTACGACTTCACTCCCTTCGAGCTGAGTAGTTTCGATTTCGTGAATCATTTGTTCCATATCTTCTGTGGTGAAATCTCTCGCCACAGTAAAAATATAACGCATCAATGTTTCCAAGTAACCGACTGCTGTTTGCTTATTTTCCAACTCGTTTAGATAATGAATCGAACGAAAAATGGCTTCATTTTGTTTTTGTACGTCACCTGTATTTAAATCGCGAAATAACGTGAGTAAAATTTTCAATTGTGCCGTTCCTTTTATTTCTTCATCGGAATGGCGGGAAATGTCATATAACAAAAACTCAAAGTTTGGTACATATCCTTTTAGTCGCTCCGGCAGCTCATCATATCCGTTTAAAATATCCCCTAAATTAGATGGAATATTCCAGTTTTTCTTTCCATGGTAAATGACCACTGGAAGAGCCGAGGGTTAAGAAGTCTACACAAACGTTATGAATTCTTGCGTTATTCATCTTGATTGAACCGCTGTATACGCGAACCGTACGTACGGTGGTGTGAGAGGACGGAGGTTCATCACCTCCTCCTACTCGATTCCGATCACTACAAAGTTACAGCGCGTAGAGGCTTTTTTGTCGCAAAGAAAGCCTCTTCATCAAAGTTAATGCAAGTATCGTTTTACGTCATCAATACTTTCGAGATTGAAAATATTCATTAAAATAACTTGCAGCGTCTCTTTATCTGCTTTTGCAATTTCATTTTTCAACTCTTTCGGCAACGCACCAAATTTACTTGTTAATTGGATGATTGCCATATTAGATAAAGCTTTCGTCTCGCCAATATCGATTCCTTTTTCGATTCCTTCTTTTCGCAAAATATCCGCCAATGTCATCACGACTTCACTCCCTTCGAGCTGAGTAGTTTCGATTTCGTGAATCATTTGTTCCATATCTTCTGTGGTGAAATCTCTCGCCACAGTAAAAATATAACGCATCAATGTTTCCAAGTAACCGACTGCTGTTTGCTTATTTTCCAACTCGTTTAGATAATGAATCGAACGAAAAATGGCTTCATTTTGTTTTTGTACGTCACCTGTATTTAAATCGCGAAATAACGTGAGTAAAATTTTCAATTGTGCCGTTCCTTTTATTTCTTCATCGGAATGGCGGGAAATGTCATATAACAAAAACTCAAAGTTTGGTACATATCCTTTTAGTCGCTCCGGCAGCTCATCATATCCGTTTAAAATATCCCCTAAATTAGATGGAATATTCCAGTTTTTCTTTCCATGGTAAATGACCAGAGGAATAATTATTGGCAATTCATTTGTATGCTCTTTGTTTCGTTTTGCTTCCCAAATTTCGACCATATATTTTAAAAGCTGAAATGAAATTCCACGGTCTAAATAACTTTTATGTTCAAACAGCAAGTAAAGGTAGCCTTCTTTATTGCAAATATTTACTTTGAATAGTAAATCTGAGAAATTTTCTTCAAGCTCTTTGTTAATAAAACTATCCTTTTGTACCTCAAGGGTGTTTACATCTACCACTTTTAAAATGTGTTCGGGGAGGTAGTGAACGATAAAATCTTTCGCAGTTTCAACGTTACCCAACGTTTCTTTAAAAAATTTATCATGCGGATTTTGAATTTCCATTTACTGTCCCCCCCACGCATCAGACATTTACATTTATTATACAATGCTGGCTTTCGAAGTAAAAGGGATTTCCTCTCCATGCAACAGAATCAATACGTGCCTTATGTGAAAACCTGTCTCATGCGTCGTTCAATGTGACGATTATTACTTCCGATTCTCTTATTATCAGTTCCATGAAGCAAGGAACAAAAGCCATTTGCGCTACAGTTTTCAAAACCTTCGTTTATTTTTTCTTCTCTGCTTATCGGGGCATTGAGTGTGGAACAAACTTTCATCCTTCATCCGACACATTTTTGAGGAAATCATGCGCGGAACTGTCTTATCAGCAGTTTATGCGACACTTTGTGAGGGAAGGCTACTTGCATTGGTCGTATAGGACAGCATGTTGGAAAACATTAGGTCGTGCAAAATCGTTTTTCTCTTTCATGCGACGCATGGGGACGTAATTCATCTGACGAGTTGTCGCATGATCCGTTCATACGACGATTATTTCAGTTTTCTCCAACTTTATTGTTTCCATGAAATGTGAAATGCATAAAAATGGTTTGTGCAAATACTGCCCTCCCTGAAAATAAGTCCTCAAAATTTATAATGATAATTAATTAACGTTCGTTTATAGCAAAAGGGAATCCTTTTGAGTAATATTTAAGCGAAAATAACTATTAAGTCCTATGAAGAGAATCGGCATATAGTCCTTATTTTTCGGATGTCAATGGGAGTGATTCACTAATCGCTCTCTACTTAACATGATTTAAACCTTATATGTTGAGGAGGCAAAATGACGGACTACGATGGAGGTGTCTGTAATGAAAACGGTCTTGATTGCCGATGATTCTATTTTTATGCAAAAGTGGCTGACAAAAATCATTCAATCCAACGGTATGTTCCAAGTAGTTGCCACCGCGCAAAACGGTCTCGATGCCGTGAAACAATACAAATTGACTGACCCTGATATTGCTTTACTTGATATTGTGATGCCGGATGCATCTGGTGTTACCGCTTTAAAAGAAATTATAAAATACGATAAAAATGCCTATGTGATCATGTGCTCTTCATTAGGAGCGGACAGCCATGTCAAAGAAGCGATGAAACTAGGCGCAAAAGATTTCATTGTCAAACCCTATTTTCATTGTCTAGTTGAAAAAATGAAAAAAGTGAGCAGATAGTGTGTTACAATAAATACGAAAGGGTTTATCATGAATAGAAAAGTCATTTGGTATTCGTTTATTCTGATTATTTTAACAATTATAGTCGTTAAGAACGATGCTTGGAGTTACGAAGAAATTAACATCCATCAAGGCGAATTAGATCTCAGCCATACTCGCGTCACACACATAGGTCCTTTTCATTTAAATGGTGAGTGGGAATTTTACTGGAGAGAACTGCTCACTCCGGGGGATGTGTCACAAAATAAAGTGTATGTGAACGTTCCGAACTCATGGGTGAACTATGAGGAAAACTACGACCGATACGGTTTTGCGACGTATCGTCTCGTCATTCATTTCAATCAGCAGGACATCGGGCAACTTTTTTCTCTATATATTCCTAATATTGCTACCGCTTATCGTTTATGGGTGAACGATGAACTCATGGCTGCAAACGGGGTAGTCCGTCCCGTAAAAGAAGAAATGGTTCCTCAAAGTTATCCAAAAGTCTCCACGTTTCGAGTCGATGAAGAAAAATTAGAGATTGTCATTCAAGTGTCTAATTTTCATCAACGAAAGTCAGGCATTTGGGAATCCATCATTTTAGGTACGGAAGAACAAATTTTAGATCTGAGAGAAAAAAACATCGTCATGCAAGGCTTTGTTATCGGTTGTATTTTTATGATCGGTTTTTATCAGCTCGCATTATATTTCCAACTTCGGCGCCGTTTAGCTTTTCTTTTTCTAGCGATTGCTTGTTTTGGCATTGCCATAAGGACGTCCCTTTTAAGAGACGTTTTAATCTTAAAACTTTTTCCATCTTTAAGTTGGGAGTTTGCCGTTCATATTGAGTATTTATCTGCTTTAATCGCGTTACTCTGTTTTTTAATATACGTGAAACTGGAGTTGTTTTTACCGATCCCTAATCGACTGCTGAATACATTTGTCATCCTTCTCTTGTTGTTTAGTATGCTCGTTTTGACAACGCCACCGTCTATTTTTACAAATGCATTTTTTATTTTACAAGGGATTGTATTTGTTACGATGTTGACAATTGTCGTTGCTTCTTTGATGAATATAAAGCGTAAAGCAAAGGAAAGTTATCTTCATTTCATCGCGATGATTGTTTTATTCATTGCCATTTTAAACGATTTATTATTTTATAGCCAAAAGGTTTTTACGAACGAATTTGTTTCTTTTGGACTGTTATTTTACTTATTTACTCAGACGATTTATTTGGCAGGGCAGTTTTCCAAGTCATTTCATAAAGCGGAAAATTTGTCAAAAGATTTACAAAAATTAAACGAATCCCTCGAGAAAAAAGTTGCGGAACGTACAGAAGAATTAGAGCAAACAAACAAAAAATTATTAAAATTAGAACATTCCCGGAAGCGTTTGTTTGCGAATGTTTCGCATGAATTGAAAACACCACTAACCTTTATCCAAGGTTATATTAAAGCGATGATTGATGGGGTCATCCCGAGAAACGATGCATCGTATTTACGGTCCATTTATAGGGACACGCAAATCATGGAACAAGTGATCATTGACCTTCAAGAACTTTCAAAATTTGACTCAGGTCAAGTTGATTTTCAGTTTCGTATCATGGAAATGAGGACATTTTTCAAACAGTTGTACGAAGAGCAAAAGTTATGGGTGAAAGAAAAAGGAATTCAATTACATTATAAAGAACCATCCGAATCATTTCATATTGAGTGTCGTATTGATCCTGTTCGCATGAAACAAGCCTTTATGAATTTATTAGTAAATGCCAAGAAACATACCCCGGCTGGAGGAGACATTTTTATCGAGCTTAAAAACAACGAAAAAAACATTCAAATCAACATACGTGACACAGGGCGTGGTATTGCTGAATCGGATATACCATTTATTTTCGATCGTTTTTATAAAGCAGCGAATGGGACGCCAACCCACAATACGAAGAGAGGAGCCGGACTTGGTCTTTCCATTGCTAAAGAGATCATTGAGTATCACGGTGGAGAAATCGGTGTACAAAGTAAAGAAGGCAAGGGTAGTATGTTTTATTTCCAGTTACCTATTTATCAGATCAAACAGTCCGGAAAGGAAGAGGTTGAATGAACAGAGGAAAGGTACTGGTCGTCGATGATGAATATAAAATCGTTTCGCTAGTCAAAATGTACTTGGAAAAAAACGACTATGAAGTGATGAGCGCTGACACCGGTAAAAAGGCATTACGCATTGTGGGCGAACAAGTGCCTGACTTAATTGTGCTAGACATCCTTTTACCTGACGTCAATGGATTAGATCTTTGCAATAAAATACGTTTGAATAATGAAATCCCGATCATTTACTTAAGCTGTTTGCATGAGTCTGAAACGATTATTAAAGGGCTGGACAACGGCGGGGATGATTATTTAACAAAACCATTTGACCCGAACGTATTAGTCGCAAAAGTGAACGCTTTATTGAGAAGAGCATCCGGAATATATGGCACGAAGATAGAACAGATCTTTCACATTGAACCGTTAACGAAACAAGAGAAGGAAATCTTACAATGGATAGAAAAAGGTTACACGAACAAAGAAATCGCCGAAAAACTAAAACTGAAAGAAGGGACGATTAAAGTTTATAATCATACTATCTTTCAAAAACTTCAAGTGAAAAACCGCACGCAAGCAATCGTCCGGGCAAAAGAAGCCAAATTGTTGTAAATGACCTCCTCGAATTTTGCTGAATGGAAGACAAATGGAAAAGGCGAAGAAAGGCGCTGTTTTCAAACTGTGCTCCAATTCATTTTAGGACGAGCGGATTTTCTCGGCACAGCCGTTTTTCTCTTTCATGCGACGAATGGATGCGTGATTCACATAACGAGTCGTCGCATGACCCGTTTATGCGCTCAATTTCGTCGTATGAATGTGTCATACAACCATCCGCACGATGTTTTTCCTCTTTATTGTTCACATGAGATCGTAGTAGCAAAATGACAATGATTGAGTCCCACACATTCAACACGTAACAAGTTTTTCGGAGAAGGGGAGGGGGACTTGGTGTGTCGATTTTTTCTGTAATCGCATTTTCTGCCTTGATTGTAGCAGTTATTTCAATATTTTTTGCTATCAAAGGTAAGCATCAACTTTACTGGATTTCCGCCATTGGAATTTATATATTTAGTTTTCTAGCAGGTTTCTCGATAGGACAAATGACCGTTGGTTTAACTTTTATACCTTTAGCTTTAGCAATTGGCTACACTTTTGGTTGGATAAAAAACAAAAAACAGAGCATTATCTTTCTCGTCATAGGTATTTTCATTGGCCTTCTCATGATAATGTATGTAGGAAACTGGTTGTTCTATCCGTTATTTCCCTTATTCAACTGACGGATGCTTTCGGGGAAGAACGAAAAACAGCTACGGAAGAGAAATATATAAGAATTAATACCAATTAATGAGAGGAACCGTCCTATTTTGTCTTACGCACTTTTATTTAGAGGAAAACCAAAGTACGGTTAAATGAAAAAAACTTGCGATGGCAAGTCTTCCTTTTTTCATATGATGTGGATTTCTTCTTTGGGCTAGAAATCCTTTGTAATTTATAGTATAATCATAAATATAGAACATATGTTTGTTTTCGAAAAAACTTTGAAAAAGCTTTTACATCTTCTTCGAGAGATAACTTCCCTACTATTTCCGTTTGCGAGTCTGTTTCAAACGTATATCCTCGACTCACTAGTTCTTTTCTCCATTTTTCTCGTTCAAGATGGTGCCGTTACAGATAACCCGGTACCTGGAATTGGCAAATGACATTGGTTGGGATGTGAAAGCGATTGATATGACCTCATCATAGTAAACATGTTTTGCATCGGGGCCGCGGTGTTTGATGATTGCACTCCGTTGCTTGAGATCATCCATAGGAAATGCTTCAGATGTTTCGCGATGCCTCATGACGCACACAAACCCACACATGTCATTTCAACTCCTTATTTTCATCGTTTATAACGGTTTCTATATTGTTTGAAACGATTCTTACCGTCACTCTATATACCTTGCCCGTAAGTATAAAGTTTCCGAATGAAAAAAATCTTACAATCTATTTACTCTTGTGCTCTTCACCGGCAATTTTTGGATTGTTCAGAGAGAGGTAGAAAGGGTTTGGGGCAATTCATGCGACATGCAATAGAAAATATTTATTCACAACGATTCTTTTTTCTAAACAAACGTTTGATTAAATGGTGGAAGGCATGATTAGCGCGGGAAGCAACGAATGTTACTTTTTTAGGGGATGGAAGTTGTCCTTTGTAGGTCTAAAAGAAGATAGATACAAGAACATATGTTTGATATAATGGCGATAGCAACTATATAAGCGGGTGGGCGGTTACCACTCCCTGTAGAAAGGGGGTGAGGCCATGGTGACATATGAAACAATGACGATGCTCTTTCAATTTGGGATATTTCTTACCTCTGTGTTCACAGTGATCGTCGCAATCGTCGCTCTTGTTGCCAATAGAAAAAAGAAGTAACCGCCCCACTCCTGCCAAGATAAGGGTAGTTACTTCTTTGTGCGCACTTTTATCATTGGTTGGCCGCTTATCCTGCGGCATGTAGTTGCTACTTGGCCAAGTGTGTATGCACTTGGTCTTTTTTAATCATATGTTCGTTCTTTCTCTATTATACACGGAATAGCGCGTTTTTTGCAATGGTGTCCACACAACGTATGCTTCATGGAATATTTCATCCATATGCCATAGTCATCCTTTCCCGGTGATTTTCGCGTGAAAGTGTCTACTTTTGTTCCACATTGTGGAAACTTGTTCTTTTCCTTTCACATGCGGTAGCGCGTTTCTTCTTTTTTGTGACAAAATTCCCTACTTCATTCATTTCATCGCACATTTCCAACAAAAAAACATAACATTTATCACGAAATGTTTCTCTAAGGAAAAATATTAAGTATTAGGAAAAAACACTTGACATGTACAAACTTATCAGATTATAGTAATTGTAACAAATAAAAAGTTTACCTAATGCAACTTTTAAAGGGGTGTCCAATTGATGTGGGAAACAATGAAAAAACTTGCTGGACTTTTATTATGCAGCGTCGTCGTTTTCCTAGCGGCTTGCGGGCAAGGAGAAACGTCAAGTGATGCTGCCAGCGACAATGAAACAAGTGATTCTTCGGAAAAAATTTATGTACTTACGACGATTGCGCAAATTGCTGAGCCGTTAAGTGTCATTGGAGGAGAGCGGCTAGAAGTCGATAGTTTAATGGGGCCTTCGGTAGACCCTCACGTATACCAAGCAACACAAAGTGATATTGCAAAGATAGAAAATGCAGAGCTTATTTTTTATAATGGTTTAAATTTAGAAGCCAATATGGTAGACATTTTCAATCATTTAGCTGATACAAAACCAGTGGTGGCGATTGGAGAGGAGATATCGGAGGAGTCTTTGTTACAAGATGAAAATAAAGCGGTGGACCCACATATTTGGTTTGATATTGATCTTTGGAAAGAAGCGTTAGACCGAGCCGTGGAAGAGTTGAAAAATTATTCTCCGGACGATGCAGACATGTTTGAAGAAAATAAACAAGCATATTTTTCTGATTTAGAGGCGTTGAAAGAAGAAGCGACAAAATTGCAACATATTCCGGAAAACCACAAATATTTAGTTACTGCCCATGACGCGTTCCAATATTTTGGTCATATGCATAATTTAGAAGTAATTGGGTTACAAGGTATTAGCACGGATGATGAAATTGGTGTTTCCGATATTAATGAAACGATTGACATCATTAAAAAATACGAAGTACCGGCAATCTTTGTCGAAAGCAGCGTCAATCCGAATTCCATCAATGCCGTATTGGAAGGGGCTCAAAGTGAAGGCATCGATGTCACGCTAGGTGGAGAGCTGTTCTCTGACGCAATGGGTGAACCCGGTACGGAAGAAGGGACGTATATTGGTATGTATCGCCATAACGTCGATACGATTTATGAAGCGCTAATGGGAGGTACAGAGTAATATGAGAGATATTGTGTTGCAAGTGAATCATCTAGCAGCCGCTTACCGGAAAAACACGGTTCTTCATGACGTCAATTTTACGGTTCGTGCTGGATCACTCACTGGCATTGTTGGTCCAAATGGTGCAGGAAAGTCCACCTTGATAAAAACGTTGCTGCAGCTACATCCCGCTTTATCAGGGGAAATACGTTTTTATCAGACGACATATCAAAAAGCCAAGGATAAAATCGGCTACGTTCCCCAGCGCGGTTCAGTAGATTGGGATTTTCCGACGACCGCCTTGGATGTGGTAACGATGGGACTGTACCGAAAAATCGGTTGGTTGAAATGGCCACGTGCGAAACATAAAGCAAAAGCTTATGAAGCGTTAGAGAAGATGGGAATGGCGGATTATGCGAACCGGCAAATTAGCCAACTTTCCGGTGGACAGCAACAGCGGGTTTTTCTTGCGCGTGCGCTCGTGCAAGATGCGGATATGTATTTTATGGATGAACCGCTAGTAGGGGTTGACGCTGCCACTGAACGCGCTATCATGGCAATTTTAAAAGAACTGAAAAAGGCAGGAAAAACGGTGCTTGTGGTGCACCATGATTTACAAACGGTGAGCGAATATTTCGATCATGTCATGTTGTTAAACCGAACAGTTATCAATTACGGTAAAACAGAAGTCGTTTTTACGAAAGAAAATATCGCCAAAACATATGGAGGGAACATGCGCTGGATGGGAGAGGAAGAACAAAATGTGGTCCATTCTGTTAAGTAGCAACACACAATGGGTGTTACTCAGCACCATGATTCTTGGGATAGCCGCCGGAATGGTTGGTTGTATCGCGTATTTTAAACGACAAAACTTGATGAGTGATGCCCTCTCCCACGCTGCTTTACCTGGTGTCGTCATTGCCTTTATCCTTTTTGCCGAAAAACAATTATATGTGTTAATCATTGGTGCGGCAGTAAGTGCTCTTTGTGGGGCGTTATTTATTCAAGCGGTTTCGACATCCACCCGGATTTCGGAAGATGCTTCGATGGGAATGGTGTTAGCGGTCTTTTATGGCCTTGGAATAATGTTGTTGACGATTGCGAATCGTATGGTAAGCGGCAATCAGAGCGGGCTGGTTTCATTTATTTACGGGCAGGCAGCGGCAATGGTGCGATCGGATATGTATACGATGATTTTGTTGGCGCTCGCGGTCGTTTTTATTCTCTTTCTCCTTTTGAAAGAATGGAAAGTGTACTTGTTCGACGGAGGATTTGCAAAAGGAATCGGTTTGTCCGTGCGCGGTATGGATCTGTTATATATTGGGATTCTAGTTACTACCATTGTTATCGGGATTCAAGCAGTCGGAGTGATTTTAATGGCTGCTTTAATGATCACACCTGCCGTCAGTGCCCGCTATTGGACGAAAACATTCGCGATGATGCTATTGTTGTCTGCCCTTTTTGGCGGGATTTCCGGCGCTGTCGGAACGCTGATTACCGCCCTTTGGAGTGGGCTTCCAACCGGTCCTTTTATCGTTGTTGTGGCATCGAGCCTATTTATCTTTTCTCTTTTGTTTGGAAAAGAAAAGGGCATCGTGCTTCGTTTTATCGAACAGTCTAGACAACGAAAGACGATAGAAGCAAGAGAGGTGGGGTAAATGAGCTATGCCGGATGGATTATCTTCACCGCTTCTTTAGTGGGCTTCTCTTGCGGTTTAATTGGTGTATTTTTGATTTTGCGAAAAACGGCGATGATGGCAGATGCCATTAGTCATACGGTGTTACTTGGAATTGTCGTCGCCTTTTTAATCACAGGAGAATTAAGTGGCGTGTATATGGTGATTGGCGGGATTGTCGCCGGGATTGTGACGACATATCTCGTGCAGCTGTTACGTTCCCTCGACGTGCAACATGATGCGTCAATGGGAATTGTGTTTACGACGCTCTTTGCGATTGGAGTCATTTTAATTGCAACGAAAGCGGGGAATGCCCACTTAGATGTACAGCACGCTTTAATGGGAGAAATTACGTTTATTCCATTTCATACGACAACCCTTCCGTTCATTGGAGATGTGCCGGTAGCCGTCGTATTGCTTGCGGTTATTTCTGTTGTTGTGTTGCTGTTGATTGTGGTGTTTTATAAAGAATGGAAACTGACTTCCTTTGACCCGGCGCTTGCAGCAAGTCTCGGAATTCCAGTGACGCTCATGCATTATTTATTTATGAGTCTCGTTTCTGTCACCACCGTTGCTTCTTTTGATGCTGTTGGAGCCATCATGGTTGTGGCGATGCTCATTACACCTGCTGCCGCTGCCTATTTATGGACGGACAGACTGGCTGTTATGCTCGTATTAAGCAGTTCTTTCGGAATTTTTTCTGCAGTGATTGGTTATTATATCGCTCAATGGCTTGATACATCGATTTCTGGCTCCATGGCGTTTGCGACCGGGATCGTTTTTATCATTAGCTTTCTCTTTGCACCAACACACGGTATTGTACAAAAATATCTATTCGTGAAGCGTGAAACGACGACTTCATAAATGGAAAAGTGGCTGGGACAAAACTTCAGTCATCGCCAAAATCTTGGTGAGTCTCTCTTTTTGTGGACATAGAACATTTAAACTGAAAATGATGAAAAAAGTGTCGTATGAACTGGTAATGCGACACTTTTTTCGTGCAATCTGAATAGGGGAGGTTGTAAGAGGGTTAGAATTGGAGATAAATAGGTGATTCGGAGCGTTTTTCTGCTTCATGCGACGCTTCATTTTGAAAGGGTTGTATGAAAGCTAAATTGGAAGAAATTAAGATAAAAACAGGTCGCAACACGGTTCATACGACCTTTTATTGCGAGAACGATGCAATGAATGGTCGTATAAAAGATTCATACGACGAAATATCATACAAAATTCCTATTGAATGGTCTCATGAGCTGATGTGCGCGGATAGTAAGCAGGACGGCTGAATGTAGCGCAAGCACCCAATCGAAGCTTCCTTGGAAAGAGATTCTCTATTTGTAAGCGCTTGGAACCATTCTTTTTGGCTAGTTATGTCTCAGTCTCTTTCTGTGAAAAAACAGTTACAAAAGGATTCAAATCATTCAAAAGAAATGCTCTTTTTTTCTTATTAGGGAAGTAGTATAATGGATAAGAATATACAAAGTTTGGAAATGGCGTGATATGGGGGGAGTAGCCATGAATAGTGTAGGGGGGAAATTAACCTTATCTCTTATTCTATTATTATTGGTTGTTTGCGGAGGTGTTGGGGGATTATCTTACTATAACAGCACGCAATCATTACAAACACAAGTAGAATTAGGAATCAGTGAAAAAGCGAAAGATAATGCGAATTACATAGAAGAGCGTTTCCAACGAAGTTTGTCAGAACTTGAAGCCGTCGCAAGCCATGAGGATATTCAAAGCATGGATTGGGAATTACAGAGAGAGCGCTTAGAGAATGAATTAGAAAGGCTCGATTATCTTACGCTTGCGATTGTGACACCAGACGGAATAGCGCACTACTTAGATGGCAGCACGTTAGATTTAGGGGACCGAGAGTACGTGCAAAGGGCATTTGACGGGGAGTCTACGATGTCCGAAGTTATTATAAGCAGGGCAACGAATGAGCCGGTGATGATGTTTTCCACCCCAATTAAACAAAACAATGAGATTGTGGGAGTACTCATTGCCCGAATTGATGGTTATTATTTAAGCAGCATTACCGATACGATCACCTTTGGAGATACCGGGTTTGCATTTCTCATCAATGAAGAAGGAACTTTTTTAGCCCATGAAGACCGTGAATTTGTTTTAAATCAAACGAATTATCTCGAGGAAGCAGGAGATGCCACATTAAAAGAAGCGATCCAAACGATGGTGAATAATGATTCGGGTATAGTTGAAATGAAGCATCACGGAGAGGAAGCCATTGTTTCTTTTCATTCGTTAAACAACGATTGGAAAATTGCTATCGGTGCGTTAGAAAGTGAAATGTTGGCAGGAATGAAACGACTGCAGCAAGTGTTAATATATTGTACGATTATTTTTATTACCATCGGTTTAGGGATGGGATTGTTCATTGCAAGACGAATTAGCAACCCGATTAAAGCGGCAGTGCGGAGAGCAAAGCTCCTTTCAGAAGGGGACTTTACTCAAAACATGTCCGAACGATACTTAAAGCGAAATGATGAAATGGGAGAACTAGCGAAAACGTTTCAACTAATGACTGAAAATATGAAAGCGATGATTATGAAAGTAGATGAAGGAGCAAATAAAGTCAATGTGGCTGCCGATGAGATGAACCAACAAGCAAACAGAACGACAGAAATGGCAAAAGAAATTTCTAGTTCGGTAGATGCGTTGGCAGAAGGGGCACAAGACCAAGTGGAAAAAGCGTCACAAAGTACATCCGCAACGGAAGAAATGGCGATTGGTATTCAAAAAGTAGCGGAGGTTGCGACGAACATTTCTGAAAATGCTAGCCTCGTAAGTGAACGAGCATTAGACGGCAACAAAACGGTACGTGCCACTGTCCATCAAATGGAAGAAATTCAAGAAGGCTCTGAACAAACGATGCAAGCGATTCATGTATTAGAGAAAGATTCCAACGAAATTGGGGAAATTACGCAAATGATTACCGATATTTCTGATCAGACGAATTTACTTGCTTTAAATGCCTCCATTGAAGCTTCGCGTGCAGGAGAAGCAGGGAAAGGATTTGCAGTGGTAGCGGAAGAAATCCGGAAATTATCGGAACAGACAGCAACCTCTGCAGCAAAAATCAATTCTCTTATTACAAACATACAAGAGAACACGAACAATGTGGTTGGTGCCATGAATGAAAGTAAACAAGAAATCGATCAAGGGATTGTCATGATTAATGAAGTCGGGAAAGGATTTGAAGAGATGGTGACTTCTATTCAACAAATCACCACCCAAATTGATGACATGTCCGCCGCTTCCGAAGAAATGTCCGCGGGAACAGAAGAAGTTTCTTCCTCCGTGGAACAGATGTCAAACACTGCAAAAGAGGCAGAAACGAGCATTCAAGAAATCGATCGAGCAACCGATAATCAATTTGAAACGATTCAAAAAATCAGTGAATCTTCCAAAACATTGAAAGAAATGGCTGATGCTTTAAAGACATCCATCGAACAGTTTAAAATTTAGTAGTGGTCATTCTAATGGAATCATGCATGTTCAGAATGTCAACAAACTGCATAAAATGGTCAAAACCCGCAACAATTGCTTGCGGGTTTTTATTTTATGTTTGTCATCCCTAGATGTACAAAGGATTAGATTGAAGAAATATATTCACCGATTGACAATTATGTGAATATTCCTTACAATACTTCTAAAATGAACAAAAATTCATTTATTTTGTTAATACTCTTAAAAAATTGGATAAAATGCGGATGAAATATCAGATAAATTTATGGTAATGAGGTCTTATTCATTGAGGGAAAGAAAATATAATGAGGTGTGCTTATTTTTAGGAGAAATGTGTTTGCTATTCGTTTTATCTTTATTTTATATGGATGAGGTTTCTCATATCATCATTAGATCACGATGTACCATTTCATTGGTTAAAAGTGTATAATCATTCAATTTCGTTGTTTATAAATCATTTAAATCGAAAAATATTATGAATAAACCACGTTTTATTAAGAAGAAATGAAAAATAATTCATTTTATCTACTTGAAAATGGAATCGATGGATCACCTACTACGTATTCAGACATGAACGGATGAGGTTTTTGACCTTGCAACGTTTATCGAGATATGGAAAAAAGGCGAGTCGACGGATGCGCGATTCGCTCAATTGGACGAAGGCGTAGCTCAATTGGACGAAGGCGTAAGAACGTGTATTCGTCGTGCCATTCTTACGAAAAATGGAGAGTTGATCATTTGAACTTATAAGAGAACAGGAGAGATACACCATGAGCAAAAGTGTAGTTATCGTCGACGGTATTCGCACACCGATTGGGAATTTTTGTGGCGGGTTGAGTACAGTATCGGCAAAAGATTTAGCGAAAATTACGATGAAACATATCGTTGATAAAAATCAATTAGATAAAGAAGCGATAGACGAAATTATCGTCGGAAACGTTGCCCAATCAACCGACGCTCCGAACTTAGGTCGCGTAGCTGCGTTAGAGTTAGGTTTTCCTCACACAGTTTCCGCTTACGTCGTCAATCGAAATTGTGCCTCTGGAATGCAAGCGGTCGTCAACGGTGTTCAATCAATTTTAACAGGAGACACGTCGATTCACTTAGCTGTCGGTGCGGAAAATATGAGTCAAATGCCTTACATTGTTCGCGGAGCAAGACAAGGATTCAAAGCGAACCACCGACAGTTTATTGATAGTATGACAGAAATGTTAGAAGACCCGGTCGTAAAAATGATGATGGGAGAAACGGCAGAAGTGGTTGCGGAAGAAGAGAATGTGAGCCGCGAAGAACAAGATGAATTTGCTTACCATAGCCATCAAAAAGCAGTAGCTGCCCAAAAAGAAAACCGTTTCCAAAATGAAATTGTTCCCGTTCCAATCTATCGGAAAGGAAAAAAGATCGGTGAAATTTCTCAAGATGAAGGTCCAAAAGAAGACATTTCTCTTGAAAAACTTGCCGCTCTTCGAACAGTGTTTAAAGAAAATGGCACGGTAACTCCAGGGAATGCGTGCAGCACAAATGACGGAGCAGCGGCGGTCTTACTCATGGATGAAGAAAAAGCATTGGAATTAGGATATCAACCGAAAGCGAGAATCGTCTCTTATGCATTCGTCGGGCTCGATCCAAAAAGAATGGGGCTCGGCCCGGTGTATGCCGTTCGCAAAGCGTTGAAAAAAGCAAACATGGATATTCAAGACATCGATCTTGTAGAGTTGAACGAAGCTTTTGCTGCACAAGCGATTCCTTCCATTCGAAAGTTGGAATTAGATGTGGACAGAGTGAACATTTTCGGTGGTGGCATTGCGCTTGGACATCCGGTAGGAGCAACCGGAGTTCGCTTGCTTGTCACATTAATGAACGCCCTTGAAACGAGACAAAAGAAATATGGTGTCGCTACCCTTTGTGTAGGTGGAGGGCTTGGTGGAGCTGTCATTATCGAAAATTTGCATGTGTAGGGAGTGGGAGAAATGAGTGATGTTCAAATAGAAAAAGATGAACACGTTGCAATCTTAATGATGGATCGTCCTCCGGTAAATACGTTAAGTAAACAGATGATTCGCAACTTGCATGATGCTTTATCCGACGTGGAAGAAGACGCGGAAGTAAAAGTCATCGTGTTAAGAGGTAGTAACAATCATTTCGTCGGAGGAGCCGAACTAAATGAATTTACTGAGATTCATAGTAAAGAAGAGGCGTCTGAATGTTCTTCCATCGGTCATCATTTAAATAAATAAACATGTGCTGCTGTAAAAAAGGAGTGGATCACCATGACAAAAAAACACATAGGTGTCATTGGTACTGGAATGATGGGAACGGATATCGCACATTTGTTTCTCTTATCAGGGTATCCAGTTTCCATTTACGACATAGATGAGGAAAAAGTAAAGCGCGCGCAGGAAAAAATAACATCCAAGTCGAAAGAAATAAAAGAAGAATTATTACAAGTGACGACGAAAATAGACGATTTGTCGCCTTGTCAATTCATCGTGGAAGCAGTTCCTGAAAATTTGGAACTGAAACAACAAGTGTTTCAAGAGCTGGAACAAGTGGTCTCTCCGTCAGCGATTTTAGCTTCAAACACTTCGGGAATTTCCATTGCAAAAATCGCTGCTGTATGTGAACATCCAGAAAGAGTCATCGGCACGCATTTCTTTAATCCAGCAACGAAAATGCCGTTAGTAGAAGTAATTAGCGGAGAACATACCGTTTCAGCCACTTTAGAAGAGACGCTATACATAATAGAAGATATTGGCAAAACCCCAGTCCATACAAAAGATGTTCCGGGTTTTATTGTAAATCGAATTGTCACTCCGATGTTAAACGAAGCGATGCATCTGTTGGAAAACGAAGTATCCACGACGGAAGAAATAGACAAAGCGATCAAATTGGCGATGGGACACCCTATGGGACCGTTACAATTAGCAGAATTTATCGGTTTAGATACCATCTACCATTTCATGGAACAAATATACGAAGAAACAAAATTAGCCCAATGAGCTAATTGCGATGTTTGAATTTTCAAGTCCCTCAAGGGGCTTGGGAGATGGTTGAAAAATTTTTACCCCAAAAAGAAGTCAAAAAAAGTGGAATAGAAGGAAAGGGCAAGAAAGGTGCCAATGAT
>NZ_WKJG01000023.1 GCF_027853235.1 Aliibacillus thermotolerans
CTCCGAAACGTCGGACATCTAGGGCAGGGACTGCCCGAAGTAACGCTCAAGGAGACGAAAGAGTGCTTTCGTCGAGGAGTTGAGAAGCTCCCACTTCAAGCGTTAGCTAAGTGGCGAGTAGTTCACATGATCATGCTTTCTCTTCCCCTACTTTTAACCAATTTTCAAACATTAGCTCATCTAGACTTTTAAATGTATATCCTTGTCGACGACATTCATCAATCACCCTTCCAAGTGCTTCTGCATTATCTTTAGACACAGAATGAAGGAGCAACACAGCCCCCGGATGAATCCGTTCCATAATCCGATTGTAAGCGTAATCTGCTCCTTTTTGCTTGTTCGTCTCCCAATCGTTATACGCAAAAGACCAAAAGACATTGACGTATCCTAATTCTTCTGTTTTTTGAAGAGAACGCTCATTAAAAGTCCCCCTCGGTGGCCGCAAATAATGCATATCCGTTTCCCCTGTTAATTGCGTGAACTTCTCTTTTACTTTTTCCAGTTCTTCTTTCAATTCTTCATCGGATATTTCAGGGAGACTCGGATGATTCCATGAATGATTGCCTACGATATGTCCTTCTTCCACCATTCTTTTCACTAACCCAGGTGCAGAGTTTAAATAATGGCCGGTGACAAAAAAAGCTGCTGGAACATCTTTTTCTTTTAATACATCTAAGACGTCTTTCGTATAACCATTTTCATATCCGTTATCGAAAGTTAAATAAAGTGTTTTATGAGAAGTGTCTCCGATATAAAATCCACTGTAGCGATCCAGCAAGTCTTTATATTCTTTTTCTGTGTCTGCCGGTTCATGATTGTTATTTGGTTTAAAACTCCAATGGTACACTTCCTTTGCGAATCCCACCTGTGTAGAAAATAATAAGCACATCGCTAAGCAGCCTGAAATGAGTGTTTTCATAATGTCCTCCAACTTTTTTCATTATTATTTCCCGCCTTCTCTTTCCTATGCATCCAACGTTCATCGTAACTAATCAGAGGAACAAGAAAATTTTTAACATTTAATAACTACGAAAGTCGGTTTATTTCATAGGGAAGAAGATTTATAATGTACACTCGGTGCTTTATTTTAAAGAAAGGAGGAAAAAGGATGGGAAACAATAAGTCTGGGTTTGTGCAACGTGCCTTAGATTTCATCGAAAGAGTAGGGAACAAACTTCCTCATCCGGTTACCTTATTTGCTATTCTCGCTGGTTTAGTTGTTATCGTTTCTGCTATTTTAGCCAATTTGGGGATTGAAGCCACAAATCCTGCAGACGATGAAGAAATCATCACTGTGAAAAATTTACTTTCAAGTGAAGGCATCGAGTACATGTTTACAAGCCTCGTGGATAACTTTATTAATTTTGCTCCGCTTGGCGTTGTATTGGCGACCATGATTGGAATCGGACTTGCCGAACGAAGTGGTTTTATTAGTGTCTTGCTTCGTGGATTTGTTCTATGGGTTCCAAAACGGTTTTTAACGGCAGGACTCGTATTTGCAGGGATTATGTCTAGCGTTGCCTCAGACGCTGGGTACGTCGTCTTGCCACCTCTTGGAGCGATGCTTTTTGCTGCATTAGGACGACATCCTCTTGCTGGACTTGCTGCTGCCTTTGCCGGTGTTTCCGCAGGGTTTAGTGCCAATTTATTGCTATCTGCGACAGATCCAATGTTAGGTGGACTCACAATCGAAGCCGCCACAACGATTGATCCAGTCTATGCAGAAACAATGAACCATGCAATGAACTATTATTTCATCATCGTCTCTACGTTTTTGTTAACGATCGTTGGAACTTTTGTCAGCGAAAAAATTGTAGAACCGAGACTTGGATCCTATGAAGGACAGACGACGGAAAAATTAGAAAAGTTATCACCATTAGAGAGAAAAGGAATTATTTGGTCATTTGTTTCTATTGTAATCACAAGTATATTGTTAGCGCTTTTAATCGTACCTGAGAACGCTCCGTTGCGGGGAGAAGACGGCGCAATTATTCAATCGCCATTTATGAGCTCCCTCGTCGTTGTTATTCTCATTCTTTTCTTTGTGCCAGGTTTAGTATACGGCATTGTCACAAAATCAATTAAAAATGATAAAGACGTTGCCAACCAGCTGTCTGACACGATGGCTTCCATGGGAATGTTTATCGTACTCGCATTTACAGCGGGACAATTCGTTGCTTTCTTCAATGAAACAAACATGGGACTACTTTTAGGTGTTTATGGAGCAGAGTTTTTAGAATCCATTCACTTGACTGGAATCCCGCTCATTATTGCATTTATTCTTTTAACCGCTTTTGTGAACCTGTTTATAGGAAGTGCATCAGCAAAATGGGCAATCATGGCTCCTATTTTCGTTCCGATGATGATGTTACAAGGTTATTCACCGGAATTAACCCAAATGGCGTATCGTGTTGCTGACTCCAGCACAAACATCATTACCCCACTAATGACATACTTTGCAATTATTATTGCATTCGCTCAAAAGTATGACAAAAAAATGGGGATTGGTTCACTGATTGCAGTGATGCTACCATATTCTATTATTTTCCTTGTTGTATGGTCTTTGTTACTCATCGTTTGGATGTGGCTCGGAATCGACCTTGGACCAGGATCACCAATTTTATATGACAAATAAAGAAAAAAGGAAAAACTGTCCAAAAAGTCATCCATAGTAACTTTTTGGACAGTTTTTTTGAAAAAAAGCTGAATAGATGTGGATCCAGCGCTTATAGCACCGTTTCATTACAAATCAACTTCTGGTAACAACCCATGGCCAAACCATGGCACTATTTTAACATCAAACTGTTATTGGAAACGATCCATGCCCGACGCATGATGCCTTTTCAGCATAAAAATGATTATGGAAGCAAGCTTCGTCGCATACTTCATTGTGAAAGCAAGCCATACATGGCTCATGGCACCACTTCAACGCCAAATAGCTATGGAAACACGCCCATGGTAACTCATAGCGCTACTTTAGCCTAACACTCCTTGTCAAATCGATGCCAAAATATCAAAAAGACATCGATTCGGTGTCATCACTTGTGTGAAACAACACTTTGAAGCAATGCATCTTTCTATTTGTTGGTTTTATCTCGTTATTTTATTAAATGATCAATCCGATTGATATAAGGAATGATTAATTGTCCATCTCGCCAACTTAGCTTAGTTACCCCGGTATTATCTAATTGAAACGGGCGACGTAATTCTCCCCATTTTTCTCCTGCTAACACATACATGAAAAAAATAGTGATAAAGCCTCCATGAGAAATAGCCGCAATGGTATCCCCTGATTTCAAGCTTTTGAATAATGCCATAAGTTGTCGGCACCGCTCTGTTAATTGTTCATCTGTTTCTGTCCCAGGAAGTCCTGAACGGAGTAAACTTCTTCGAACGAGGTGTGGGTATGCTTCATATATTTCTCGTCTCGTTTTCCCTTGAAGGGGCCCTAAGTAGATTTCCCTCAAAAGTGAAGTTATTTCCACTGAAACTTGTTGAAAGCGTTCTAACGCAAGAGCCGTTGACATCGCTCGAGATAAATCACTCGAGAAAATATAGTCCAATGGTTGCTCGGAAAATGCTTTTCCTAGAGATTCCGCTTGTTGCTCTCCTTTTTTCGTTAACGGATAATCTTTACATCCTTGTAAAACCCCTAATCGGTTCCCCTCTGATTCTCCATGTCTAATCAAATATACATCTATATCTTCCATTCATCTCTGTCCACCTTTATTCTTTCACCGTTTCTTTATTTTTTTGTCCATAATGAAATAAATCAATCTTTCGCCACTTCCCAAATCGGTAATAAGCGAAAGAAAATAAACTACTGATCACAAAGCTCACACCGATTCCGACCGCGATTCCATTTTCTCCTAACCATGTGGAAAAGCCCCAAGAGAGCGGAAAACGTAACACCCAGAAAGACAAGGTGTTTAACACGAGCACTTGCACCATCGCCCCTGACGCACGAACGATACCATTTAAAACAAAATTAATCCCTAAAAAAGGATAGAAAAAAGCAACAATTCGTAAATACGTAGCACCAAAGTTCACCGTAGCTGGATCTGAGACGAACATTCTTATAAGCAATTCAGATAAGAGAAATACAATAAGCGCAATCGTTAAAGTGACGGTTAAAATAAGAAAGAGACCACTTTTGGCAATATCAGTGACGCGGTGCCATTTGCCGGCACCAATGTTTTGTCCTGCCATACTAGTAATGGCGGAACCGAGAGTAGTTGCAGGTAGCATAATGAGACTGTCTAACCGCTGTGCTGCCCCGTACCCAGCGATTACATTTTCACCAAAAGAAGTCACGACTGTCATGATTGCCAGCATTCCCCCTGATATGACCATCATCGAAAAACCAGACGGAAGTCCGAGTCGAAAAATGCGGGTAAATTCTTCCCATGGAGGGGGTGTCGGTACAGTAAAAGGCAATCCTTTGGCGCGAATAGAATAGATGAGTCCAAATAAAAAAGCTGCTCCTTGAGAAACAACCGTTGCCACTGCAGCTCCTGCTACATCCATTTGAAACCCAGCAATAAATAATGGATCTAATATGATGTTCAACCCGACCGCAAGAGAAATAAAACGAAGGGGGGTTCGACTATCTCCCACCGCTCTTAAAACAGTCCCAATAAAGTTGTAACCAAACAAAAAGAGAATTCCGATGAAGTTAATTTTTAAATACGTCGCTGCCATGGGAAGAATACTTTCAGGCGTTCCCATCCAACGCAAAATGGTGTTGGACATGAAAAATCCAAGTATTCCTAACATAATCGCAAGTATCCCGAGGACAAATACAAAGGCATTTAAAGAAATACGTAATCCTTCGCTATCCTTTGCCCCCATTCGTTGCGAGAGCACCGTTAACGTAGCACCATTAATACCAATGATAAATGACAACACTGTAAAAATAATTGTAGAAGAAATAGATACAGCTCCAAGGGCTTGTGCACCTAATAAGTTCCCTACCCACAAACTATCTACAATTTGATATGAACTTTGCAGAAGGTTTCCTAAAAAGATAGGAGAAGAGAAAAGAATCATCTTTTTCATGATACTGCCTTCTGTGAAATCCATTTGTCTATCAGTCTTGCCCATCTAGTTAACTCTCCTCTTCTCTTCCGTACGTCATAAACGTAATTCAAAAGTTTCTATGATATCAATGCTATCTTTCACCGATTGTATCATGGAACAATTTTTTCTCGTGATGCGCATATTTTTTTCCATTTGTTCTTCGGTAACATTTTCTGCTTCCACGGTAAAATGCAAATGTATCTTTTGTACTTCGTTTGCCCCTACACCACTTCTTGTCACATTGGCTTTTATATGTATATCATTCACCTTTTGACGTCGTTTTTCCATGATTTTACGAAGGACTCCCCCGCTGCAAACCGCAATAGATGAAACTAATAATTGGTACGGACGAAAACCGTATGCTTCTTCACTCGAAATGTCCAACGTTCCGTACGTTGTAGTTGTAGAAAAACCATTCTCTTTCATATGAAATTCCATGTCAATCGCTCCTCTTTTATTTTCATCTATCGTTTTCATCATATCAAATATGTATAGGTAAAATCTTTCTTTTTGACTTCCTATGAACACAAAAAGATAAGAGGATGCCCTAGTAGGACATCCCATCATTTATCTTACTTCTTTATCGTATACCACATTTAATACTTCGTGTGAAGGTTTAGAAATCAAATTTTTCGGTATCGTATCCATTATTTTCGAGCCAAGATGTTTTTCAATATCGCGCAAATATTCTTTTGATCCAACTAAGTAAAGACCACTTAAATGGCGGTTCTTTATCTCTTTATCAATGAGGGGTGCAAGCTTTTTATACCAACGAATTCGATTTTCATCAAACCGTCGTTCTACTTCATCCACTTGCGTAGTGCCTGAAGCCGTCCTTTCTGGCGGAGCATTTCCTTTGTATTCTCGCCAATCCTCTGATTCCGCTTCCCAATTATATCGTTTTTCTTCTCGAATTTCCCCTAATGCTGCGTCAATAAAAAGCACTTCACTTTTTTGCATCAACACAATTCCAGTAGCCGGGTACGTCTTTTGAATCTGTTCTAACTGATCAGTAACAGGTTCTTTTTCCCAATGAAAAGAAGTCTCTACAGGAGCTTGGACAATTTTTTCCACAAGAACGTCTCCTGAAGCGGTCGCGATATAAATATAGCTTTTTTGAAAGTTTCTTTGTTGATCTGTAATCGCTTGATTCACTTGATCCGCTAAGGACTTAAACGCTTTCAATTCTTCTTTGCTTCCGCTTTTTTCAATGTATTCCTTCAACCGCTTTAACCCATTCTTCAATCTAATTTTCCATTCTTGTCCTTGTTGACCCCTATCTCCTGCATCTGTGTTCAAATAAATCGTTAAGATTCCTGTCTCATCATAGTGACTTTTTAATGCATTCACTTGTTCCATTAAAGACATGCTAGACTACCCCCTCTACATAATCTATACTTACTTTTCCTCACGGAGGAAAGTGATAAACGTTTTTAATTAACGCGAAGAGGAGTCACTAGAAATTCTTTTTACAGAAGTTCCCTCCAACGGAATCACATCACGATCTTCCTTCTTTAAATCTTTTAATTCTGCGGCTGTTTGTTTTGTCATCTCTTTAATAGAAAGAGTGGTATCTTTCAATTGACGAGTTTTTTCCGTGATGATTTGAAGATCATTATTGGCCGACTGCAATAACGCTGATATTTCATTGGAAGTATTTTTTAATTGCGCCATAATTTCTTCGCGATTATCTGCAACAAACTGTCCTGCTTCCTTTAGTGTACTACTTGCATCTTTCGTATATGAAATAATTTTCTCTCGCGTTTTTTTGTTTAAAAATAATGCCGCAACCGAAGCACCGCCAATCATCATACCAACAATTAATCCTGTACTATTTTTTGTTTCATTCGTCACGCGACAGCAGCTCCTTTCGTTTCTTTTTACTTTCATTATACAGTAAGTGTCATACCCTATCCTAGTCGATTTCATGCATGAACAAGATGGTTGCTCAAATTGTAAGAGAATTTTATTTTTCGAAAAATAGTAACAATTACAGATGCCATAGGTAGGAAGGTATATGGTATACTGTAAGTAACGGTGGAGAGAATATTCATCATAGAAAGAAAGGGATGAAAAATGAGAAAAATTTTACGCATGCGCTACACCATGGATGAATTAATTGACGAAAACAAAAAAGAACTATTAAATAATCCGCAAGCGATGAAGCGGATTGAAGAAAGACTAGATGAGAAAAAAGCAAATGAAGTGCACGTTCGTACGTTTAAAAAAGATGATACAAAAAAAATCGGATAACGATATCTCAATATGTAGAGTTGTTTTAGGCGTGGCCTCAAACAACTCTTTTTATTTTCGTTGAAGATATTTCAAAATGAGAGAATAGACAATGTTTCTTTGTGGAGGACGTTCATTCAGTAAATGATGCGTACCATCATCAATAAGTATGCGATCAGAATATGGAAATAAAACACCGTAACTTTTCAAATTATAGTCCACATCTACCGTATAATCTTCTGTTCCTTGAATAATTTGAATCGGTTTCTCTGTAGGAGTTTTATTCATTAATTGACTCTCCCAGTCAATGAGTGCTTGTACCCACTCAAAAGAAATTTCCTTTCCTTGAAGGGGATCTTGTTTTAAGGTTTGCATAAAAGAAGCTTCTTTTTTATTTGTTCGGAACCTTCGTGGGATTTCATCAATAAAAGGAGATAGAAACATGGTTGAGACTTTACTAACCCACCATTGATTAAATCGAAGAAGTGGAGCAATAAGGCTTACTTTATCTACTTGTTTCAATTTGTTTTCCAGTATTGCTTCGGCAATAATAGCACCGCCAGTACTATGACCAACCGCATGCAGTTGAGATATATTTCTTCTGGATACTTCATTCATGACCTGTCGTAATGCTTCTTGATATTCTGCAAAAGTTTGTACTTGAAAGCGTGGTCCACCGGAAAAACCATGGCCAGGCAAGTCAAAGGTAATGATTTGAAACCCTTTTTCAAAGAGAAATCTCATAAACGAAGCATTTGTTGCGGTATGGTCAAAAAAGCCATGCAGCAATAAGACCGTTCCACGCTGATTTTCCGGAGTAAATATTTGCGTGAACAATGACTCCTCTTTATACGGAAGCCACATCCATTCATAATTTCCTTCGCTCACCGGAAGTTTGTATACTTTCGCATATGCTTGTATGATATTTTCACTCATCTTTATCCACCAGCCGTCCAAAAAAGGACTGCCATATTTGACAGTCCTATCTTTCCTCGTTTTTATTGCAAGCGTGGGTCTTTGAGAAGTCGGTCCATTTCTTCCATATGGTTTGTTTCATCAGCGATTAAGTCTTCTAACTTCACTTGTAATTCAATCAGACCAAGCTCTTCCGCTTGCTTCACCCGCTTTTTATAGCGTTCAATCGTCTCTTTTTCTGCTTGGCGGGAATTCTCTAACATTTCTTTTACGTTATCGGTCTGTTTTACTTCTGCTGGAGTAATGGTTGGTTCTCCACCGAGTGTTTTAATTTTCTCTGCCAGGTATAACGCATGTCCTAATTCATCTGTTGTCTCTTCTTCAAAAAAAGGTTTTAATACTTGACGGTACATTCCTGTAACGACCGCTGCATAGTTTGTGTACATAATCACTGAAGCATATTCGTTTGCTAAGTCTTCATTTAAACCATCAATAAGCTCTTTCATTTTTGCATCCATTTCAACAGCCTCCTCCATTATTCAACTAGTTCGACATGTATGATTTTACCACACACTTAGGATAGTACCCTTGTAGAGAGAAAAATAAACTTGTTTTCCTTTTTTATTCAAATAATTTTTTGTACTCGCCATACCCTTCTTTTTCAAGATCTTCTTTTGGGATAAATTTTAGTGCTGCGGAATTAATGCAGTATCTTAACCCGGTTGGAGGTGGACCATCCGGAAAGACATGTCCCAAATGGGAATCCGCTTTTTCGCTCCGTATTTCAATTCTTGTCATTCCAAAACTTTCATCCAATTTCTCTATCAGTTTCGTTTCAGGGAGAGGCTTGGTGAAACTTGGCCAACCACAATTGGATTCAAATTTATCTTTTGAACTAAACAACGGCTCTCCCGACACGATATCCACATAAATACCGTCATCCTTTAAGTCCCAATATTCATTTTGAAAAGGGGGTTCAGTGCCATTTTTTTGTGTCACTTCAAATTGAATCGGTGTTAATCGTTTTTTTAAATCTTCTTTCTTTTTCATCATTCATCCCCCCAATGCCGTTTAATAAAATCAGCCCGCCCTGAACCTTGGCGATATAATAAGTAATGAGTGCGATTCTTTTTATGATAATCTTGGTGATATTCTTCTGCTGGATAAAACGGTTTTGCTGGTAGTATCTTAGTGACAATCGGACGATCGAAAGGACCTTCTTTTTCCAACTGTTCTTTCGAAGCAATTGCTTGTTGTTTTTGTTCCTCATTATGATAAAAAATTGCTGTCTGATACGATTCTCCGCGGTCATGAAATTGTCCGCCATCATCCGTCGGGTCAATTTGTCTCCAAAACGTATTTAATAACTCATCATACGTTACTTTTTCGGGATCATATTCAATTTGCACCGCTTCTACATGTCCAGTCGTGTTAGAACAAACTTCTTCGTATGTTGGATTTTCTTTATGACCTCCAGTGTAACCAGATGTTATTTTTTTCACTCCTTCATATTGCTCAAACGGACCTACCATGCACCAAAAGCAACCACCTGCAAAAGTAGCCAATGCTACATGTTCCGCCATCCATTCACCTCCGATATGCATCATATGTTTTATTGTACCAAATCAAAACCATCCGACCAACTTTGAAAGGTCGGATGGTCATCTTCTGTTTAAGCTAATTGTTTTAGCGCTTCCCTTTGAAAAGCCGGCAAATCATCTGGCGTGCGACTCGTAACGAGATGATGACATACAACCACTTCTTCGTCATGCACATTCGCTTTTGCATATTCTAAATCAACCATAATCGATTTATAACCGGTTACATGTCTTCCTTCTAATGCTTTCGCAGTAATGAGAAGTTGAGGTCCATGACAAATTGCAAATACCGGTTGATCACGGTCAATAAATGTTTTTGCAAACTGAACAAAACGATCATCAGCTCGTAATTGATCCGGAGAAAAACCTCCAGGAATAAACAAAGCATCAAATTGATCCGGTTGAACATCGTCAATGGCTGCATCTACTGTTACCTTTTTTCCATGTTTTCCTTCAATGACTTTTCCTTTTTCTTTTTCAATGACGATTAATTCGTGTCCTTCTTTCTCAAATGCCTCTTTCGGGCGATTAAATTCCGAGTCTTCAAACAAGTCGGTCATTAATACTGCTATTTTCTTTGCCATTTCTCTCATTCACTCCTTGTGGAAAGATATCACTCTCATTTTTCCACATCATCTCGCAAGCAAAACATATTATTTCCGGTTATAATCTGCTTTAATTTCTCCCCATTCTTTTGTATTCCATTTTAACAGTGGATTGTTCCATTCATTGGACTGTAACCATTTTTCTGCTCGATCAACGAGAGACCAAATTTCTTCCGTTTTCTCATTGCGCTGTAAAGTTGATTGCGCTTTTTTTCTTTGCACCCATTTAATGGCTGTATCGGAGTCGGAATAGACCGGAATGGAACTATGGCGTTCTTTTAAATAAGCAAGCGCATGAACAATCGCTAAAAATTCTCCTAAATTATTCGTTCCCATGTCTACCCCGGGGTGAGAAAACAATATTTTTCCTGTTTTCGTATCTACTCCTCTATACTCAACAAATCCTGGATTTCCATGAGATCCTGCATCTACCGAGACACTATTTTCAATATAAGAGGAAGTTCCCGTACGTTTCGGAGAAGAGGAAGTCGATGATTTTGAGAAAAAAGCTTCTTCCGCTTCCTGTTTAGAAGAATAAGAGCGAAAAGAAGCTCCCGAATACCCTTTGACTTGTTTTTCACAATCTGCCCAAGAGTCGAATACTCCCGTTTTTCTTCCTTTCCAAACGACATAATATTTTTTCTTTGCCATAACTTTTCCTTCTTTCCTACCATTTTCGACGTCGTTGCTTCAAATACACGACATTGCTTCCTTTTTGGACTCGATACGGTTGGATGTACATTCGAAAGAGGGGTGCCGCCACGGCATAGGTAATTAAAATAAACGGTAAAGGATAAACATATGCATACAAAGACATGGTCCACCAGCCTTTTTCGTTTAGCACATTCAAAATCATTCCATGGAAAATAATAGAACTCGTTCCGCACATCATAATCATCCAAATAATATTGACAAAATGAAAAACCCGTAAAGGCTCCTTATTATTCGCTTCCTTTTCTATCATCCACTGTAAAGTGAGTGCAGCTATCATCGTAATAAACGTCACAACAGCAGGTAACATTAGGATGAAAATAAACTCCTTTAAGCTCATTTCCTCCCCCTCCTGCCTTCATTATAGCTCAATTTCCTTTACGTGAAAATTGACTCCTTGCCTGAACATAGAAAAGAGGCTGTCTAATAAGTCCTGAAAAATAAATCGAGCGTTCCTTTCAACAATTATTTAGCGCTAAAACAGTGCCCTACATCGTGCATGGCTTGCTTTTACAATGGTGTTTGGATTGAAAGGGTGCCATGATCCATTCATAGCTTGTTTCCACAATTTATTTTTGAATGAAACGGTGCCATCAGCGATTCATGGCTTGCTTCCATTAGCTATTTTTATATGAAACGATAGCATGACCCATCTATGGGTTGCTTCCACAAGCAATACTTTGATGAAACGTCGGCATGACTATCCATGGCTTACTTCCATCAACAATTTGGTGTTGGAAACATGCCTATTCGGCCAAGAGGCGTTTCCAGAAGCAATTTTTGATGAAGCGATAACAAAAAAATGTCCAAAAAGTCACCAATCATGACTTTTTGGACAACTCCTTTCCTTCCATCCATATTTTATTGTTAAAAAGAGAAAACGTTATCTCGCATTCTCCATATCATCTTCTAATTCATCCTCAGTCGATGGATCTTCTGTTGTTGGATCTTCTTCTGTAGGCTCTTCATCCATCGCAGGATCTTCTTCCATTGCAGGATCCTCTTCTGTCGCCGGGTCGTTTTCTAATGCTGGATCATCTTGGATCCCTGAATCGTCAGCCGGCTCTTGCAACCCTGGATCTTCTTGCATTGGCTGCTCATCCATAGGTTCCTCTGCATCTCCACATGCGGCTAACACACTAATTGAAAGGATCCCTGATAAAGCTGCATACACTAATTTTTTACTCACTTTCATTCCTCCTAAAATGGTTTGGTTTTTATGTTTCATTTCACCTTATCCTTTCTAAAACCTTTTAAAACGAAAAAATGTGCTTTTACAAACTTTCACAAAACCATTTGAAAACTATGTAAGAAAAATAAAAAAGCTTCTTCATTTTTCTCATAAAATGAAAGAAGCTTTACTATTATGTTACAAAATCATTGCTGCAATTAAACCAAAAAGAAATAATGGAATATTATAGTGTAAAAATGTCGGTACGCATGTGTCCCAAATGTGATGATGTTTTCCATCTGCATTTAAACCCGATGTTGGGCCCAACGTGGAGTCACTTGCCGGTGATCCTGCATCTCCCATCGCAGCTGCAGTACCTACGATTGCAATAGTTGCTAAAGGAGAAAAGCCGATGCTCATACAAAATGGAACAAATAAGGCTGCTAAAATTGGCACTGTACCGAAAGATGTACCAATTCCCATCGTAACAATTAAACCGACTAGTAACATCACAGCCGCCGTTCCTACCGATGCTTCCGGAGCAATTGCTATCGCCCGGCTCACCATGTCATTTACCGCTCCCGTTTCCGTTAAGACCGTCGCAAAACCTGAGGCAATTAACATGACAAAGGCGATCATTCCCATTAATTGTACCCCTTCATTTACTACTCGATCACCATTTCGAAATGGTACAATTCGAAAGAAAAACATAAGAAAAATCCCGCTAAGCGCTCCGAGTATCAATGACTCTGTTATTAATTGAATGCCCAAGGCTACTACAATCGCAAACAGAGTAAAAACATGATGCCTTGTAAAAGTATTTCCTGAAGACTCTTTCTCTGTCTCAATCGTGACAAGAGAAGAGGTACTTTCAATGTGACGGGGCTTCCGATAAGAAATAAAGACCGCAATAAAAAGTCCCACAATCATTCCTAATCCGGGAATCAACATTCCTTTCCAAATATCTCCTACTTCTACACTCAAACCACTAGCTACCAGCTCTTGCGTAATGGTGTTATGAAAAATATAACCAAATCCGATCGGAAGCATGACATACGGGGCTTTGAGTCCAAAAGTTAACGCGGAAGCAACTGCTCTTCTATCAATTTTCATCTCATCAAAGAGCTTTAACAAAGGAGGAATTAATATAGGAATAAAAGCAATATGTACAGGTACTGCATTTTGAGAAAGACATGCAACAAACGCAATCGTCAAAATAAGAAACCCTCGTTTTCCTTTTAACACTTTCACAAGGGAGCTTACTAGTACATTTGTAATTCCCGAATAACCTATCATAATAGCAAACACACCGAGGAGAATATAGCTTAATGCCGTCTCCGCTTGTCCACCCATTCCAGAGATTAATAGTTCTAATGAATCAACGAGCGAAAGACCGGAAAGTACTCCACCGGTGAGACCAGCAATCAAGATAGCAAACACGACGTTAATTTTTAATAAACTAAGAACAATCATTACAAGAACAGAACATATTACAGCAACCATACGATAATCTCCTTTACTATTTTAGCCATGCACCAAACTAAAGTATAATTGCCTCCTCCTTGCATTGCAAGAAGAGATTTTGAATGGTATATGAGATAATGGAATGAGTGAAAATGTGCCTAAAGGAGGAAGATGTTATGAAATTCATTGACAACGAAGGAATCACGGATCCACGCATCAATTTAGCTATCGAAGAGTACGCACTAAACCATATGGACCTTGATAAAGAAAACACGTACTTATTGTTTTATGTAAATGAACCTTCCATTATCATTGGAAAAAACCAAAACACCATTGAAGAAATTAACGTAGACTATGTGGAAGAAAATAATATTCATGTCGTCCGACGTCTATCCGGAGGCGGTGCGGTTTACCATGACTTAGGGAATTTAAATTTTAGTTTTCTCACGAAAGATGACGGAAATAGCTTCCACAATTTCGAGAAATTTACGAAACCGATTATTGAAGCATTAAACGAACTCGGTGTGCCTGCTACCCTTTCAGGCAGAAATGATATCGAGGTCAAGGGGAAAAAAATATCAGGGAATGCTCAATTTTCTTCAAAAGGAAGAATGTTTAGCCATGGAACACTGATGCTTCATTCAGAAGTAGAACACGTTGTAAAAGCATTGAATGTGAAAGACGAAAAAATTAAGTCAAAAGGGATTAAATCAATAAAAAGTCGGGTAGCAAATATTAACGACTTTTTAAAAGAAAAATTAACGATGGATGAATTTAAACAATTAATTCTTCGCTATATTTTTAAAGAAACAACAGAAATACCGACGTATACCTTAACGAAAGAAGACTGGAAAAGCATCGAAAAAATCTCTAATCAACGATACCGGAATTGGGATTGGAATTACGGAAAATCACCAGCCTTTGATATTCAACGTTCAAAAAAGTTCCCTGCAGGACTTGTCGACATCCGCTTTAACGTGAAGAAAGGATACATTACGGATTGTAAAATTTATGGAGATTTCTTTGGTGTGAAAGAAATCAAAGAAGTCGAAGAAGTGCTTATCGGTACGAAGTATGAACGCTCTTCCTTGCAACAAGCCCTTGCATCACTAGATTTAGAAGAATATCTCGGCCCTATTCAACAAGAAGATATATTATCTCTTCTCTATTAAAAAAGCAGGAAGGAAGTGATTTTGTAACAATTACTCCTTCCGTTCCCTTCTCTATCGTATTTCAATTCGTTTACAGCCATGTTTCAAAAGCTTACTTTATCATTTCATACGTAGTCTTTTTACATAAAAGAAAGGACAGACAAGACACACACTCACATCTTTTTTCCTCTTTTATATCCAATACTTTCTAAGTGTTTTCCCGATTTAATCTTTGCACACAGGCCATAAGATGTAAATTTTGTTTTTTCCACCGCCCATCCTTCGTTTGTCACTTACTGCTTCTTAAGAGAACTTCTAAAATAAGAAAAAGTACAACTTCCTGGAGATAGGGTGAATAGAACATGTTTAACGTAGAAATTGGAATCGATCTTGGTACTGCGAATACGCTTTTTTATACGAAAGAAAAAGCGATTATTTTTAACGAACCGTCTGTTGTCGCAATAGATACAGAAAGCGGGAACGTACTAGCAGCGGGAATAGAAGCAAAAGAAATGATTGGAAAAACCCCTTATAAAGTGACTGCTGTACGCCCTTTAAAACAAGGAGTAATCGCTAACTACGATGCGACCAAAGACATGCTCCGTCACATGTTGAAAAAAATGAATATACGTAAACCGAAAGTAGTGGTTTCCACGCCATGTGGATCTACTTCCGTGGAAAAAAGAGCAGTGAAAGATGCATTGTTAAGTGCCGGCGCAAAAGAAGTGGCGATGATTGATGAACCCGTTGCCGCTTTAATTGGAGCTGGTCTTCCGGTCGATGAACCGAGAGCAAATGTCGTTGTCGATATTGGGGGAGGAACGACAGAAGTAGGAATTGTCTCTTACGGTGGGATTGTTGCTTCTGAGTCTATTCCACGTGGTGGAGACAATTTAGATGAAGAAATTATGCAATACGTCCGCAAAACGTATCATTTACTCATCGGAGAAAGAACGGCAGAAGCGATTAAAATGACGGTTGGCTCCGCAGATCCTAATCACCAACACGAAGCGATGGAAGTACGGGGACGAGATCTTGTCACTGGATTGCCAAAATCAATCTCCCTCCATGCGCACGAAATTCATGGTGCCATTTCTGAATCGTTAGCTCACATTCTTGAATCCATTCGATCTACTTTAGAACAATGCCCTCCGGAATTAAGTGGAGATATCGTCGATGAAGGAATTATTCTCACTGGGGGAGGTTCACAATTACACGGCATCGAAAAATGGTTAAGCGAGCAAATCTCCGTCCCAGTCCAGTGTGCATCCGAACCGTTAGAAGTAGTTGCCACAGGGACAGGAGAAGCTTTAACGTTCAGACCAATATTACAAAAAGTGTAACGTCAAACACTAAGTAATAATCTCTCTCTTGATCATTTTTAATCTATTACCTTTATCCATTGAAAATATGATACACTATAGCGTATATAGAAAATTCTCTCAACAAAGGAGGAACATGCTTGTTTGTTGTAAAAACCTACCCGGAATTTTCTTGGTCTTTATCACGCCACTATACGTTAACGGAGTGTAAAAGACGATACGCTTATCAATATTACGTCTCCCACAACGGGTGGCTGAAAGACGCTCCTCCCGAAGCAAGACATGCTTATCGCTTAAAAAATATAACGAATCTAGAAATGTTTTTCGGTTCCATCGTACATGAGACGATAAAAAAAGCGATTGACTATTATTTACAAACGAACAAACTGCCGGAAGAAATAACATTAAGAGAATACATACGAAAACGATTAAATAACGGCTTTCTTGATTCTACCAGACGAAAAGAACAATGGTTTAAACATCCGAATAAAACAACGATGTTCCACGAAATCTATTACAAAGAAACAAATCAACTACCAACAGAAAAAGTTGAAAAAATTACACATCGTCTTCAAGTAGCGATGCAACACTTTTTATCGAGCCAAACAGTACACGAATTAAAAACACAGTCCATTGATATCAAAGAAGCAGAAAAGTTTCGTGTGTTAAGAATCGGTCAGTTGAAAGTATATGTAGTTCTTGATTTACTTTATTATGATCGCAGTAAAAACCACTGGGTCATCGTAGATTGGAAAACAGGAAAGCGATCAGAAGAAGATTTGTATCAATTAGCTCTTTATGTGTTGTATTTAATGAATGCTTATTCCATCCCTCATCATCAAGATATTGTCATACGAAATGAATATTTGTTAGAAGGGGATGTGGCGGAACAGCAAATTGATGAAGTGACGTTAGAAAAAGTACAGGAACTCATTGGAACAAGTGTCGACTGGATGTACAGCTTGCTAGAAGATCCGTCTCAAAATCAACCACTACCTTTAGAAGAATTCCCTAAAACAGACAACAAAAATACTTGCCGTTTTTGTAACTTTTATGAACTTTGCTATTCATAAATGTTTAACGAATGTTTTTCTATCTTCATGCGTTCATTCCCGCAATTTTTTGCAACATTGATTCGTGTTGAATTCCATGCTTTACACCGATACCTCGACCTCTTTACTCCCCTTTTTGTAAGGGGAGTAAAAAAGTCTATTTAAAGCATATTCAGGAAATTTCTATATTGATTTCATTTGTTCGCGTAATTTGAATTTTTGTAACTTTCCGCTTGCATTTCGAGGGAGTTCATTCACAAATTCATATCGACGCGGCCGTTTATAATTCGCTAGACGATTGCTCTTTTTACAAAAATCGTCTAACTCTTCTTCTGTCACAGATGAATTTTTTAACACGACAAATGCGACGACTCTTTCTCCCCACTTTTCATCCGGTTCCCCAATCACCGCAACATCTAACACTTCCGGATGATCAAACAAAGTATCTTCTACTTCGCGGGAATAAATATTTTCTCCTCCACTTACAATCATATCTTTAATGCGATCATTCACCCATAAATAACCGTCTTCGTCTGTATACCCGACATCTCCGGTAAAATACCAACCATCCCGTAACACTTCTTTTGTTGCTTCTGGACGACGATAATAACTCGACATCATGCTCGGTCCTCGGACAATAACTTCTCCTTGTTCCCCTACAGGAACGACTTGCTCCGGATCCGTAGCATCTGGTTGAATAACACGAATCTCATGATTAATTAACGGCTTCCCGGCAGAGCCAGCTTTTTCTAACTGCTCATCATCAAATAATACGGTAATGGCAGGTCCCATTTCTGTCATTCCATAGGCTTGAAAAAGTTTGATATTTAATGTCTCGTAAACTTGTTTCACAAGGGCCGGAGCCATCGGTGCCCCACCATACAAACCTTTTTCTAAAGAAGGAAGTTCCATTTTCATTTTATTTTTTTCTTCCACTAGCATACTCCACATGGTAGGAGCTAAAAAGCAACTATTCACTCGTTCTGACTGTATCGTCTTCATCACAACTTCCGGATCAAAATGATGAACAATGATACTCGTTGCTCCTATATGGAGACGGGGGATAAAGACACAATGCATTTCAGCGCAATGAAACAAAGGAGCGGCAGATAATCCTCTATCTTGAGAAGTGAGCTGCTGTGCGCCAATCATAATTGTACTTTGGTCCACCATATCGCGATGAGAGTGAACGACCCCTTTTGGTTTCCCTGTTGTTCCACTCGTATACATTATTGCATAATCATCATTTTCCGTAAGAATCTCTTTCACTACCTCAGAAGATGTTGATTGAAGTTTTTGGTAGTAAGACACGACGCCATTTGGCAGCGGTTCATCAATATACCAAAACTGTGTCTGAGGAAAATGTTCGATGAGTGGTTGAACTTCTGATCGCACAGCTTTTTCAAAAACAACGATTTTTGGAGAAGCATCTGCTAAAATAAACTCAATTTCCTTTTCCGTTAAGCGAAAGTTGATCGGATTAAAAATTGCCCCCAGTTTGATGCATGCCACAAATGTCATAACAAATTCACTCGTATTATATAGTACGGTCGATACTCTATCTCCTTTTTGTACCCCTGCTTCTTTGAAAGCCTGTGCTAATTGATTTGCTTCTTTGTCCCATTCTTGAAATGTCCATCTTTTATTAAGTCGCATATCTACTAGCGCTTCTTTGTTTGGATACTTTTGGACGGACTGCCTGAAAACGTCTTGAAGTGTCGTCATTTTATCCCTCCTTCATATATTTAAAAAAATTAAGACTATTTGTTATATTCTTCTTTTTCCGTTTCACTCCTTTATCTAACTTCTTTTTTCTATAATTTCTGTAATTCTTATAAAAAGAAGGTTAAAATAAGACACAAGGAGTTTTTATGTTTGGAGAGGAAGATGCGATTGAAAAAAGAGACTGGATATCAAATTGGCAGGTTTTTCTTAGTCGTTATTTCCATTATCTTACTTGTTTGGATGTCATGGACACTCTTTCGACTCACCTATCCCTTTTGGTTAGCTGCTTTTTTCGTGTGGCTTTTCAAACCTTTTTCAACGGTTCTCACTAATAAATTGAAGTTTCCTCCAGGATTGGCAGCATTGACCTCCTTGCTCATAGGTCTTAGTCTATTAGGTGGCATACTAACTGGAATTACTTATCTCGTTGTCGGATGGGTCGAGCGCTTCGCAAGAAATGCACCAACTTGGATCGAAGACGCGTTCCGTACGATTCAAGACTTATTAAACGAAACGATCTGGCCGATTTGGCAAGAAATCAGTGGCGCTGCCCAAACAATCAGTGGCGATAGCGAATTTTCTTTAAGAAGCGGATTAGCGGAAGTCGGGGCACAAATTGGTTCCGCATTAGGACAATTTGCAGAGAGACTGGCAGACGGACTCACACAAGTAGCGCTCAGTGTCCCAACTATTTTGGTCGCTTTTTTATTTATTATTTTAACAATTTACTTTCTAGGAAAAGACTGGGAGCGTTGGAGTTATTACGTACGGGAAAAATTACCTCACAGTGTGCAAGAAAAAATGCGCTCATTTCACTTATCCATGCGTTATCGCGTATTTGGATATATTAAAGCACAATTTACACTGATGTTCATTACTGGTTTCATTGTATTGATCGGTTTATCCATTTTTCAAATAAAGGGTGCTTTTACACTTGCGATCATCGTAGGGATTGCAGAATTACTCCCATATTTAGGAACAGGAACTATTTTGATCCCTTGGGCAATATATTTACTACTCACAGGAGATATCGGACTAGGTATCGGAATTGCCGTTTTGTATACGATTACCATGATTGTAAGACAGACAATAGAGCCAAAAGTTCTTTCCTCTAGTATGAATTTAAATCCGCTTGCTGTGTTAATTTCTTTGTTTGTAGGATTACAAATGTTCGGAGCAGTCGGACTGTTTCTCGGACCTGCCATTCTTGTAATCATTGTAATATTAATAGACATTGGGGTCGGTGATGATATTATACATTTTATTAAGTATGGTTTTAAATCAGACTGATTTCTCGGGCTTTTAGAGAAGTTCAGTCTGTTTTTATGCCTTTAGTTATACACGCTCACTTATGTAAAATAACTGTCAAACTATGAAAAAAGAGCTACTTTTTCATACATATGAAAAACAGCTATCAATCCGCATCACAAAGGGAAAAATCACTTTTTCATTCAATTTTAAACTAGGAAATTTATGACTTTTCCTGTAAAAATCAATCAAAAATACGACGAAAATATCAAAAAAAATGGGAAATTTCGTAGGAATATTTCACTGATTACAAGGCCGTTTCATTTTATTTAAATAGTCCATTTTTCATTGATTTATCCTTCGACCTCTTGTTACGATGTGAATCGTTAAAGAGCCAATCATTTATTTTAAAAACAGGAGGTCTGTATGTTGAAACGACACGCATCTTTTTCTCTTAAAGAAGCAATTTTCACAGTCGTAGTTGCTAATTTCATTTTTTTCGCAAGTCCATTTGTTACAGCAGCTAGTGATCTCGGAGAAAAAGAGTTATCCATTGGAGCAGAAAACAGCCAAGTAGAAGAACTTCAAGAACTTCTGCATGACGAAGGTATTCTAGAGAAGGAATACATTACTGGAAGTTTCAGCGAGCAAACAAAAGAAGCTGTCAAAGCTTTTCAATCTAAACATCATATCGTTCCGGAAGACGGAATTGCAGGTCCATATACCATTGGTGCACTCACCATTCTTCACGAAGGAGACGAAGGAAAACCTGTTGAAACATTGCAAGAAGAGCTGCATGAACTCGGTTACTACACCCATAACATAGATGGAATCTTTGGAACACATACCCATGATGCTGTAGTAGCTTTTCAACAAAATGCAGAGATAAAGGTAGATGGTCTCGCGGGACCAGAAACATTTGGTGCATTACTCCAAGCTGATGAAGAATTAAATATAGCAAATACGTCTTCTGTCAAAAATAATGAAAAACAAGCGGTAAAATCTCAATCTACGACAGCGAAAGAAACTTCCAACACGAGTGTAGATGGACAAACGCTCAATGTAAGTGCCACAGCATACACAGCCAATTGTGCAGGATGTTCCGGTGTCACTGCAACAGGCGTTGATTTGAACGCGAATCCAAACGCCAAAGTCATTGCAGTAGACCCTAACGTCATTCCACTCGGATCTCAAGTACACATTGAAGGATATGGTACATTCACAGCTGCGGACACTGGTGGAGCGATCCAAGGAAACAAAATTGACATCTACATGCCAAATCATCAAGACGCAGTAAACTTTGGGCGTCGCAACTTGAAAGTTACCATCCTAAATTAACGAGAAAACGGAAGCCATAAAAGAATGATTCCAAGCACTAATTTTGGAACCATTTTTTGTAGGATTTCTTCCCTTCATCTATGATTGGGTTATTGTTTCTGGCGGTATATTTCTTTAAGCTTACCGCTAGAAGCGCATTTCTCTGTGCCTCTCACAGAAAAACACGATCCAAAAACCCGAACGCTGTTTATACATCTATTTTACCAGATTTCTCGTCTGAAAGCTTTGTATGTAGGCGGATGGTAAGCAGGACGGACGGTTCGACATAAGAGAAAGCTTCCTGGAACGTTGTAAAACGTCATGAGACCGTTCGGTGGCAGATTTATGCGATTTTTAGTCGCATGGACCTTTTATTTAACCATTCATTGAAACTTTCTCGTAAAAACAGGTCGTATGAAACATCATGCGGCCTGTTTTTTATCCTAATTTCTACCATTTTCGGCTTTCATACGACCCTTTGACGGATGTTTTACAAAATGAAACGTCGTATGAAACGTTCATGAGACGATTCATCTTCTTTTTTAAAGCATCATTCGTCGCATGAAAATAGAATCGCTCCAAATCTTCTATATTATGTCCAAAGTGTCGTATGAATTCGTTATGCGACACTTTTTTCATGTATGGGAGGAAACATTGGTCTCATCACTTAAAAAGAGAACCACTTGGTTGATTACTGGAGTTTTGTCCTTGCTATATTTATTTGTGATACAATCTTAAAAGGTACGCCGCTTACTTAAAGGAGAGAAGCAAGATGGACTTGAAATCGAAATTACGTTTCTTATCTCCTCAAACATACATAACAAAAATGATGGAGAAACGAAATATACAGGAAGACGTCATACAAAGAAATAGTCGCATGGAACGCAAAAAACAAATCAAAGAATCGAAACTCGATCAAGCGCTTTATCGCACTTCTATATATGCGTTTTTTTCTATCTGCATCATGCTCTCTCTTATTCCAATTGCATATTTTTTACCCTGGCAACAAATTGTTCAAAACTTGATGTATCTTCTTTTAGCTTCTTTATTCCTATCATTCACTCTCTCTTCCATTGTGATTAAAAAACGATCGAACTACATCAAACTGTCGTATATGTGGGGAGTCTGGATTTTTTCTTTATTGTTACTGCTGTTTTATTTGTTCATTTTTATCTATTTCCGTTTTTTATTACATTAAAAATAAAAAGCTGCCCACAACTGGGCAGTTCATTCAACTCTACACATTAACGATCTTTCGTCTGCGCCTGTTTTAGCATCGCTATTGCCATCACAATACTCGAAAAAATTAAACCAAATGCTAAACCTAACACTGCTACTAAATTTGCTAACACATGAATCCCTCCTATTCTTCATCGTAAAGCTTCCATTGACCTTTCAACAACATCTCTTTGTCTCTTAGGTTACGCTTTATCATTAGGAATGATTCATTGTTGTCATTTTTTCTTTATACCCTCTTCTCTCAATTTTTAAACATCTTATGTAAAATTTTTTATTGAACAACCTTCTATTACACACGAGAAATCGAACAAAAAGGAAACACTTAAGAGTGAAATGAAAGTTACTTGCACCGGATAAAAGCGCTTAAGATCTGTCATCGCGCATCGTGTCCAGAATGATTTCACCACATTGATGAACCTCTTCCCTTATATAAAAATCAAAATAAATTCCACAAGAAACCATTCCATTGAAACTCCAAACAACAATCTGATAGACTTATAGAAAAGCGAAAGCCATCACATTGGACTTCTAAACAAGCTAGAGAGAAGCTTACTGTTTCATTTGGCAACGATTAATTGCGGCGACAAGACCTGTAGAGTCTTATAGAAGTCCCCTTAATCCAAATGTCTGAATACGTAACCGGTTATGGATAAGTAAAGCGCCGAATAATTATGGAGGGTAAACATGAACACAAAAGCATTAGAGGATAAGTTGCGAGTATTAAAAATGGACTATGTCCGAATTCAAGGCGATGTTGAAAAGCTTGAATCTGTTGGAGGAAACTCAGGTCCTGCTGTCAAAGAAATGGAACGCATAGAAAAAGAAATTCAAGAAATAAAAACAAAACTACGGAGTAAATAGAAAAGCGGAAGCAACCGCTTAGGCGCGAAGACGATGGAAGAACGACGACAGAAGCTGCTCTTAGACTCTTGTCATCATCTTATAAAAACTTCGTCCCCAATGAGCAAAAGATTGATACGATTAGGATGAGCCCATTGAAATCAAATGCAATGTTATATGTACTGGTACTTATCTTAGCTTTATCATGGGGTTATTCATGGCCACTCATGAAAATTGGATTAGCATATATTGAACCATTTACGTTTACTTTTTTACGATTTATTTTTGGAGGAGTTACGCTAATATTATTTATATTGATTTTTCAAAAAGGAACGTCGCTACGATTTCCTGCATCTCAATGGAAACATCTCGTTATTTTTGGCATGGTACAGACTTTTGCTGTATTTGGCCTCATCACTTATGCAATGCTTTTTATCGATGCGGGGAAAACATCGATTGTTTTATATACGATGCCCATTTGGACAAGTATTTTAGCTGCAATTTTTTTAAAAGAAAACCTATCAAGGCAAAATATCATCGGGCTTATTTTTGGTGTGATTGGACTTGGTTTAATTATCGGAGAGGATATTTATTATGACAGTACTGCCAATGGAATGATTGGTATCATCCTTATCCTTATTGCATCTATCCTGTGGGCTTTTGCAAACATCTACTTTCGATTGTACTTAACGGAGCAGCCACAACTACCAATCACTGCGTATCAAATGCTTCTTGGTTCGATTGGCCTTGGAGTTTGTGCGTTTATTTTCGAAAGAGGTTCTTCCATTACATGGAATATAGCAAGTATTTATGCCATCTTATTTACTGGAGTGATTGCGTCAGCGCTATGTTTTTCTTTATGGTATTATTTGCTTCGTAATATCTCGACGATTACAGCTGCTATTTCCACGTTACTCGTTCCCGTATTTGCAGTATTATTCGGTTACTGGATGTTAGAAGAACCCCTTTCTATCTCCATGCTTATTGGCGGGGGATTCGTCGTGTTCGGTATTTTTATCAGCCAAGCTCACTTTAAAAAAATCCCTTTCTTCCGATGAGAACATCGTTAATTTTGTTGTTTGGTTATTTTCCAACGATAAAATTCTACGATTTCTTTCATGACTTCTTTCGGAACACCAATTTGAATTGCCTCTTCCATCAGATGTAACCATTCTTTATCAAGTAAGCATTCTGCACTTTTTTCTTTTTTTAGAAAGGCATCAACGGGGACTTGTAAGACATTTGCTATTTTTTCTAAAAACTGAATGGATGGGTTCGTTTGAATATTGCGCTCTAAGGCACTTAAGTAAGACTTGGCTACCCCCGCTCGCTCAGCTAATTCTGTCAATGATAAGCCTTTTTCTTTGCGGATTGTTTGCACACGTTCACCGATCATTCCATACTCCCCTCTTTTCCAATTCCTGATTATACCATATCGCTTATGAAGAAATGGAGCTGTCCAAAAAGTCATGATTGGTGACTTTTTGGACATTTTTTTGTTATAGCTTCATCAAAAATTGCTTCTCTAAACGCCTCTTGGCCGAATAGGCATGTTTCCAACACCAAATGGTTGATGGAAGCATGCCATCGTTTCATTAAAGTATTGCTTGTGGAAGCAACCTATAGATGGGTCATGCTATCGTTTCATATAAAAATAGCGAATGGAAGTAAGTCATGAATGGCTCATAACACTGCTTCAATCAAAAATGTTTGATGAAAGCAAGCCATGGATCGCTCATGCCGCCGTTTCATTCAAAAATAGTTTGTGGAAACAAGCTTTGAACGGATCATGGCACCCTTTCAATCCAAACACCATTGTAAAAGCAATCCAGGCACGGTTTCAGCGCTAAATGATTGTTGAAAGGAACGCTCGATTTATTTTTCAGGACTTATTAGACAGACTCTTGTTATTTTCTCGTTGATATTGTAATCGTTCATGAATTTTTTTCATCTCTTTTACAGGCGGAGCAAGACTGACAATCGTATCCCCTGGCTCTGCTTTCAAATTCATACCTTCCATGGAAAAAAAGTCAAAGTTTCCGGATTCTTTTACAAGCGCAAGTAAGTACGTATCATTTTCTCTTTCCTTCATGTATTGTGAAAAACTATATTTCTTCGTTAATTTTGTTTTTCTGAAAACGTACCCTTCGCTAATTTTTTCTTCTAATTTTTCAAGTGTAATCCCTTCTCCAAATAACACTTTTCCACCTGCACGCTTCACAAGATCATTCGGATGAGCTTTTTCATCTACATGCCAGCTTAATTGATAAACGTTATCGCGTCCCATTTCCGGAACAAAAGTCGTACAGACAAGCGAATTGTAAGAATCTCTATCCGTCGTCGTGATTAATTTATCATAGGGGGTCATATCTAATGTGTATTCTGTCTGTTCGGACAAAATTTCTCCTTTAAAATAAGGAACGCCACTATTTTTTGCTTGAAACCAATATTCGATGGATGGATCTGCGATGAGCACTTCGATATTCAAGTCTTTTAATACTTTGGCAAATCGGTTACTGAAACGATTGCCTCCCACTATAATCACTCCTGGCTTTCCTTGGAGAGATAACCCTAGTTTTTTTGAAATTGGGCCAATAGTGAAACCGTGAACACATACCGTCGCAAATACAAGGGCAAATGTAAGAGGAGTAATTAGCGCAGCATCGACATATCCTGCTTCTTCTAATACATTCGCAAAATAACCGGCAACAGTTAAAGCAACAATCCCTCGCGGAGCGATCCAACCGACTAGGGCTTTTTCTTGATACGTTAAATCCGTGTTCATCGTGGATAACCAAATCGAAAGAGGCCGCACGACAAATAACATGAGAATCACATAAAAAATAATGTTTGGATTAAATATTTGCAGTAATGTCACTCGGTCTAAAGACGCGGTAATCATAATGAAAATACCTGAAAGAAGTAGGACAGAAATGTTTTCTTTAAAATGTCTCATATCGCTAAGAGAAGCAATATGAAGATTTGCAAGAGTCATTCCCATCGCAGTTACAGCTAAAAGCCCGGTCTCATGCATCACTTCATCTGCTAATGTAAAGCATGCGACCACCGCTGCAAATACAATCGGAGACTTTAAAAATTCAGGTACATATCCATTATCAAACATATATCCGATTCCGCGACCAAATAGCCAACCAATTGCTATTGCAAATAGGGAAGCAACAAAGAATAAAAGCAAAGCTTCTATCGTGACGGAAGGGTTCGTTAAAAATTGAATGATTTCAAATGCGAAAACAGCAAGGAGCGCCCCTAATGGATCGACGACAATTCCTTCCCACTTTAAAATCGCTGCTGGCCGTGGTTTTAACTTCGCTTGTCGTAACAAAGGAAGAATAACCGTTGGCCCTGTCACGATGAACAATCCACCAATTACAAATGCTGCTGCCCATGACAAACCAGCAACATAATAAGCAGTGAATGACCCGAAAATCCAAGCAAGAAATGCGCCTAATGTAATAATGCGAAATACTGGCTTCGCTAATCCTCTAATTTCTCGAAATTCTAGATTCAAGCTCCCTTCGAATAAAATAATCGCAACCGCCATAGATATAATTGGTTGAAATAAATCACCAAAATCTTCTTCGGGAACCATCACGCCAAATATCGGTCCTATCAACAAGCCCGCTACTGACATGACCACAATGGCAGGCATTCGAAACCGCCAAGCAATCCATTGCGATCCGATGCCTAATATACCAATTAGCGCCAGATGAAATAAAATGGAATCAAACATATGCGATTCCCCTCTCCATACTCATTCGAAAATCTCGTTTTTTTCATTTTTATCGAGATCCCATCATATTATGCTAAAAAAACACAATACACTATCTTTATTCGAAAAAGCAATATTTTACGCGCATTTTTTACAAAAAAATAAAACTGTCTCCAGAGACACTCCTCCATGAGACAGTTTGTTTGCTCATTGTTCGGAAGAATCTTGCTTTAGTTCGCGCAAAATTCCTTTTCTAAATTCATAAAGAATTGTAAGGGAAAATAATCCTAGCATGATAATTAATAAATAATCAGGAATCGGTGCTATGTACGTGCCAAAACTGACTACAATTTGAGTCATTAACAAAATAAACCACATACCGGTTAATACTTTCAACGCATTTTTCCACACCATTATCACCTAACAATATATTCTTATACTGACCCTATTATAACCTTATCTTTCTTGCTTCTACAATCGAAAATATGACAATTTATACGTGTCTTGAAGGAAATGTAACAGGAATTGATCGGTTGAAAAGAAGTTGATCCTCAAAAACCATTGTATCATACGCTAGTATACGAACGTTACGTTTAGATGCTGCAAGGAGAGCGTCAGAAAATGACTGATCCATCTCGTGATTTGGCATAAACGTGTGACAGTTTGCCATTTGAAGAAGAAAAATAATCGTGGCTGTGTAGCCTTTTTCTGTTGCCTTCATTAATTCCACCAAATGTTTCGTTCCCCTGATTGTCGGAGCATCAGGAAACATCGCCACTCCTTTTTTCTCTAAAGTGACCCCTTTTACTTCTATAAATCCTTTCTCCGTTCCTTTTTCATAATACAAATCAAACCGAGATGAAGAAAAATTCACTTCTTTTTTTACTGTATCTACCGAACCAATTTCAGAGATCTTTTCTTCTACCAGTGCTTCATGTACTACTTTATTAGGAGCAAGAGAATCAATGTTTACTAACAACTCATCCTTGTATGCTGCAATTAATGAGTACTTTGTTTTTCTTTTCGTTTGTTTTCCTTCTTCCAACAACACAACAGCATTTGGTTGTAATAATTCTTTTAATCTTCCTGTATTTTTCACATGAACTCTCTCTATCTTCCCATCGATGATTACTTCTGCCACAAAACGATTCACTCGTTGAACAAATTGTCCTCGTTTAATCCTTTCATATTTCATTTCCTTCACGTCTTCTTTCCTTTTTAAATCATCTCTCTACCTCTTTCATCCTATCGCTGTCCAAACAAAAATGCAAAAAAATGTTTATGAATACTCACAACTGGTAATGATTGTAAAACAAGGAGGGTCATTTATGTCCAAATCAACATTTTTCTCTTCGTTGTTCTTCTTTCTTATTCTTCTTATCGCTGGTTGTACGAATCCCCCAACGGATAGCGGAGGGGAGACGGATCGAGAAGAGTCGCAAGAAGAAGAGACTGAAGCTGCATTTTCTCATACGTCCAATAACGAAGTCGCTTATGCTTCCATGATCAATGTCCATGAAGAAGTGATTGGTCATGTTCGTTTCTATGAAAATGAAAACGATGTATTTCTGGAAGCAGATTTTAAAGAAGGGATCCCTGCAGGGTTTCACGGTTTTCATATTCATGAAAATGGCATATGTGAAGCGAATGCGAGCGAAGGTCCTTTCTCTACAGCGGGAGGACATTACAATCCAGATGAAACTTTTCATGGAAATCACGTAGGCGATATGATTTCTTTATATGGAACAGAAGAAGAATCCGCCTATTTATTTACAAAAGTCGATCGATTTACTCCCGATCAACTGATTGAAGAGGAAGTTGCCATCATCGTTCATAGTGATCCAGATAATTTTGCAAATATTCCAGAACGTTATCAATCGGAAGAGAGTGACTCCCCTGGCCCTGATAAAGACACACTTCAAACCGGGGATGCTGGTCATCGAATTTCATGTGGCGTCGTCGAACCAATCTCGCAAGAACAAAAAAGTTAATAAAAATTCAAACAGAAGCTCCAACCGCTTCATTGATAAGCTGTTGGAGTTTTTCGTATACAAATTGAAAGGAGTTATTCTTCTATGAGTAAAGATAACTCTGTCCAACGTTCTATCGCTTGTTCTAGTTCCTCTGATACTTGCTGTTGTTTCTCTGTCCATTCCTTCACCTGTTCATAATCACTTCCAGCCTGTATAATCTGTTGTTCAATCTCTTCCAATTTTTGTTCCAATGCCGTAATACGATCTTCTATACCTTCCCATTCTTTTTGCTCTTTGTAGGATAATTTTTTTCGGGAACGCCGTTTTGTTGGTGTCGGCTTTTTTTCCGCTTTCTTGTTGTTGCTGACCTGCTCTCTTTCTTCTGCTTTTGTTTCTATATAATCAGAATAATTTCCTTGAAACGTTTGAATCGAACGACGAGGTTCAAATACGAGTAATTTTTGTACAACTCGGTCTAAAAAATAACGATCATGAGAAACGGTAATGACCGCACCAGGAAAATCTTCTAAATACTTTTCTAATACAGAGAGCGTCTCAGTGTCTAAATCATTGGTTGGTTCATCCAAGAGGAGGACATTCGGCTCTTTCATTAGTATACTTAACAAATAAAGTCTTCTTTTCTCTCCGCCGGATAAACGATAAATATAATTCCATTGAGACGGCCGTTCAAATAAAAACCGTTCCAACATTTGCTCTGCTGTCACAACGTTTCCATCTACTGTTCTTACGACTTCTGCAATCTCTCGAATATATTCAATCACTCGTTTATTCTCATCTAATTCTTCATTTTCCTGTGAATAATAACCGATTCGTACAGTTTCTCCTATCTCTATTTCCCCATTATCTGGTGTCACATTTCCTGAAAAAAGTTGGAGAAGCGTCGTTTTCCCGCTTCCGTTCGGACCGATCATTCCAAGCCGTTCCTTAGGAGAAACGATATAACTAAAGGAAGGAATCACAACTTCCCCATGATACGATTTCGTCACATTTTTCATTTCGATTACTTTTTTACCAAGACGAACAGATCCTATGGAAAACTCAATATCTTCTTTTTTCATTGATGATTTTGTTTGTTGCAGTCGTTCTACCCTCTCTACTCGGGCTTTTTGTTTTGTTCCTCGGGCCCGAGGAGACCGACGTAGCCACTCTAGTTCTGTACGCAGAATATTCTTCCGTTTCGCTTCTGCTCGTTCTGCTAACATTTCCCGTTCCGCTTTTTTCTCAAGGAAAAGTTCATAATTCCCTTCATAAACATAAAGATTGCCATGAGCCAGTTCATAAATCCGATTCGTCACACGGTTTAAAAAATAGCGATCGTGCGTCACTAGAATGACTGCTCCTTGATAATCCGCTAAATAACTTTCCAACCATTCAATGGAAGCACTATCTAAATGGTTTGTTGGCTCATCCATGATTAATAAATCCGCAGGCTGAATGAGAGCCCTCGCAATAGCGACACGCTTTTTCTGACCGCCGGATAACTCTTTCACTTGTTTTGAGAAATCAACAATTCCAAGCCGAGTGAGTACTTGCTTCGCGATTGTGTTTGCTTCCCATGCATCTTCTTGATCCATTCTTTCTTGCGCCTGTATCAATTCCTTTTGTAGTGCTTCGTCTTCTGGATCATTCTCTAAGCGCTGAACCGCTCGTTCATACTCCCGCATCGCTTTCATTTTGGGCGAATCGCCAGCATAAATTTGATCTAATAATGATTTCTCTTCCACAAGGCTCGGCTCTTGTGGTAAAAATTCCATACGAAAATCATTCGCATGAATGATTTCTCCTTTTTCGACATTTTCTACTCCTGCAAGCGTCTTCAACAAAGTTGATTTTCCAGTACCATTCACCCCAATGACACCAATTTTATCTCTTCGATTGATAACAAATGAAATGTCGTCAAAAAGGACTTTTTCTCCATAGGTTTTATATAACCCTTCCACACGTAAAATACTCATTCCACTTCACCTTCCGATTACAAATCCAACCTCCTTTTTATCATATCACAACACAATCTTGCTGACTTCAACAGTCATGAAACAAATCATAGCATGTGTAAGAGTGGACACGGAGCTGTCCAAAAAGTCATGATTGGTGACTTTTTGGACATTTTTTTGTTACCGCTTCATTAAAAATTGCTTCTGGAAACGCCTCTTGGCCGAATAGGCATGTTTCCAACACCAAATTGTTGATGGAAGTAAGTCATGGATAGTCATGCCATCGTTCCATATAAAAATAGCTAATGGAAACAGGCCATGAATGGCTCATAACACCGTTTCATTCAAAAATAGTTTGTGGAAACAAGCTATGAACGGATCATGGCACCGTTTCAGCGCTAAATGATTGTTGAAAGGAACTCTCGATTTATTTTTCAGGACTTATTAGACAGCCACAAAAAGGATGAGAACAATTTTTCATCACGTAGATGAAAAAATTGTCGTATGAACTCGTCATACGACAATTTTTTCGTACAATCTCATCATGAGTAGTCTTAAGGAGGTCAAAAATGGAATTAAATAGGTGATTTGAAGTGCTTTTACAACTCATGCGACCAATTACACTTTAAAAAAGAGGATGAAGCGTCCCATGAACGTTTCATACGACGCTTCATTATGTAAAACATCCGTCAAAGGGTCGTATGAAAGCCAAAATGGAAAAAATTAGAAAAAACAAGCCGTACGACGAGTTATTACGTACACGATGCAATGAAGTGTCGCATAAAAGGTCCATACGACTAAAAATCGCATAAAAATCCCACCGAACGGTCTCATGACGTTTTACACCGTTGCAAGAAGCTTTCTCTTGCACCAATCGTCCAGATACCATCCTGGCTCCTCTCGTTTTTTCAGAAAATGGAACCATTCTTTTTTGACCTTGTTATTTTTTCTTTCTTTTTCCTCTTACGCGAGATTCTGTTGTAAAACGATGTTGGCTGCTTCGTCCTCTTCGTTCTTGTTTTCTACGACTCTTTTTCGGGCGTAAAGAGGCTTCTTCTGTTAATGTAACCTTTACTTGTTCCGGTTCTTTGGTCGTTACTTTTAAAGACGCAGAAACTAAGGTCACCGGATCATAAGATTCTAATAATGTTTTTGCGATCTGTTCCAAGTCTTTCAAGTTGCCTTTTTCAGCGGTTTTGATCAGCTGATCTACCGCTTGCTGATATCTTCCTTGCATCGCTTCTTGAGAAGTCGGGATATCGTTTCTCGTCAATTTTTTCTTCGTTGTCTCTTCAATAAAACGTAAATGACTCATTTCTTTCGGAGTAACAAAGCTATAAGCCACTCCTTCTTTACCTGCTCGACCTGTTCTTCCGATGCGGTGAACGTAACTTTCTGAGTCTTGAGGCAAATCGAAATTGTACACGTGTGTTACACCACTAACGTCCAGTCCTCTTGCCGCCACATCCGTTGCGACGAGAATATCAATTGTGTTGCTTTTAAATTTACGTAACACTTTGTCCCGCTGCGCTTGGCGTAAGTCTCCATGAATCCCTTCTGCCAAATATCCTCGCTGCGTTAACGCTTCCGACAATTCATCCACTCTTCGCTTCGTTCGACCAAAAACAATCGCCAATTCCGGTGGAGTGATATCTAATAAATGACAGAGTGTATCAAACTTCTGTTTCTCAGGCACTTCAATATATCTCTGATCAATATTGGCAACGGTTAGCCCTTTACTTTTTATTTGTACTTTTTCGGGGTTTTTCATAAATTGATGAACGACCGATTGTAGTCGTTTCGGAATCGTAGCAGAAAATAATAACGTTTGCCTTTCTTCCGGCACCTCTGCAAGAATTGTTTCAATATCTTCGACAAAACCCATACTTAACATTTCATCCGCTTCATCGAGAACGACTATTTTCATATACTGTGGACGAATCGTTCTTCGCCGCATGTGATCCATCAATCTCCCCGGCGTTGCAACAATGATTTGTGGGCGGCGTTTTAACGCTTTCATTTGACGTGTCATTTCCTGACCACCATACACCGCAAGAGCTTGCACTCCGATAAAACGACCGAGACGGTTTAACTCCTCCGCTACTTGAATCGCAAGTTCTCTCGTTGGAGCAAGCACTAACCCTTGCGGATACTTTTCATCTTGACTCATTTGTTCAATCAACGGAATACCAAATGCCGCCGTTTTTCCTGTCCCTGTTTGTGCTTGTCCAATAATATCCCGACCATTTTTTACTTTCGGAATCACTTCTGCTTGAATCGGAGTTGCTTCTTCAAACCCCATCTCCTGTACTGCTCGTAAAATAGCTTCATGAACGTGTAAATCTGAAAACAAAGTCACTCTACATAATCTCCTTTATCTTTATGAATTAGTTTTATGATTCCCTTTTTTTCATACAAAAAACTGCATCCCATCAAGTTTGGAATGCAGTCTGTTATTTCAGCTATACATTCTTTTACAACACGGTAGCGAAACAATCATACCACAGATTTCATAGAACAGCTATTTTTTTAGTTTTTCATACCGGCACTTTCCTTTTCATAAGGCCACTTTGGCAACATGCGATTGAGTGGCTTATCTTCGCGATATCCTAATACATATTCTGCTTGCATGATCGTATGAATTTCTCTCGTTCCTTCATAAATTACAGGTGCTTTAGAGTTTCTCAAATAACGCTCCACTGGATATTCATTAGAGTATCCATATGCTCCGTGAATTTGAACCGCGTCATTCGCTGCTTCATTTGCATGGTCACAGGCGACCCATTTGGCAAGGGAAGTTTCTCTCGTGTTGCGTTTTCCTTCATTTTTCAACCAACCGGCACGATAAACGAGTAAACGAGAAGATTGAAGACCTGCCTCCATTTTCGCAATCATTTGTTGTACTAGCTGGTGTTTTCCGATTTCTTTTCCAAACGTTTTTCGTTCATGACAATAATTTACGCTTGCTTCTAGGCACGCCATGATTTGTCCACATGCACCGGCTGCCACGGTAAAGCGACCATTATCAAGGGCAGACATCGCAATTTTAAACCCTTCACCTTCTTCTCCTAACAAGTTTTCTTTCGGTACTTTTAAGTTATCAAAAAATAGCTCTCCCGTATTTCCAGCCCGAATCCCTAATTTCCCTTTAATCGCGCGAGACGAAAATCCCGGCATATCTCTTTCTACGATGAAAGCAGAGATGCCTTTATGTTTTTTACTTTTATCCGTGTACGCAAAAACGATAAAATGGTCCGCAATGTCACAAAGAGAAATCCACGTTTTTGAGCCATTCAAAATATAGTAATCCCCTTCTTTCGTCGCGGTTGTTTGTATCGCTGCGACATCTGAACCAGCATTCGGTTCGGTTAAACCAAACGCTCCAATTTTTTCCCCTTTTGCTTGCGGCTTTAAATACTTTTCTTTTTGAAATTCATTTCCCCATTGCAAAAGCGTCAAACTGTTTAGTCCCGTATGCACCGATACAGCGGTACGAAATGCCGTATCTCCTCGCTCTAATTCTTCACATACAATTGCAAGCGTATTGTAGTCCATTCCACTTCCGCCGTATTCTTCTGGAATACATACTCCCATTAAATCCAGTTCAGCTAAACGATTCATGATACTCGTTTCAAAATGTTGATTCGCATCCCACTCCCTAATATGTGGCATAATTTCCTTATCCACAAAATTACGAACTACCTTTCTCACCATTTCTTGTTCTTCTGTCAATGCAAAATTCATCATCTTTCATGTCTCCTTTAATATTTAAATAATTTGTTGTTCACGAAAATTGTCAATTTCTTCTTGTTCAAAACCTAATTCCTGTAATATTTCATTTGTGTGCTCACCTATAAGGGGAGGATGACGTTTTATTTTCACAGGCGTCCGAGAAAGTTTTAACGGACTTCCTACGAGGTGAACCGATGAGGAAGTGGGATGATCAATTTTCTGCACCATCTCTCTCTCGATAACTTGTTCTTCAGAGAATAATTCCGAAAGATTGTTAATGGGACCTGCTGGCACACCAATTTCATTGAGTGATCGAAGCCACTCTTTGGATGTTTTTTTCTTCATTTCTTCACTAATGATTGAAATTAATTCCTGACGATGCTGAATCCTCATTGGATTCGTTGCAAACTTCTTATCAAGAGAAATATCAGGAATATTTAAGAGTTCACACAGCTTTCGAAATTGTCGGTCATTTCCAACTGCCACTACCATCTCCCCATCTTTTGTAGGGAATGTTTGGTATGGAACGATATTCGGATGCTCATTCCCCATCCTTTTCGGAATTTTGCCTGATACCAAGTAGTTGCTCGCAACATTAACTAATGCACTTATTTGTGAATCAAATAAAGAAATGTCTACACTTTGACCTTCGCCGGAAATATGTCTTTCATTCAGCGCAGCAAGTATGCCAATCGCAGCATACAATCCAGATAAAACATCTGAAATCGGAACACCTACTTTAATCGGTCCGCTCTTTTCACTCCCTGTAATACTCATAAGCCCCGCCATCGCTTGAATAATAAAATCATAGCCCGGGAGATCTTTATAAGGGCCAGTGCGACCAAATCCTGTGATGGAACAATAAATGATACGAGGGTTCATAACTTTTAATTGCTCATAACCAAGCCCCCACCTTTCCATCGTTCCATTTCTAAAATTTTCAATTACTACATCTGATTGCTTTACTAACTTTTTTAATACTTCTTTTCCTGCTTCCGTTTTTAAATTTAATGTCATCCCTCGCTTATTTCGATTCGCAGTTAAGTAATAAGCACTCTCACCCCCCTTCGTATTTGGTGGCCCCCAATTTCTTGTGTCATCGCTCCCACCAGGAGCTTCTACTTTAATAATTTCCGCACCTAAATCTCCGAGAATCATCGTGCAGTACGGACCAGCTAATACTCTAGAGAGATCAAGGATACGAATTCCTTGCAATGCTCCTGACACATTCTCACCCTCTTTCTTGTTGTCAGTAAAATATTTAAAAAAGCCAGTTATATTACGTCCACACGACAGTAATATAACTGGCTTTTTATCTACTTTCTTGCTCCATGGAAAATAGAGTCACAGTAAATAATGCAGTTATAATGAAAATTTTTTATTTTACTTTAGAAATGTAAACTCACGATGATTGAAATGGCGTGTTTCAAAGGTGAGTCCGAAGGAATTATAACAAATATTTACGAAAATATCAACATTTTTTGATTATTCCGCAAAATATAAATGAATGTCTTAATTTCATGAAAAAGTGGAGGTAATCGCTACCGTTTTATATTCTGTAAAAAATTCAACTGCAGCTTGACCTTGCTCTCTTGATCCCGAGCTGGATTGTTTCATTCCACCAAATGGGGCCTGTGGTTCAGCGCCACCTGTTTCACCATTTACTTGCACCATTCCCGCTTCACTATTTTGGATAAAATGAAACGTTTTTTCTAAATTACTCGTAAATAGGGAAGCGCTTAATCCATAAATAGTATCATTTGCTTGAGCTAATGCTTCCTCATAATTTTCCACTTGAATAACACTTAAAACAGGACCAAAAATTTCTTCTTGCGCAATCACCATATCATTTGTTACATTTGTAAAAATTGTCGGTTCAATATAATACCCTTGATCGTAATTTTTCCCATTTAACGCATTTCCTCCGTAGATAATTTCTGCTCCTTCTTTTTTTCCAATTTCAATGTAATGTAATATGTTATCATATTGGGATTTGGATACAACTGGACCCATCGTAACATCTGAATCCATTCCGTTTCCAACTTGAATATTTTTTACGTATCCTAGTAGTTTTTCTAGAAAAGGCTGATAGATAGATTTTTCTACGAATACTCGACTCGTCGCTGTACATCGTTGCCCCGTTTGCTTCATCGCTCCTTCGATTGTTAATTTCGCTGCCATATTAATATCGGCATCTTCTAAAACAATCGCTGGATTTTTTCCTCCTAATTCTAACTGGTATTTTTTATTTTGACTTACTACTTTTGTTGCAATTGTTTGCCCAACTTGATTTGAACCTGTAAATGTTATGGCGTGAACATCAGGGTGTTCCACGATTCGATTCCCTACCACAGAACCTGTTCCGTTCACAAGATTTAACACACCAGCTGGTACATTAGCTTTGGAAAACATTTCAGCTATCTTTACGGCAGAAGCAGTAGCGTGTTTCGCCGGTTTCCAGACGACCGTGTTTCCATAGATGAGAGCAGGAGCTATTTTCCAGATTGGGATAGCAATAGGAAAATTCCACGGGGAAATGACACCTATCACCCCTACCGGTACTCTAATTGCATATAAATGATTGTTCGAAGCAGCAGATGGTAACATTTCTCCTATTTTACGCATTCCTTCTTGAGCGTAATAACGTAATATAGCAACTCCGCGTAAAACTTCACCTCTTGTTTCCTCTAACCTTTTTCCCATCTCTTTTGTGGCAAGTTTTGCTATTTCATCGACATGTTCTTCGAATTGGTTTGCTACTTCATGAAGATATTTTCCTCGTTCAACGGGAGACAGTTTTTTCCATAGTTCACTAGCTGATTTTGCATAGGTTACTGCCTCATCAACATCGTCGACAGTAGAGGATACTGTCGTAGCAACACACTCATTAATATTGGCAGGATTTTTTACTTCATTTATTTCTCCTGACCGTGCCTTTTTCCATTTTCCATTAATAAAGTTTTTCAAATGCATATTTATTTCTCCCATCCCTATTCTATTTAGCTGCAAGCGCAAGAAAGGCTTCATTTAATATTTTAAAACCTTGTTCTAATTTATCTTTTTCTATCGTCACAGGCGGAAGGAAACGGAGGACATTACCGTACATACCTGCACTTAATGCAAACAAGCCATTTTCCCAACAATAACGCACGATTTCTGCAGTTAACTTATCGGCTGGGTTTTTCGTTATCGGATCCGTAACTAGTTCCATTGCACACATTGGTCCAAGACCACGCACATCACCAATCACTTCAAATTTTGACTTCATTTCATGAAATTTCTTCTGAATCTGTTCTCCAAGCTGTTCGCTTTTTTTTACTAAATTCTCTTCTTCAATCACGTCTAATACAGCTAAGCCAGCAACACATGCGAGTGGACTTCCTCCAAATGTCCCACCTAATTGGCCCACTTCTGGAGCATTCATCACCTCCGCTCTTCCAGTGACCGCACTGAGTGGCATACCTGCAGCTAACGATTTCGACATTGTTATAATGTCAGGTTCTATCTCAAAATGTTCCATTGCAAACATTTTCCCAGTGCGACAAAACCCAGTTTGTATTTCATCAGCAATAAAGAGAACATTATTTTCCTCGCATATTTTCTTTATTCCTTGCACAAACGTTTTAGAAGGAACAATAAATCCACCTTCTCCTTGTACAGGCTCCATAATGACTGCAGCAATCTCATCTGCAGCTGCTTCCGAAATAAAAAATTCCTGAAATTTACTTAATAATACTTCGTCTATCTTATTTATGTCTGTCGTATAATCTGAACGATAGTAGTACGGAAATGGTAACTTATACGTATCATTTGCAAAAGGACCAAATCCATGTTTATAAGGTTTTAGTTTACCTGTTAATGACATCGTCAATAAGGTTCTACCGTGATAGCCACGTTCAAAAGAGATGACACCAGATTTACCTGTATATTTACGAGCAATCTTTACAGCGTTCTCCACTGCTTCTGCACCGCTATTTGCAAACATCGTCTTTTTAGGAAAGTTTCCTGGTGTTTTTTTATTTAAGCGTTCTGCCAACTCAACATAACTTTCATATGGAGCAACGTGAAAACTTGTGTGGATAAATTCTGAAGCTTGCTTTTGAATCGCTTGCACGACTTTTGGGTGATTATGACCGATATTTTGAATTCCAATCCCACCCGCAAAGTCAATATATTCATTTCCGTCTACGTCTACAACCGTTGATCCTTTCGCTTCTTTAACATATATTTCTGTCACATGATACGGACCTCTTGGTACTGCTTCCTCACGTCGTTCATGTAACAATTTCGATTTAACTCCAGGGATCTGTGTTTTTATACGTTCTTTCATTGACATATTTTCATCCTCCTATTTGATTATTGAAAATATTTATTATAATTACGCTGCATCTAATTCCTTATAGGATATATCTTTATACTTTCTATATCGACTAAACATAAAGTAAAATCCAATTACCCACCAACCAAGCAATATAATCCACTCATGCCATCCCAATCCCGCTGGCATTCCTGGCAAGTATTGAATGATGAAGAAAATGCTTAAACAAAAAGCTATCCAAGCAATCGTATTTGATTTTCCAGCTCGAAAAGGACGCGGCATATCTGGTTCTTTCTTGCGTAGAAGAATGAATGAAACAGTCACCATAAAATAAGCAATAACAATTGTTAATCCACCTGCATCTACTAACCAACCGAGCATGGGAGCACCAAAAAAAGGACTGATTGTCGATAAAATACCAATGAATAAAATAGCGTTTGAAGGAGTTTGGTATTTCGAATGAATTTTTCCAAACCAACTTGGTAACATATTCGCTTTTGCCATCGCAAATAATACTCGACTTCCTCCAATAATAAAGGCGTTCCAGCTCGTCATAATTCCCCCAATTCCACCAATTACTAAAACTGTTCCGAATATCTCAGAACCAAAGACACTAGCCATCGCTGCTGCAGTGGTAAGTTCAGCAGTTTCTTTTGCCGCTTGGTCCAACCCAAAACCGACTGCATAAATCACCCCAATATAAAACATGACAGCCACGATAACAGAAACAATTAACACCTTACCAATTGTTTTTTGCTTTATGTTCAATTCTTCTGCTGCTTGTGGAATAACATCAAAACCGACAAACATAAATGGAGTGGCAATTACTACCGCTAGTAACCCAGCCGCTCCTCCAGTCCAAAGTGGATCCGCATTGGCAAAACTACCGTTAAATCCAGTACCAACGACGAGCATAATGCCAACAAGAATAATTAACATCGTTAAAATCATTTGTACAGAAGCAGCAAATTTTATCCCAATATAGTTCACAACCGTTACAAATATAGAAGCTAGTGCACCAACCGCAACCCAAGACAAATAAACTTCATATTCAGTCACTGTATAGATATACCCAACTTTGTAGTCTGGAAAGATATATTCTAATACGTTTGGTAACGCAACTGCCTCAAATGCAACGACCGAAATGTATCCAAGAGCAATTGCCCATGCCGTTACGAACGCACTTTTAGAGCCGATCCCCCTCAAAGCGTAAACAAGTTCTCCTCCAGCTTTCGGCATAGCAGCTGCGAGTTCTGAATAGGTGAGTCCAACAAAAATAACAAGTATCCCTCCAATGAGAAAAGCAAGCATTGCTCCGAAGACTCCAGCATCTAGGACCCAACCTCCAGATAATACAACCCATCCCCAACCAATCATCGCTCCAAATGCAAGCATTAATGTATCTGTTTTGCTTAGCACTTTTTTTAATTTTTGAGAATGCATTATTGTCCCCCTCTAATCATTGTGTTCGTATCATTCCTCCACTCCTCGATGTAAATTTTTTCTATTTAATCCCAGAAGATAAGAGACCTTTTTTTCATTGATTCTCTAAACTGCGCTGTCGATTTAAGCAGAACTCGATTCGTTTTATAATCCATAATCACTCCATACCGACGAATAACATCTAATTTGTCAATCTCTCCATTTTTTAACATTTTTTCTACTTTTATTGGATCTTCTTCCAGCCATGCTTTTCGATGTTTTCTTATATAATCTCTCTCATTTTTTGTCGCTTCAAAATCAATTCGAAACAAATCTATTTCTTTATCAATTTCTATAATCACAACTCCGTAGTCTTTTCGTGCTCTCTCAATTGAAACATATTCGTCAATCACATCTTCTAATACTCTTTGTGGATCTCTTTCAAGAGGATCTCCTAAACCTCCACCTCCAGCTGATGGTCTCGTAAAGCTATCTCCCGATTTTACTTTTACGTTGGAGAAAAAAGAACCTAAAAATTGTTCGTTTTCTGTATCAGGATTTAACCAATTGCCATGTGGGATCGAAGGGAGCCCCCCTTTAATTCCCCAAGTCACTGACCTAGAACGATCACAACAGACAGACATGACAGTGTCGGCAACTTCTGTTAAAGTGCCTCCTTTTTGCACGCCACATCCACCTCTAAATTTTCCTGGTCCTCCAGAATCCGTGATAATTTCATGATTCGTTGTAATCACAGGAGTTAATCGTTCTTGCCCTTCACATGGCTGTACGCTTAAACCCATTCCAAATACAGGAGACATTGTGTTTGCCCCATCACGATCGCTTCTTCCTCCATGTCCCCCTGCCATCCAGTCGTACCACATAAAAAAGTTTTCTTCTTTTGTTCGTTTATCCCATCCGCCAATGAGCAAATATTCTAAATTAAAAGAACAAGCAAGCGCCCGTTCTGGCATCACATACGACCACAATTCAAAACAAGCATTCATAATCTTTTCGTACGAACCAGAACAAAATCCAGCAACAGGAGCAGGATATTTTGCGTGAACAACTGAATCTTCTGGTAAATCCGCAGTGATGACGCGATAAAATCCAGAGTTTAAAGGGGTATCCGGAAAGAATGTTTTCGTTCCTGCATATAAACCAGATAACGAAGCTCCTAAAGTAGAATTTAAGAAACAACTAATAGTTGGGTGTGTTCCGTTTAAATCATAATAAATATGGTCATCATCAATCGTCATTTTCACATGAATCGGTATTAATCCGTCTCCTAATTCAGGATCCATATCTATATAGTCCGTCGTTTCCCACGTTCCATTTGGTAGCTCCTTTAATCGAGCTCGAGTTAATCGTTCTACATAATTTTGAGACTCTTTAAATGCAGTTAATACAGTGTCGATACCATATTTTTCAACTAGTCGTAATAGTTCATTTTCCGCAACTTTTGTCGCTTCCGATTGAGATCGTAAATCCCCTAATCGTTCTTTAGGAACACGCATATTGGAAACTAATAAGTTCGCAACGTCCTCTAAATATTCACCTCTACTCCACATTCTTACAGGAGGAATCCGCATACCTTCACCAAATATATCTTTTGCACCTACATCAAACGAGCCTGGAACAGACCCTCCAATGTCAGACCAATGACCATTCGCTTGCATAAAGGCAATTAAATGTCCATCATAAAAAACAGGTCGCACTACTCGCACATCGTTAAAATGTGTTCCACCATGATAAGGGTCATTAACTAAAAATACATCTCCCTCATGAATATCATCTTTAAAATCTTCAATCACTGCTTTTGCCGTTAAATGAAGTGTTCCTACATGTACAGCAATGTCTTGTGTTCCCTGCATCACAGTATCTCCATTTGCATCGCAAAGTGCACAGCTAAAATCACGGTTATAGATGACAAATGAATAACATGTTCGTAATATTTGTTCAGACATTTGATCCACTAAATTAATGAATCCATTTTTTAACACTTCAAATGTCACCGGATCTAACTTTGTCTCTTTTACTTCTTCTATCACATGGCCACCTCATTTCTTAATTGATATAATAATATTTTTATATTCATCAACTTTTGCAATAAATTCAGGAGGTATAACTACTGTTGAGTCCAATTGTTCAATCATTGCCGGCCCTTTGATTTGCACCCCAACAGGAATGAGTGTTCGTCGGTAAATCGGAGTTTCTGTAAATCCTCCAGTTTCCTTAAAAAACACGTTTCGATACCCTTTTAATGCATCTTCTATTGCCCCACGCGGTTTTTCTTTTTTAAGTTCTGGTTTTCGAACAACACCAACCGCTTCTATGCTTAAGCCATAAATCTCCACTTCTACATTTGGATCAGAGAATGCATATGCTCGTTCATGTTCTTTGTGAAAATGGTTAACTGCTTCATCTAAAAAAATTGGTTTTCCTATTGTTATATCTAGCGAACGCCATTGACCAGCATAACGCATTTCTATATGACGAATAAGATGCATATTTTCGTGTTCTATACCTTCTTTTTCAAGTAACTTCATCGCTTCTTTTTCCATTGTTAAAAATTCTTTTTCAATATCATCCACACTTATGTCACGGATTTTTGTTACATACGTTTTTGTAATATCATGTCGGAAATCAACAAGCAAGCAACCTAACGCTCCACCGACTCCAGGATGAGTTGGGATAATAACATGAGGTATATCCATTTCCTTTGCTAAATAAGCACTATGAAGCGCACCTGCTCCCCCAAAAGCAACAAGTACAAAATCTCGCGGATCATAGCCTCTTCTTACTGATATAAGACGTAGGGCATCGCACATATTAGAGTGAGCTACCTCAAGTATTGCATGAGCCGCTTCATATTCGGTATATCCAAATTGTTCACAGATCGGCTGTAACGCTTGTAATGCTTTTTCTTTCTTTAATATCATCTGACCATCTAACAATGTACTATCGAGTCTTCCTAAAATGAGATTAGCATCAGTGTTTGTCGGTTTAGTTCCACCGGCGTCATAGCATGCTGGTCCAGGTTCTGCTCCAGCACTGTGTGGTCCATTTCGTAACGAACCCCCTTCATCAATCCATGAAATACTTCCACCACCAGCACCAATGGTTAAAACCTCAATACTTGGAAAACCAATTGGGTAGCCATATTCGACGTACCAGTCTTTCGTTACTCGTAATTCTCCTTCATACATAAGAGAAATATCAGTGCTAGTGCCACCCATATCTAAACCAATCGCATTTTTAAAACCGCATAATTCCGCGATATATTTACTCGCAATCGCTCCAGCCGCTATCCCAGAGCTTGCAAGTCGCGAAGCATAATGAGGAACCGTTTTAGATGTCATCACTCCTCCACCAGAATGAAGAACTAAAATATCTTTATCGTATCCAATTTCCTTCATACGAGATTCTAAATTAGAAATATAATTTCCTACCGTTGGTCCTAAAACTGCATTTATAATTGTTGTACTTAACCGTTCATGCTCAAATATTTCAGGTAAAATTTCACTAGATGCACAAATATATACATCTGGTAATTCTTGTTGTAAAATCTTTTTTACTTTTTGTTCATTTTTTCCATTGACATAAGCATTCATAAACCCGATGGCAATTGCTTCTACTTTTCTTTTTTTTAGTACTCTTGCCAGTTCTTTTACTTCAGATTCATTCACTTCCTTTAACACACGACCTGCGTAATCGATTCGTTCAGATACTTCAAATCGATCTCGACGTTTTATATATGGATCAGTAACGTCATTGTATGCATCCCAAAGGTCTTGTTTCGTGCCACGACGAATTTCAGGAATATCACGAAATCCTTTTGTAGTAATTAACGCTGTTTTTGGCAACTTCCTTTCTATTAAAGCATTCGTTCCTACCGTCGTTCCGTGGGAAAACACTTTTATATTTTCACTATGAATATTTGCTTTTGTAATACCATTCATAATGCCTTGCTCAGGTTGTGACGGCGTAGAAGGTGTTTTTGTTACGAGTGTTTCGCCACTAACTTCATCAAAAAGTAAGACATCAGTAAATGTTCCACCTACATCAATTGCGAGTCTTACATTTTTCATTACTTATCCTCCCTTCTCAATTGTATGAAAATAATTCTTTTAAATGCTTCACCACCTTTACTTTATTCTCCTTTTGGGAAATAAAAAACCAAAAAAGAGAGCGCTTTCAAATTAATAAATAAAAAAAACCAGTCATATCAAATATACTTTGATATAACTGGCTCTCATCTAAGCGCTGCTTCACTACTAAGCGAAGTCAGTTAGACTTGACAGTTAGAAGTATGTGATTAAATTGTGACAACAATACTTGTTCACTGGTCATGTAAGGGGATACCTTACTAGGAGTGAACCATTTTAACAACAAGATACAAAAATTCATGAACACTGTCAACAGTTTTTTCCGAAAATTTAAATATATTGAATTTAAAATTATTTATATCTAATTTCTTCGTATTGCAAATGAAGATCTTTTAGCGCAGCAATTAACGCATTTGTCGCTTTTCCCCGATAATATTTTTGGATTTTCTCCACTGGTTTTTCTATTCCATCTTTTAAACTGACTCCTTTCAACAATCTCCCGATAAAATCTCTCCCGTGTTCTGTGGCAAGAGTACACGATGCTTCCACAATGACACCATATGTCATTTCTACTTCTGCAGTGATCGTCAGTGTATCAAAAACGCTTTTCGCTGCCATTCCTTGTGGAAGCCTTGCATGTCCTGCAATAAATACTGTTTCTACTGGTACCATTTTACTTCCCCCTTAAAAAAATTTCTGTCATTAGTATTTTGATATCATTCATCATATCGTATTGACAATGAATTGATAAACTATTTTTTATTTTTTCAAAAAATATTAGAGCGCATTGCTTGCATATTGTTTAAAATAATCATAAAATAAAAAAATATATATAAAGGGAGCTTTACACGATGTAAGAATTTAAATAAAAAGGAGGTATCCACCATGGAATCCCAAAACAACACTTCTTTGCCATCCCACGATTTATTAATACAGGTCATCGGTATGTTAGAAGATGGCGTGCTCATTATGAACGAAGATCTGTCTATTCATTATGTGAACGAAGGTTTTCTCCATATGACAGGCTATTCACCAAAAGAAATGGAAAAAAATGTTTTCCGTCTTTTGGAAGGTGCCGATACCTCCACTGAATCTCTTCATTTGATCGAACGAGCCATCACTCAAAAATCATCGGAAGAAGTGGATTGGGTCAGCTACCGAAAAAACGGCACAAAGTTTCTAAACCGAACCCGTATCAAAACAGTTTATATTGAAGAAGAGAAAAAGCATTATACCATTGTCATCATGGAAGATATTACGAATGCGAAAGTATCTGCCGAAAAAATAAAATTTTACGAAAACAAAGTGACAGCATTCTCAACTCCTATATTACCTATCACGGATCATCTATTGTTACTTCCAATTATTGGAAGCCTTGATGAAGAAAGATTGCAAAACATTTTTGATGACGTGACAGAAACCGTCTACTCCACACCGATTCATACATTGATTCTTGATTTGTCGGGATTGGAGGAAGTTACAGACAACACGTTACAAGGATTATTTACGCTCCATCATATTTTAGAATTAGTGGAGTCTGAACTGGTCATTACCGGAATTACACCAGAGTGGGAAGAAAAAGCAAATACCTTAGATATTGATCACAGTCGTTTCCGCATTTTTGACACGATTAAAGACGCGATTTCCAGTCTTGAATATATTTAAAATTTTTTTCTGGAACGACTTGCATCTACCTCTCATTCATGGTAAGATAAAGTTGCTATTTTGTCACCTATGGTCATGAATAGGGTTTTAAACCTTTTTCTTGATCGTAGTGTTTAGCAAGATAAGTAATTATTACGTGCGACAAACGCACACAGGAGGATCACATGGAACAAGGAACAGTTAAATGGTTTAATGCAGAAAAAGGTTTTGGTTTTATCGAGCGTGAAGGTGCAGATGATGTGTTCGTTCATTTCTCTGCGATTCAAGAAGAAGGTTTTAAAACACTGGAAGAAGGTCAACAAGTGACTTTCGAAATCGTTGAAGGTGACCGTGGACCACAAGCTGCGAACGTAACAAAACAGTAAATGAGACACAAATAAAAAAACCAAAAAGAACTCTCCGGTATTCAGGAGAGTTCTTTTTTCGTGTCGTGTCATCAGTATTCGTATTCCTTTAAAGCGTGTAAAAATATTTCTCCGTACGAGGATAATTTTTGTTTTCCGATTCCTTTGATTTGCAACATTTCCGTTTCATTCGTTGGCATATAACGGCATAACTCTAACAATGTCTGATCCGAAAACACCATATAAGGAGCGATTTGTTTTTCTTTCGCAATCTCCATTCTTATTTTCCGCAACTTTTCAAAGAGCGGGTTTTCTTTCGTAGCTTCTTGCACTTTTTTTCTTTCTTTTTTCATTACTTTCTCTTCCCCGCGCAACACAGCGACGGCTCGTTCTGTTAATTTTAACACCGGATACGTCCCATCCGCGAGATCAAGATAACGATGCGCAAGTAAAAAGTCGATAAAAGCGTTCACTTCTTTTTGCGACTTATCTTTCATTAATCCGTAAGTGGACAGTTCTTCTAAATGAAATTGTCGTATTTTTTGATTAGAAGAGCCGGTAAGAACTTGTGCCACCATCGTTTTTCCGTAACGTTCTCGCATTCGTTTGACACAAGACAACACCATTTGCGCTTCTGTCGTGACATCAGTCAACGTGCGATCGTCCTTACAGTGAAGACAATGACCGCAAGGAACATCCCTTGGATCTCCAAAATAAGCTAAAATATAATTTTGTAAACAATCTTCTGTATGGCAATAATTAACCATTTGTTTTAATTTTTGATACTCTGCTTCTTTTTTCTCCCGATTCAACTCCGATTGTTCGATTAAAAAATGATGCACATGGATATCCTTTGGTGAAAATAATAAAATACATTCACTCTTTGCTCCGTCTCGACCAGCTCTTCCTGCTTCTTGATAATAAGATTCAATGTTTCGTGGCATTTGGGCATGCAACACGTAGCGTACATTCGATTTATTAATCCCCATGCCAAAAGCGTTAGTCGCCACCATCACGTCCACTTCATCGTACACAAACTGCTCTTGAGAAACCGAGCGTTCTTCTCGTTCCATCCCACCATGGTATTTTGCTGCTGATATCCCATTTGATATGAGCTTGTGGTGAATTCGCTCCACTTCTTTTCTCGTAATGGCATAAATAATCCCAGCTTGATTCGGATGTTTTTTCACATAATCAAGCAAGAAGTCATCTCTGTCCTCCCCTTTAACGACAGAGAATTGTAAGTTCTCTCGTTGAAAACCAGTATGTACGATATTTTCTTCATGTATGGATAAAGCACGGCTAATGTCTGTCGCAACTTGGGGCGTGGCAGTAGCTGTTAATGCTAACACCGACACATCCCCTTCAATTGCGTCAATAAACGCAGGTATTTTGCGATAGCTCGGTCGAAAGTCATGCCCCCACTGAGAGAAACAATGGGCTTCATCTATGGCTACGAGAGAAATTGGCAAGCCCTCGATAAATTGAATAAAAGCTTCATTTTCTAGCCTCTCTGGTGCTAAATATAAAAGTCGATATTTCCCCTCACGTAAACCTTGAATTCGTTCTCGCATTTCTTCTCTTGACACTACACTATTTATATAAGTGGCTTCAATTCCTGCTTCTTTCCCTTCATCTACTTGGTCTTTCATCAGGGAAATTAACGGAGAAACAACAACAGTGATTCCATCCAATATCAGTGAAGGAATTTGATAACATAACGATTTTCCACCACCTGTCGGCATGATTGCTAACGTTCGTTTTCTTTGTAACACTTTCTCAATTACTTGTTGTTGGCCCGGACGAAAATCGTCATATCCGAATAACTCTTGTAAATATGTTTTTGCCCGCTCCACCACCATTTTTTCCTCCTCCTTCCCATTTCCTCCCCTTATTATACGCTTTGCCAGTCCAAACAAAAAGACTTGACGCAACTTGACAACATTCTTCCTTTTATTATCTTTTGCTAAAATAGATGAAGAACATAAGTTGAGGTGATACAAGTGGAAAAATTCAGTCAATGGTTAAAAGAATCCAATCATACGGTTATCTTTACTGGAGCTGGTATGTCCACAGAAAGCGGCCTGCCGGATTTTCGCTCCAAGACAGGTTTGTGGAAACAAAAAGACCCTACAAAACTAGCAAGTACAACGGCACTCACTCATTACCGCGAAGATTTCTACGCTTTTTATAAAACAAGAATTGAAGCGCTCCAACAAGTAGAACCCCACGCTGGACATAAAGAGCTTGCTCATTGGGAAAAGAAAGGACTTCTGCAAAGCATCATCACTCAAAATGTCGATGGTCTGCATCAAAAAGCGGGAAGCAAAAATGTGGCGGAATTGCACGGAAATCTCACTTCTTTACGATGTCATGACTGTGGACGACAAGAAAGTATGGACTTGTATTTACAGGATAAAACAACTTGTCAAACATGCGGCGGCTTTTTGCGACCAAATGTCGTGCTATTTGGTGAAATGCTCCCAGAAGAAGCTATAATCACCGCGGAAACAGAAACGAATCAAGCGGAACTTTTCATCGTTCTCGGATCAAGCCTTACCGTCACTCCTGCTGCTACTTTTCCTCAAATCGCAAAGCAAAATGGCGCAACTCTTGTCATCATTAACCAAGAAAAAACACCGTTAGATACAATAGCTGACCTTGTTATTCACGACAAAAAAATTGGTGAAGCACTCACGGAAACGGCTCAATACTTATAGAGGTAATTGCGCACAATAAATTTTTTACACTTTTTTTATCATTTGCTATTGTATTTTTATTCATAAAAGGTTATTATTATAATCAAGTCGTTGGAAAAATAGGAGAGAGTGCTATGAACAAGAAAAATATTATCATTATCGGTGCAGCAGGAAGAGATTTTCATAACTTTAACGTATATTATCGTGACAATGAAGCATATAATGTTGTTGCGTTTACTGCAGCACAAATTCCAGACATAGATGGACGAAAATACCCAAGTGAATTGGCAGGGGAATTGTATCCAGACGGTATCCCAATTTATTCCCAAGAGGAACTACCGGAACTCATTAAAGCGTTAGAAGTTGATGAATGTGTGTTTTCCTATAGTGATGTCAGTTACGAAGAAGTGATGAGCGTCAGTGCCATCGTCAACGCCGCGGGAGCTAACTTCACCTTGCTCGGGCCAAACAGCACGATGTTAAAAAGTAAAAAACCAGTCATTTCTGTTTGTGCGGTACGAACTGGAACCGGCAAAAGTCAAACGTCAAGAAAAATTATTGAAACGCTCTTAGAACATCATTTAAAAGTCGTAGCCATCAGACATCCGATGCCTTATGGAGATTTGAACGCACAACGGGTGCAACGCTTTGCAACCGTAGAAGATTTGAAGAAACATCACTGTACCATTGAAGAAATGGAAGAGTATGAACCACATGTAGCAAGAGGAAACATTGTTTATGCTGGTGTTGACTATGCCGATATTTTAGAAGCTGCAGAAAATGATCCTGATGGTTGCGATGTCATTTTATGGGACGGAGGAAATAATGACTTCTCTTTCATCGAACCGGATTTAGCTATCACTGTCTTAGACCCACATCGTCCAGGACACGAATTGAACTATTACCCGGGAGAAGTATGTTTACGTACCACTGATGTGGCGATTATTAATAAAGTGGATAGTGCGAAAAAAGAAGCGATCGAAATTGTTGAAAATAATATTAAAGCCGCGAATCCAAATAGTAAAATTATTAAAGCAGAGTCTACCATTAAAGTCGACAAACCAGAAATTGTTGCTGGAAAACGCGTGCTCATCGTAGAAGATGGACCGACACTCACCCATGGAGAAATGGCTTTAGGAGCCGGTACCGTTGCAGCAGAACGTTTAGGGGTGAAAGAGATCGTTGACCCACGTCCATCTGCAGTCGGTACACTTACCGAAACCTTTAATAAATACAAACACCTCGGTAAGGTTCTTCCAGCCATGGGGTACGGGGAACAACAATTAAAAGACTTAGAAGAAACAATTAACAATACGGATTGTGATGCTGTGATCATCGGGACACCGATTGATTTAACTCGCGTCATTTCCATTAATAAACCGTCAACACGGGTCCACTATGATTTAGAAGAAGTAGACGGACCAAACTTAGAAGAAATTTTAAAAGAATTTATCCAAAAGCCTAATTTAGTATAATCTTATCTATAAAAGTCGCGTGGATGTTAACGCGACTTTTTTTATCTTCCCCATCGATGGTCGTGATAACAAAATGAAAAAAATGGAAGGTATTTTATTACATTTGAAGATTATAATCATACTTGGGGAGGCGCATTGTTTTTTATTCAAACAATTCTGAAATAACCTACACATTTAGAATGTTATTTGTTATAATTACAAAGTAAGAATTATTTTTATATATAGTGTATGAGGAGGGGAATTGGTAATGGAAACGAAAGACAATGCGAATTTTGAAGGGTGCCCTTTTCACGGAAGTACGACGAGTAAAAAAACGAGTGGTTCAGCCATCCGGGACTGGTGGCCAAATGCGTTAAATTTAAACATATTAAGACAACACGATACGAAGTCAAATCCAATGGACGAAGCGTTTCATTACCAAAAAGAGTTTGAAAAATTGGATTATTACGCATTAAAGGAAGATTTGAAAGAGTTAATGACAGATAGCCAAGATTGGTGGCCTGCAGATTACGGTCATTATGGCCCAATGTTTATTCGCATGTCTTGGCATGCCGCCGGTACTTATCGCATGGGCGATGGTCGCGGTGGCGGCGGAACTGGAAACCAACGTTTTGCACCGCTAAATAGCTGGCCGGATAACGTTCTTACTGATAGAGCTCGTCGCTTACTATGGCCGATTAAGAAAAAGTACGGGAACAAAATTTCTTGGGCTGACTTAATTCTCCTCGCCGGAAATGTTGCCATTGAAGCCATGGGCGGCAAAACAATCGGGTTTGGCGCAGGACGAACGGACATTTGGCATCCCGAAGAAGACATCTACTGGGGCGGTGAATCAGAATGGCTTGACAATAAGCGTTACGAAGGTGAACGCGAACTGGAAAATCCCCTAGCCGCTACTCAAATGGGACTCATCTATGTAAATCCTGAAGGGCCGGATGGAAAACCCGATCCCATTGCGGCAGCCCACGATATTCGCGAAACTTTTTCACGTATGGGAATGACTGATGAAGAGACAGTTGCTCTTATTGCCGGTGGTCATACATTTGGTAAAACCCACGGTGCAGGAGACCCTAAGCATGTCGGTCCTGAACCAGAAGCAGCCCCCCTCGAAGCACAAGGAATCGGATGGCAAAGCACGTACGGTACTGGAAAAGGTCGTGACGCCATCGGAGGTGGAATTGAAGGTGCTTGGACTTCCAACCCAATAAAGTGGGATAACAATTTCTTAGAGCAGTTATTTGAATATGAATGGTGGCTTACAAAAAGTCCTGCTGGTGCGTGGCAGTGGCTTGCTGTAGACCAAGATGAGAAAGACATGGCGCCAGATCCTGAAGATCCGACAAAAAAGGTACCGACGATGATGATGACGACAGATTTGGCATTACGTTTTGACCCAGAATACGAAAAGATTGCCCGCCATTTTTATGAAAATCCGGAAGAATTACGTGAAGCTTTTGCTCGAGCATGGTTTAAACTATTACACCGTGACATGGGACCAAAATCAAGATATTTAGGTCCGGAAGTACCAGAAGAAGATTTTATTTGGCAAGATCCAATTCCAACTGTAGATTACGAATTATCAGATTCAGAAATTGGACAATTAAAAGAAAAAATCCTCAGCTCTGGTCTTACCATTAGCGAACTCGTCTCTACCGCATGGTCAGCAGCAAGCACGTACCGTTGTTCGGACCATCGCGGAGGTGCTAATGGTGGGCGCATTCGACTTACCCCACAAAAAGATTGGGAAGTGAATCAACCAGAACAACTACAACGTGTCCTGCAAGTATATGAAGAAATTCAAAATGATCTCGAGAAAAAAGTAAGTATTGCTGATCTCATTGTATTAGGTGGTAGCGCGGCGGTAGAACAAGCTGCTAGAAAAGCTGGTTTTGACATCACTGTTCCTTTCGCCCCGGGAAGAGGCGATGCAACGCAGGAGCAAACAGATATAGAGAACTTTGAAGTATTAGAACCTGTCGCTGATGGTTTCATTAACTATCAAAAGAAAGAGTACAGTGTCACTTCAGAAGAACTGCTTGTCGACAGAGCACAACTTCTCAACCTCACAGCACCAGAAATGACAGTTCTTGTTGGCGGTATGCGTGTTCTCGGAACAAACTGGGGTGGTACAGAACACGGTGTATTCACTGAACGAGTTGGCACGCTCACTAACGACTTCTTCGTCAATCTTCTTGACATGGGGATTGAATGGAAGCCTCTTGAAGGTGGCATATACGAAGGACGGGACCGGAAGACGGGAGAAGTTGTTCGTACAGCAACAAGAGTTGACCTCGTTTTCGGTGCGAACTCCATTTTACGCGCCATTGCAGAAGTATATGCACAAGACGATAATCAAGAAAAATTCGTCCGAGACTTTATCGCCGCATGGGTGAAAGTGATGAATGCAGATCGCTTCGACCTTACCGCACGAGATGTTGAAAAAAGCATGAAGGCGTAATATCACAGCCCCCTCCTTTTCACTATATTGTGAAGAGTTGGGGGCTGCTTTTGTGTCAGCAGATTGTCAACGAATGAATCACCTTCGAATCAAAGGAAGTATAAACAAGGAGAACCTCCTCCAATTTGCTAGTACTCTTCCCTTTCAAGAAATAATGTATCCATCTGCAATTGAAAAAGATTATTTGATATGATAAAAAAATAAATCCTTATTTTTTATCAACGAAATGATGAAAACGTTTTAAAAAGGTGGGTTTTTATGGAAATTAAAGTTCCTAGAGAAATGTATTCTATAGAGGAAACTAATAATGATAGAAAAATTATTACTTCTTCTTCTGTCTTTGGAATTCTATTTGACCAATTAAAGAAAAATATTGGAGAAAATAGAGTGAAAAGTTTTTTGTTTCATTTTGGTTGGGAAATGGGTGTAAAAGACGGTAAAAAAGCGCTTAAGAAAAATTTACCTATTGAAGCAATGATTAAGTACGGACCTAGACTCCATATTAAAAATGGTCACATCTCAGGAATCAATCACCAATGTAGGGTCCAGTTAAACAGAGATAAAAAAGTCATTTCCGTTTTAGGCCAAGGTGTTTGGCTCGATAGTTACGAAGCGAGAGAATACCGCAAAATGCAAGGTCTTTCGAATACACCAGTGTGTCATACACTCACTGGTTACGCAAGTGGTTATATGTCCACCATTTTAAAGAAAACACTTTTAGCGAAAGAATTAACTTGTGTAGGTTGCGGTGACAAAGAGTGTAGTTGGGTAATCAAGACGATAGAACAATGGGAAAATGATAAAGAAGAAGATCTCAATCTTTTCAAAAGACAAACGATTATTAATGAATTAAGTTATACGTACGATCAACTCCTGGAACAGCGAAAATTCCTTGAAGAGTTAGCCGATTTTCAAAAACAATTAACTGAAAAAATAGCTAGTGGCAGTGATTTGAAAAAGCTTGCAGATAAAGCTTTTGAGATTATTAATATCCCTATTATCATTGAAAACACTGAGTCTGAAAAAATAACATATACTGGATTAACAGAAGAACAGTATGAAGTATTGACAAATGATATGGAACAATCAATGAAAGAAGGTACTTTACGTCAGAAAAATTACAAAGGGAGATTCAAGGGAAAAACGATTACAACCGAAATACAAAAACGACTTGTTACCCCCATTATTGTCCAAAAAAGAGTGATTGGATATTGTTACTTTGTCTATGATGTCTATGATCGTAGTGTTGAAAAAAGCTTTGAAAAAGATTTTATATTATTAGATCGATTTAGTAACGCCGTTTCGCTTGTATTACTGAATGAAAAAACAGAGTTTGAATCTTTTGAACGGATGAAAGGCAACTTTCTAGAAAAAATTATCGACGGCAGCTTACCTAAAAATGAAATTATTAAACGTGGTAATTTTATAGGGATAGATTTAACAAAGCCATTTTATATCATGATGATTGATTATAAATACAATGAAAATTCTATCGAAGAAGAATTTAAATTGTATGAACAAATTTACGAATATACAACCCGTTATTTTAACAAGAAGAATCTGAACGTACTAGTAGGTCACGATGACAGTAAATTAATCGCTTATATCACTGCAGACAATTTTGATAATCAACATATACACAAATTAATGACCGACTTCTATACTTATCTGAAAAGTCAATTACAAAAAATTCAAATATTTATTGGAATCAGTGATGTAGGGAAAGATATTCAAAATATTAATAAGTATGTGGAAGAAGCTCACACTTCCCTAGGTTTAGGCAATAATGATAATGTTACTTTTTTCAATGATTTAGGCATTTTAGGGATATTAATTAGTTCAAAAAATAAAAAAGCAATAAGGTTGTTAGCGGAGAAGGAATTAAGTCCTATCTTTAACAGTAAAAATGCCGACGAATTACTAAAAACGCTTTATTATTATTTACGAAACGGCAGGAAATTAGAGCAAACAACCATTGATCTTTCCTTATCCATAGGAGGACTACGACATAGAATTCGGAAAATAGAGGAATTACTTAAAAAAGACCTTCGAGATGCCGATGTTTGCCATGAACTATTACTTGTTATTCAATCATTAATTGCACTGGGAGAATGGAACGTCAAATAATACCCCATTTTTCAATCATTATTAAAGGGGCTGTCCAAAAAGTCAGTAGAAACTGACTTTTTGGAGTCCCTTTTCTATTTCTCATTTTGAAAAATGTGCACAAAAAAATCGCCCTTTATTGTAAAATGAAGTTACCACACAACATTTACAAAA
>NZ_WKJG01000024.1 GCF_027853235.1 Aliibacillus thermotolerans
GGGATCCAATAGGTGCACGCGCTCGACTTGCATGTATTAGGCACGCCGCCAGCGTTCGTCCTGAGCCAGGATCAAACTCTCCATGAAAGTTGATCTTGCTCTTTTTAAAATACTTCATTCCTCTAATGAAAAGAAGAAATTGACAGACGCTTGACTTTCATTCAATTTTCAAAGGACACATCCTGTCATTTTTTGACGACTTCTTTATACTATCACTGCTCTTTTTCGAAGTCAAGAGGTTTTTTATTTCTTCGCCGCCTCTCGACGACAGATAATAATATACCATTGCTTTCTTTTTTTCGCAACCCCTTTTTTTATTATTTTTTTAAAATCAGCTTATCCATCAGTTCTAAACAGGTGCTGGATGTTTTTCGCGTCCTAATAAAAAAACAGATAAAAGAAAGCACGTTTCATAGGAACCCATGAAACAATGCTTTCCTATTGCACATAAAAAATCATTCACTTTGCTTGCGCATTTGTGGGAATAAAAGAACGTCACGGATGGAAGGAGAATTGGTCAAAAGCATCACTAAGCGGTCCATTCCGATTCCTAATCCCCCGGTAGGAGGTAGTCCGTATTCCATCGCTTCTAAATAATCCTCATCCATCATGTGTGCTTCATCATCACCTTGTTCTCTTTCTTTCACTTGTGCTTCAAATCGTTTACGTTGATCAATTGGATCATTTAATTCAGTGAATGCATTGGCATGTTCTCGACCTACAATAAAAAGTTCAAAGCGATCTGTAAAGCGTGGGTCTTCATCGTTTTTCTTCGCTAATGGAGAGATTTCCACCGGGTGTCCATATACAAACGTTGGTTGGATCAGTGTATCTTCCACGAAGTGCTCAAAAAATTCATTCATAATGTGACCAACCGACATCGATTCTTTCACAGGAACTTGATGGTCATTTGCGAGCTGATGTGCTTCTTCGTCACTCATCTTTTTCCAAAAATCTACACCTGTCACTTCTTTTATAGCATCCGCCATGTGTAGCCTTTGCCACCGAGGAGCGAGATCTACTTCGTGCTCACCGTATGTTATCTTCGTTGTTCCTAGCACATCTTCCGCGATGTGAGCAATTAAGTTTTCGGTTAGCTCCATGATGTCTTGATAGTCTGCATAAGCTTCATACAATTCCATCATAGTGAATTCCGGATTATGACGAGTGGATATCCCTTCATTACGAAAAACTCGACCAACTTCATATACTTTTTCTAACCCGCCAATAACCAGTCGCTTTAAGTGAAGTTCTAGCGCAATTCGAATGTAGAGATCCATATCTAATGCGTTATGATGAGTGACAAACGGACGAGCAGCAGCTCCTCCCGGAATAGAATGAAGCATCGGAGTCTCCACTTCTAAATAACCACGTTCATCAAGATAACGCCTCATAGATTGCATAATTTTACTGCGGGTAATAAAAGTATCCTTTACTTCCGGATTGACAATGAGATCCAAGTAGCGTTGACGATACCGTTGCTCTACGTCCTTTAATCCATGGTACTTGTCCGGCAATGGACGCAGTGATTTCGATAAAAGTTCATAAGAGGATGCGCGAACGGATAGCTCTCCTACTTTCGTTTTAAAAGCTGTTCCTTTGACACCAACGAAGTCACCGATATCCGTTTGTTGAAATAATTCATAGGCTTCTTCTCCAACTTCGTCTTTACGAACGTAAATTTGTATTTGTCCGGTTACGTCTTGAATGTGCGCGAAACCGGCTTTTCCTTTTCCTCGTTTTGTCATCAATCGTCCGGCAATTGTTACTTTAATCGCCTTTTCTGCTAGTTCTTCTTTTGTATAACGATCAAACTGAGCGATCATCTCTTTTGTCGTATGGGTTCGTTCATATCGACCACCAAATGGGTCTTTTCCTTTTTCACGAAGGGCTTTTAACTTCTCTCTCCGGACAGTCATTTGATCATTTAATTCTTCTTGGTTCAATGTATTCACTCCTCAATCATTTCGAACAAACTTGCGACAGGGACTGTCCAATGGAGGCAGTCCCTGTATATCAACCATTAAGATATTGCAGTTACTTGCTGTTCTTGAGCTTCTAGCGCATCCACATAATCGTATAGTACTTTCTTTATTTCTTCTTTCGTGTTCAATTGATTAATCTGCGCTCTCACTTTGTTATTACCACGCATCCCTTTCAAGTACCACGCTGCATGTTTACGCATTTCTTGAATAGCGACTTTTTCTCCTTTCAGCGCAATCAAACGATCCATATGAATCATGCATACATCTATTTTTTCGCGAGGGGTCGGTTCCGGAGCGAGATCTCCAGTTTCTAAATAATGAATCGTGCGATATAACATCCACGGATTGCCAAGCGCCGCACGTCCAATCATTACTCCGTCAACACCTGTTGTATCTAACATGCGTCTCGCATCTTCTGGTGTCTTGACGTCTCCGTTGCCAATAACCGGGATATCTACGGCTTGTTTCACTTCTCGAATAATATCCCAATTAGCCACTCCCTCGTACATTTGTACTCGTGTCCGTCCATGAACTGCTACAGCTTTTCCTCCAGCAGCTTCCACCGCTTGCGCATTTTCTACCGCAAAAATATGGTCCTCATCCCAACCGATTCTCATTTTTACCGTCACAGGTTTATCCACTGCTTGAACGACTACTTTCACCATTTCATATATTTTATCCGGATCAAGAAGCCAACGAGCACCAGCGTCACATTTTGTTACTTTCGGAACGGGACAGCCCATATTAATGTCGATAATATCGGCATTTGTTTGTTTATCTACTACTCGCGCTGCTTCTGTTAACGTTTTTTTATCTCCACCAAAAATTTGTAAGCTAAGTGGCTTTTCCCTTTCATCGACGTACAACATTTTTAATGACTTTTCGTTTTTGTGCAAAATGGCTTTATCACTCACCATTTCAGCACAAACGAGCCCTGCACCAAATTCTTTCGCAATCAAACGAAATGCTGGATTACAAACTCCGGCCATTGGCGCTAAGACGACTTGATTTTTCATCGTAATATCTCCTATTTTTAGCAATCTATACACCTCCTCTACATACTTTTTATTCGATCTATTTCCACGCCCATTTGGTGTTTCCAAAGGACAACCGTTTCTTTTTCTCGTTTCGGTAGCGCATTGGCTAAGGTGCGCACCGAACACGATTGGGTCGGTACGTACGCATCCGCTGCAATTTCCACTAACGGAATGAGCACGAATGCTCGCTCATGCATTCTTGGATGTGGTATCAATAAATCATTCATCCTAATATTTTCATCATTGAAGAGTAAAATGTCAAGGTCTATTGTTCTTGGTCCCCATCGTACCGTTCTTACTCGTTTTAGCGCAGATTCAATACGTTGTGTAACGTGTAACAATGCGTGAGGAGAGAGCGTCGTATGAATTTCCGCTACCAAATTTAAAAACTTTCCTTGATTCGTAAACCCCACCGGATCGGTTTCATAAATGGAAGAGAATTTAGTCACTTGAATATTTTCGTGGCTTTCCAGCTGTTTTAATGCTGTTGTTAAATAAAAATAGCGATCACCGATATTTGAGCCAAGTCCAATATATACACGATGTGTCATGCTCTTTCCCTCGTCATTTCAATCGCAACATAATCGTAATGTCCTGGGATAGGTGGATTTTTCTTCATTACTTTTACAGTCACTCGCTTGACGATCGAAAACTTGTCCAAAACCGCTTCGCAAATTTTTGCTGTGACAGTTTCCACCAGGTCATACGTTCGTTCTTCCACAATCTCCTTAGTCGCCTCATAAGCTTCTGCATAATTAACAGTTTTTGTTACGTCATCGGTTTCAGCAGCTTCTGACAAATCAGCTTCCATCACAAGATCCACAACAAACATTTGACCTAGTTTATTCTCTTCTGAAAAGACACCGTGGTATGCGTAAAACTCCATTCCTGAAAGATGAATTTTATCCAATGGTCTCTACCTTCCCTTTTCCAAGCATCGCATCCATCATTTTGACTGTTCTTGCCATTTCTAACACATCATGGACGCGCACGATATCACAACCACGTTCAATTCCTAGACTAACCGTTGCCCCGGTTCCTTCTACTCGCTCATCGACAGGAAGTTGCAACGTTTTAGCGATCATTGATTTTCGCGATGTTCCTAATAGAACGGGATAGCCTAAAGTGGTGAATTCTTCCAAACGTCTCATCACTTCAAGATTTTGTTCATACGTTTTGGCAAAACCAATACCCGGATCAAGAATAATTTGATCATCCTTCACTCCGGCACGGTGGCAAATGGCAATGCTCTCCTCTATGTCTTTTAACATGTCGGTCATAATATCCCCATAATCCATGTTATCGCGATTGTGCATTAAAATAATCGGTACATTATGCTTTGCAGCAACATATGCCATTTCAGGATCTTTTTTCGCTCCCCAAATGTCATTAATCATTGCTGCTCCGGCACGAAGAGCTACGTCTGCTGTTTCTGCTTTGTACGTGTCAATCGAAATCGGAACGTCTACTGCTTCTTTTACTCCTTCAATAATCGGTAAAACTCGGGAAATTTCTTCTTTTGCTTCTACTTTTTCAAAACCTGGTCGAGTCGATTCTCCCCCAATATCGATCATATCCGCGCCGTCGGCAACCATTTGCTTTGCTCTTTCCACCGCTTTTTCTTTTTTATTGTACTTCCCTCCATCGGAAAAAGAGTCGGGAGTTGCATTTAAAATGCCCATGACGTACGTTTTTTTGGAAAAATCTAATGTCCATTGTTTTGCTTTTATCACATGTCGAGTCACTTTCTTTCATCCTTTCCGTCCAATAACTCTTTTGTTTGCCATAACGATGTGCAATAGGTTGTATATTCCTTTTGTAAAAAAGATACGAGTGAATCGGTCGAAGTCGAGTAACGATGCTGGTCCACCGCTGTTAACCGAACAATTCCTTGAATAGAATTGGCGGCAAAAGCTTCTTCTGCTTCAATGAGAAATGAAGGTTCAAAACGCCCTTCTCTCACGTATATCCCATGTTTTTTTGCTAGCGTTAAAATAAACTCCCTCGTGATCCCTTTTAAAATACCAGTTTCCACGCTTGGAGTATATATTGTGCCATCTTTTACCCAAAAAACGTTCGACACCACCCCTTCTGCCACATGTCCGGAAGCAGTTAAAAAAATCCCTTCCACGTCCGTTTCCTCCCCGATTTCCCGTTTCCCAAGCACATTGTTAAAAAAATGATGAGATTTAAGTCTCGTATGTCCTTCCGGTGTATTTCGACGTATGGACAACAGTTGACCTCTTTTCACCGGGAAAGTAGCAGCAAAAGAAGGGAGGGGTTTCATGTAAATAATCGTTTGCGGAGACGTATATTTCTCCGTCGTTAGTCCAAGGGAATCCATTCCTGCCGTAATATTATATCGAACGTAAGCATTGTTCCACTCATTTGCTTCTAACGTCATATGAAGAGCTTTCAATACAGCCTGGCGATCGTACGACCAAGCAATGTTCATTTCCCGAGCACTTTTTTCTAATCGGTAAAAATGGTCATCAAGAAGAAAAGGATGTCCGTCAAATACGCGAAAAGTTTCAAACAGACCGAGCCCATACATCAGTCCGTGATCCATGATGGAAAGCGTTGCCTCTTCCACCGGTTGTACTTCGCCATTCAGATACACGTACAGAACGATCACGCCTCCTATTCTAACAATTCTCTTTCACTCATTTCTTTTGCTTTCCATAATGCTTCTGCTTTCCGCAAGCATTCCATATACTCTGCTTTCGCATCCGACGCCTCAACGACTCCCGCTCCGGCTTGGACAAAAGCTGTCCCATCTTTTGCAAGCAACGTACGAATCAAAATATTAAACATGGCATCTTGTTGAAATCCAATCCAGCCGACAGAGCCAGTATAAAAACCGCGCGGCACCGGCTCTAGTTTGTCAATTATTTCCATCGTTCCTTCTTTTGGGATACCTGTAATCGTTCCCCCTGGAAAAACTGCTTTCATCATACCATAAACGTCTTGCTTATCCTTGAGCTTTCCTACAATATTGGATACTAAATGCATGACGTGGGAATATCGTTCAACGACCATCTTTTCATCTACTTGAATCGACGTTTTTTCACATATTTTTTCAAAATCTGCTCGTTCCACCTCGATGAGCATCTCATGTTCTTCTCGCTCTTTTTTCGTCATGACTAATTCTTTTTCCAGTAATTGATCTTCCTCTTCCCCCTTCCCCCGAGGGCGCGTGCCACCAATCGGGCGAGTGACAATTTCATTTCCCCTTTTTCTCATTAACAGTTCGGGTGAAGCGGACACGATTTGAAAGTGAGGGGTATGAAAATAACCCATATACGGAGAAGGATTCATTTCTCGCAATTTTTCATAAATATGAAGGGGAGGGGTGAGGAGCGGTTCTTCTTCCCGAATGGATATATTTACTTGTTTCGTTTCTCGGTGAGCAATATACGTTTTGATTTCGTGAACTGCCTCTTCAAAAGCAGCAGCAGAAAAAGAAGATTTTCGTTTTTTCGGTTGTTTTTTGTACAAATTGTTCCACGTGAAACATGGAGGATGTTGCCATTTCTTTTTCTCTTCTTGTAATCTCTTTTCTACTGATTCCTTTTTTTCCATTTCATCGTGAACGACCATCAGATAAAGTTGTTTCTCATGATGATCAAACACTGCCATGCGAAACGAAAGGACGAAATAAAGAAGCGGGAAAGCAGACTCTTGTTTTCGTCCGCAACCATAATCGTAACTAATGACCCCTACCACCCCCCCTTGGAAGTCCGGGAGCGTTTTGTTCGGGATAAAAGAGATGTGAGACAGCCATTGAAAAAGCACTTGCAGTGGGTCTCCCTCTTTTACAATCGTTTCTTTTCTTGTCTGAATTTGTAGTTGTCCTTCTTTTTCGGTGAGTACCATCGTCGGATGTAACAACGCAATGCTAAAACGGCCCCGCTTCCCACTTTCTAATAAGACGTGATGAGTCTCATGAGCAGTAAGCGCGCGGTACGTTTCATAAAATTGATTTTCTGGATAAGAAAAGTGGATTCCGCTTACTGTATATGTAGAATCTGGCGAGAGACATTCGTTCATAAAAACCTCCAATGATAAAAATCACTTTTTTATCAGTATAAAAGAATTAGTATCATTTCGGTAGTTTTTTCAACAAAAATAAAATAACACCAACGTGATGGCTTCATCTTTCGCTGGTGTTATTTTTATCATTATTCTTGATCTTCAAATTGATAGAGCGGTGTACTTAAATAGCGTTCTCCGTTACTTGGAATGACTGCGACGACTTTCTTCCCTTTTCCTAATTTTTTCGCTTCTTGTAAAGCGGCATAAATCGCTGCACCGGAAGAAATACCGCCAAGGATTCCTTCTTCTCTCGCTGCTCGTCTTGCGTACTCAAAAGCTTGTTCTGTGGTAACCGTAGTGATTTCATCATAAATTTCGGTGTCTAAAATCTTTGGAACAAAGCCCGCACCTATCCCTTGAATTTTATGCGGTCCTTTTTTACCGCCGCTAAGCACCGGGGAATCGGCTGGTTCTACTGCAATAATACGCAAGTCAGGGAATTTCTCCTTCAGCACTTGTCCAGCACCTGTAATTGTTCCCCCTGTACCGATTCCGGCCACGAAAGCATCTAGTTGGCCGTCCACTTGTTCTAACAATTCCGGTCCAGTTGTTTCGCGATGAATGTCAACGTTCGCTTCATTTTCAAACTGTTGAGGCATAAAATAACCGTTTTCTTTTGCTAATGCTTCAGCCTTTTTAATCGCACCGCCCATACCTTCTGCTCCCGGTGTAAGAACGAGTTCTGCTCCGTATGCTTGGAGGAGATTCCGACGTTCTATACTCATCGTATCCGGCATCACTAAAATAGCACGATACCCTTTGGCCGCAGCTACCATTGCGAGCCCAATCCCTGTGTTGCCGCTCGTTGGCTCGATAATCGTATCTCCTTCTTTCAATTTCCCTTCTTTTTCAGCAGCTTCAATCATGGAAAGCGCAATCCGGTCTTTGACACTGCTTCCCGGATTCATAAATTCCAATTTCAAATAAACATCTGCCTCATCTGCGCCAGTTAGTCGATTCAATTTCACAAGTGGTGTACGACCTATCAGTTCCGTAATATTATTTGCTACCTTCACACGAATCTCCCCCTAATTCCTAGTAAATTCATTTGTTTTATTGAAATTATATTATAGCTAAAAAAGAATGTCAATGTTCTAGAAAAAATTTCTGACAAATCTTCCTTCATCACACGTCCATTTTCCTCAATGCTTTCGTTTGTTTGCTTGGTCACGTAGCGACAGTAAGTCCTCTTTGGAAAATTGATAAATCTCATTACAGAAATGACATTGTGTTTCGGCCCCACCGTCTTTTTCAATCATGTCATCTAATTCTTCTGTTCCTAAAGAAATGAGTGCATTCGCGATTCGTTCTTTTGAACAGTGACAAGAAAACTCCACCGGTTGTGTCTCCAATATTTCAACGGAATTACCAAAGATAACATGGAGAATCTCTTCCGGAGTCTTTCCTTTTTCAATGAGTTTTGAAATAGGCGGCATATTCGCAATTTGTTGTTCTAATTGATCCACTACTGACTCTTCTGTTCCCGGTAAAAGTTGTACAATAAATCCACCTGCCGCTTGAATCGTATTGTCAGGGTTTACAAGTACCCCTAAACCAACGGAAGATGGTACTTGTTCAGAAGAAGCGAAGTAATAGGTAAAGTCTTCTCCTAACTCTCCAGATACAATTGGTACACTGCCGGTAAAGTGCTCTTTTAATCCTAAGTCTTTGACAACAGAAAACATCCCATTTGTTCCTACTGCCCGAGCAACATCTAACTTTCCATGTTCATTTAAATCAAAATGAACTTGCATGTTGTGTGCGTATCCTCTCGTTTTCCCTTGGGCATTACTATCGACAATAATCGGCCCCATCGGACCGCCGCCTTCGATTTTAATCGTCAGTTTATCTTCTCCTTTCAGCATGGCTGCCATCATCGTACCACCGGTCATCGCTCGTCCTAACGCTGCGGCTGCTGTTGGCCATGCTTGGTGGCGTCTTACCGCTTCATTCACCATGTCCGTTGTAGAAGTCGCATAAGCTCTCACTTGGCCATCAAAAGCAAGCGCTTTAACTAAATAATCATTCATTTTCTTTTGTTTCCTTCCTTTCTTTTTTCATTGTTGTTTTTTGTATAAATATAATAAAGCCCTTTTAACGTTAAATATGGATCCACTTTTTGAATCGTTTCTGATACTTGTGATACTAAGTGAGCCATCCTTCCTGTTGCAATGACAGACGGATTGCTGTTTGTTTCTTTTATCATATAACGGACAATGCCGTCCACTTGACTGGCACATCCGTAATAGATCCCGGACTGCAACGCATGAATCGTATTTGTGCCAATAATGCGCGCAGGCTTTTTAATTTCAATTTTTGGCAACTTTGAAGCTTCATGAAAAAGTGCATCCACTGATACACCGATTCCCGGTGAAATGGCCCCTCCTAAATATTGTTTCTTTTCATCGACGTAACAAAACGTCGTAGCTGTTTCCCCTAAGGCAACAATAATGACCGGGGCGGGATATTGCTGCATTGCTGCCACGGCATTCACAATGCGGTCTGTTCCGACTTCCCGAGGGTTGTCATAGCGAATATTCAGACCTGTTTTTACACCGGGCCCAACAATTATTGGATGTTGGTGGAGGTAGTGCTCACACATAAGAATAAGCGTATCGGTTAAAGGAGGTACAACGGATGAAATAATCACACCTTCTACCTCCGAAATATTGTAATTTGCATGGTGAAATAATTGCAAGATCTGTAAACCGTATTCATCTTCCGTCCGTCTTTCCTCCGAAGTAAGGCGCCAATGTTGGAGCAACTCTCCCGATTGGAACAACCCTATGTTCATATGCGTATTCGTCGCATTGATAGTAAGAATCACGCTTTTTTCTCCCTTCTTTTTACCCTTATCATATCCAAATAGGTGAGAAAAAGGGACGCCTGTTTCGTGAGGCATCCCTTTTACAACTTGTCGTCTTTTTTATCTGTTGCATCTGGAGTATCTGTGTTTGACGAAGCTTCCTGATGACGCTCGTCATTTTCATCACTTGACTCTGCTGTTTTCGATTGAATATTCACTTTCATTTCATCCTCAGCGGAAGAATCGTCTCCGAATGCACCGACTTCATCATCACTTTTATTCGTGTGATGGTCGTCCGGTAATTTACCGTGTTCAACGAGAGATTCAATTTGCTCAGCGTCTAATGTTTCGAGTTCAAGCAATTTTTGCGCCACTAACTCCAACTTGTCTTTATGCTCCGTTAAAATTTCTTTACAGCGCGTATGACATTCTTTAATGATGCGTTGAACTTCTAAGTCAATTTCATGAGCAATCGCATCACTGTAGTTTTGTTCGTTTTGAATGTCACGACCTAGAAACACTTGACCTCCGGAACTAGAGCCGAATTGAAGCGGACCGAGCTTCTCACTCATTCCGTATTCCATCACCATTTTGCGCGCAATATCTGTCGCCCGTTGGAAGTCATTATGAGCGCCGGTACTTACTTCCCCAAACATAATTTCTTCAGCAACGCGACCACCTAAAAGCCCGACAATTTTATCTAAAAGCTCTGGTTTTGTCATAAAGTAGCGATCTTCTTTCGGTAACATGACCGCATAACCACCCGCTTGACCACGAGGGACGATCGTTACTTTGTGAACGAGATCGGCATTCTCTAGTTTCACACCAACAACGGTATGACCAGCTTCGTGGTGTGCGACGATGTTCTTTTCTTTTTTAGAAATAACACGACTTTTCTTTGCTGGACCTGCAATCACGCGGTCAATTGCTTCCTCTACATGAGTCATGCGAATTTTTTTCGCATCGGTTCTTGCCGCGAGAAGTGCTGCTTCGTTTAATAAGTTTTCTAAATCCGCTCCAGAGAAACCAGGGGTACGTTGTGCAATTGATTTTAAATTGACATCGTCCGCAAGTGGTTTGTTGCGCGCATGGACATGTAAAATTTCTTCCCGACCTTTGACGTCAGGTCTTCCAACCAAAATTTGACGGTCAAAACGTCCCGGGCGTAACAAAGCCGGGTCAAGGACGTCTGCGCGGTTTGTCGCTGCAATAATGATGATTCCTTCATTTCCTTCGAAACCATCCATTTCCACAAGCAATTGGTTCAACGTCTGCTCTCTTTCATCGTGGCCACCTCCAAGACCTGCTCCACGTTGACGACCGACGGCATCAATTTCATCAATGAAGATGATACAAGGTGAATTTTTCTTCGCATTTTCAAACAAGTCCCGGACACGAGAAGCACCGACACCAACAAACATCTCCACAAAGTCAGAACCACTGATGGAGAAAAACGGAACTCCTGCTTCTCCTGCCACCGCACGAGCAATCAACGTTTTCCCTGTCCCCGGCGGGCCGACAAGAAGCACCCCTTTTGGAATACGCGCCCCGATATTAGCATACTTCCGAGGGTCTTTTAAGAAATCAACCACTTCGATCAGTTCTTGTTTTTCTTCGTCTGCTCCCGCTACGTCCTTAAAGCGGACTTTTTTCTTATCTTCTTGGACGAGCTTCGCTTTACTTTTACCAAAGTTCATCACCCGTCCGCCGCCGCCTTGAGCTTGGCTTAATAGGAAGAAGAACAAGATGAAAATAATAACAAAAGGAATAATGGAGGTAAAGAAGGTTACCCACGCACTCGGTTCTTCGGCAGGTTCCGTTTGTAATTGTAACGGTCCTCCATCTGCTCCTTGAGCTGTCATCAAACGTTGGGTATTTTCTTCAGAGATTGGCAAATACGTTTGGAAGCCTGCCTCTCCTTCCGCTGGATTTGCTTCTTCTCCTTCTACTAAGTACACTTCTCCTTCCGGCTGAAGCGTCACGGAGACAATTTCGTTATTATCAAGTTTTGTCCAAAACTCATCTGTCGTCATGATATTCATTTCTGCTTGATCATCACTTAGGAAACTAATAATTCCTATAATGACCAAAAATAAAAGCAAATAAAAAATGGTATTACGAAAAATCCGGTTCATACCTGACCTCCTCCTGCGGGCGTAAACAACTTAAACTTCAATAATCGTACCATATTTATTTCATATCCCACAATCAAGACTCCTTATAAATTTCAGGCTTTAATATACCGATGTAGGGGAGGTTTCGGTACCTCTCACTGTAATCCAGTCCATATCCTACCACAAATGCATCAGGAACTGTAAAACCAACGACATCCGGAACAAGATCTACTTGACGACCACTTGGTTTATCAAGTAAAGTGACGATTTTTACAGAATTTGCTCCTCTATGTTGAATCAGTGAGATTAAATAGTTTAACGTAATGCCACTATCAATTATATCTTCCAAGATAATGACATCTCGCCCTTCCACCGATGTATCTAAATCCTTAATAATTTTCACTTCTCCACTGGTAACCGTTCCCGAACCGTAGCTGGACACATCCATAAAGTCAATCTCTACGTGCGTGTCCATTTGTCTCGTGACATCGGCCATAAATGGAAGTGCACCTTTTAACACACCAATGACTAATGGAAATTTGCCTTCATATTCTTTCGTTAACTGATTTCCAATCTCTTGTACTTTTTGTTGTAATTCTTCTTCACTTATTAAAATTTTCTCTAATTCGCTATGCATGAGTAACGATATACCCTCCCACATTCATTCACAAAACCGACGTTTGCAGTGCTTTTACATGAATATAAAAAAAGTGGCATAAGTAAAGCGATTGACCACTATTTATCATACCATGATTGAACCTATTCTTTCATCTATTCTATATCGTGATTTTCATTTCTTTTCATATCTATGCATTTTAACACCACGTATGTTTTTCCTTTCTCTCTATATCGGCAATGATAAGATGACTTTTTTAAAAAAGGAATCCAAATCACTTCTCCTCTTGCATCCGTCACTACCGGCCATGTTTGTCGTTTCTTTCGCGGTATTTTTTCATCAATAAAAATACGATGCACTTTTTTATGTCCCTTCATCCCTAACACTTGTATCCGATCTCCCGGCTGAACAGTCCGTATAGTGAGTGGAAAAACAATATCTTCTTCTCGGACGATCAACACATCCCCATGACGTACTTGTGAAATAGGTTCAGTTTCTGTTTGTTTTGAAAAATGATAGTGATGAAAAGTGGCCTCTTCGAAGAATAGAAGCGATTGCAGATGTTTCGTATCATGATCGTTATCCTTATTTGTAGTAAAATGAAGGACGTGATAAGAGCGAAAGACGTAAACTCCACCGGGCCAATCGAGAGAAAAGGAAGGCTTATCTTGTTGAATCAGAGAAATTAAAGTATCTATATGTAATACAGATATCATTGGAAGTTCTTTCAGACAAAGATAATTTAATATTAGATGAATCGTCCTTCTTTGTAAAGGGAGAGGCCACGTTTGAAAGGATGCTAACGAAATCGTCACAAAACCGTCATTTTGTCGCACGATGATTTTTTCTAAGCGTCGTTTTGCTTCTTCTTCTATGTACGTTCGTTCTTCTTCTACCCAATCAGCAAATACTTGAAAGTGGTGATGGACTTTAGGATTTTCTTTTTTTAAAAAAGGCAGTATCATCTTCCGAAAACGGTTCCGTGTATAATCCATAGAAAAATTCGATCGATCGATCTGATATGGTAGATCGTTTTCTTCCAAGTATTGTAAAATTTCCGTTTTCGTCACCGATAAAAGGGGGCGAATCAGTCGGCCCGTTGAAAAAGGACGTGTATCTTTCATCCCCACTTCTCCCAGTAAACTTCTACCACTGGTTAGTTTCATGAGAATCGTTTCCACTTGATCATCTGCGTGGTGACCGGTGGCCAATACATCTAAACGATGATCTTTCATGAGCGAATGAAAATATTGATACCGTAGTCGGCGCGCTTCTTCTTGCACGGAGCCGCCAATTTTTACCGCACTTTTTACATCAATCGTCGTATGAAAAAGGGGAATGTCCCATTTTTGACACCACGTAATAACAAATTCTTCATCGGCTCGTGCGTCCTCTCTTAAGCCGTGATTGACATGAGCTGCAAACAACTGCAACTCCCATTTCTTCCGCAATTGATAAAAGAGATGAAGTAGCGCCATGGAATCCGGTCCCCCGGAGAGCGCAACAACGACCCGGTCCCCTTGTTTTAGTAACCGCCGTTCTTTGATCCAATCTTCAGTTTTATTCCTCACCAGTTCCTTCCCTCCATGTAGAGAGAAAAACTTGGCATATTGCCAAGTTTTTCTCCCCCTTTTTAAATGATTTGTCCTACTAAGTATAAAATAGATGACAAAAAGAGAAAAGAACCTGTCAAGGCAAGTTCTGTACGGTATGACGGTTTTTTCTTCTCTTTTATTCCATTGCTCCGTCCTGATACCGGTCGTGACCTTCGCTTCGACGAGACCGCTTGGGAAGTACTTCCTTTTTCAATGACGGTCATTATTTCTTTTTTCATCCATTGTGCATCGGAATACTTGCCAGTAAGAGCCCGATATATCACCTTTTTATACGGTCGAAGCGAGGAGGCAGACGTTACTTTCTCCATTAAATCGTCGAGATGCTGTTTTTTCTGCGACGCTTTTTGAAAACGATGAGGATAAACCGTTTCAATAAACATCATTGCCACCGCAAATAAATCATAACCGACGTCTGCTTTCCGATCTCCTAATCCCCAATACCCTCGATCATAAAATTCAGTATATTCTTTGATCGACCGTCCCATTTTCGTCGTCCCACCGACATCAAATAAACGAACACGCATCGGTGGACCCGTCACAATAATATTATCCGGCTTCAAATCCCCAAATACCCAACCCGCTTGATGAAAACGATCTAAATCCCCTAACAATTGAACGAGCAAGATAGGGACCCATTCTTGTCCTTTCTTGCGGGTAAAAGATAGTAACGAATCCCCATGTAAATATTCCATGCAAAAAAATGGATATGTTTCCCCGGCAATTTCAAGATCATCCACATCCAATAATACGGGGCAAAGCGTATGCTGTCCAAGGGATGAAAAATGTTTCAATACATTGACTTCCGACGTAAGAGACATTTTATTTTCGCCAATTTTGATGGCCCTTTCTCCCAATCTTGTTGCCACTAAGTAAACCGTCCCATTTGCACCGTTTCCAAGTTTTTTTATGATTTGATACGGGTTTCGATTCCATTTCCCCGTGAAAGTCGTCCCCGGGGAAAGATTAGAAACCCGGCTTTTCGATTGGAAAGTCGTCTTCTGCATCAGCGATAAGACTTCCTTTCTTCATTCGTTTTTCAAAATGGTGAAGCGCTTCCTTTAATGCCGGGCCTGTCGGAGTCACTCCTCCTGTCGTTAAACGTTGAAACGCAGTGGATAACTGTTCTATTTTTGGAGACCAGTCCAACACTTTTTCGACATCTTTTCTTTTCCCGGGAAATAAAAACAATGCAAACTCATTTTCTCCTTGGCGAGAATTGAGACTGACCGATAAATCGGTTAATGCTTCTTCTACCATTGGCAGTTTCGTTTTCATACTTGCACTTGTATCTACTAAAATAAACACTTCTAATCCTACAGTTTCTCCAAGTTCATCTACTACTTCCATCACTTCTCCGCGCTTCTCCGGAGAAAGATCTTCCATTTCTTTTTCTTCTCCGAGAATGCCGCGCAGTTCTTGCTGAACGACCCCGTGAAGCGTTTGTGTCATCGCCTGTCTCGTCACCATTTGAACAGTTTGTGATAATTGAGAAGTATACACTACTTGACTGACGCCCCCACCACAAAGGGCAATTTCTTTCACTTCTCTCATGCCATGCTCCCGCTCTCCATGATCCAATACACCAATGACATTGACGACAATCCCTTTTTCTTTTAAAAAGGAAGCGACAGCGGCTGGATCTTCCCCACGATTGGAACAGCCATCAGTAATTAGTAATACTTGTCTCAGTTTTCCTCTCGTCACAGCTACCATTCCCTCCAAATAGAATATATTCCCATCTTTGACGCAAAGGAAAAATTATATACTTTGAAGGGAGTGGTAAAACAACTCTATTGTGCTTTCTTTCTTAATGAAATCGATGGACGTACAGGTATCGCTTTCCACTCCGGTAGATTTCGGGTAATTTTTGCCGTCATAATTGTCATATCATCATCAATTGTTCCTTCTGACATGCGAAGCACCCTTTCTAATAATCGATCTGCCATTTCTTGCGGATCATTGGTATCCATCTGTCCAATCATTCGCTTCATCCAAATTTCCACATTTTCAATTGCACTTTGAATGTCAAAAATGCCATCGCTCATCATCACAAGTAGATCGCCATCTTTTAATTGTTCATTGACCACATCTACCTCCGCATGTTCCATCATTCCAAAAGGCAAATTGTTGGCTTCAATTTGAATCACTTTGTCTCCTCTTTTAATAAAACTCGGGGTGGAACCAATTTTAATAAATTTCCCCGAAGCATCTTGCAAATCAATCATTGCTAAATCCAACGTGGAAAACATTTCTTCCGTTGATCGTAAAGATAAAATGGAGTTGACAGAGCGAATCGCCATTTCTTCATCCATTCCTGAAGCAAGAATGGTTTTTAAAATATATAAAGCAGCACTGCTTTCTTCATGGGCTTTTTCTCCACTTCCCATCCCGTCACTAATTGCCACAGCAAATTTTCCTTTTCCGATATCCACCGCAGCATGACTGTCTCCTGAAATCCACCCTCCTCCTTTTGCCACAGCCGTTGTCCCGATATCTACTTGATATGTTTTCGCGGAAGAAAAAGTAATCAATGTATACTCTTTCCGATCCTCATACGGTTCTTCCTTTAAAACGATGATATGCTCTTTTAAAATATCCGAAAGCATCGGAGCAATAATTTTTTCCGCTTGTTCTCGGCCAATGTCCGCTAAAACACTCATTTCAATTTCCACATTTCCTTCTTCCAACCGGTAAATATCAATATGACCAATATGAAGACCTGCTTCAGAGAGGGCATCATGGATTTGTTCTTCTTGCCAAAAATGTGCTTCTTTTTCCCGGTGAATTTCTTTCACAAAGTCGTCCATCACTTTCGAAACACCGTCTAGTTGTGCTGCTACAAGCTTTCTACTTTCTTGTGCATGTTTCACAATCATACTTCTCGCTTCTGCTTCTCGCAATTCTTCTTTCATCATTTTTATCATTTGTTGATCGTAATGACAATGAGCTTTCCAACGGTTCCGCATACGGGTACTCAGCTTCCCCCTCGTTTCTATTTCATCCAACATTTGTGCCATCTGATCGTATGTGTCATCAAAGAGATTGACCCAACATTTTTCTTTCCGAAAGCACGTTTGACACGTCTTTTCTGTTATTTTACTTAATATTTCGTCTACTTCTTCCTCTTCCCTCTCCTTTTCCCTCTCTTCCGTCTGAAAAGCAAAACTTTTTGAAAGCGCTTGAAACAATTGTGAAAATTGCTCCACTTTTTGAGCGGTAATATCGCGCATTTTTTTCATTTGTTTCTGTTGTTCGTTGGCATATTCAAACGTTCCGGGAATATATTTCTCAATATAAAGAAAAACACTTTTTGGTGTCAGTATGAATAGCCCAATGGCAACGAGGGATTCCATAAAAGGAAGAGAAGCGCCATTTAACCCATCTCCATACAACGCAATCAACGCGGTTCCGATGAGTAATCCAACACTTACGCCAAACTTTTTACCATCTTTCAATAGACCTCCTAGCAAACCTGCAAAGGCAAGGAGACTCATTTGGTATAAATTTGCAACCGTTGCCAAACTTAAAACGAGACCTGCAATCACACCAGCAGAAGCACCGAGTAAAGCACCACCTGCGTAAGCAAACACCAACACGAGGTAACGTGCTAACATATGCTCTGCTTGTAATCCATAAATGACCCAACCGATTGCTCCTGTCATGACAGAGGCGAGTAAAATAATCAGGCAGATGATCTCTTCATTCTTTAACGGTTTCTTTCTTTTGTTCGTCATAAGGAGCGGGATACTTTGTAAAAAAATCATTGTTAAAATGACACTAATCCCTGCTTCGATTCCACTCATCGTTCCGCTATAAGAAGAAATTGTACCTTCTTCCAACCATATGACGGCAAGACGGGCGCTAATCGTTGCGAAAAATACAGTAAAAGGAACAACCCAAGCATAAGGCAACCATTTTTTTCGTGAGAGCCATTCATAAGACAGAACAAACAAAAGAAGCGCTAATAAAATAAACGCACCGTGCAAGATGGCACCTGAAAATGTACCGACGATGACCCCGGCTGCTGCCAGGACACTTTTTTCTTTTTGCCAAGCGTACACAACGGCAAAAAACGGGAGGGCAAAAGGAAATAACTCAGATAACAGCACCGCTCGTCCTAATAGTACGCCAAGTATAAAGATCAACGCTCCCCAACGAATAAATAATGTCTCCATTCCTTTAAGAAACGTCTGTTTTACTTGATCACTCTTATTTTTTGCCTTTCTCCATACGTAATCCCCAATTGGATCCAGTGCTCCTTTTTTTAACATTCCTTTTTCAATCAATCATCCCACCACCCACGTCTTATTTTTGCCATTCATTATAAGACGTGCGTTTTTCAATGTTTGTCAAAATAACTGACTTCGGAAAAAAATCGTTCGACTTTTTCTTTTTAGGGTAAAAGGAAGATGCCGCAAAGGTTTGCCGGAAATAGAAAGGGAAGGAAGAACAGAACTATACAAATGACTACAATTCGAAAATAGGGAATTTTAGAAAAAATAGTAAAAGAAATGAGAGAATTGTGACATCCTCTCTCATGGGGAAGGGAAAAAACTCTGAACCGGTATTCCAGTCCAGAGTGGGTAACATATATGTATGGTAGCGGCGGAGGGAATCGAACCCCCGACCTCACGGGTATGAACCGTACGCTCTAGCCAGCTGAGCTACGCCGCCCTATGTAAACAACAAAATTTATTATACAAAGAAAACTTCATATCGTCAACACTCTATTTTGCACACTTGTCAGAGCAGCAATCCTCTCCGTTATTCCCCATGACGACGTTTGTAGGCCGTTTCCAAACAGAAAAGGATCAGACGGTGTTGTCTAGATCCTTTTCCCATTTTCCTTGTATGAAGAGCCTGCAGCAAGCTGCTATCTTCTAGAACGTCCACCTCGACGGGCATCCGTTTGTTTCCGTAATGAAGCAAGGCGTTCCTCACTATCCTTCATAAAACGGCTCATTTTCTCTTCAAAAGATAATTCTCGCTGAGGTTTTCCGCCGCCGCGTCGACCACCTTTGGAACGATCCCTAGAACGTTTTTCAACTTCATTTGCTCTGCGGATGGATAAGCCGATTTTCCCATCGTCTTCTACTTTTAACACCTTCACAGTTACTTCGTCGCCGACCGTTAAAAATTGATGAATGTCTTCCACATATTTGTCAGCTATTTCACTAATATGAACGAGTCCTGTTTTCCCATCCGGCAGCTCTACAAATGCTCCAAAATTGGTAATGCCTGTAACCTTCCCTTGCAACTTGCTGCCTACTTCGATTGCCATTTAAAAAAAGATCCTCCTTGTATTTTCATTAAAAGCGAGAGATCGTTCAAAGGTGTTCTTTCTGTTCTTCGTTTAAAAATGAACAAACTTTCGAACAATCCCATTTGAATGACACTCGTATTACTATTATACTTGAACAAGAAAAAATGTGTCAATCGGAGGATTTTTCAGGAACACGGAATAATGTCTCGCCTGGTTTCGTTAAGTAGTAATCTTTTCGTGCAATGTCCGCTATGTAATTTAAATCGTTATAATTCTCTATATCTTGTTCCAAACGAGCTTGTTCCGCCTGTAAAGCCTCTAATTGTTCCTGTAAAGCAGCCTGTTCTTCGTTAATGGAATGAAGCGTCATCGTTTGAGAAACGAGGGTGACCGTAAAAATAGCCGCTAAGATCACCCCAATTGAACCAAGAACTATCAGGCGCCGGAAAAGCCCTCGCCGCCGTTTTTCCATCATGCGTTCTTCCTGTTCCTTTGCTTGGATATACGACTCGTGAATCTGTGTTACTTTTTTCTTATTTGCAATCAACGCCCATCCCTCCGATTTTTAAATGCCCATTCTTTCATTTTGAATGCCAATATGCGGACATGTTTCTCAACTGACGGTGGAACGACTAGTCGAATGAGTGGCTTTAATAGTACGTACAATCCTTTGAGTAAAAATAATAGACCATTTCCTATAAAAGTGAAAACACGAATGATGATTGTAACCATTATCATAACGAAGCTCGTGAATAGTTTCAATACAAATCGGAATGGTTGTATTATGAACAACCGTATCATGGAAACGACAAAACGCCTAATCGCCTGGCAAATCGATATGATGCTTTCCATGATTCGTAAAAAAGAAACCCGTCCCCACCGATAATAAAGAAAGAAGCCGAAAAGCAACGCAAGGAATATATAAAAGCGAAGTTCTCCTTCATTGACGCGCCATAATACATAAAAGACAACTACCGATTGAACGATCCAAAACAACAGATCAAAGAGCGCCCGCAGCCAAAACGATTGCAAGAGTCGCACGAGCAAACGATGATACACATCGATTTGGATTCCGACCATCATCCCCGTCGCAACCATCGCAAACATCGTTTGAAATTGCACGGAAAGACTCACTTAAACAACTTCCCTAAGAACCCTTTAGAAGAGTTACTCGTTTGATCGACATATACCAGGTCGTCCACTTTCCCTTCAATAGAAACGACACCTTCATGTAAATCTAAATTTTTCATGTGTAACTGATGCCCTCTCACCGACAAAAACCCAAGGGTTGTTTCTAATAGAAACTCTTCATTGTCAAAACTTTCTACTTCTTTCACGCCAGTGATTTCCAATGTCTTCCGATTTTTCATCACAATGTCGTGGGATACTTGTCCGCGTTGGAGCGTCGGGTCTTCTTTAAAAGACATACTATCCTCTCCCTTTATTGCTTCCTGTATCCCAACTATATGCTTGCCCTATGAAAAATAGTATGAAAAAGTTGCTCGTCTTTTCCGACAGAAAAACTAAGACAAAGATTCTTCTTTTCGTACGGTATACATGGACTCCGCATCTTCTTTTTTCGTCGAATCTTTTAGTTCCGTCACTTCGATCGTTAACACTTTATTTCCGAATTGAATGGATACTTCATCTCCTACTTTCACTTCCGTTCCGGCTTTTGCCTTCTGACCGTTAATTTGAATTCTTCCTAGGGATGCCACTTCTTTTGCCAATGTCCTTCTTTTAATTAACCGTGAAACTTTTAAAAATTTATCTATTCTCATCTCTGTTGCCTCCATTTTCTAACCCTTTTGCCTCTTCCCACAAGGCGTCCATTTGTGCAAGCGTCATTTGTTCCAACGAATCCCCACGCTTCTTCGCTTCCGTTTCGATATACGCAAATCTTTCTTCAAACTTTCGATTTGTCATATGAAGGGCTTCTTCCGGATGAATGCGATAAAAACGACCGAGATTGACGAGGGCAAATAACACGTCGCCAAATTCTTTTTTCATCGCTTCTTCTGCTCTGTTTTTCGTTTCTTTTTGAAATTCTTTTAGTTCTTCCTTTACTTTCTCCCAAACCGGCTCTATTTCCTTCCAATCAAAACCAACTTTTGCTGCTTGTTTTTGTAATTCATAAGCCCGCATGATAGGAGAGATAGAAGACGAGACCGAAGAAAGGAGAGAAGTTTCGGCTTTTTTCTCTTCTTGTTTGATTTGTTCCCAATTTATCGCAACATCCTCTGCCGTCTCGGCTTTTTTGTTTCCAAAGACGTGCGGATGGCGCCGAATCATTTTTTCTGTTAATGTTTCGATGACATCGTAAATATTAAAATAGCCGTTTTCTTCTCCAATTTCCGCATGAAGCATGACTTGTAATAACACATCCCCCAGTTCTTCTTGGAGGTGTTCATCATCTTCTCGATCAATCGCATCAATGACTTCGTACGTTTCTTCGATTAAATATTTTTTTAATGTATGGTGGGTTTGTTCCCGGTCCCACGGGCAACCTTCTGGGCTTCGTAACGTATGAATAACATCTTTCAAGGTAGAAAACTCATGATACAACAACTCTTTTTCTGTCACAGGAGGAACATACAGTGCCGTTACATTGTCCACCGTTATTTCCCGATCTAATTCGTACAGTTTCAATCGTTTCAACTGCTCGTTTGCTCCTCCTGCCTGGGTGACCAACGTCACTTCATAATCGTCGGGGTATTTTTCCATTAACGTCAGTTTCACCGATGAAGCAACTATTTGATCATACAATTGGCTAATAATGACGTGCTGGGTCATCACAATGTCTTTGCTTTGAAAAGCCGTGGCATCAAGTAATTGAAAACCGTCATTCGGATCGATGGAAAGAGCAGTAAAAATCGGATCAAGAAAGCTTTGTCCCCCTTCGATATGAAGCGTCAGTTCTTTTTTTCGTTCACGTTCTAAAAGCAATTGCACCGTTTGTTCCGCAACGAGAGGGTGACCGGGAACGGCATAATAAATGCGCCCTTCTTTTTTTGCCGCTTCCAATAGCTTTTTGACAATCGTTTCATACACTTTTTCAAACTGGTCGTAACTTTCATACAGAGAATCAAAACTTTGATACGTCACTCCCATTTGTTCTAATTCGGGAATGAGCGGGTGTTCTTTTGTTCGTAAAAACAAAGGTTTCGCCTGCTGTAACGTTTGATATACCCCATAAGGAAGTTGGTTCAAATCCCCTGCTCCCAGTCCGAGTACCGTAATGGTTGGTGTTGTCGTCATTTTTTCTTTACGACTCCTTTCTCCGTATGTATCGTTCCATTTGACTCAAAAGGGGAAGCCGAACTCGTTCTTCTTTCGTGAAAAGCGAAAACTGTATCGTAAACTGGAGAAACATCCAAGCACCTATACTTGCCACGACAAGAGAAATAATTGTCGCTCCAACTCTTCCATCAGGAACAATCCACTCGAGCAATGTTAGAAGGCCGTATACAAAGATCCCCATAAAAAACAAAGCTTTTCCCATTTTCCATAACCAACGAAGAGGAGGAAAGTCCATCCAATTTTTGTGATAAATCACATAGACGTTACTTCCTGCAGTGACTACGAAACCGATAACGGTCGCAATGGCGGCACCGACACCACCGGAGAGAGGAATGAATAGGGTATTCCCAACCGCTTTCACAAGTAAACCGAGCAAAAGAAAAAAAGCAGGCCGGACAAAATCATTGTGTCCTTGCATCACTGCGGAAGTCGTTGTAATCACACCGCTCGCAATGAGTGAGAATGCAAGGATGCGTATAAATATTGTTCCTTCCTTGTTTTCAAACAGCATCATATTTACCGGCTCCGCAATCAGGCACAGTCCGATGGCAGCAGCTGCCCCGATTAATAACGCTACCCGCACCGCCAAACCACCAAAGTAACGTGATCGAGCCATGTTATTCTCCGTGATTTCCCGATGAATGAGAGGAACAATCACCATGGCAAAAGTAGAAGCGATGACAGTTCCGAATTGCAGAAGTGGCTGTCCCCGATCAAACACTCCTTTTAACTCTTTTGCGTCCAGCGCCCCTAATCCGCTTGCTTGTAACAATCGGGGCAAAGTAAACGCGTCCACCATTTGATATAAAATAAACATCATGGACGTCATAGCAATGAGAAATCCTTGCACAAAAAGCGTCGTTGTCATTTCTCGAACGCGGTTTTTTACCCGCTGAAATGAGAGGGAGACAAATGAAGGTCGCGACCGAAACACGCGGTAACTTAAATAAAGAACCCCTGCCCCGCTCCCGAGAATCGAACCGAGCGCCGCTCCAATTCCAGCAGCATACGCATCTTTTCCGGCATATACAACGAAAGCCGCGAAAGATAAAATACAAGCAACTCGCACGAATTGCTCCGTTAAATGGGAAACAGCGGTAGAATGCATATCTCCAATTCCTTGAAAAAACCCCCGCATACTCGAAAAAAACGGGACAAATAAAAATACAACGGAAATAATTTGTAACGGTGTCGTAAGTTTTACATCTCCCATCCAATTTGCAATGATGGGAGCAGAAAAAAACAGGACAAAAAATAAAACAAAATGAAAAATACTCAACAACACAAAAGAAGCAAGAGCTGTTTCTAATGCCTCCTTGTCTCCGTTTTTTAACTCTGCTTCCGTCACCATTTTTGCAATGACGACAGGAAATCCGTACAGCGAAACGACCATCGCCGCACCGTAAAATGGATACACTTGTTGATAGACATAATACCCTAGATCCCCGGTCATATTTTGATAAGGAACACGATAAAGGGCACTCAGAACTTTCCCTATAAAAGTAGCAACGGTAACCAATAATACCCCGTTTAAGAAACGATTTCCCTTGCTCTTTTGCGTCATACGTCATTCTCCTTTTCCGTCCTCATTATATCAAAATATTGATATATTCGGGGAGAAAGGAAAAGACGCAATTGGCTTTTAACTTTTACCAATTGCGTCTTAAAGATTATTGTTCCATTTGTCGCGCTAAAAAGCTCGCTGCCGTTTCCAAGAGCTTGCCGGAGATTGCTTCATCTACTTTTCCTTCTTTCGCAATCATCACCACTGCCCCGATTGGATCACCATTTGCAATAATTGGTGCCACGGCGTATCCTTTCATCGTTTCTTCGTGGTCACTGACAAGATTGTACTCCCCTTTTATCGAGGTCACTTTCGTTTTACGTTCTTGAATCGCTTCTTCCACGACGCGGCCAATGCTTTTGTTTGCATATTCTTTCCGCGCACCGCCTGAAACAGCGATATACGTGTCGCGATCTGCGACAAGAATCGGATGGTGAAGAGTATCATATAAGGCCTCTGCATATTCTTTCGCAAAATCGCTTAACTCTGAGATAGGAGAGTATTTTTTCAAAATAACTTCTCCTTCTCGGTCCACAAAAATTTCTAAAGGATCTCCTTCACGGATACGCAACGTACGACGAATTTCTTTCGGTATCACTACCCTTCCTAGATCATCGATACGGCGCACAATGCCTGTTGCTTTCATCATGGAAGCGCCTCCTTTTCCTTTCGTTGTTGTAATTCTTGATGTATGCGAGGCAAATAAAAACTTTTTGCCTCTTTTTGTATTGTTTTTATTATCCACCAATGGAAAAGAACTATTCATGATTGAGAGAAAAGTTGGCATTTCTTTAAAATTTATCGATTGTTATGAAGTCTGCTCTTTTTTTCTTTTTTCATCTCTGGTATATGTTCGATAATATGGGACAGAACATCTAAAAAGCGCCGAGTTTGTAAGCGGGTGTGATGAATTGCCAACTTCATCTTCCCACCGCTTGTACCAATTCCGACTTGCCGTGCATCTTTTCCGAGTTGGTCAATGACTTGAACCAATTTCGCTCCATCCGTTTGAGCGCTCGTCTCTTCTCCTAACAGAATCGTCGTTTTCTTCCCTTCTTGCACGATGGATTCCACTCCATACTGCTCAGCTAACAATTTGATTTTTGTTAAAGTAAATAAATCTGCGGTTTCTTGTGGAAATTCACCGAAACGATCAATCATTTCATCTTGTAAATCTTCTAGATCCGACATCGTTTCTAAACCTTTGAATCGTTTATACATTTCAATTTTTTGTTTAGAGTCACGGATGTATGATTCCGGAATGTACGCATCTACCGGTACTTCTAATTCGACGCTCACTTTTTTCTCTTCTTTCTCTCGGATTCCTTTTCGTTCTTCGATTGCTTCTTTTAACATTTGGGAGTATAAATCAAAACCAACGGAATCAATAAATCCATGTTGCTCAGCTCCAAGAAGATTTCCCGCTCCTCGAATCGATAAATCGCGCATCGCAATTTTAAATCCTGAGCCGAGCTCGGTAAATTCTTTAATCGCTTGCAGTCGCTTTTCCGCCACTTCCGTCAACACTTTATCTCGTTGGTACGTAAAATAAGCGTAGGCAATTCGATTGGAACGACCTACTCGACCACGGATTTGATACAGTTGAGAAAGTCCCATTTGATCTGCGTTGTAAATGATGAGTGTATTTACATTCGGGATGTCGACTCCTGTCTCAATAATCGTTGTCGTCACTAACACGTCTTTTTCCCCTTCTAAGAAATCAAGCATGACCGCTTCTAGTTCTTGCTCATTCATTTGTCCGTGCGCATAAGTTACTTCCGCATCCGGAACGACTGATTGAATCTGTTCTGCCATGCGACTAATATCTTCCACACGGTTATATAAAAAGTACACTTGTCCTCCGCGGGAAATTTCACGTTCAATCGCCTCTTTTACTAATTGGAGATTGTACTCCATCACATACGTTTGCACAGGAAAACGATTCTCAGGTGGCGTTTCAATTAAAGACAAGTCGCGCACCCCGATCATCGACATGTGTAACGTTCGAGGAATTGGTGTCGCTGTAAGGGTTAACACATCCACGTTCGCTTTCATTTTTTTTATTTTTTCTTTATGGGTCACACCAAAACGTTGTTCTTCATCGACGACAAGTAAACCTAAATCTTTAAAAACAACATCTTTGGATAATAAACGATGGGTTCCAATCACTAAATCAATTCCTCCGGTTTTTAAGCTACGGATTGTTTCTGCCTGTTCTTTTCTGGTGCGAAATCGACTTAATAAACCGATATTGATTGGATAATCGCGGAATCGTTCAGCAATCGTATCATAATGTTGTTGCGCTAAAATGGTCGTAGGAACAAGCATGGCAACTTGTTTTCCGTCTAAAATCGCTTTAAACATGGCACGAATTGCGACCTCCGTTTTACCGTAACCGACATCCCCACAAAGCAGTCGATCCATGGGACGGTCTCTTTCCATATCTCGTTTAATTTCTTCAATAGCTTTTAACTGATCTTCAGTCTCTTGATAAGGAAAAGTCGCTGCAAATGCTTTCTCTTCCGCTTCATGATTGGAAAAAGCGTAACCTTTGGAAGCTTCCCGTTCCGCATACAATTTAATTAAATCATCGGCGATATCTTGTACGGAAGATTCTACTTTTCTTTTCACTCTCTTCCATTCATTTCCGCCTAGCTTATAAATTTTCGGAGTCGTCTCTTCTGAAGCGACATATTTTTGCACTTGGTCAATTTGTTCGACAGGGACGTACAATTTATCATTGCCGGCATACTGAATATGCAAATAATCTTTATGGACCCCATTTACTTCTAACGTTTGCATGCCTAAATATTTTCCAATCCCATGGTTGACGTGCACCACTAAATCGCCGACTTGTAATTCAGAGTAACTTTTAATTCTTTCTGCGTTAGATAACGTTTGTTTACGTCGTCTTCTTTTTACTTTTTTCGTAAAAATCTCTTGTTCTGTAATGACGACTAATCGTTCGTCCGGAAGTTCGAAACCACTATTTAACTGTCCTTCTACAATGGAAGGGCGTCCAGTGGACAACTCTCCATCTTTTGGAATCATGTCCGCTTCGATACGATAATCGTGTAACACATTTTGTAGACGTTCAGCCCGCTCTTGGTCAGAAGCAACAAAGACAATTTTATATTTTCCTTTCTGCCAACGTCCTACTTCTTTTTGAAGAACAGGCATTTGACCGTGAAATTGTTGCATCGCTTTACACGTCACATTAGCAATGTTTTCCAGTTGCATGGAAGAGAATTTTTTTATAAAGAGAGAAAAATAGACACGGCTCCCCTCAAAATACGTCATTAACCGCTCACTATGAAGAGACATCGAAAGATCCGTTGGAATATCTCCTCGTTCCACAGTAGCAACCATCCATTCGGCTTCTTCCTTATCTAATCTTTCCGCCATTTCTTGCACTCTCGTTACTTCATCGATAAACAAAACAAATTTGTCAGAAAAATAAGATAAAATGGTGACCGGATTTTCATAAAATAATTGCACATATTTGTATATAGAATCAAACCGATGTTGCTCTTTTAATTCTTCAATTTCAAAAGTAATATTTTCTCTTAATTGTTCTTTCAGTTCTTTCTTTTTTACTTTTTTCAACGTATTCGCTAATGCTTCTTCTAATTGTTCGCTTGCTCGATCAAAATGTTCTTTATAAAGTATCAGCTCAGAAGCCGGGCCAAAGGTGACTTCTTGAACGGGATCCAGTGAACGTTGGTCTTCTACTTGGAAATAACGAATCGAGTCAATTTCCGTATCAAACAACTCTATCCGAAGCGGATGTGCTTCGGTTAAAGGATAAATATCAACAATGCCACCACGGATGCTATATTCCCCAGGCGCAGATACCATGTCACTACGAACGTAACCGAGCGAATTGACTTGTTTTATAAACTCGTCTAAATCAATGTCGTCTCCATTCTTAAGCGTTATTTGAGCAGCTTTCCAAAGATGAACGGGCGGCAATAATCTTCTAAGTCCTGCTACAGGCACGATCACGACTCCGCTAAAATCATCCCGTGTTAACTGATTTAATACCTCCACTCGATCCGCTCTCATTTCCGGACTTGCTATCGCAATTTCTGACGCAATTAATTCATTTACGGGGTAAATATAAACGTCTTCATCAATCATATCAACGAGATCGTCGTACATTTTTTGTGCTTGGTATAAAGTATGCGTCACGATGACAACTGGTCGTGAAAGGGATGATTTCGTTAATGAGATAAAAAAAGACCGAGCCGAACCACTTAACCCAGTAACAAGTTGTTCCTTCAGCCCTTTTTTCATCCCTTCGACCACTGCCTTCAAGTGATCATTTTTGGCAAGGGCTTGCTCTATACCCTTCATGTATATGTTCCTCCTTCAATTCTTTCCGTCAACTGCTTAAAAACTTTCATCTTATAAATAACAACTTATGAAAAAAGACAATTTCCATGCCTTCTATCGATATCTCTACTCGGTAACTCTTTTTACGATTTTAATGGAAAAAGGGACCGATCCACTTTCTTTATATCAAGGGATCCGTCCTTCACTTTTCATTTTATAAACCATGTTTTCCTATAGTGATAAGAAGTGTTGGATGGATTGCGTGAATGTATCTCGAATTCGCGTGCAGCGATCGCTTTGACTTCTACTGTTTGACTTGTGCAAGTCAGGTCAGATAAAGGAAGGAAAAACTGCTTGTTAAAAAGGACGTCGCCTAAACCCCCTCACGTACTGCGCGTAACACAGAGGTCCATACGTCCTGCACCTGCGATTACTCGGTGCAAAAAGAGTCATTGAAGTATCTCCAAATAGATTTTGTGTAAGTCAGAACGTGACAGAAGTCAAAAAGCGACTTCTGACCCCGTTCTTCCACCGCCTTCGCGCCTAAGCGGTTGCTTCAGCTTTTCTAGTGAATCCAGCGGTCTTGGGCGAACAAGTCTGGATTTTTTTCTAGGGCTTCTTCGCAATATTCACACGTTATTCGGATATGAACGTCTCCATCAGAACCGTAATGAATCATTCGTTGTTGTTCTTCATCGGTTAATTGGTCAAGGCCAAGTTTTGGGGAAACAAGCCATTCTTCCTCTTCTAACATACCAATTGAATTCCCGCAATGTCTACAATAATAACGTATTGCCATTTGAATCTCCTTTTTCCGACTATTTTTTTATTAGTATGAGCTGGAAAAAAAGGAGATATACTACGTGTCAATTATATTTATTCATTACTTCATCAAAAGAAACCGAGAGCCATTCCTCTGCTGCACGGGCCGAGCGCTCAATCACGTCTTGCATCACGGTTTGTTCTTGACGTGAAAATGTACCTAACACGTGTTGTATGACAGAATTCCCATTCTTTGGACGACCGATGCCAATCCGAATTCGTTTAAAATCTTTCGTCCCAAGATGATCAATGATCGATCGAAGTCCATTATGTCCTCCGTGACCGCCTTTTAGTCGAAGGCGAAGGGTCCCTGGTTCCAAATCTAAATCGTCGTAAATGACTAGTAAATCTTCATGAGAAATATGGTAATAAGATAAAAAAGGGCGAATGGCTTCTCCGGATAAATTCATAAACGTTAAAGGTTTTAAAAGAAAAACTTTTTCTTCTCCTACGCCTGTCGATGCAACCATTCCCCATTTTTCTTTTTTCCACGAAAGGCCAAGCTGATGACATAATTGGTCCACTACTTCAAACCCGATATTATGGCGCGTTCTTTCGTATTTTTTTCCTGGATTCCCTAATCCTGCTATGACTTTCACTACTGCATCTCCCTTCCGCTTTCCTCTCTATATTTAAGGAGAAGAAATGAGAAATAACGCAGACAGCTCCACTGTCTGCGTTTTCACTCATTATTTACCCGCTCAAAAAGGCATAACCAAATGATTGGTTATACCTTTTTAGGCTTATTCTTCTTCTTTTTCCTCTTCTTTGTCTTCTGCACCAACTAACTCGGGCTCAGCGACTTCCTCTGTTTCTTCTGTTGTATCATGTTGTTCTGGAGGAAGTACAGTAACAATGGTTTCTTCTGGTTCATTCATGATTGTGTACTTAGAATTTTCCGGAAGATCCCCTACTTGAACAACGTCTCCGATATTCAAGTCCGAAATATCAACCTTAATTTCTTCTGGGAATTCTGCTGGTAATGCCCGAACGGTGAGTGTATAAAGAAGGTGAGATACGATTCCACCATCTCTTTCACCCGGTGCGTCACCAACCAGTGTGACATTTACTTCTGATTCCATTTCTGATTTCATATCTACTTCATAGAAATCAGCATGAATAAGCTCGTCCTTTATGTTGTCCACTTGTAAATCATGAACAATGACTTGATGTTTTTTGTCTGTTCCTTCAATGTTTAAATCAATAATTCCATTTCTACCTACTTCACGGAGTGTTTTAATTAACTCAATGCTTGGAACAGCGACAGTAGTGCTTTCCGTTTCTTTTCCGTATAGAACAGCAGGTACGTAACCTTCTTTACGCAATTTTTTCGATACAGATTTTTTTAAATCCGGACGTGGTTTTGCTTCTAACACGTGTGCCATGATTGATTCACCTCAATATTTTATCAACGTTCTCTTTTTTATTTGCGATAACGTGTCCGTCTATCGTTCATACAATTTCGTCCACCATGAAACAAAATTTTATCACTTATTCCTAATCAAATCAAGTCTCACCACTTGATGCTAGCGGTTAAATCTTACCGAGACCAATTTTGTTTCTAAATATTCTTCTAACCCGTAAAAACTTCCTTCTTTACCTAGACCGCTCTCTTTAACGCCTCCGAAAGGTGCTTGGACAAGAAACGGAGCAGGATCATTGACTCCAACCATTCCGTATTCTAAACGCTCCGACACCCGGTACATCCGCCCGAGATCATTGGTATAGAAATAAGAAGCAAGTCCGTAATTCGTGTTATTCGCTTTCTCAATCACTTCTTCTTCGGTCGTAAAGCGAATTAATGGAATGACCGGGCCAAATGTTTCTTCATTGACAACTTTCATGTCTTCTTTAATATCCGTTAAAATCGTTGGTGCATAAAAGTGGCCATTGTCATATTCTTCCCCGGTGAGTCTTTCACCACCGTGAAGAACACTCGCGCCTTTATTGACCGCATCGACTACTTGATCATGGACTTTATTTAAACCTTCGCTATTGACAAGCGGACCAACATTTGTGTCTTTCTCAAGCCCGTTTCCTACTTTTAAAGCAGCTACTTTCTCTTTTAATTGAGCGGAGACTTCGTCAAAAATGGAGTCATGAACGTAAATTCGGTTTGCACATACACATTGCTGACCACTGGAAGCGAATTTACTTTTCATGATGCCATCAATGGCAAGATCAATATCTGCATCTTCAAATACGATAAACGGTGCATGGCCGCCCAATTCCATTGAAACTTTTTTCACCGTATCAGCAGATTGTCGGATTAATAGTTTACCAACTTCTGTGGAACCAGTGAAAGTAATTTTTCGGACGTCACCGCTTTCCATAAAAACTCTGGCAATTTCTTCTGCTTCCCCTAACACTAAGTTCACAACCCCATTTGGCAAGCCTACTTCGTCGAACACTTTAAATAGTTCCATGGAAGATAACGGTGCTTCTGGTGCTGGTTTTAAAATAATCGTACAACCAGCGGCAAGTGCTGGGGCAAATTTTCTTGCTGCCATCGATAATGGGAAGTTCCACGGGGTAATCGCACCAACTACTCCTATCGGCTGTTTTACCGTTGTCAAGCGTTGCTGCGGGTGAGAAGAAGGAATCGTTTCTCCATAGACTCTGCGTGCTTCTTCAGCATACCAATTGAAGTAATCGACCGTTTGTTTCACTTCTCCTTTTGCGTAAGGAAGGGCTTTCCCCATTTCTTTCGTAATCAGTTCGGCAAATTCATTTCTTCTTTCTTTTATTTTGTCGGCAATCGCACGCAAGTACTTCGCTCGTTTTTCCGCTGGCAGTTGAGACCATTCGTCAAACGCGCTCTTCGCTGCTTGGACGGCACTTTCTGTTTCTTTCTTCCCTACAAGAAATACTTCCCCTACTTTCTCGTTTGTAGCAGGATTATTTACTTGTAACGTTTTCTCTGTTTGTAACCATTCTCCGTTAATGTACATCTTTCTATTCCCCTTTCCATTCATCGACAAGATGACCCCTCTTGATTTGTTCACCATCAACAAAAAAGAGGGGCGTGACATTCTATATGAGCTGAAAAAGACGGATAACACTGCAATCCATGGAACATCATACATATGATTTTATGTAATAGAAAAGATTTTACTCAAACAAAGTACTGACGGATGTCTGTTCATGGACGCGAATAATGGCTTCTGCGATGAGCGGGGCTAACGATAACTGCGTAATTTTACCAATATGTTTTTCTTCCGGTAATACGATTGTATTCGTTACCGCAAGCTCTTTAATGTTTGAATTCTCAATCCGTTCAATCGCTGGTCCGGAGAGAACAGGATGGGTACAACAAGCATAGACTTCTTTTGCACCTCTTTCAACCAAAGCATCTGCAGCAAGCGTCATCGTACCTGCAGTATCAATGATATCATCGACGATAATCGCTGTTTTTCCTTCCACATCTCCAATAATATTCATCACTTCAGAAACATTTGGACGGGGACGTCGTTTATCAATAATCGCAATCGGTGCTTTTAAGCGATCTGCCATTTTTCGCGCCCGAATCACTCCTCCATGGTCCGGGGAGACGACGACGATATCATCAATGTCTTTATCTTGAAAATGCTTCGATAAAATTGGTTCTGCCAGTAGCTGATCGACAGGAATATCAAAAAATCCTTGAATTTGTGTGGCGTGTAAATCCACGGTGATCACACGAGTTGCTCCCGCGGTCTCGAGTAGATTCGCAACTAATTTTGCCGTAATTGGTTCCCGAGAACGTGCTTTGCGATCTTGACGGGCGTAACCATAATACGGAAGTACGACGTTAATATTGCGGGCAGACGCTCGTTTCACCGCATCAATCATAATTAATAATTCCATTAAATGTTCATTCGCCGGTTCCGATGTGGATTGGACTAAAAACACATCACAACCGCGAATGCTTTCTTCAATTCTTACTTGAACTTCTCCGTCGCTAAATCTAGTAACAGAGCTTTTCCCCATTTCCACGCCGATGTTTTTTGTCACTTCGTGGGCTAATTCTGGGTTTGAGTTAAGAGTGAACACTTTTAAATATGGGTCATCATAAGTTGGCATGCTATTCCCTCCGCATTCATATTAAAAATTCTTTTTACTTTTTCTTGTTAACGTAACCTTCCTTGTTCGTTTGCCGGGCGCGTGCAATGGATAACGATTCTTTCGGTACATCTTCCGTAATAGTAGAACCGGCTGCAATATAAGCTCCTTCTCCAATCGTGACAGGAGCGATTAAATTAGAGTTACACCCAATAAATGCGCCATCTTCAATTTTCGTTAAATGTTTATTTACCCCGTCATAATTCACTGTAATCGTACCACAGCCAATGTTAACATCTTTTCCTACTTCTGTGTCTCCTATGTAACTTAAATGAGAGGCTTTACTTCCTGTGCCAAATGTCGATTTTTTCACTTCAACAAAGTTACCGATTCTCACTTTGTCCTCGATCAAAGACTCCGGACGAATGTGAGCATATGGGCCAATACGAACCTGATTCCCAACTTTACTATTGACAACGACGGATTGTTTAATTTCTGTTCCATGACCGATGACACTATCGGTAAGCTCTGTATGTGGCCCAATAACAGCTTTTTCTCCAATCTGTACCGTACCTTTCATCACAACACCCGGGTAAATAACGGTATCTTGTCCAATCACCACATCCGTAGAAAGATATGTATGATCCGGATCAATAATCGTAACCCCTTGTCTCATCCAATATTCATTTAATCGCTGTTGTAATGCCTTTTCTGCTTTCGCTAAAGCAACGCGATCGTTTACACCTATTGTCTCAGAAAAATCAGGTGTCTTCCATGCAGAAATTGTTTCTCCCCGATCTTTTAAAATTTCAATGACGTCAGGTAAATAATATTCTCCTTGAGCGTTGTCATTACCGACTTTATGTAGCACTTCAAATAAAACTTCATTGTCAAAACAATACGTACCGGTATTAATTTCTTGCACGAGGCGCTCTTCTTCTGTTGCATCTTTTTGTTCGACAATTTTTTTCACGTGGCCGTTGATGTCACGAATAATCCGACCGTATCCTTCCGGCTGTTCTGTATGCGCTGTCAGTATCGTCGCTCGGGCATTTGTTTTTTCATGGTGATCCATCAGCTGTTGAATCGTTTCCGCACGAATTAAAGGAGTGTCTCCACATAAGACGACAGTCATTCCTTTTTTATCTTTCAGTATCGGTTCTGCTTGTAGCACTGCATGACCTGTCCCCAGTTGTTCTTTTTGTAGAACATAAGAAACCCGATTTCCTAAATGTTCTTTCACTGCCTCTGCCCCGTGACCAATCACCGTAATCACTTCGTCCATTTGAGCTTTTTCCACTTGGGCTACGACATGCTCCACCATCGGCTTCCCGCCTACTAGATGAAGTACTTTATATAAGTTCGATTTCATTCGCTTTCCTTGTCCTGCCGCTAAAATGACTGCATAACGACTATTCATCATCCGTCCCCCAAACGTCCAGTTTTCCCTTTCGAATATATCCTAAAACCCTTATGATTTCAAGAACCCAAAAAAATAGACGGTCATTACGACCGTCATGTTTGTAAGTATCTATTTTGTTAAAATTTATGCACCTGCTTCCTCGTAAGCAGAATTTTCTTTTTCGCCTTGTCTGTGGTATTCTCCCAACACGGCCGTTTGAATTTTTTCCCGTGTCTCGGAGGAAATAGGGTGGGCGATGTCTCTAAATTCTCCATCAGGTGTTCTTTTGCTTGGCATAGCTACAAATAAGCCATTGTTTCCATCAATCACGCGAATATCGTGAACGACAAACTCCTCATCAATTGTAATTGAAGCGATGGCTCGCATACGCCCTTCCGTATTCACCCGACGAAGTCTTACGTCAGTTACTTCCATTTCTTCACCACCTTCTACCAATTAAAAATAGTTCTGTCATACATTTCTACAAGAGAAGAAAAATTCCTTCTTAAAATCTAAATATTTTAAAATTAAAAAGAGCTTGTGATAGATATTCTCCATCTATCCAAGCTCTTCCTGCTGAAAATCAATTTATTTTACTAGAGCGATGACTTCTATTTCTACCAAAACATCTTTTGGTAGGCGTGCTACTTCTACACAAGAGCGAGCAGGTTGGTGTTCATGAAAATATTGTCCATACACGTCATTCATGGCTGGAAAATCTTCCATATTTTTTAAAAAAACAGTTGTTTTCACCACCGTATCCAGCGAAGCGTTTGCTTCTGCCAAAACCGCTTGTAGATTTTGAAACACTTGGTGGGTCTGCTTTTTAATATCCCCTTCCACTAATTCACCCTCGGCAGTAAGGGGGATTTGCCCGGAGCTATAAAACATATTGTTTACAATGATCCCTTGTGAATACGGCCCAATGGCCTCCGGTGCTTTATTCGTATGAACGCTTTTCATCGTAACTCACCTCTTTTAATTGATGAAGAACATTTCCTGGTCCTGCTTGCACTCGTTTTTCTTTTTCATTGACTTCTTCTAAACGAGCAATCGACACATAATCATCGACGAGCCGTTCTTCCACATCTTCCGCTTCCACGAGAACTCCAATTCCCACTACTTCCGCTTGGAATTCTTTTAATAAATTAATCATTCCTCGGGCGGTTCCCCCTGCTTTCATAAAGTCATCGACAATCAACACTCGACTTCCTTCTTGTAAACTTCTTCGTGCAAGCGACATCGTTTGAATCCGTTTCGTCGATCCAGAGACGTAGTTAATGCTCACCATCGAACCTTCCGTCACCCGGTGGTCGCGGCGGACGATACTAACCGGTACATGTAGATGAGAAGCAACAGCATAAGCTAAAGTAATTCCTTTTGTCGCAACCGTTAGCACAGCGTCAATTTCTTGTTTCGCAAACACGGATGCAAATAAACGGCCCACATGATTCATCCATTGTGGACTCCCTAAAATATCCATCATGTATAAATATCCACCCGGGAGTAGTCGTTCTTTGTTTTCTAACATCCGACACAAATCTTCCACCAGTTGGACACTTTCTTCTTCCCCTGCCATTGGAATATATTTTACCCCACCACTCGCTCCAGCAATCGTTAAAAGATAACCAATTCCTTCGGATGCAAATATTTCTTTCACAATCGTCAAATCTTCACTAATGGAAGATTTAGCCGCTTGATATCTTTCGGAAAAGAAACTGAGAGAGATGAGCTGATGAGGGTGTTTCAATAGATAATGCGTCATATCTACAAGACGCTCGCTTCTTTTTAATTTTTTCATACACGCCTCCATAAAATCCGAATATTATAACTGAAATATATCATTTTTGTACGGATTTTATCAAGCGATAATAATTTCTTTTCATGTTCAGTAAAAAGTTCGACAACAATTATTTTAGCGGCGTACCTTTTGTAGTTGAGTAATCGCATCGGACTATTTCTAAGACGCTCTCTTTTTTGGCACGGAAAATGTACTTACTTTTTGATTTTATCGGTAATTAAGCGTACTGCATATACTTGGTCACAAAATCCTCTTAACGCGTTGTAGACTCGACGCACTCGAGATTCTTTTTGAACAAGACCAAATACCGTTGGACCACTGCCACTCATTAAAGCAGCATCTACCCCGGAAGAAATCATTCTTTCTTTAATTCTCCTCACTTCCGGATGAAGGGATAGAGTTACTTCTTCAAGAGCATTGTATAATGTGGCGCACATTTTATTATAATCACGTGCTGTTATTGCTTGAATCATTTTTTCCGTCGCTTCCGCTGGATGAAAGGATTGGATTCGCTGGTAAATATCTTTTGTAGACACACTAATTGGCGGCTTTGCTAAAATGACCCAACAAGGAGGAGGAGAAGAAATGGGTTGAATCTTCTCTCCCCGCCCCGTTGCCAAAGCAGTATTTCCATATACACAAAAGGGGACATCTGAGCCTAACGTGGCGCCCAAATGTGCAAGACGCTCTTTTGATAAACTTAGCTCCCATAATTGATTGAGCCCTTTTAACGTAGCGGCTGCATCGCTACTTCCACCAGCAAGACCAGCCGCGACAGGAATATGTTTATGTATATAAATAGAGGCCCCTTGTGTCGTACCTGTTTCCTTTTGTAGTAATAACGCCGCTTGATAAGCAAGATTTCTCTCATCTAGAGGCAACGAGCCACCAGAAATCTCCACAACAATCTTACCATCACTACGATGTTCAAAATCAAGCCGATCCGCAAGATCCACTTGCGTCATCACCATTTTCACTTCATGAAAACCATCATCCCGTTTGTGAAGGACATCCAAGGTTAAATTAATTTTGGCAGGAGCTTTCACTGAATACTTCACCATTCCATTCTCCTTACTTACATCCGACATACACTGTTTCATCATAACATTTTAGACGAAAACAAAAAAACTGTACAGACAGAAAAGCGGAGAAAGCCGGGTAGCCGCGATAAGCGATGGAGGAGCGGTGAAAGAAGCCTTTCTTTGGCTTCTTCAGCGATCCGAAGCGCTCGAGCGGCTGGCTTTCGGAGCTAGACAGGAGAAAAGCGGAGAAAGCCGGGTAGCCGCGATAAGCGATGGAGGAGCGGTGAAAGAAGCCGTTCTTTGGCTTCTTCAGCGATCCGAAGCGCTCGAGCGGCTGGCTTTCGGAGCTAGACAAAGAAAAGCGGAGGAATCCGTTTAGGTGCGAAGACGCTGGACTTGTACAGGATGTACTGACTTCTGCGTTGCAAACAAAATCTACCCTGCAATACTTCTATGTTTTTTTGCGCCGAGTAATCGCAGGCGCAGGACGTACGTTTCTTTAGCAGAAGTTCCTTAATCCTAAGCAACTGGATTCCAAGGCTAACACCAAAAAACGAAATGTAGAATGTCATACGACCACTCATTGAGTTTGATATGAAAAAATTGGTCGTATGAAATCATCATGCGACACTTATTTGTCCTTTCTTAGCAGTAATATGTCGCATGAGCAGTAAAATAAGCATTTTATCTCCTAATTATTTCCATTTTTTCTTTCATGCGACACTTCAATAGAACTTTTGAGAGAAAAGCGGTTCCATGAAAGGGTCATACGACATCTATTTTTCTTTCCGAGCAAAAATTGGTCGCATGAACCGAAAACTTAAGCATCAATCACCTAATGATTACCATTCGCCTCCTTCATACGACGCTTAAATTTTTATACAAAGAAAGCTTCCATTAACAATTCATGCGACACTTTTTCAAGATTCTTATGGAAATAGAAGGAGCTATCCAAAAAGTCATGATTGGTGACTTTTTGAACATTTTTTTGTTACCGCTTCATCAACGCCTCTTGGCCGAATCATGGCATGTTTCCAACACCAAATTGTTGATGGAAGTAAGTCATGGATAGTCATGCCATCGTTTCATCAAAGTATTGCTTGTGAAAGCAAGCCATGGATGGGTCATAACACTATTTCATACAAAAATAGCTAATGGAAGCAGGCCATGGATCGCTCATGCCACCGTTTCATTCAAAAATATTTGTGGAAACAAGCTATGAACGGTTCATGGCACCGTTTCGATCCAAATACCATTGTGAAAGCAATCCATGCACGATGTATGGCACCGATTCAGCGCTAAATAATTGTTGAAAGGACGCTCGATTTATTTTTCAGGACTTATTAGACAGCCTCATCTTTTTTTATTTTTTTAATGAAAACAGGTCCCATGAACCATAAATATGACATAAAAAATCCCCGGGAAAATCCCGGGGTATCCACCCATGACAGTTATTCATTTCCTTGTTGCCTGTTAGCGAGACTTTCTTCTGCCATTTCGACTGCTCGTTTTACCATGTTCCCCGCATCACGAGCTTTAATGCCACCCCAGCCTTCTTTCTGTACTGTCTCATAAAAACCGAGTTCTTTGGCAATCTCTTCTTTCAGTCGATCCGACATGATACCGCGTCTCCGGCCCATGAATACACTCTCCTTCAAAAAAGAGTCACCCTGCCCTGGGTGTATGTAATAGCATGCACAAAATTAGCATAAATATAGCTTTCTGTGCTGATTACAGAAAGCTAATTTATACCGTTTCGACGGATTTGAACATTTTCCTATTCACACATGGTTAGTTCCACCGTTTTTGTAAGCACGTCTGTATAACTGAAAGAAACTCGTTCCACAGAATGCTTGTCTTTGTCCAATTTAATCACGAAAATAGAAGGATACGTTCCTTCTATCATTCCTGAGCGTTCAATTGTTTTTCGACGCCCTCCATTCGCAACGACAGTGACTTTTTTCCCGACATTGGCATCCAAGGTTTCTTTAATTTCCATTAACGTTTTTCCCATGGTTTTCAAATCCACCTCACTCGTATTATATTCTAACATGCATTTTTATTTAAGTCAAATAAAATAAATAATTATAACAATGACCTGAACTCATGTCAACGAATAAATTTCATTTAATTCATCTTATGTAGTATTCGTTTCTTTTTGATTTTTATACAAAAAAGCGATAGTCCTTTTCCTTTGTAACGAAGAATGGAAAAGCTGACTATCCCTTTTTCGATCCCTTTATTCATCTAAAATTGGTTCATTTGCTTCTTTCCATGGCAACCCTTTTCTTAATACGCCTTTCGTTTCAATCCCACCAAGGCCTTCTTGTCCTGTGAATGTATGTCGAATAATATCGATAACACTTACGCGCTCCATAAAAGGAGTAAGACTAATTTGAGCGGCGGCGTATACTGGGTCTAGCGCGTGAATATTGATTCGATCTGGAGAACTAGCGAAATTTGCCCCTGCTCTCAGCAACCATTCAAAATAAGACTGACAAGCTCCTGCAAAAATAACTAATTGGTCTAATTGAGGAATGACTTTTCGTGCTTCCCTTACCGTTTGACCAAAAAATTTCGAATGTCTATATGCTTTCAAATCATTTTCTTTTCCTCGCGTCGGTAAATAAGCATCATGTCCGGTAACGACTAATATGTCTGGTTGTACCATGGACAGAAGGGAAGCGACTTGTTCAGGCATCTCTTTTTCTTTCACGTGAACGCCATACACGGGAATTCCCAGTCGTTCGTATAAAGCAGTACATTTTTCTAAATAACGAGCATCTCCATCCATGTGCAAGACGCGTCCTCTCATTTCGAAATAAGTCGTTTTTTCTTTATATCCTTCCGAGACGTCATACTCGTTTTTCTCTCTCATTAACCGTGCTTGTTGCCGAAAGAGGCGATAGCTGTTTTCTTCTTGTTTGCGGAAATTTTTTTCATATTCTCGCCATTCTTTATCATTGATTTTCTTCAAATCAGATAAGGGAGCATCTGCAGCTAATCTTACTTCTTCTCCGACTAAATCTGCTACTCCATTCTTTATTTGCACCACTCGAAAGATAATGTCGCAATGGTAAGAATAACGTGCAACAAGATCCCCTTCTTTTATTTCCATCATTGCCTCCCTCCTTTTCCCACTAGTGTATGCGCCCTGCCAACAACCGTGACATTTCCCCACCACAATAAAAAGCTGTCTAAAAAGTCGTTACAACTTTTTAGACAGCTTCATCCGTTCTTATTTATTCAAGTAAGGCATTGCTTAATTCAGCAAATTCTTCCATCGAAAGGGTTTCTCCACGCCTGCTCGGATCAATTTGACACTTTTGAAATGCCTCTTCCATTCGTTTCTGATCTTCTTTATCTGTTAGTAAATTATGTTGCAAGTTGTTTCGAATGGTTTTGCGACGTTGCGCGAAAGAGGCACGGACAACTTGGAAAAAGAACGTTTCATCTTTTACTATTACAGGCGGTGTTTCTCTTTTGTTTAGGGAAAGAACGACGGAATCTACTTTCGGACGTGGTACAAACACGGTTCGGGGTACCGTTAATACACGAGTTGCTGCGGCATAATATTGGACAGCAATCGAAAGCGATCCATAATCTTTCGTATTTGGGCTTGCTTTCATCCGATCCCCAACTTCCTTTTGTACCATGAAGACAAAACGGTCTACCGGAAGACAAGCTTCAAGCAATCTCATAATAATCGGAGTGGTAATATAGTAAGGCAAATTACCAACGACAGCAATTTTTTCTACATTCGTAAGACGCTCTTCAATGATTGAAGAGAGGTCTACTTTTAATATGTCTTGATGATGAATCGTTGTGTTTGGGTACGGCGCGAGAGTTTCTTCCAAAATCGGAAGAAGACGGTCATCAAGTTCGAAAGCTTCCACGCGCCGTACACGCTGTGCAAATTGTTCCGTTAAAGCGCCAATTCCTGGACCAATTTCGATGATGCCATCGTTTTCACCCATCCCGGTCGCCTCAACGATACGCATAAGAATATTATGATCGATTAAAAAGTTTTGCCCTAAACTTTTTTTAAAAGAAAAACCGTGTGCTTGTAAAATTTCATTCGTCCGACTTGGGGTTGCGATTGGTTTTTGCACGCGCTTCTTCCTCCTCTAACACCCGTTGTAATGCTTGCGCAAATTCTTCCCGTGAAATATGAAACATGTCGAGTCGTTTTAAAAATTGCTTGGCGTTCGCATAACCGATATTCAATATTTCACCGACTCGAGCCCGAAGAGATTTCGCCTGATGTCCATACATCATCCCTGCATCCATTAAGTCTTGCCGAGTAATGATTTCTCTTTCTGGTTCGCTTTCTTCCTTCGTTTCCCGTACTTTGCTTAACGCACGACGGATCACTTCCGGCTTTGCATATTCCACGCCAAAACGTTGTCCGTCTGGAGAGAGCGCTTCTTTTCTCGTTAAAAAGGCATGTTTACAGCCAGCTACATGGGTGCTGACAATCCTACGAATTCGCTCACCGGCAACATCCGGATCCGTCAAAATGATCACTCCGCGTCTTTCTTTCGCAAGGGCGATTCGCGCGAGAACATCTTCACCAATCGCAGAGCCGTTCGTTTCAATCGTGTCCGCTTGAACCGCTCTTTGAATCGCTTTCGTATCATCTTTCCCTTCTACAACAATACATTCTTTCCACTTTTTTTCTTCTTCCATCGATGCAGCCAACTCCAATTTTATCTTTCATTCCAAGCGAAACAATGTTTTTGCGTTTTGGGTCGTTTGTTGTGCGAGTTCTTCAAAAGACATCCCTTTTAATTCTGCCAATTTTTCAGCAATCAATGTGACACGCGCTGGTTCATTTCTTTTTCCGCGGTACGGATGAGGAGAAAGAAAGGGGCTATCTGTTTCCACCAGAAGGCGATCGATCGGTATATCCCGCGCTACTTCTTTCGGCAGTTTCGCATTTTTAAACGTCACCGGACCTCCGAAAGAAATGTAGAATCCTAAATCTAAACACTCCTTGGCCATTTCTATATCTCCTGAAAAACAATGCATAATGCCGCCAACTTCTTCCGCTTTTTCTTCTTTTAAAATGTCGACGATATCTTGATCTGCTTCTCGGTTATGAATGACAATTGGCATATTTACTTTGCGAGCGAGACGAATTTGCGCGCGAAACACTTCTTTTTGCACGTCTTTCGGAGACTTCTCCCAATGATAATCAAGGCCCATCTCCCCTAAAGCAACAACTTTTTCATGTTTGGAAAGAGACGCTATCCATTCTAAATCCGTTTCTGTCATATCGATCGCGTCGACGGGGTGCCAGCCAACTGTTGCATAAATATACGGGTATTTTTCTGCAAGATCCATTGCTTTTGTGATCGTTTCCCTGTCAAATCCAACGACATTAAAAAGCGTCACACCGTTTTCTCGAGCCCGCTCAATCACATCTTCAACTTCTCCGGCAAATTGCTGGACGTTTAAATGAACATGAGTATCAAATAACATGTTTGAACATCCTTTTCCTTAATTAACGATCGCACCGTTTGGTAAATGATCATCAATTGTCGCTAAGGTGAGTTTTTTGTCTTTTTCTGCTGCTAAAATCATTCCTTGCGATAATTCTCCACGTAATTTCACCGGCTTTAAATTTGTTACACAAATGACTTTTTTTCCGACAAGTTCCTCCGGTGTATAGTGTTCAGCAATTCCTGAAACCACTTGACGGGTCTCATCTCCCACATCTAACTGCAGTTTCAACAATTTATCAGCATTTTTCACCGGTTCTGCTTTCAACACTTCCGCTACTTTTAATGTTACTTTTGAAAAATCATCCATCGTAATTTCATCCGTTTTTTCTGTCTTTTCTTTTTGTTCTTGTTCTTCTTTCGTGAGCACGGTACCGCCCATATCTTCAATAATATTTTTCACTTCTTCTTCAAAATCCAAACGCGGAAAGATTGGCTTTCCTTTTTTAACAACTTTCGTACCTTTTGTCAGTTGCCCGAAAGAGCGCATCGTCTCCCAGTCAGTCAAAGACGCTGGAATACCGAGCTGTTCCCATATTTTCATTGGAGTAGTGGTCATAAACGGTTGAATCATAATAGAGATGAAACGAAGAGATTCCGCTAAATGGTACATGACCGCTTCCAATTGCTCTTTTTCATTTTCATCTTTCGCGAGAATCCACGGTTCGGTTTGATCAATATATTTATTCGTCCGGCTTACTAATTGCCAAATGGCTGCAAGCGCTACGGAAAATTCCATGTCTTCCATTGCATTTTCCACTTTTTCCACCGTGGCATAGACAGTTTCCACAAGAGAAGCATCATATGGGGTACCATCTTTAACGTAAGCTGGTATTTTTCCATCGAGATATTTGTTTACCATTGCCACGGTACGATTTAACAAATTCCCTAAGTCGTTGGCTAAATCATAATTCAAGCGTTCGACAAAACTTTCCGGTGTAAACACGCCGTCCGAACCAAATGGTACTTCTCGGAGCAGATAATAACGCAGTGCATCCAATCCGTAACGCTCAATTAACGGAATCGGGTCAACCACGTTTCCTTTCGACTTCGACATTTTCCCGTCTTTCATTAACAGCCATCCGTGCCCGAAAACTTTTTTCGGTAGTGGTAAGTCTAGCGCCATTAACATGATCGGCCAGTAAATCGTGTGGAATCTTACAATTTCTTTTCCAACTAAATGAACATCTGCCGGCCAATATTTTAGAAATGCTTCCTCATTTTCCGTTCCGTAACCGAGAGCAGTAATGTAATTCGTTAAAGCGTCAATCCATACATAGACGACATGTTCTGGGTCACTTTTCACTGGAATTCCCCATGAAAAAGCGGTACGGGAAACAGCTAAATCCTCAAGACCCGGTTTAATAAAGTTATTAATCATTTCATTTTTCCGGGACTCCGGCTGAATAAATTGCGGGTTCTCTTCGTAATATTGAAGCAGACGATCTGCATATTTACTCATACGGAAAAAATATGACTTTTCTCTCACCCATTCCACCGGGTGTCCACTATCCGGACTTTTTCCACCAACGATTTTGCCGTCTTCATAAATAGGATCTGCCAGTTGACTTTCTGTGTAAAACGTCTCGTCCGGAACGGAATACCAACCTTCATATTCCCCTAAATAAATGTCACCTTTCTCTTTTAACTTCTCAAAAATTTGCTGTACCACTTTTTTGTGGCGTTCTTCTGTTGTCCGAATAAAATCATCGTAGGAAATATCTAGCTTGTCCCATAAGTTTTTAATCCCTGCTACAATTTCATCGACAAACTGTTGTGGTGAGACTCCTTTTTCCGCCGCTTTTCTTTCGATTTTTTGACCGTGTTCATCCGTCCCTGTTAAAAAATGAACATCATAGCCGCGAAGGCGTTTATAACGTGCCATCGCGTCTCCTGCTACCGTCGTATAAGCATGGCCGATATGCAGTTTATCACTTGGATAATAAATAGGTGTTGTTAAATAAAAAGTTTTCTTTTCCTCTGACATGATGCTCCTCCTTTTTCTATTACTGTAGCGCGCCGGATTCCTCCGTTTTTCTTTGTCTAGCTCCAGCAACCAGGCGCTTAACGCGGCAGAAGTCAAAAAGCGACTTCTTGCCTCGTCCTTCCCCCGCCTTCGCGCCTAAGCGGTTGCTTACGCTTTTCTTTGTCTAGCTTCGGCTCCTACTCGCTCGAGCACTTCGGGCCATCTCGGAAGCCGATGAACTGCTTCTGTCGATGTCCCTCCAGTGCTTATCGCTCGTAAACAGTCGCCTCCGCTTTTCTTTGTCTAGCTTCGGCTCCTACTCGCTCGAGCACTTCGGCCATCTCGGAAGCCGATGAACTGCTTCTGTCGATGTCCCTCCAGTGCTTATCGCTCGTAAACAGTCGCCTCCGCTTTTCTTTGTCTAGCTTCGGCTCCTAGGCGCTCGGATTCTTCAGGTCAGATAAAGAAAGTAAAGAGCGCTTTCTTTCCTGCCCTTCCAGAATCTATCGCGCCTGAACAGTCGCCTCCGCTTTTCTCTCTGTCTAGCTCCGAAAGCCAGCCGCTCGAGCGCTTCGGATCGCTGAAGAAGCCAAAAAACGGCTTCTTACACCACTCCTCCATCGCTTATCGCGGCTACCCGGCTTTCTACGCTTTTCTTTGTTCCAACAAAAAACTCTCCTCCCTTTAAGATAGGGACGAGAGTAAACACTCACGTGGTACCACCCACATTTCTCCGTTCTTGAAAAACGAAGCTTTCACGTTTTTTCTACTTACATATAAGACAAGTAGAAGAAACGATTTTTTCCGTAACGTGGATCACGTTCTTCCCTTACTTACTTTCGTAAGCTCGAAAAGAAAGCCCTCCCGGGACCATCTTCAAAAGCGCTTTCTGTACTGGTTCTCAGCCCTCCCAGCTCTCTGTAACAGCAGCCTTTCTTTTTACTCATCCCTTCATCGGACGTATGTATATATCCATTCTAAACTATATCGAAGCGAATTTTCCCTGTCAAGGCAAGCCCCGTATGGTTTTCACCAATGAATGGTGTTTCATTTTTCAACAATATTCTCATTCGTTCTATAAAAAATATAATTATGTTCATTAAAGCGAAAAAACACTTGTAAAAATGAAAAAAGTTCGTTATCTTTAATGTACTGTATACATTCCTATTGTTCCCTATTATGGTAGGAAGTGAACCTTTTTGTATTTTTTTCAATCCGTCATAAGCATGAAAATTGACATGTTTTGGCAAGCATTGATACGCTGAGCATATAAAGAGGCCTTTGTCTTGTCGAGATAGAGAGAATCAGCAATGTAAACACGCAAACCAACAATTTGAGGAGGAACGAAATATGAAATCGACAGGTATTGTAAGAAAAGTGGACGAGCTTGGCCGGGTAGTTATTCCTATTGAACTTCGTCGTACGCTGGATATTGAAGAAAAAGATGCTCTCGAGATTTACGTTGATGATGACCGCATCATTTTAAAGAAATACAAACCGAATATGACGTGTCAAGTAACCGGGGAAGTAAGCGATGATAACATTTCTCTTGCGGATGGCAAAATTATTCTTTCTCCAGAAGGGGCACGACAAATCATACAAGATTTGGAAGCATATTTGGAAGATAAAGAAAATAAATAACGTAGAAAATAAAGCAGGATATCCGCTATTTAAGAAGAAACTGTCTCCAACTTGATTCAGACGAGACAGTTTCTTTTTTATTTTTCCTAGGTAAACATCCTCGGACGGTTGTATGAAGCTTATTGTACACTTGACATACTTGAAGCAACAAGATTTTATCGAAGGTGGGGCGTCACGCTATCTGTCATTTCGTTAAGTCATGATAGATGTGATATACTTCCCGTTTAGGCATATTGCGCTCTTTTGCGGTTTGTTTAATGGCATCTTTTGACTTCATTCCTTGTTGAATATGATGGGAAACATGTTCTTGTACCGTGAACTTTTCCCACCAATCGCCGGTAGCACTTTCCGTTCCACCTTCAATAATTAAACAACATTCCCCTTTGATCTCTTCTATTTGTAAAATGTCCTGCAGTTCAAATAGTGTACCGCGATACCATTCTTCAAATTTTTTCGTTAATTCCCGTGCGAAAACAACGGGACGGTCTCCCCATTCGCTTGCAACATCTGCAACCGTTTGTTTGATTCGGTACGGTGACTCATAAAAAATGACTGGGACGGAAATAGTTTTTAACTGCTCAAGCTTCTTTTTGCGATCGGTTTTTTTTCGTGATAAAAATCCATGGAAATAAAAGCCCCCTCCTCCAAGACCGGAACCGGCAAGGGCAGTGATTGCCGCATTCGCGCCCGGTAACGGAATGACAGGAATGTCTTTTTCGACACATTTTTTTACTAAGTCTTTTCCGGGGTCGGAAATTAAAGGCATCCCTGCATCGCTCACAAGAGCAATCTTTGTTCCATTTCGCAATAACTGAATAATCTTCTCTTCTTTCTCTTCACTACTATGTTCGTGATAACTATCTAGCGGAGTGGAGATATCAAAATGACTGCAAAGTTTTCGTGTATGGCGCGTGTCTTCCGCAATAATCAAGTCTACTTCCTTTAACGTGCGGATACCGCGAAAAGTCATGTCTTCCAAATTTCCAATGGGAGTCGGAACGAGATAGAGAATTCCATCCCGCTCTAACTGGCTATTCTTTTGCCGTTTCATCGTGCCACTCTCCTATCTGTTCATGTCGGAAAACGAGTTGTTCTTTTTCTTTGCGCGAACGTTGTTTCAAGCGATACTCCGCCCGTAATGCTTCCGATTTCGAATCGTATTCTCTCTGATAAACAAGTCGAAAAGGACCACGCCCTCGCGTATACTTCGCACCTTTTCCGGCGCTATGCTTTTTCATCCGTTGGTCGATATCGGTGGTGTATCCGGTATAAAAGGTGCCATCTTTGCATTCGAGCATATATACATAATGCTTATTTTCCTTCATAATATCGTTGAAACTCCTCGGTATAATTTCCATTTTCATCGTAAACAACTAAAGCAGGAAGCGTTTTTAAACCTGGTTTTCCATGTTTGATCCCTTCTAACAGCACGATATTTGCGTTTTTTTGTTTTTTCGGATGGACAAATAAGAGTCGTTTCGGCTCAATATGATATTTTCGATAAGCATCCATTAATTCAAGCAATCTTTCCGGACGAAGCACCATCGCAACCTTTCCTTTTTCTTTCACGAGACGCGCAGAAGCTTGGACGATTTCGTCTAGCGTACCGTTTCGTTCATGTCGAGCAATGGTTAGATAAGGATTATCATTCCACTCCTTAGACCGCGCTGTTTTGAAATAAGGGGGATTACACGTCACAAGCTCTGCCTCTCCGTCCACCTCACTGACAAGCACATCCCGTACGTCTTTTTTCATCATCGTAATTTGATTCTCTAACCGATTGTAACGGATGCTGCGTTGGGCCATATCGACAAGGCGCGCTTGAATCTCTATCCCGATCATCGGCACCGTACTTCTCGTCGACAATACAAGGGGAATAATGCCATTTCCACTACACAAATCAATAATTTTTCCTCTCGTTTTCGGAACAGAACAAAAACGGGCTAACAACACCGCATCGATTGAAAAAGCAAACACACGATTTGATTGAATAATATGTAAAGAATCACTCACGTAATCCAAGCGCTCATTATCGTCTAAAATCATCATTTTATTCGCTCCTGCTGAAAGTGTATATACCACATAACAAATCCCCCGCTTCATCATGCGGGGGAAGTATTTTTATTATACAATGAAAAACTTCCCTTCTCAAAAATGTTGGAGAAGGGAAGTATGTTTTACTCTTCTTCTTTTGTTGGGTTGAAAAACGATAAACAAAATAAACAATCTTCATCGGTTCGAAGCGTTCCGTAATGCATACTGCAGATGTGGAAACCTTCTTGGTACAAACGGGCAAGATTGTCGTATCCTTCCCCAAAGGGCGGGTGAGATTTAGGCGACTTTTCTTGCTTGGATGATGCTTTCTCTTCTAATTCTTCCATCCGTTTCCGCAAATGCTGATTCTCAAGCACAAGGGCTTGATTTTCTTCAATTAGCATTGCCAATTGTTCTTTTAACTCTCCTAATTCATCATGCAAAATACCGATGCGCTCTTCCATATGAATTACTTGCGAAAATATCTCTTTCTTCTTCACAACCACCCACCTCAATCACCCTATGAACGAACGATGTGACCTTCTGCCATTAATTCATCCAAACTATATTCTAAAATATGTTGTGTTTCGTTTAATTCTACTTCTACTAACCGCTCTAAAATATTAATCCCAGCCACTTTTCCATGCCCTGCCGGCGTCGAAATCGGCTCTCCCACGTCAGGAAGCTCTTTTTTTGCTTCTTCGTAATGGTCATTTTCATACTTCAGACAGCACATTAACCGACCGCATAAACCGGAAATTTTCGCTGGGTTTAAAGATAAGTTTTGATCTTTCGCCATTTTAATGGATACCGGTTCAAAATCCCCGAGAAACGAAGAACAGCATAACACGCGCCCACAAGGACCGATTCCTCCGAGCATTTTTGCTTCATCCCGTACACCGATTTGACGAAGCTCGATGCGCGTTCGAAAAATGGATGCTAAATCTTTCACTAACTCACGAAAATCAATTCTTCCATCTGCCGTAAAATAAAACAATACTTTATTGCGATCAAAGGTATATTCCACATCTACTAAATTCATTTCCAATTGATGTTCTTCAATTTTTGTTAAACAAATGGAATAAGCACGACGGGCAAGATCCATATTTTCTTGCATCGTCTTCCGATCTTCTTCATTTGCTATCCGAATCACTTTTTTTAATGGAAGCACGACATCGTCCTCGTCCACTTGCTTTTTCCCAATGACTACTTTCCCGTACTCTACGCCTCGAGCCGTTTCTACGATGACGGATTGATCTTTTTTTATATCTAAATCACCAGGAGAAAAATAATAAATTTTTCCTGCTTTTTTAAAACGAACCCCAACTACATCATGCAATCTACAATCCCTCCTGTAGACGGAGCAGTAATCGCTCCATGAGAAGCTGGGAGTTAACATGGGCTAAAAGCCATCGTTTGGCTTCCAACACTTGCTGCATCCGCATGGCGATTGCTGACTCTGACAGTTGTAAAGCCATATTTTTTAGCAATGTTTCTTGATCTGGATACGCCAGATCAGCTTGACCATGTTTTACCGCTAAACAATCGCGATACCAGAAAAGCAGCAAATCCAGCCCAAGCTCCAGCTCTTCTCTATCTTTAAAATGGGCAAGCCACTTTTCCTGTAAAGTGAACAACACTTGTGGAGATTTCTTTTCAACCTCCTGTACTAATTGTATCACTAGACTTCTTCCCTGTACAATCCAATCGGACATATCCAGCAAGTCTTTTTCCCTAAATGGATTGGATAGTCTCGCAAGGAGCGGTGCAATTTCCTTTGTTCCTTTTTCCTCATACAAGGCGATACGCGTAGATAATGACGGAGGAGAAAAAGAAAGTTTTTGCGAGCGTGATAAGATCGTCTCTAAAATAAATTGGGTATTTTCGGTGAGCAAAATGGCCAACGTCGGGCTTTCAGGATCTTCTAAAAACTTGAGTATACTATTGGCAGCACTTGCGGTCATTTTGTCCGCCTCATTTACAATATATACTTGTAGCCGAGCTTCCATGCTTTTATAGGAAAATTGCTTTTGTAACTCCTCCACTTGATGTTTTTTAATCGTCGCACCGTCCGGGTCTATCATCAGCACATCCGGATGATTGCCGTGCTCAATGCGACGGCATTCTGCACACATTCCACAAGGAACAACACCATTTAGCTCAGAACAAAATTGACTTTGTGCGAGAACAAGCGCAACTTCTTTTTTTGGCGTGCCAGCTTCTCCTTCAAACACGTAAGCGTGAGCAAGTCTATTTTTTTCGATGCTTTTCTCTAACATGCGCATGACGACCGGTTGTTCTTCTTTTAATTGATGCCACATGATCTTCATCCCTCTATCTCATTCCATCCGGTGTTACAATTGGTGAAATTGTTCCACTTGTAAAACAAAAACCGTCGCTCCCCCGACTTCCACCTCAATCGGATAGGGAACATAAGAATCGACATTTCCGCCCATAACCGAGACAGGAGAGACTGTTTGTTCCCGTGAGCGACAGTTTTCTTGAATAATATCCAATACATCATTTATTTCATCATCTTTTACTCCAATAAGAAACGTTGTATTTCCCTCTTTTAAAAATCCACCAGTACTTGCCAGTTTCGTAGCGCGATATCCTTTTTTCACCAAATGTTTAGACAATCGGTTACTATCCTTATCTTGCACCACCGCAATAATAAGTTTCAATATCGACACCTACTTTCCTTTGTGGTTTGTTATTATTTTACGCAAATTCATACAAAAAAGATAGTTACCGGGACGCTAAACCTTTTCGGTAATATCTTGCTTGGAAAAGCGTTTTCTCGCTGATAAAATGACTCACTTTAAAACATCTCGTTCAAGTCGAGAGGTGATAAAATGAATGACTTGTTGAGTGACTTCATCTAGCGGTGGTTCAGCGGAGAAAGTATGTATTCTTTCCGGGAATTTCTTTGCCAATTGATGATATGCTCCGTGTACTTGTTCATGAAAATGAAGCGTTTCTCGGTCGAGTCGATTCACTTCTCGCTCCTTGTTTTGATGAATTCTTAACAATCCCTTTTCAGGAGAAATATCTAAGTAAATGGTGATATCCGGCATAAATTCGTCAATGGCAAACTGGTTTAATTGATACACCTCGTCCATTCCAATCCCTCGGGCGACTCCTTGATACGCCAAACTGCTATCAATAAAGCGATCACATAAAACGATATATCCGTCTTCTAAGGCCGGAATGATTTTCTCTACTAAATGTTGCCTACGTGCTGCCGCATAAAGAAGCGCTTCGGTGCGTGCATCCATCGTCGAATGATCCGGGTTTAAAATAATGGCGCGAATTTTTTCTGCAATGTCAATGCCACCGGGTTCTCTCGTTTTTAAAAGACGATACCCTTTTTCCTTGAAATCAAGGTACACTCGATCCATTACCGAGGTTTTCCCAGCCCCGTCGCAACCTTCAAACGTAATAAATGTTCCTGTTTTCATGATAAAAATTCATCCTTCATTTTGAATAATTGGTACGAACCACTTTCCCTGATCATCTTGAAGCCCCCCTTGTACGCGACCACCTTGACGTAACCATTGTATCAATGCTTCATATCTTTTCCCCGTTAACAGCTCTCCTTTGAAAAAAAGAGGTATTCCAGGAGGATAGGGAATAAGATCAGTAGCAGTTCTTTTTCCGTATGCTTTCTCAAGCGGAATATCCATTTGTTCCTTGATGGGAACAGAGAGCTGATCAAAAGGGGCAAGATCGAAAGAAGGGATGATGATATTTGGAAACTCGGTCCGTTTCACTTCTTTCTTCATCTTAGTTACTGCTACTTTTATTTTCTCATACAATGTCGTTGAGAGCGGTTGTATGCTTAATGGTAAAATGAGTAACACATGTTTATTATCTGCCAGTTCCGGATACAAATCATTTGCTTCTAAATATCGTGCGAACGTCCATCCACTATAGCCAGTGGGGGCTTGTAACACACACTTCAACAAGTCTCGCTTGATCGGTGCCGGTGGAGTGACGCTTTTAAGACCGGTTTCTCGTTCCATTCTTTTAGAAGTCTCAACCAATGTTTCTCTTAGTGCATGTTTATCTATCTTCGCTACATCATATACGTATTTTCGGGCAAGATCTAAAGATGCCATAATTGGATAGGAAGGACTGCTCGATTGAATAAGAGCAGCTTTTTCTTTTACTGATTGACGGAGATTCGTATCGGTAGTACCAATATGTAAATACGCTCCCATCGTCAATGCTGGTAACGTTTTATGAGCGGATTGGACAACGACATCTGCACCAGCTGCAAGAGCACTTGATGGAAAACAATCATTCGCGACAAAATGAGCGCCGTGAGCCTCATCTACCAAAACAATTGCATCGTATGCTTTTGCAACTTGAATGATTGGTTCAAGGGGTGGCGTCCAGCCATAATAAGTTGGGGACGTAATAATCAGTCCCTTTGCCTCAGGATAACGAAGAAACGCTTCTTTTACTTTGTCTACTGATAAACCAAGGGAAAGGTGACTGGACTCTTCATACTCCGGGAAAATAAAGACAGGTCGTGCGTTTGCTAAGCGAAGACCATTGATGACGGATTTATGGACATCTCTTTGGACAAGCACCGTCTCTCCTTCCCGAAAAGCTCCCATAATCATCGCCAGATTTCCTGATGTTGAACCACCTACAAGAAAGATAGATTCCACTGCTCCAAATAGTTCAGCCGTCAGCATCTGCGCTTCTTGAATTGGTCCTGTTGGGTCATGTAAATCATCAAGCCCTGTTAACTCCGTTTGGTCTATCGCAGCAATTTCCTTGAAATACTTTCCATAAGTTGGAGGGAATAAAGTACCATTTTTATGACCCGGCACATGAAAAGACACCGGTTGTCGTTTTAAATGATTCTCTAAAGCCTGTAATAAAGGCATTTTCTCCTGATCCATCTCTTAGCCTCACTTTAATATGCTATCTACTAGAATGATGACGAATGATTGCGCTTTTCTCAAATATTTCAATCGTTACTTTGATAAAAGACCTGACATATTTAACTTGCGAAGCTTTTTCACCGTTTCTCTATAAGCAGGATCTTCCGGCTCTAATTGGACAATTTCCTGTTCGCATTGAAGGCAAATAAATGAATGAAGTACATATATTCCTTCCTTTTTTACTTTCTCACAAACAATACAGCAATCCCCTTTCACAGACATTTCCATCATTATAACCTCCTCTTCCATGCTATGAAACTATTCTTTCCTAAATGAAAAGAAAATATACATTTTCAGAGAAGGAAATGGTATAATAACGCAAAATAATTTTATTTGAAAGGATGATTGCTTTGACCGACAGAGAAATCTTGGAACAAATGCTTCATAAAATGACGAATGTGGAGAATCATGTAGAAAACATGGATAGCCGTTTATCAAACGTTGATAGTCGATTATCAAATGTAGAGAGTGACTTAGCAAACGTTAATCAACGTCTTTCTAGTGTTGAGAGTGGCTTAGCAAACGTTGATAGTCGTTTTTCTAATGTGGAGAACGACTTTGCAAACGTCAATCAGCGCCTTTCTAGTGTTGAGAGTGGCTTAGCAAACATTGATAGTCGTTTTTCTAATGTGGAGAACGACTTTGCAAACGTCAATCAGCGCCTTTCTAGTGTAGAGAGCGGTTTAGCAAACATTGATAGTCGTTTTTCTAATGTGGAGAATGACTTTGCAAACGTCGATCAGCGCCTTTCTAGTGTAGAGAGCGGTTTAGCAAACATTGATAGTCGTTTTTCTAATGTGGAGAATGACTTTGCAAACGTCGATCAGCGCCTTTCAATCGTGGAAAAGGATGTCTCCGAGTTAAAAGAAAATCAGAAACAAATCGAACGTGCAGTTTTAGAAACAGCTGAAACAACGAAAAGAATAGAAAAAAAACAAGATAAACACGAACCTCTCCTCAATCTTCTCTCTCGTCGGTCGATTGAACTAGAAGCGGAAATGAAACGTATAAAAAGTTTCTAGCCACTACTGCTTGAATAGAAACCACTTTTTTAGCACATCCCCCGTCATCACTTTTCAAAAAAATTCCCGTTAGATATTGTTGCTCAGCTGTTTTAATAACTTTTCACGTCTTGCGTATAGTTTTTGAGCATGGAATAAATCCACTACTTCAAAAGTGATTTCCTCCCCTGGAAGACTTTGGGCAATGCGAGGAATGTCTTCAGAAATAACCGTAGCAATTCTTGTATACCCACCTGTCGGCTGTCTATCTGCCAATAAAACAATCGGTTGTCCATTTGCCGGCACTTGAATGGTACCAGGCAATATTGCCTCCGAAATAATATCCGCTCCGCTTTTGTGTTCAATTTTTCCCCTTCCAAACGAATTCCCATCCGATCGGTTTGGGGCTTTACTTGATAGCTTTTTGTTAAGAAATGATGAAGTCCTTTTGAATCGACTTTTTCTTATTGTTCTCAATATGTCAACAACTCTCTACCATTAAAACATTTCATCTAGAATATCTCAACCTCACTATTTCCTCGCGTTACGAAGATCTATCTATGTATCTCGAAATAAAATAATAGAAAGACAATTAAAACTGCAGAACATATTTACAAAATCGATAAAACGACAAAAAAATCTCCAGCGGTACCATATGATTTATAGTAGATATCGCTGGAGATTGTTAGAAGGGGTTATAACCCCTTTTTCTTGTTGCCCGGCAACGTCCTACTTTCACAAAGGGTCGCCCCTTCATTATCATCGGCGCTAAAGAGCTTAACTTCCGTGTTCGGCATGGGAACGGGTGGGTCCTCTTTGCTATGGTCACCGGACAAGTATG
>NZ_WKJG01000025.1 GCF_027853235.1 Aliibacillus thermotolerans
GAGATTTCCCATCTGACATCTTGTCAGAGTAAGACCCCTTGAAGATGACGAGGTAGATAGGTCTGAGGTGGAAGCGTGGTGACACGTGAAGCTGACAGATACTAATCGGTCGAGGACTTATCCAAACAAAGATGAACGTCTCGCACTCGTAGTAGCGATTATCCAGTTTTGAAGGATTTCCACGCCAAGTGGAAGCGACAAATTCATACTTGTCCGGTGACCATAGCAAAGAGGACCCACCCGTTCCCATGCCGAACACGGAAGTTAAGCTCTTTAGCGCCGATGATAATGAAGGGGCGACCCTTTGTGAAAGTAGGACGTTGCCGGGCAATGAGAAAAACCGTCAGAATCAACACTCTGACGGTTTTTTTGTATATTTCTTCACACGAGAGTTATACTTGTCTTTGTAGTATCATAGCGCGTGTTTATTAACATATATTATAAGGAACGTTAATTTTTGAAAATCAGAAAATTTTTAGGAGGGTTTGTCCACCTAATGGATAAGCGTTTATATCATATTTACCTTTTCAAGGAGGAATGGTTGTGATGGCGCAGTAAATAAAAAATGAAAGGAGAGCATGTATGGATTTTTTTCAACTGAATGATGAAACCATTGTCATTATTACTCGAATATTAATTGCTGCTTCTTTAGCAGGACTTATAGGGATTGAGAGAGAATATAAACGTCATCCGGCAGGATTTCGAACACACTTACTAGTAGGAACCGCTTCATGTTTACTTATGTTACTTGCTTTATTTGGTTTTCAATCGTATTTAGCGGAAAACCAAGAAGTTGTTCGCTATGACCCTTCGCGACTTGCTTCTTACGTAGTAAGCGGCGTCGGTTTTTTAGGAGCTGGGACAATTATTGTTCAAGGTGTATCTGTGAAAGGCTTAACTACTGCTGCTTCGATTTGGGTGGTGGCAGCGATTGGTTTAGCAACCGGGGCGGGGATGTATTTTCCGGCGATTTTTACGACGATCATTGTATTGTTGAGCTTGTTCTTTTTAAATAATGTCGATCATTTTATTAAAAAGTCAATACAAAAAAACAAATTAGAAATTTATGTAAAAGCTGACACCTCTTCTTTAGCGAATATTATTGCAGTACTGGAAGAGCATCACATTAAAGTAAAGAGAATAAAAGGAATGCTGATGGAAGAAAAAGACAAAGAACAATATGCTTACATTATCCATATGAAACCTGGGAATTTGGACGCTTCCGCTCGGGTGAAGTTACAAGAAGAAATATTATCTTGTGAAGGAGTTATTTCTTTAGAAATGGAGTCATAATGACTTGTCTCTCTTCCTTTCCATGATTCGTTCATGGAAATTTTGGCTACACTAACAGTAGTATCGTTTTCTTGATAAATCGGGTCCATTATATTATATTTATAGTCAAAGATAGTCAAGGTCAAAATGATGACTGATACTATCACAAGGTGAAGGGAGGCACCTTGCATGAGAAATATTTCGGATGTGATAGAAAAATATTTAAAAGAAATTTTAATGCAAAGTGACAAGAACTTAATTGAAATTAAACGTAGTGAACTAGCGAAGCGGTTTGAATGCGTGCCGTCCCAAATTAATTATGTGATCAGTACTCGTTTTACGGCGGAAAAAGGGTATGTGGTGGAGAGCAAACGGGGTGGGGGCGGGTATATTCGCATTTCGCGAGTGAAAGTCGAAGATCATGCGGAATTAATTGATCAGCTGATGGACTTAATTAAAGAAGGAATTGACCAAGTAACAGCCGAAAGTATTATTATACGACTTTTTGAAGAAAAAGTGATTTCTAAACGAGAAGCGAAGTTGATGCTTTCTGTTATTGATAAGAAGACATTATCCTTTCGTTATGCAGAAGATCGTGATATGATTCGCGCAAGGCTTCTCCGGGCAATGCTTCAGAGTTTACGATACAAGTAAGGCTTCGGAGGGAGGAGATGCAATGATATGCGAAGAATGCCAAAAAAACGAAGCCACACTTCATTTTACAAAGATTATTAACGGTCAAAAGAAAGAGATGCATTTATGCGATGAATGTGCGAGGGATAAAGGAGAGCATTTACCGGGTTCTACTGGGTATTCCATTCATGAATTGTTATCGGGTTTATTGCATGGGGATCATCCTTTTGATCAACAAAGCTCTCATCCATCCAGTAGTTCGCGACGAAAACCTCTTGTATGTCCGGAATGCGGTTTATCCTATCAGCAATTTATCGATAAAGGGCGCTTTGGCTGTGTCCATTGTTATGAAAGTTTTTCTTTAAAACTGGATCCGATTTTTAGAAGAGTGCATGGAGGAAACGTCCGTCACCATGGGAAAGTACCGAAAAGAACTGGTGGCAAAATGCAAATGAAAAGACAGATTCAACAACTTCGAAACCAAATGGAAATGCACGTGGAAAAGGAAGAGTTTGAAGAAGCAGCAAAAATTCGTGATCAAATTCGCGAGCTTGAAATGAAAATGGAGAACAAGGAAGGAGGGGAGTAGTCATGTCGCTCGATCAATTTATTAATGAAGCGATCAGTCCATGGATGAAAAAAAACTGCAAGGAAGAGGACGACATCGTTTTAAGCACGCGGATTCGTCTAGCGCGAAACTTAGAAAACTTCCCTTTTCCGATAGCAGCTTCTGACCACTCTGCTTCCACACTTTTGCATTACGTTTCCAAAGTGTTGTCGGAACCGTATGATGAATCCATTGGAAAACTAGAGTTAATACAAATGAATGATTTGTCACCGAATGAAAAGCGAGTCTTAGTAGAAAAACATTTAATTAGTCCTCATCTGGCAGAAGAATCGAATTACGGGGCTGTCATGCTTAGTCAAGATGAGTCCATTAGCATTATGATTAATGAAGAAGATCACATTCGTTTGCAATGTTTGTTTTGTGGGTTTCAATTAAACGAAGGATTTGTCTTATCGAACGGTCTCGACGATTGGATTGAAGGAAAAGTAACATATGCTTTTGATGAAAAAAGAGGATACTTAACGAGTTGCCCGACGAATGTTGGAACGGGTCTTAGAGCTTCGGTCATGATGCATTTGCCGGCTCTCGTATTAACGAAACAGTTAAATAGCATCATACCTGCGATTAACCAAATAGGTTTAGTAGTTCGAGGCATTTACGGAGAAGGAAGCGAAGCATTAGGAAATATCTTTCAAATATCAAATCAAATGACGCTTGGTAAGTCAGAGCAAGACATCATTGAAGATTTACGGGGAGTCGTCATTCAGCTCATTCAACAAGAACGTTCTGCTCGTCAATCTCTTCTTTCGCATTCAAGAATTCAATTAGAAGATAAAATTTTCCGTTCGTACGGTTTATTGGCAAACAGCCGTATTATGGAATCAAAGGAAGCTGCCAATCGACTGTCCGATGTCAGACTAGGAATTGATTTGGATTTAATTCATGGAATTTCGGGTAATATCTTAAATGAACTCATGATCTTAACACAACCAGGATTTCTGCAACAATATGCAAAGAAAGCATTAACACCTGCGGAAAGAGACATTGAAAGGGCAAAATTAATTCGTGATAGATTGCATTTAGAAAAAGAAAATAAATAGAGAGTTATTTATTCGGAGGTGGACGGATATGATGTTTGGAAGGTTTACAGAACGAGCGCAAAAAGTATTAGCGTTAGCACAAGAAGAAGCAATTCGCCTTGGACATAACAATATAGGAACAGAACATATATTACTCGGACTTATTCGAGAAGGAGAAGGTATTGCTGCCAAAGCGTTGCAAGTATTGAACTTAGAACCTGATCAAATTCAAAAAGAAGTGGAAGCGCTCATCGGGACAGGTCAAGTCGGTTCGAAGACGATTCATTACACGCCACGGGCGAAAAAAGTGATTGAGCTATCGATGGATGAGGCGAGAAAACTAGGTCATTCCTACGTTGGAACAGAGCACATTTTGCTTGGACTGATTCGGGAAGGAGAGGGCGTTGCTGCGCGCGTCTTGAATAATTTAGGAGTGAGTTTGAACAAAGCCCGTCAACAAGTGTTACAGCTGCTTGGAAATCACGATTCTTCCGGCGCAAACAACCAACAAGCGGCAAGTTCTTCCAATGCCAGCACCCCTACGCTGGATAGTTTAGCGCGAGATTTAACAGCGGTCGCAAAAGAAGGGGCACTGGATCCGGTGATTGGTCGGAGTAAAGAAATTGAACGCGTCATTCAAGTATTAAGTCGTCGTACAAAGAATAATCCGGTATTAATCGGAGAGCCGGGAGTTGGGAAAACAGCTGTAGCAGAAGGGCTAGCCCAAGCGATAATTTCCAATGAAGTTCCTGAAACCCTTCGCAATAAACGAGTAATGACTTTGGATATGGGAACGGTCGTTGCGGGCACGAAATATCGTGGAGAATTTGAAGATCGGTTGAAAAAAGTGATGGATGAAATTCGGCAAGCGGGCAATGTTATTTTGTTTATTGATGAGTTGCACACATTGATTGGAGCCGGGGGAGCAGAAGGCGCCATTGACGCATCCAATATTTTAAAACCTTCCCTTGCTAGAGGAGAATTACAATGTATCGGTGCAACAACGCTCGATGAGTATCGTAAATATATTGAAAAAGATGCAGCGCTTGAACGTCGTTTTCAACCAATAAAAGTAGACGAACCAACGATTGAAGAATCCATTCAAATTCTTGAAGGATTACGCGATCGGTATGAAGCACATCATCGCGTGAAGATTACGGATGAAGCGATTGAAGACGCGGTTAAATTGTCTGATCGCTATATTTCAGACCGCTTCTTACCGGATAAAGCGATTGATTTAATTGATGAAGCCGGTTCAAAAGTACGTTTGCGTTCATACACCGCCCCGCCTAATTTAAAAGAATTAGAGCAGAAACTAGAAGAAACACGGAAGGAAAAAGATGCGGCAGTACAAAGCCAAGAATTTGAAAAGGCAGCGTCCTTGCGCGATACAGAGCAACATCTACGGGAAGAGTTAGAAAAGATGAAAAATGAATGGAAAGAAAAGCAAGGAACAGAGAATACGGAAGTGACTTCAGAAGATATTGCACAGGTGGTGGCAAGCTGGACAGGAATTCCGGTATCGAAACTTGCTGAAGAAGAAACAGATCGATTACTCAAGATGGAAGAAATATTACACAGTCGCGTAGTAGGACAGGAAGAAGCGGTAAAAGCAATCTCAAAAGCGGTTCGCCGGGCGCGAGCAGGGCTGAAAGATCCGAAACGTCCAATCGGCTCCTTCATCTTTTTAGGACCGACCGGGGTTGGAAAAACTGAATTAGCACGAGCGGTTTCCGAAACGTTGTTTGGAGATGAAGATTCCGTCATTCGGATTGATATGTCAGAGTATATGGAAAAGCATGCAACAAGTCGTTTGGTTGGTTCCCCTCCTGGGTACGTTGGATATGAAGAGGGCGGACAGTTAACGGAAAAAGTACGTCAAAAACCGTATTCAGTTATTCTCTTGGATGAAATTGAAAAAGCACATCCAGAAGTGTTTAATATTTTGCTTCAAGTGCTAGAAGATGGGTTTTTAACAGACTCAAAAGGACGTCGTGTTGACTTCCGTAATACAGCCATTATTATGACTTCCAACGTCGGTGCGAACCTGTTAAATCGTAGCAGATATGTCGGTTTTACCACTCAAGACGAAGAGGAAAAATTTGAAGATATGCGAGATAAAGTGATGGGAGAGTTGAAAAATACTTTCCGCCCGGAATTTTTAAACCGAGTGGATGAAATTATTGTCTTCCATAGTCTTGAGAAGAAGCATATTAAAGAAATCGTTCTCTTAATGATTAAAGAGTTGCAAAAACGTCTGGAAGAACAAGGAGTAAAGGTAGAATTGACAGAAGCTGCTATTGATAAAATTGCGGAGGAAGGATATGACCCAGAGTACGGTGCCCGCCCGTTACGCCGCGCGCTCCAGAAACAAGTGGAAGACCGACTGTCTGAAGAACTATTGCGTGGTACGCTCCAAAAAGGAGATACAGCTGTCATTGATGTGAAAAATGATGAGTATACTGTACAAACAAAATCCGGAGCGACAACGTAACGAATGTACGTAAAAAACGACTAATGATCCGGGAGAAATAGTGACCATTTCCCCGGATCTTTTTACAGTTATTTTTTATAGGGAAGGAGGAGAAAGGGTGGCAAAACAGAAAACAAAGTTTGTTTGTCAAGAATGCGGGTACGAGTCTCATAAGTGGATGGGTCGTTGTCCAGGTTGTCAAGAATGGAATACATTAGTGGAAGAGTTTGAAGCCCCTTCACCTAAAAAAGGAACGCGGAATCATACTTGGTCAGGGACGACCACGGTTTCCTTTCCTGAACCGATCACATCAGTAACGAGCACAAAAGAAGAACGAATAGATACAACGTTGCCCGAGTTCAATCGCGTCCTCGGTGGTGGGATTGTGCCCGGCTCCCTCGTTTTGGTCGGAGGAGACCCGGGAATTGGAAAATCCACCTTATTGCTTCAAATATCATCGCTACTTGCCAACCAAGGAAATAAAGTGTTGTATATTTCCGGGGAAGAATCGGTAAAACAAACGAAATTGCGCGCAGATCGACTCGGGGTATCGGCGGAGAAACTATATGTCTTTGCTGAGACGAACATGGAGCTGATTGAAAAAGCGATCGATCAAGTAGCCCCTACCTTAGTGATTATTGATTCCATTCAAACGGTTCATGATCCAAACATTACATCCGCACCAGGTAGTGTAGCTCAAGTGAGAGAATCAACTGCTTTACTGATGAAGTATGCCAAAACGAGAAACATTGCTATTTTTGTCGTCGGTCATGTGACGAAACAAGGTGCCATTGCGGGTCCAAAATTGTTAGAACATATGGTGGATTCGGTTCTTTATTTTGAAGGAGAAAGACATCATACTTACCGCATTTTGCGAGCAGTAAAAAATCGTTTTGGATCCACAAATGAAATTGGTATATTTGAAATGAGAGAAAAAGGTCTTGCAGAAGTAAAAAATCCATCAGAAATTTTTTTAGAAGATCGTACGGAAGGAAGCTCCGGATCCATTGTGGTTGCTTCGTTGGAAGGAACCCGGCCCGTATTAGTTGAAGTGCAAGCGCTCATTGCTCCATCAAGTTATGCCAATCCCCGTCGTACTGCAACAGGAATAGACCACAATCGCATTGCTCTTTTAATGGCTGTATTAGAAAAACGAATAGGAATGCTTCTTCAAAATCAAGACGCTTATTTAAATGTAGCAGGAGGCGTCAAACTAGATGAGCCTGCCATTGATTTAGGATTAGCCATTTGTATTGCCTCCAGTTATCGTAATCATACGACTTATCCGGGCGATGTCGTCATTGGAGAAGTTGGTTTAACGGGAGAAGTCCGTCGAGTCTCTCGCATTGAAGAACGAATTCAAGAAGCCGCAAAATTAGGATTTAAACGCGCCATTGTTCCAGCGAAAAATGTGGAAGGTTGGAAACCCCCAGAAGAAATGGAAGTAATTGGGGTATCTACATTAGAAGAAGCATTAGATTATGCACTCATTGATAGCTCTTCTGCCTGGTATCGTTAATCTCATCTAGGTTACAATCTCCCTTCGATTCTGTAACATCCACCTTAAAAGAAAGAGATGATAGTATACTTTTCATTACATTTGGAAGAAGGTTTGAAAAAAATTTTATTGCCTATACTGGTGAAAGGAGGTGTTCGTATCGTGTTGAAATGGAGTATGCAATTATTTTTTATTCTAGCCGGTGCAACGTTAGGGTTTATTTTCATACCAGAACTTATTTCATTATTAAATTATTCATCTGTTCCGCATTGGCTAGGCAATCCGTATGTTGGTGGCTTAATTGGTGCATTCATCTTGTTTTTAGCAACGTTTTGGCTCGTAGGCCATCTCGTTCGTGGAATGAGAATGCTAGAAGAAATTATTGTGAAAGCGCCAGTGACAGACGTTTTATTTGGCACCCTTGGACTCGTATTTGGACTCGTTGTTGCTTACTTAATCGGCATTCCTTTAAATACGGTTGATTTTCCGGTGATTAGTTCTGTTCTTCCTATTTTCATTACTTTCTTTTTAGGTTATTTTGGTTTTCAGATTGGTTTTAAAAAACGGGACGAATTAATGAGTTTGTTACCTGCTAGCCGAGGCTCATTAAAGAAAAAAGAAGCAGAAGTCCCTTCTTCTCCGCAGCCGAAAATAAAAATATTAGATACAAGTGTTATTATCGATGGGCGCATCGCTGATATTTGTCGTACCGGATTCATTGAAGGAACACTCGTTATACCGGGATTCGTGTTAGAAGAGTTACAGCATATTGCCGATTCTTCAGACGTTTTGAAAAGAAATCGAGGGCGTCGGGGGTTAGATATTTTAAATCGAATTCAAAAAGAATTGCCCATTGCAGTGGAAATTTATGAAGGAGACTTTGAAGAAATTCAAGAGGTAGATAGCAAGCTTGTCAAACTGGCAAAAGTGAAAAACGGAATCGTCGTTACGAACGATTTTAATTTAAATAAAGTATGTGATTTGCAAGGAGTGGAGGTTTTAAATATTAATGATCTTGCCAACGCGGTGAAACCGGTTGTTCTCCCTGGAGAAGAAATGGAAGTTCACGTCATTAAAGACGGAAAAGAACAAAACCAAGGAATTGCTTATTTAGATGATGGTACAATGATCGTCGTCGAAGGTGGCAGAGAGTATATCGGCAAAACAATCGGAGTAATCGTGACAAGCGTGTTACAAACTAGTGCAGGTCGGATGATATTTGCAAAACCGAAAATGATGGAAAAAGCGCTATAATTTATTCTTTTATCCCCTAATTGAAGAGACCAACTCTTACAATTAGGGGTTTTCTTCATAACAGTAGTCGACTCCAAAACGGTATCGTTCATGAAAATATGTTTGATTATTGATGAAGAAAGCTTTCAAGTGTATGATAAATAAGGATAATGGAAAGTTCGGGTAGAGACGGAGAGGTATTATGAAATATGACGTCATTATTCCTGCTGCTGGACAAGGAAGTCGGATGAAAGCCGGCTACAACAAACAGTTTATTAAACTAGACGACCGTCCGCTGATCGTACACACTGTGGCGGTTTTTGAAGAAGATCCTTGGTGTGAACGGGTCATCCTCGTTGCGAATGAAAAAGAGTGTGACGCGATGTCTGCTCTGATGAAAGAATGGCAAATGATGAAAGTGAGAGCGATCGTTCCTGGTGGAAAAGAGAGACAGGATAGCGTGTTGGAAGGATTAAAACGTGCCGAGGCAGCAATTGTTCTCATTCATGATGGAGCAAGACCCTTTGTTGCCAAGGAATCGATTCACGAGCTTGTTCGTACAGCAGCGGATAAAGGCAGCGCTGTGCTTGCTGTTCCGGTAAAAGATACGATTAAAGAAGTGAACAATGGTTTTATTACGAATACTCCCGAGCGCACGGCATTGTGGGCAGCACAAACACCGCAAGCGTTCCAAAAAGATTTGATTGTAAAAGCGTATGAAAAAGCTACTAGTGAGCAGTTTAGAGGAACCGATGATGCCAGTCTTGTCGAAAAATGTGGAAAAAAAGTACATATTGTGGAAGGATCGGATGAAAATATAAAGTTAACGACCCCGCTAGACATTGATATTGCCCACATGATTCTCAAGAAACGAAAAAAAGGAGAAAAGTCATGAGAATAGGACACGGATATGACGTACATCAATTTAGCGAAAATCGCCCCCTCATTGTAGGAGGGGTCCGTATACCTTATAAAAAAGGATTATTGGGTCATTCCGATGCGGATGTATTGTTGCATGCAGTGACCGATGCCTTACTCGGCGCGATCGGAAAAGGAGATATCGGCACACATTTTCCTGACACCGATCCAACCTTTAAAGATGCAAATTCTCTTCAGTTATTAAAAAAAGTGTATGAACTTGTGAAAAATGAAGGGTATCAAATAGGAAATGTCGATGCCACTGTGTTGGCGGAAAAGCCAAAAATGAAGCCATACATTCCCGAAATGAAAAAACATATTGCAAACGCATTAGAAGCTGTGGAGACGCAAGTGAATGTGAAAGCAACGACTTCCGAAAAGCTCGGTTTTGTGGGAAAGGAAGAAGGAATGGCAGCCCACGCCGTCGTGTTGCTGAAACGAAAAGCGTAGAAAGCCGTTTAGCCGCGACAAGCGATGGAGGAGCGGTGCAAGAAGCCGCTCATTGGCTTCTTCAGCGCCCTGAAAGCTAGACAGAAATAAGGAACGATGATAGAAAGGAGAACAATCATGAATAAAGAAGTAAGAGTGCGTTTTGCTCCAAGTCCAACCGGACACCTACACATTGGTGGGGCTCGTTCGGCTCTTTTTAACTATTTATTTGCGAAAAGTCAAGGCGGAAAATTTATTGTTAGAATTGAAGATACCGATCAAGCCCGTAACGTTTCAGATGCCACAGAAAAGTTAATGAATAGTTTAAAATGGCTCGGCATTGAATGGGATGAAAGTGTCGATATTGGTGGCCCGTATGCTCCGTATCAAAGTATGGAACGATTATCGATTTATGAAAAATATTTACAAGAACTATTGGATAGCGGAAAGGCATATTATGACTACATGACGGAAGAAGAACTGCAAAAAGAAAGGGAAGAACAACTGGCTCGCGGAGAAGCGCCGAAGTACAGTGGGCGCGATCGGGATTTAACTGAAGAACAACGCCAAGCATATGAAGCGCAAGGGTTAAAACCGGTAGTCCGTTTCCGCGTCCCGGAAGGAGAGCAGATCGTCATTGAAGATGCTGTTCGCGGAAAAGTCACCTTTGAAACTGATGATATTGGAGACTTTGTCATTGCACGACGAGACGGTATTCCAACATATAATTTTGCCGTAGTCGTAGACGATCATTTAATGAAAATTTCTCACGTTATTCGTGGGGAAGAGCATCTCTCCAATACTCCCCGTCAAGCCCTCGTTTATGAAGCCTTTGGCTGGGAAAAACCGGTATTTGCCCATGCTTCGCTTATTTTAAATGAAGATCGTCAAAAGATGAGTAAGCGTGACGAATCGATTATTCAATTTGTCGAACAGTATAAAGAATTAGGCTACTTACCGGAAGCCATTGTAAACTTCCTTGCGCTTCTCGGTTGGTCGCCAGGAGGAGAAGAAGAAATTTTTTCATTGAAAGAATTGGAAGAGCAATTTAGCTTGGAACGAGTCTCAAAAGCACCAGCTATTTTTGATACGGATAAATTAGCATGGATGAACAACCAATACGTAAAACAAGCAGATTTGGATCGTTTAACAAAATTAGCGATTCCGCATTTACAAAAAGCAGGAAAGTTACCGGAAGAATTAGATGACGAACAATATGAATGGACGAAAAAGCTCGTCGGAATTTATCAAGAACAGATGCATTACGCTGCAGAAATTGTGGAGCTTACTTCCTTGTTCTTTAAAAGAGAAATAACGTATAATGAAGAAGCAAAAGAAGTTCTTCAAGCGGAAGGCGCAAAAGAAGTTCTCACGCAATTTATGGAAGAAATGCAAGCGGTGAACGAGTTTACCCCGGCAGAAATTAAAAGTGCGACGAAACGAACCCAGAAAGCAACGGGACAAAAAGGTAAGAATTTGTTTATGCCAATTCGAGTCGCTACCACAGGGGAAACTCGCGGCCCGGAATTGCCTGTGGCGATTTCCTTATTAGGAAAAGAAGTAGCGATGGCCCGTTTAGAGAAAGCGGTCCAAGAACAATAAAATAGATCCAAAGCGTTGAAGGGAAAAAGTAAGAATGTGTACCTTGCACAGAGAAAATCACAGTTGCTGAAAGTGATTTCAAGGGCGCACTCTGAAAATGCCTCCCGGAGTCTCTTGCTGAAATGAGTAGGCAAGGGCGGTAGTCTGACCGTTATCATGAGAAAGGGAAAGTTCCTTAGGAAATACGAAGGATCTTTAAACAGAGTGGAACCGCGTGGGAAGCGTCTCTGTGCAATGACATGCACATCGAGACGCTTTTTTATGTAAATACGGACATTTCATTTATTGCAAAAGGAGAAGAGGAGGGACATTATGTGGAAGACAATTAAAAATGACATCGACGTTGTATTTGATAGGGACCCTGCGGCCAGAAGTCGTCTGGAAGTAGTGCTCACATATTCCGGGGTACACGCCGTTTGGATGCATCGCATTGCCCATTGGTTTTGGAAAAAAAAGCTCTACTTTATTGCCCGTTTTATTTCCCAAGTGAGTCGTTTTTTGACTGGAATAGAAATTCATCCCGGAGCAACGATTGGGCAGAGACTGTTCATCGACCATGGCATGGGTGTTGTCATTGGAGAAACTTGTGAAATAGGAGATAATGTCACCATTTATCAAGGGGTGACATTAGGAGGAACGGGAAAAGAGAAAGGGAAGCGACATCCGACCATTGAAGACAATGTTCTGATTGCGAGTGGAGCAAAAATTCTAGGCTCGATGACCATTGGTGAAAACTCAAGAATCGGCGCAGGTTCGGTCGTTTTAAAAGAAGTACCAAAAAACTCGACGGTTGTCGGAATCCCCGGAAAAGTGGTCGTTCAAGATGGAATGAAGGTAAAACATGACGATTTAGATCATCATATTCTCCCAGACCCGGTACAAGATAAATTTTTAGAACTAGAAAAAGAAATTAAACAACTGCGGGAAGAGTTGGAAGCCTATAAACAAAAGGATGTGCTCGTAAGAAAGGGTGATGAATGATGGCAATCATGGTATATAACACGCTTACTAGAAAAAAAGAAGAGCTGATTCCAATCGAAGAAGGAAAAATAAAAATGTATGTATGCGGTCCAACGGTATACAACAAAATTCATATTGGCAATGCGCGCCCGGCGATTGTGTTTGATATGGTGCGTCGTTATTTAGAGTACCGAGGATATGAAGTGCAATTTGTCTCTAACTTTACCGATGTCGATGATAAAATTATTAAAGCAGCACGGGAATTAGGGGAAGACGTAAAGGCACTGGCAGAACGTTATATTCAAGCATATTTTAAAGATACGGAAGCACTGGGAGTAAAAAAGGCAGATATGCATCCACGTGTGACAGAGACGATGCCGGAGATTATTGAGTTTATCAAAAAATTGATCGAGAAAGGATACGCTTATGAAGCGGATGGAGACGTCTATTTTTCCACGCGTCAATTTAAAGATTATGGAAAATTATCGTCACAATCTATTCAAGATTTGCAATTAGGTGCGCGCATTGAAGTTGGGGAAAAGAAAAAAGAACCTTTGGACTTTACTTTGTGGAAACAAGCGAAAGAAGGGGAAATTTCTTGGGATAGCCCGTGGGGAAAAGGTCGACCGGGCTGGCATATTGAATGTTCCGCCATGGTAAAAAAATATCTAGGGGAGACGATTGATATCCACGCAGGTGGGCAAGATTTAACATTTCCTCACCATGAAAATGAGATTGCTCAATCGGAAGCATTAACCGGGAAAAAGATGGCAAACTATTGGTTGCACAATGGCTATATTCAAGTGAATAATGAAAAAATGTCCAAATCACTTGGCAATTTCATTCTCGTGGAAGACATTATTGAAAGACATCGCCCGGAAGTAGTACGCTTTTTTATCCTGCAATCCCATTACCGCAGCCCGCTTAATTTCGATGAAGAATCTCTTCAAAGCGCAGCACACGGACTCGACCGCATTCAATCCACAACTGAAAATTTAAAATATCGTCTCGATCAGAGCGCTGATCTTGGTGAGAAAGCCGATTGGTTGGATCGCATCGCTCGTTATAAGACACAATTTATCGAAGCGATGGACGATGACTTTAATAGCGCAAATGGGATTACTGCATTATTTGAACTCGTAAAATGTGCGAACCAGTATTTACGAGAAAAACAGTCTTCAAAACAAGTATTAGAAGCTTTTCTTGCCCTTATTCATGAAATGGGGGACGTGTTGCACATCCCAGTAGAGAAAAAACGAGAAGTACTCAGCGAAGAGATTGAAAAATTGATTGCAGAAAGAAACGAAGCACGAAAAAATCGTGATTTTGCCCGGGCAGATGAAATTCGGGATATGTTAAAAGCAGAAGGTATTATTTTAGAGGATACGGCTCAAGGAACGCGTTGGAAGAGGGAAGAAGCATGATATATAAAGCGACTGACAAACAAGTAGACGCAAAACAATTAAACGCCCTTGCCCTCGCTTACATGGGAGATACAGTCTACGACTTGTATGTTCGTCATTATTTATTAGCGCACCGATATGTTCGCCCCAATGAATTACACGAACGAGCGTCTACTTACGTGTCGGCAAAAGCACAAGCGGCCGTCTTACAATCCCTCCTATCAGAAAATAGACTGACGGAAGAAGAGAAAGCGGTGGCGAAACGGGGAAGAAATGCAAAATCCGGTTCGCTGCCAAAAAATACGGATCATCATACGTATCGTTATAGTACCGCATTGGAAGCGTTAATTGGTTACACGTATTTACTGGAACGAACGAAACGTCTTGACGAACTAATGATGTTTGCGATTGCACATAAAGAGAGGAAGGAAGAAGGATGAAAGAAGAATGGATTTTTGGGAAAAATCCAATCACAGAAGCTTTGCGATCCAATCGTTCCATTCATAAAATTTGGATTGCTGACGGGACGAAGAAAAGTCATGTCCAAGAAATTGTACAACGGGCGAAGGAAAAGAACATTACCCTTTTATATTCACCCCGAAAAAAGTTAGACGAACTAGCACAAACAACTCGCCATCAAGGCGTTGTTGCTGTCGTTAGCGCTTATGAATACAAGGAGTTAGACGATTTATTTGCCCTCGCTACGGAACGGCGAGAAGATCCTTTTTTCGTCTTGCTTGATGAAATTTCCGACCCCCACAATCTTGGTTCCATTTTGCGTACGGCAGAAGCAAGTGGTGTACATGGCGTTATTATCCCGAAGCGTCGTTCCGCTGGTTTAACGCAAGTAGTCGCAAAAGCATCCGCGGGAGCGATAGAGTACGTCCCTGTTGTTCGGGTAACGAATATGGCAAGAACAATTGATGCCTTGAAAAAACAAGGCTTGTGGATTGTTGGCACGGATATGGAAACTCGGGATGACTTTCGTACGTTAGATAGTGACATGCCCATTGGTCTTGTCATTGGAAACGAAGGGAAAGGGATGAGCCGTCTCGTAAAGGAAAAGTGTGATTTGTTGGTTAAAATCCCCATGAATGGGAGAGTGTCTTCCCTCAATGCTTCTGTAGCAGCGGGTTTACTCATGTATGAAATCTATCGAAAACGTTCACCATTGGGACGTGCGTAGCGATGAAAGATATTCTTCTTGTGGACGGCTATAATATTATCGGTGATTGGCCCGAATTTAAATCTCTTCGTGAAAAACATCTCGATCAAGCGCGGGATTTATTAATTGAAAAAATGGCAGAATATCAAGCGTTTAAAGGATGGGAAGTCAAGATTATTTTCGATGCTCATATGGTTCCAGGACTCGGAAAAAATTACAATAATCATCTTGTCGAAATTATATATACACGGGAAAATGAAACTGCGGATGAGAGAATTGAGAAGCTCGTACGGGAATTAAAAAATGTAGAAACGAGAGTCCATGTGGCCACATCGGATTATGCAGAACAGCGCATTATTTTTGGGAGCGGAGGACTAAGAAAATCGGCCAGGGAGCTTCGGTTGGAAATGGAAGCAGTAGAGCGAAATATTACTGATGAACTAAAAAATCATCAAAAACCACGAAAAATGACGAATTTTACCCTTACAAAAGAAATGGCTGAAATTTTTGACAAATGGCGTCGAGGCGATGGTTGAGCGGTTGACGCCTCCATTCACGGTACTATATAATGTGGTTATTCCGTATTACTATATTCATACAATCAGCGAGGGCGGGGGGATTGTATTGAGCTTACACCTCAAAGAGAAGAAACATCATTACGATACTGGACATGCAGAAGACGAAGAACTCGTAGAACAAATCCGGTTGGGAGATCACAGCGCATTAGAATATTTAATGAATAAGTACAAAAGTTTTGTCCGAGCAAAATCAAGATCTTATTTTCTCATTGGCGGAGATTACGAAGACATCGTTCAAGAAGGCATGATTGGTTTGTATAAGGCTATTCGTGATTATAAAGGAGACAAGCTTTCTTCGTTTCGAGCTTTTGCGGAATTGTGTATTACGAGACAAATTATTACTGCTATTAAGACTGCGACGCGTCAAAAACATTTACCCCTTAATTCATATGTATCGCTGGATAAGCCAATTTATGATGAAGATTCTGAAAGAACATTGCTAGATGTATTATGCGGTTCAAAAATGAGTGATCCGGAAGAATTATATATTAATCGAGAAGAATTTGATGATATTGAGATGAAAATTCAAGAGATTTTGAGTGATTTAGAACAGAAAGTATTAATGTTATACTTAGACGGTCGGACGTATCAAGAGATATCGACCGAATTGAACCGTCACGTAAAATCAATTGATAACGCGCTTCAACGAGTGAAGCGGAAACTAGAAAGACATGTCAAAGTACTCCACTTTAGTTAAGTGCAAAGTGGGATGGAATCATATAAATTATTGTATCATTCTATTGATGTTTGAAATGGCATCTTTACTTTCAGAATCTTTCAAAAAGAAAACGATTACATTGATAAGTGTCGTTTCGCATCGTGGCTAACATTCTTCTTTCATTCATCTTCGTATTTATGCGGAAGAAATACTTCGTAGAGCTGATTGTGGGATATGGTAACGCGGTATTCCTTATTATGGAAGTGCCGTCATGTCGCAGATGGAGACGTTTTTCGCTCACTTCCGAGCGGAAACGTCTCCCCATCTAACGAATCGTTATATAGATGAAACTCACCACGCGTTGCTCTTTTTTCACATATATTTTGACTGAGCGCTCAATTGAATAAGCGTTCCATCAACTCGCATCCAGCGAGTTTTTCTCGTGCGCCTGGCATGGGTGTAATCTATAGGGTGAGAGTCCCGAGCCACGAAGGCAGAAGTAGTGGTTAGCTTAACGCAAGGGTGTCCGTGGCGACGCGGAATCTGAAGGAAGCGGGCGGCAAACTTCCGGTCCGAGGAACACGAACTTCATACAAGGCTAGGTATCATTGGATGAGTTTGCAAGACAAAACAAAGTCCTTTCTGCCAAAGGTGATACAGAGTAAATGAAGCGGATAGATGGAAGGAAAGACGACATTCTTATCCATTCCGTAAAAGACCTCTTGGAGGGTGGAGTGACTGCTGGCATAAGAAGATAAGCTATTCACGGAAGGAAGTCTTGCGTTACCCATCTTAATTGAACCGCCGTATACGCGAACCGTACGTACGGTGGTGTGAGATGACGGAGGTTAATCACCTCCTCCTACTTGATTTTCTACAAGACAAATTGACACGGTTTTTTCCTTATGGTAAAGTGAAGGACACGTTAGGTGTTTAATTTCAAAGTAGAAGTGGTAAGCTTCAGCTAGAGGAGGAACTCGATGCGGGCAAAAGTTGTCCTTGCTTGTACGAAATGTGCATCACGCAATTATACAACTGAAAAAAGGAAAGACGTCAAGGCAGACCGCATGGAGATGAAGAAGTTTTGTAAATATTGTAACGAACATACTCTTCATCGAGAAACAAAATAAGCGGCTGTTTTTTTATGTTATGAAAAGCAGAGACGACTGGTTAGGTGTGCTAGATGTTGAAAGATCTGCTCTAACCTGACTTTCGCAGTTAGTAAAAGTATCTTCACCCGAGCACCTGAGAGTGAAGTTAGACAGAAAGACGGAGAAAAACGATTAGGCGCTTTTGACTTCTGAATTACTCAAGATGACAAAAACGCACTCGGTCGTTTAGGCAGAAAGGAAAGATTCGCCATGTAACTCGGCGGGCGGGTAAGCCGAGTTTTTCTAATGAAAAATTAATAGAAAAGTCAATGAAAAAGATGATAGCGCTTGGTAAAATGAGAGAAGTTGATATGTATGGCATGGAGGTGGCAGTGTGGCGGAAGGAACAAAAAATCCGGTCAAATTTCTTCGGGATGTAGCGAAAGAAATGAAACGGGTCTCGTGGCCGAAACGAGATGAATTGATAAAATACACGATTGTCGTTATTTTAACTGTTTTATTCTTTACTATTTTCTTTGCGCTCGTTGATTTAGGATTGTCAGAGCTTGTTCGTATCTTTTTGGACTAACGTGCTGCAGGAATATATGTGACGATAGAACCCAACAAGGAGGAGGGAAGGACGTATTTGTCCGTATGAATGGAAAAGAACTGGTTTGTCGTACATACGTATTCCGGTTATGAAAACAAAGTAAAAACAAATTTGGAAAAACGGGTAGAGTCGATGGAAATGAGCGATAAAATTTTCCGAGTGCTCGTACCCGTGGAAGAAGAAACAGAAGTAAAAAATGGGAAAAGTAAAGCGGTAACGCGGAAAGTGTTTCCGGGATATGTTCTTGTAGAAATGATTATGACCGATGATTCCTGGTATGTGGTTCGAAATACTCCCGGGGTGACCGGGTTTGTCGGATCGTCAGGAGCAGGTTCTAAACCTACCCCACTTTTGCCGGAAGAAGTAGATCGGATTTTAAAACAAATGGGTGAACAAGATGTAGTGACCGAGGTGGATTTTGAATTGAAGGAATCTGTCAAGGTAAAAGAAGGTCCATTTGCGGATTTTACCGGAACCATCGAAGAAATAAATGTAGAAAAACAAAAAGTAAAAGTACATGTCAATATGTTTGGAAGAGAAACACCAGTGGAGCTGGAGTTTCATCAAGTAGAAAAAATTTAGGACAAAGCGACGGATTCATCTCCTCATTTCAATGAGGAGATGAATCCGTCGCCTTCTTTGAGTTACCCCATACCATATGTAACTATGATAATAGTTGTTAATATTGATAATATGTATCTTTAAATATATACTATATGTATGAATAAAAATCTAAAATCACCCATGCTGGAACTTGTGTTTATAACGTCAATTATCACATTGTATGGTCGGTGAAATATCGAAGAAAGGTTCTCGATCATGAAATTGAGCAGTATTTAAAAACACTTTTTCAAGAAATCGCTGAAGTTTTAAAAGAGAAATATCGTATTCAAAACAAGTTTTCCTATTCCAAAACATATCAAAATCACGAAAGTCAAAACAGTAGAAGTGAAGCCTGTAACAGAAAAAGAATACAAAATTATCCTCGCACAAGAATATGAAGATGTGCCAATAAAACAGAATAGTGTGAAATATATGTCCGTTGATATAGGGATTACCAATGCGCTCACTTGTTATGACTACAAAGGGAATTCACATATTATTTCTGGTAGACAATGGCTGTCTGTGGAACGGTATTTTCACAAGAAAATAGCGCATTTTCAAGCTATTTCTGACGCTCAGCAAGTCGCCAAAGGTGTGAAATATCCAAAGAAGTCAAAACGAGTGTTGCAATTATATCGTAAAAGGAAAGCACAAACGTTTCACCTTTTACACTGCATGACGAAAAAGGTAATTGACCTTGCCGTAAGACAAGGGGTAGAAACCATTGTCATAGGGGATATAACAGGTATACGTAAGAATGTTCAGCTCGGTAAGAAAACGAATCAAAAGTTTCATCAGTTACCTTTCGTGAAAATCATCCAAATGTTGACGTATAAGGCAGAAGAACAAGGGATTTCTGTTGCTCGAATGTCCAAAGAATACACATCACAAACCTGTTCTATGTGCAAGCCTTATCCATCCAAAAAGTTTGCGAAAAAATCTAATCGTAAACATCGTGGTTTGTATGTGTGTGACGATTGTCAACGTGTGATTAATGCTGATGTTAACGGTGCAATGAACATCGGCAAAAAGTATCTGAAAGAGATAGGCTCCCTATCTCAATCAGTAGTGGTGTTGGACACGCCGACAGTGTATACGTTTAACAGACAACAGTTCGTAGCGTAGAACTGGAAGCTCGTCATTTCAATGACGAGTAGTTCACATCAATTTTTAATGATATCTACTGGAATTATGACTTGAAGTTCAGGAGACGAAGTGATAAGATTTTAATGTTCAGTAGATGACTGTTATAGTCATTGAGAGGTTTCTCTCTCAAGAGTGGGAGGACAAATGTCCGACAAACCACATCACGGACGAAGGAGGTGTGTCGCGTGGCTAAAAAAGTCGAGACTGTTGTAAAATTACAAATTCCTGCGGGGAAAGCGAATCCAGCACCACCTGTTGGACCGGCTTTAGGACAAGCAGGTATTAACATCATGGGATTTTGTAAAGAATTTAACGCTCGTACGTCCGATCAAGCAGGAATGATTATTCCTGTGGAGATCACGGTATACGAAGACCGTTCTTTTGATTTTATTACGAAAACGCCACCTGCTGCCGTATTGCTAAAAGAAGCAGCTGGTATTAAAAGCGGATCTGGTGAACCCAACCGTAATAAAGTAGCAACGGTAAAACGAGACAAAGTACGCGAAATCGCTGAGACGAAAATGGAAGACTTAAATGCAGCAGACGTTGAAGCGGCGATGCGTATGGTTGAAGGTACCGCACGTAGCATGGGAATTACCGTTGAAGACTAATGTGACTGTGTTTGATTGAAAGGCTGCGTGTCCGTTGAAGGATGTGTGCGCAGCCTTTTCAAGTGGGAGGTTTGACCGATAAAACCACAACTAGGGAGGAAATGAAATTGGCTAAAAGAGGGAAAAAATACGAAGACACGATCAAACTTGTTGATCGAAAGCAACAATATAGCGCGGAAGAAGCGCTTGAACTTGTAAAGAAAACGTCTACTGCTTCTTTTGATGAAACGGTAGAAATTGCTTTGCGCTTAGGCGTCGATCCACGGAAAAACGACCAGCAAATTCGCGGAGCAGTCGTACTTCCGCACGGAACAGGAAAAACGAAGCGCGTGCTTGTATTTGCGAAAGGTGAAAAAGCACAAGAAGCGGAAGCCGCCGGCGCTGATTTTGTCGGGGAAGAAGATCTTGTCGCAAAAGTACAAGAAGGTTGGCTCGACTTTGACGTCGTTGTCGCTACTCCTGACATGATGGCACAAGTGGGACGACTTGGAAAAATCCTCGGTCCGAAAGGAATGATGCCAAACCCGAAAACCGGAACAGTGACAATGGACATTAAAAAAGCAGTGGAAGAAATTAAAGCAGGGAAAGTAGAGTACCGGCTTGATAAAGCGGGAAATATTCATGCGCCACTTGGAAAAGTTTCTTTTGAAACATCCCAACTTGTTGAAAACTTCAACACGATTGTTGATGCCGTGTTAAAAGCAAAGCCTGCCGCTGCTAAAGGGAAGTTCATGAAAAATGTCACCGTTTCTTCTACGATGGGTCCTGGCATAAAAGTAGACGTTTCTCAATTTAGTGCGTAAAAATTGTTTGACGAAGTTCCAACAAGTCGTTATAATAAGAGCGTCTTTCATAAAATAAATCATTTACCGCAGACAGCAGGTGCCTTTACGGCTTAATTTCCTGCCGAGGTAGTTTTCGGATAAAGCTCATGGGATGCCATGGGTCTCTTGTGACGAGAACAGAACCTTCATGTCTGCGTGCATGAAGGTTCTTTTTTATTATCCTTGATGCGGTATGTACGAGAAGAAGACAGGAGGTGTAACAAGTGAGCAAAGTGATTGAGCAAAAAGAACAAGTCGTACAAGAAATCGCGGAAAAGCTGGACAACAGTATTTCGACGATTGTTGTAGACTACCGCGGACTTAATGTCGCGGAAGCAACAGAACTTAGAAAGCAACTTCGCGAAGCCGGCGTGGACTTTAAAGTGTACAAAAACACAATGATTCGTCGTGCGACAGAAAAAGTGAATTTGTCGGATATCGATGAATACCTTGTTGGTCCAACAGCGATTGCAACAAGCACAGAAGATGTCGTTGCTCCGGCGAAGGTATTAAATAACTTTGCGAAAGAACATGAAAATCTTGTTATTAAAACAGGTGTCATTGAAGGTCGAGTAGCGTCCCTCGACGAAATTAAGGAACTTGCTTCCTTACCTTCTCACGACGGATTGGTTTCTATGCTTCTTAGTGTATTGCAAGCGCCGATTAGAAACTTTGCCCTTGCGACCAAAGCGGTGGCTGACCAGAAGGAAGAAGCGGCTGAATAAGGTAAAACGAATGTACGGATATCCAATATTTTTTTAAGGAGGATTTACAATGAGTAAAGAGCAAATTATTGATGCGATTAAAGAAATGTCTGTTCTTGAGTTAAATGAACTTGTAAAAGCAATTGAAGAAGAATTTGGAGTAACAGCAGCTGCTCCAGTAGCGGTAGCTGGCGGTGCAGGAGGCGCTGAAGCAGCGGAAGAGCAATCTGAATTTGATGTTGTTCTTGCAGAAGTTGGCGGCTCTAAAATTAACGTGATTAAAGCCGTTCGTGAAATCACAGGTCTCGGCTTGAAAGAAGCGAAAGCTCTCGTAGACGGTGCGCCTGAAACAATTAAAGAAGGCGTTGCGAAAGAAGAAGCAGAAGAAATGAAAGGTAAGCTTGAAGAAGCTGGTGCCAAAGTAGAACTTAAATAGTTGACAAAGCGGATGTCCTAAAAGGTCCATATCACCTTTTAGGGCACCTTTTTTTACAAGACAAAGGTTTGTGACAGGAAGGTGGTAATCGGTGGGAGATCATTATTTTAACAAAAAGCCCAAAATAGCCAGCGACCCTTTTGAAGTAGTTAGCTATTTACGTGGGAAACAACGGACGTTTATGAGCGATCACGGGGTTTTTTCCAAAAAAGAAGTAGACTTTGGAAGTCGGCTTTTAATTGATTCTTTTACTTTTCCGAAAGTTGAAGGTGATTTGTTAGATGTAGGGTGTGGCTACGGTCCGATTGGTCTTACGTTAGCAGAAGAGACAGACCGGACTGTGTGGCTCGTCGATGTGAACGAGCGAGCAGTGCAACTAACGAAAGAAAATATAAAAAGAAAGGGACTTCTAAACGTCCAAGTTCTTGTGAGTGACTTATTTGCGGCTTTATCTGACCGTCGTTTTGCTGCGATATTAACTAATCCGCCGATTCGTGCCGGTAAAAAAGTGGTGCACACTTTGTTTGAAGACGCATATGATCATCTCCTTCCTGGCGGGTCTTTTTGGACTGTGATTCAAAAAAAGCAAGGCGCTGCTTCCGCCAAAGCAAAATTAGCGGAACTTTTTGATGACGTCATTACCGTTCAAAAGAAAAAAGGATATTACATTTTTGTGGCACACAAATATTGACCAAAAAAAATATTTGTGGTATTGTTATTTAATGCATATAACTAACTTCATTTTCCGAGCAGATTTTCTGTGCGTGTATGGAAAAGGAAGAAATAGGTAACAATTATATAATCAGCCTCCCGGGTAAAAAAATAGTGGTTTTTTAGAAGAAACCATTTTTTTCTTGCTTTTAAAAACAAATAAAGAACGAAAAAATGTTTTCTTGGGATGCCTAACCCGTCTTTAGACGGGGAAAGATTATGCGATATATTGAAGGGGTGACTCAGTTGACAGGTCAACTTATTCAGTTTGGACGCCACCGCCAAAGAAGAAGTTATGCAAGAATTAATGAAGTGCTTGAACTCCCTAATTTAATTGAGATTCAAACCGCTTCGTATCAATGGTTTCTTGATGAGGGTCTGCGGGAAATGTTTCAAGACATTTCACCGATTGAAGACTTTACAGGCAATCTAGTTCTTGAGTTTATCGATTATAGTTTAGGTGAAGAGAAGTACTCTATCGATGAAGCGAAAGAGCGAGATGTGACGTATTCTGCCCCGTTACGGGTCAAAGTTCGGTTAATGAATAAGGAGACAGGAGAAGTAAAAGAGCAGGAAGTGTTTATGGGTGACTTTCCGCTCATGACGGAAACAGGTACGTTTATTATCAACGGTGCAGAACGAGTCATCGTCTCCCAGCTTATCCGTTCACCGAGCGTTTATTACAACGAAAAAGTGGACAAGAATGGGAAGAAAGGATACACAGCCACCGTTATTCCGAATCGAGGAGCCTGGCTGGAATTAGAGACAGATGCAAAAGACGTCGTGTACGTGCGAATTGATCGCACGCGGAAAATTCCGGTGACTGTTCTTCTGCGCGCACTTGGATTCGGGTCTGATCAAGAAATCATTGATTTGCTCGGAGAAGATGAATACTTGCGTGCAACGCTGGAAAAAGATAACACTGACTCCAGTGAAAAAGCGCTGCTCGAGATTTATGAACGGTTGCGCCCTGGGGAACCCCCTACTGTGGAAAGTGCTAAAAGCTTATTAGAATCGCGCTTTTTTGATCCAAAAAGATATGACTTTGCCAATGTCGGTCGCTATAAAGTAAATAAAAAATTACACATTAAAAATCGTCTCTTTAATCAACGGTTAGCGGAAACGCTTGTTGATCCGGAAACAGGCGAAATTTTAGCGGAAGAAGGAACGGTGTTAGATCGCAGAACGCTCGATCGCCTACTCCCTTATTTAGAAAATAATACCGGTTTTAAACGGTATAAAGTTTCCGGAGGAGTAGTCGATGATACAACCCTCCATATCCAGTCCATCAAAATTTATCCAGAAGATGCACAAGACGAGGACGATTATATTAAAGTCATTAGCAACGGTAATGTTCCCGATGACGTGAAAAATATTACACCAGAAGATATTATTGCAACGATTAATTACTTTTTCAATTTATTGCATGGTGTCGGTTTAACGGATGACATTGATCATTTAGGTAACCGTCGTCTGCGCTCCGTTGGTGAACTATTGCAAAACCAATTTCGAATCGGTTTGTCACGAATGGAACGGGTTGTGCGCGAACGGATGTCCATTCAAGATCCAGGTTCTATTACGCCGCAAGCGTTAATTAATATTCGTCCAGTGATTGCGTCGATCAAAGAGTTTTTCGGTAGTTCTCAGTTGTCGCAATTTATGGACCAGACGAATCCGCTTGCAGAATTAACACATAAACGCCGTCTTTCCGCCCTCGGTCCCGGAGGATTGACGAGAGAAAGAGCCGGATTTGAAGTTCGTGACGTACACTATTCCCACTACGGTCGGATGTGTCCAATTGAAACGCCGGAAGGCCCGAACATTGGACTTATTAACTCCTTATCTACGTATGCCCGCGTGAATCGTTTCGGATTCATTGAAACAGCATACCGCCGGGTGGATCCGGAAACAGGAGTGGTGACGGACGAGTGTGATTATTTGACGGCAGATGAAGAAGACAACTATGTGGTCGCACAAGCAAACGCGAAACTGAATGAAGATGGTACTTTTGCCGAAGATCAAATTATCGCTCGTTTCCGAGGAGAAAACATCGTCGTTCCAAAAGAAAAAGTCGACTACATGGACGTTTCTCCAAAACAGGTTGTTTCAGCAGCGACGGCGTGTATTCCGTTCTTGGAAAACGATGACTCCAACCGGGCATTGATGGGAGCGAACATGCAACGTCAAGCGGTTCCTCTCATTGAACCGGAAGCACCGCTTGTTGGAACAGGAATGGAATATGTGTCCGCCAAAGACTCTGGTGCTGCGATCGTATCTAAGTCAAATGGTATTGTCGAGCGCGTAACAGCGAGTGAGATTTGGGTGCGCCGCTTAGAAGAAGTGGAAACGGAATTAGATAAGTATAAGTTGTCCAAATTTATTCGTTCGAACCAAGGAACAAGTTATAACCAACGCCCAATTGTCAAAGAAGGCGAACGTGTTGAAAAAGGGGAAGTACTAGCAGACGGTCCGTCAATGGATAAAGGAGAAATGGCTCTTGGACGAAATGTTCTCGTTGCCTTTATGACTTGGGACGGGTATAACTACGAAGATGCGATTATTTTAAGCGAACGGTTAGTGAAAGATGACGTGTACACGTCGATTCACATTGAAGAATATGAATCGGAGTCTCGGGACACGAAATTAGGTCCGGAAGAAATTACAAGAGACATTCCAAATGTAAGTGAAGAGGCGTTAAAGAACTTAGACGAACGTGGGATCATTCGCATCGGAGCGGAAGTGAAAGATGGCGATATCCTTGTCGGAAAAGTAACGCCAAAAGGAATGACGGAGTTAACCGCGGAAGAGCGACTTCTGCATGCGATTTTCGGGGAAAAAGCGCGGGAAGTACGAGATACTTCTTTACGCGTTCCTCACGGAGCCGATGGCATCGTTCTTGATGTCAAAGTGTTTAACCGGGAAGACGGCGATGAATTGCCTCCGGGAGTGAATCAGCTTGTCCGTGTGTATTTAGTACAAAAACGGAAAATTCACGAAGGAGATAAAATGGCAGGACGCCATGGAAACAAAGGGGTTATCTCAAAAATTTTACCAGAAGAAGATATGCCTTATCTTCCGGATGGAACGCCAGTAGATATTATGTTAAACCCGCTTGGTGTGCCATCGCGCATGAACATCGGGCAAGTGCTGGAACTTCATTTAGGGATGGCAGCGCGTGAACTAAACCTTCACATGGCCACGCCCGTGTTTGACGGTGCCAACGAAGAAGATGTTTGGGAGACGTTAGAAGAAGCAGGTCTTCCACGCGATGGAAAAATGGTATTGTATGACGGTCGTACCGGAGAGCCGTTTGATAGTCGCGTCTCTGTTGGTGTCATGTATATGATTAAGCTTGCTCATATGGTAGACGATAAACTCCACGCTCGTTCCACAGGTCCATACTCGCTTGTTACGCAACAACCACTGGGCGGAAAAGCACAATTTGGCGGGCAACGTTTCGGAGAGATGGAAGTGTGGGCATTAGAAGCATACGGAGCAGCTTATACGCTCCAAGAAATTCTTACGGTGAAGTCTGACGACGTGGTTGGTCGTGTGAAAACGTATGAAGCGATTGTAAAAGGGGAAAACGTACCAGAACCAGGTGTTCCGGAATCGTTTAAAGTATTGATCAAAGAGTTACAAAGTCTAGGAATGGACGTCAAGATGCTTTCCAGTACAGAAGAAGAGATTGAAATGAAAGAACTGGATGATGAAGACGATCCAGCAACGGATAAATTGAACTTAAAAGTTGAATCTGCGAATTCATAGAGAGTAATCATGGATCTTGCTGTCTCTTCAGGAAGAGACAGCAAGACTCTCTATGTTTTGATTTTTTAGATGGATAGAGATAGATAACATCGAATCATCGTTCGCGCGAGAACCGAAAGATGGTAAGGGAGGTTAACCCTTTGATTGATGTAAATAATTTTGAATACATGAAAATTGGTCTAGCTTCTCCGGATAAAATTCGTTCCTGGTCTCGAGGGGAAGTAAAAAAACCAGAGACGATTAACTACCGCACGTTAAAGCCGGAAAAAGACGGGTTGTTTTGTGAGCGGATTTTCGGCCCGACAAAAGATTGGGAATGTCACTGCGGAAAGTATAAACGAGTTCGTTACAAAGGAGTTGTCTGTGACCGTTGTGGGGTGGAAGTAACCCGCGCAAAAGTTCGCCGGGAAAGAATGGGTCATATTGAACTTGCGGCTCCTGTTTCTCATATTTGGTATTTTAAAGGGATTCCAAGTCGAATGGGACTGCTGTTGGATATGTCTCCACGCTCGCTGGAAGAAGTCATTTATTTTGCTTCTTATGTGGTGACCGATCCAGGAGATACGCCACTAGAATATAAACAGTTGCTTTCCGAAAAGGAATACCGCGCTTATTATGATAAATACGGTGGCTCTTTTACGGCACAAATGGGTGCAGAAGCGATTCGTAAACTTCTGTACGATATTGACTTAGACAAAGAAGCGAAGGCGTTAAAAGAAGAATTGGAAGTCGCACAAGGGCAACGGAGAACGAGAGCAATCAAACGACTGGAAGTGGTAGAAGCATTTCGGAATTCAGGGAATAAACCTCATTGGATGGTACTTGATGTATTGCCGGTTATTCCCCCGGAATTGCGTCCGATGGTGCAATTAGACGGAGGACGCTTTGCGACTTCAGATTTGAACGACTTATACCGTCGCGTCATTAACCGAAACAATCGTCTCAAGCGTCTTCTTGATTTAGGGGCGCCGAACATTATCGTCCAAAATGAAAAAAGAATGTTGCAAGAAGCGGTGGATGCTTTGATTGACAATGGTCGTCGTGGGCGTCCAGTCACAGGACCGGGAAACCGACCGCTCAAATCTCTATCCCATATGTTAAAGGGGAAACAAGGACGTTTCCGCCAAAACTTGTTAGGAAAACGGGTAGACTACTCCGGACGTTCAGTCATTGTTGTAGGTCCGGCTCTGAAGATGTACCAATGTGGTCTTCCAAAAGAAATGGCTTTAGAACTCTTTAAACCTTTTGTGATGAAAGAGTTAGTTTCACGAGGGCTTGCTCATAACATTAAAAGCGCAAAACGAAAAGTGGAAAGAGTCCATGCGGAAGTATGGGATGTGTTAGAAGAAGTCATTAAAGAACATCCAGTGTTATTAAACCGAGCGCCGACATTGCACCGTCTAGGGATTCAAGCGTTTCAACCGGTACTGGTCGAAGGAAGAGCGATCAAATTACACCCGCTGGTCTGTACCGCTTATAATGCTGACTTTGACGGAGACCAAATGGCCGTACACGTCCCGCTCTCAGCGGAAGCGCAGGCAGAAGCGCGGATTTTAATGCTTGCAGCGCAAAACATTTTGAATCCGAAAGACGGTAAGCCGGTCGTGACACCTTCGCAAGATATGGTTCTCGGCAACTATTATCTCACGTTAGAACGAGCAGGTTCGATAGGAGAAGGGTCGGTATTTAAAGATACGAATGAAGCGTTGGCGGCTTATCACAATGGATATGTTCATCTTCATACAAGAATTGCCTTGCCGGTCTCTTCCTTAAATAAAGGGAATTTCACGGAAGAACAAAATAATAAGTTGCTTCTCACGACAGTCGGTAAGTTAATATTTAATGAAATTTTACCAGACTCTTTCCCTTATATTAATGAACCAACAGCAGAGAACTTGGAAAAAGCGACGCCGGAGAAATATATGATTCCGCGAGGGGCGAATGTAAAAGAAGAACTAAAGAAACGAAAAGAAGTCCCACCGTTTAAAAAAGGATTCCTTGGAGATATTATTGCAGCTGTATTTAAGAACTTCCAAATTATTGAAACGTCAAAAATGCTTGACCGAATGAAAGACTTAGGGTTCTATTATTCGACCAAAGCAGGTATTACGGTCGGTATCACGGACGTCGTTGTGCTTCCTGATAAAGAAGATATTTTAAATGAAGCGGAAGCAAAAGTAGAACGCGTGTTGAAGCAGTATCGTCGTGGTTTAATTACCGAAGAAGAACGTTATGACAAAGTGATCTCGATTTGGACGGAAGCAAAAGATACCATTCAAGATAAGTTGATGGGCAGTCTTGAAAAAACGAATCCAATTTACATGATGAGCGATTCCGGTGCTCGGGGGAACCCATCGAACTTCACCCAACTTGCGGGAATGCGCGGTTTAATGGCGAACCCATCTGGCCGAATTATCGAGCTTCCGATTAAATCGAGCTTCCGAGAAGGATTAACGGTTCTTGAATATTTTATTTCTACCCACGGTGCTCGAAAAGGTCTTGCGGACACTGCGCTCAAAACGGCGGACTCAGGTTACTTGACTCGTCGTCTTGTAGATGTGGCACAAGATGTCATTGTACGAGAAGAAGATTGTCATACGGATCAAGGATTAAAGGTAGAAGCTTTAAAAGAAGGCAATGAACTGATAGAAAGTTTAGCAGACCGATTGGAAGGAAGGGTTCTCTTTAAAACGATTCGTCATCCAGAAACATCCGAAGTGCTTGCTAAAAAAGGTGAGCTAATTAGTGAGGATAAAGCGAAAGAAATTGAGCAGGCCGGCGTAAAAAGCGCTACCATTCGTTCTGTCTTTACGTGTGAAACGAGACATGGGGTTTGTAAAAAATGTTATGGTAAAAACCTTGCGACCGGTTCTGATGTAGAAGTTGGAGAAGCAGTAGGAATTATTGCTGCCCAATCGATCGGGGAGCCAGGTACGCAATTGACGATGCGTACTTTCCACACAGGTGGGGTTGCAGGGGACGACATCACACAAGGTTTGCCTCGTATTCAAGAATTGTTTGAAGCACGTAATCCGAAAGGGCAAGCGGTCATTTCGGAGCTAGCCGGTGAAGTGATCGACATTAAAGAAATGCGCGATAAAAAAGAAATCGTCATTAAAGGTGAATTGGAAACACGTAGCTATTCCGCCCCGTACGTTGCCCGGTTAAAAGTAGACGTCGGCGACAAAGTAAAAGCAGGAGATCCGCTGACAGAAGGTTCCATCGATCCGAAAGAGTTACTTAAAGTAACCGGATTACAAGATGTACAGGAGTACTTGTTAAAAGAAGTGCAAAAAGTGTATAGTATGCAAGGGGTAGAAATTGGTGACAAGCACGTGGAAGTGATGGTGCGACAAATGCTTCGTAAAATCCGTGTCACCGATTCAGGAGACACCGATGTATTGCCAGGTAGCTTGATTGAAGTACACCATTTTGATGCTGCCAACGAAAAGGTATTAGAAAATGGCGGACAGCCAGCCGTTGGCCATCCAGTCATTCTCGGAATTACAAAAGCATCCCTTGAAACGGATTCATTCTTATCCGCAGCATCTTTCCAAGAAACGACACGTGTTCTTACCGATGCAGCGATCAAAGGGAAAAAAGACGAGCTGCTCGGATTGAAAGAAAACGTGATTATCGGAAAGCTTGTTCCTGCGGGTACAGGAATGCAACGTTTCCGTAACTTGGAATTAGAAGTAAAAGATGAGGAAGACATTGACGCAAAAGTACTGGAAGAAGAAACAAAAGAGTATTGACAGATTAAAAACGTGGTGATAAGCTATCAAAGTGTGCCTGAACAACCTGTGCTTTGGAGGATAGAGAATGTCTTATGAAAAAGTTTCACAGGCTGCAGAGGTTTTAATAGGAACGAAGCAAACGTTAAAAGCGCTAGAAGCGAACGCTGTCCATGCGGTAGTAGTTGCTGATGATGCGGAAAAGAGAGTGGTTCATAAAGTACTCCAATTAGCGGAAGCAAATGGCGTTCGTATTTATACCGTCCCTTCCATGCGCAAACTCGGTAAAGTGTGTGGAATTGATGTAGGAGCGGCCGCGGTTGCGTTGAAAATGCAATGATGTTTTTGCTAATAGAAGCTTTCTATTAGCAAAAACTTTCCTTTTGCTTCGGTTGAAACACCTGGAACGGTGGTCTTAAAAATGAAAGGATGAAAGGAGGGAAAGCGATGCCTACAATTAACCAATTAATTCGCAAAGGACGTCGCACAAAGCCGACAGGATCTGACTCCCCGGCGCTGAATAAAGGCTACAACAGCCTGAAAAAGCGACCAACAAACTTAAACTCCCCACAAAAACGTGGAGTATGTACACGTGTAGGAACAATGACCCCTAAGAAACCGAACTCTGCTCTTCGTAAATATGCTCGTGTACGTTTAACGAACCAAATTGAAGTGACAGCATATATTCCTGGAATCGGTCACAATTTACAAGAACACAGCGTTGTTCTTATCCGCGGTGGTCGTGTGAAAGACTTACCAGGGGTTCGTTACCACATTGTCCGTGGAGCGCTTGACACAGCAGGAGTCGAAGATCGCAAAACAAGTCGTTCGAAATACGGTACGAAGCGCGAGAAAAAATAATGTAATAAATTGAACAGGAAAGGGGGAGTGTGAGTATGCCACGTAAAGGACCAGTACCACGTCGAGACGTGCTAGCCGATCCAATTTACAATTCTAAATTGGTCACTCGTCTCATCAACCGCATTATGATTGACGGTAAAAAAGGGAAAGCGCAAAATATTCTTTACAAAGCATTTGATTTAGTCAAGGAACGTACCGGGCAAGATCCAATGGAAGTTTTTGATCAAGCGATGAAAAACGTCATGCCGGTACTTGAAGTAAAAGCTCGCCGGGTAGGTGGTGCAAACTACCAAGTGCCGATTGAAGTAAAACCGGATCGACGTACCACCCTTGCACTTCGTTGGATTGTCAACTATGCTCGCCTTCGCGGTGAGAAAACGATGGAAGAGCGTTTAGCGAATGAAATCATCGATGCAGCGAACAACACTGGAGCTGCGGTAAGAAAACGAGAAGAAGTACACAAAATGGCCGAAGCAAACAAAGCATTTGCTCATTATCGTTGGTAATCTACTTTTTTTCATAAACTTATTAACCTAGGATGGAAGGAAGGAGAAAAGTTCATGGCAAGAGAATTCTCCTTAGAAAAAACAAGGAATATCGGGATCATGGCTCACATTGATGCCGGTAAGACAACAACAACGGAACGTATTCTCTACTATACAGGGCGCATTCACAAAATTGGGGAAACCCATGAAGGTGCAGCCCAAATGGACTGGATGGAACAAGAACAAGAGCGTGGGATTACAATCACTTCGGCGGCTACAACTGCTCAGTGGAAAGATCACCGTATCAACATTATTGACACCCCTGGTCACGTTGACTTTACCGTGGAAGTAGAACGATCCCTTCGTGTCCTCGACGGCGCCATTACGGTACTTGACGCACAGTCTGGGGTAGAGCCACAAACCGAAACGGTATGGCGTCAAGCGACAACGTACCATGTTCCACGTATCGTTTTCATTAACAAAATGGATAAAGTAGGGGCAGACTTCTTATATGCTTGTGGCACGTTAAATGAACGTCTTGATGCAAACGCACATCCAATCCAATTACCAATCGGTGCGGAAGATAATTTTGAAGGCATCATTGACCTTGTAACGATGCAAGCAGTCTATTATACGGATGATCTCGGTACCCAAACAGAAGCGCGGGATATTCCGGAAGAATACCAAGCGCAAGCTGAAGAGTACCGTGAAAAACTCATTGAAGCGGTTTCTGAATTCGATGAAGATTTAATGATGAAATACCTAGAGGGAGAAGAAATCACCGTCGAAGAATTGAAAGCAGCAATCCGGAAAGCAACGCTCCAAGTAGAATTTTATCCGGTACTATGCGGTTCTGCTTTTAAAAATAAAGGGGTTCAATTTGCGATTGACGCAGTAATAGATTATTTACCATCTCCACTGGATGTTCCTCCGATTAAAGGAATTCGTCCAGATAGTGATGAAGAGGTGGAAAGAGAAGCAGACGATAATGGTCCATTCTCCGCATTAGCATTTAAAGTAATGACGGATCCATATGTCGGAAAGCTCACTTTCTTCCGCGTGTACTCCGGTAAGTTAGATGCCGGTTCTTACGTCCGAAACACGACGAAAGAGAAACGTGAACGAATTGGACGTATTCTTCAAATGCACGCAAACTCGAGAGAAGAAATTTCAACCGTTTACTCCGGAGATATTGCTGCCGGGGTTGGTTTGAAAGATACCGGTACAGGGGATACACTCTGTGATGACAAAGACCGTGTTATTCTAGAATCCATGGAATTTCCTGAACCTGTTATTTCTTTATCTGTAGAGCCAAAATCGAAAGCGGACCAAGATAAATTGGGGGTTGCTCTCGGTAAGCTTGCAGAAGAAGACCCTACGTTCCAAACAGAAACGAACAGCGAGACAGGTCAAACGATTATTAAAGGAATGGGTGAGTTGCACCTTGATGTGATCGTTGACCGCTTAAAACGTGAATTTAAAGTGGAAGCAACAGTCGGTGCACCACAAGTTTCTTATCGTGAAACAATCCGTAAAGCGGGCAAATGTGAAGGGAAATTTATTCGTCAATCCGGTGGACGTGGTCAATACGGTCACGTGTGGATTGAATTTGAACCGAACGAAGAAGGAGCAGGCTTCGAATTTGTCAACAACATCGTTGGAGGAGTTGTACCGCGTGAGTACATTCCTGCCGTTGAACAAGGTCTCAAAGAAGCGCTCGAAAACGGTTTGATTGCCGGCTATCCAGTAATCGACGTGAAGGCGACCCTTTACGATGGATCCTACCACGATGTAGACTCCAATGAGATGGCATTTAAAGTTGCTGCTTCCATGGCGTTGAAAAAAGCAAAAGATCTTTGTGATCCAGTCTTGCTTGAACCAGTCATGAAAGTAGAAGTAGTTGTGCCTGAAGAATACATGGGAGATGTCATGGGAGATATTACTTCCCGTCGAGGTCGCGTAGATGGAATGGAAGCTCGTGGAAATTCTCAATTAATCCGAGCATTCGTACCACTTGCAGAAATGTTTGGTTATGCAACAAGTCTTCGCTCAAACACGCAAGGACGCGGAAACTATACAATGATTTTTGATCATTATGAAGAAGTTCCAAAAAGCGTGAGCGAGGAAATTGTTTCCAAATATAGTGGAGAGTAATTTTTCTTGAAAAGATTGTTTGTCCCACTGTTTTGTTGTAAGCTAAGGACGGTGACCCAGTTCGGCGCACCTTCCGGCTTCTATATTAAATGAATACCTATATTAATTACCTAGGATTAAGGAGGAAATGAATCATGGCTAAAGAAAAATTTGATCGCTCCAAACCACATGCCAACATCGGTACTATCGGTCACGTTGACCACGGAAAAACAACATTAACTGCTGCTATCACAACAGTTCTTAACAAAAGATCTGGTACTGGAGAAGCAATGGCGTATGACGCGATTGACGGTGCTCCAGAAGAACGTGAACGCGGTATTACCATTTCTACTTCTCACGTAGAATATGAAACAGAAAATCGTCACTATGCACACGTGGACTGCCCAGGACACGCAGACTATGTGAAAAATATGATCACTGGTGCAGCGCAAATGGACGGTGCGATTCTCGTAGTATCTGCAGCGGATGGCCCAATGCCACAAACACGTGAACATATTTTGCTTTCTCGTCAAGTAGGGGTACCATCCATCGTTGTGTTCCTTAACAAAGTTGACATGGTAGACGACGAAGAGCTTCTTGAGCTTGTAGAAATGGAAGTTCGTGACCTTCTTTCCGAATACGAATTCCCAGGAGACGACATTCCAATCATTGCTGGTTCTGCTCTCAAAGCGCTTGAAGGAGAAGAAGAGTACGAAGAAAAAATTCTTGAGCTCATGAAAGCAGTTGACGAATATATTCCAACACCAGAACGTGACAAAGATAAGCCATTCATGATGCCTGTTGAGGATGTATTTACAATCACAGGACGCGGAACAGTTGCTACTGGCCGTGTAGAACGTGGAGTTCTTAACGTAGGTGATGAAGTAGAAATCATCGGGCTTGCTGATGAAGCGAAGAAAACAACTGTCACAGGAGTAGAAATGTTCCGTAAGCTTCTTGACTATGCAGAAGCTGGAGACAACATCGGTGCACTTCTCCGCGGTATTGACCGGGAAGAAGTTAAACGCGGTCAAGTACTTGCAAAGCCAGGCTCCATCACACCGCATACGAAGTTTAAAGCAGAAGTGTACGTTCTTTCTAAAGATGAAGGAGGACGTCACACTCCATTCTTCTCGAACTATCGTCCGCAATTCTACTTCCGTACAACAGACGTAACAGGCGTTATTGAGCTTCCAGACGGGGTAGAAATGGTAATGCCTGGTGACAACGTAGAAATGACAGTAGAATTGATTGCACCGATTGCGATCGAAGACGGTACAAAGTTCTCTATCCGTGAAGGTGGTCGTACTGTAGGTGCTGGTGTCGTTTCCTCTATTGAAAAATAAATAGCGATAACGACTCTCGATAGCCCCCGTTCAAATTATCGGGGGCTTTCCATTTTGTGGAAGAGTATCATTTGTTGTTTTAGAAAATAGCAATTGATTTTTTTAAAAAAACCTTGCAATCTCAAGGGCTAATCTCTATAATAGGTAAAGTGTGACCACGTGTTTATTGCGAATGTCATGTGGGAATTGCAATGATGTGAAAGGTTGCTGACACGCCAGGCCCCTTTGCCATGGCCGGCGGTCAGGAAATTTTCACGGAGTATGTCTGTTAAATCGGGCGAAAAAGGAGGGCTTTCATTATGGCAAAAGATAAAATTCGAATTCGTTTAAAGGCATATGATCATCGCGTATTGGATCAATCTGCTGAAAAGATTGTGGATACTGCAAAACGGTCAGGTGCAAGTGTGTCTGGACCGATTCCGTTACCTACGGATCGCTCTGTGTACACGGTTCTTCGTGCTACGCACAAATATAAAGATGCGCGAGAACAATTTGAAATGCGTACACATAAACGTTTGATCGATATTTTGACACCGACACCACAAACCGTTGATGCCTTGATGCGTTTGGACTTACCATCCGGTGTCGATATTGAAATTAAACTATAAGACATTTTATCATGTGTGAAAATAAAAAATGGAAATTATTTTAGGAGGTGTGACGAATGACCAAAGGAATCTTGGGTAGAAAAATTGGCATGACCCAACTATTTAATGAACAAGGAGAGCTTCTTCCTGTCACTGTCATCGAAGCAGAACCAAACGTTGTTTTGCAAAAAAAGACAGTAGAATCGGACGGCTATGATGCGATTCAATTAGGTTTCCTTGATAAATCAGAATCCCGGACAAACAAACCGGAAAAAGGTCATGCAGACAAAGCAAACACAACTCCCAAGCGCTTCGTTCGTGAAATCCGTGGCGTGAATAGCGGTGAGTTTGAAGTTGGTCAGGAAGTCAGTGTCGATACGTTTTCTGAAGGTGACATTGTAGATATTACCGGAACATCTAAAGGGAAAGGTTTTCAAGGGGCCATAAAACGCCATAACCAAGCACGTGGACCGATGTCACATGGTTCCCGTTATCATAGAGGACCGGGTACAATGGGACCGGTTGACCCGGCACACGTACGGAAAGGGAAAAACCTTCCTGGACGTATGGGGGGTCAAACAGTAACAATCCAAAACTTAGAGATCGTGAAAGTAGATAAAGAGCGCAACTTGCTTCTTGTGAAAGGAAATGTTCCTGGACCGAAGAAATCATTTGTCACGATAAAATCAGCTGTGAAAGCAACGAAATAAACGGATAGAAAGGAGGCTGTACGATGCCTACAGTAGCATTGTTAAATCAATCAGGCACTCAAGTAGGAGATATTGAGCTGTCAGATACAGTTTTTGGTATTGAACCTAATGAACATGTCCTTCATCAAGCAGTAGTGATGCAACAGGCATCTCTTCGTCAAGGGAATCACAAAGTGAAGAACCGCTCAGAAGTGAGAGGAGGCGGACGTAAACCGTGGCGTCAGAAAGGGACAGGGCGCGCTCGTCACGGGTCTATTCGTTCTCCACAATGGGTTGGAGGCGGCGTTGTTTTTGGACCTACTCCGCGTGAATACGGCTATAAATTGCCTAAGAAAGTTCGTCGTCTTGCACTCAAATCCGCTCTTTCCAGCAAAGTGAAAGAAGACGCGCTCATCGTAGTAGACGAGTTACAATTAGATGCACCGAAAACAAAAGCAATGGTTTCTATCATGTCAAACCTTTCAGTAGAACATACCGCGTTAATTGTGACAGCCGACTACGACGAAAAAGTAGCCTTATCTGCCCGCAACATTCCTGGTGTACAAGTGATCACTGCAAATCATGTCAACGTACTTGACATTTTAAAGCATGATAAGCTTGTTCTTACGAAAAGTGCAGCGGAGAAGGTAGAGGAGGTGCTCTCATAATGGAAGCAAGAGATATTATCAAGCGCCCCGTAATCACAGAACGTTCTACTGATTTGATGGAAGAGAAAAAATATACGTTCGAAGTGGACCGCAAAGCAAACAAAGTCCAAATAAAAAAAGCGATTGAAGAAATCTTCGATGTAAAAGTAGAAAAAGTAAACACCATGAATCAGAAAGGAAAACTTCGTCGCTTTGGTCGTTATGAAGGGTATAGACCAAACACGAAAAAAGCTATTGTCACCCTTACACCGGATAGCGATGAAATTGAATTTTTTGAAGGTGTTTAATGAATAACAGTGTGAAGGAGGGAAACAATCATGGCTATTAAAAAGCATAAACCGACCTCAAATGGTCAGCGTAATATGTCATCATCTGACTTTAGCGAAATTACAACAGACCAGCCGGAAAAAACATTGCTTGAGCCACTCAACCGAAAATCAGGTCGGAACAATCAAGGTCGCATGACTGTTCGACACAAAGGTGGTGGCCATAAACGTCAATACCGTGTCATTGATTTCAAACGAAACAAAGATGGAGTGCCTGGGCGTGTGGCAACGATTGAATACGATCCAAACCGTTCAGCCAACATCGCACTCATTCATTACAAGGACGGAGAAAAACGTTACATTCTTGCTCCAAAAGGACTTCAAGTAGGGCAAGAGGTTGTTTCTGGTCCGGATGCAGATATTAAAGTAGGAAACGCACTTCCACTACAAAATATTCCTGTCGGTACGATTATTCATAACGTTGAATTAAAGCCAGGTCGCGGTGGGCAATTGGCTCGTGCTGCTGGAGCGGAAGCGCAAGTGCTTGGAAGAGAAGGAAAGTATGTCCTTGTACGTTTGAGCTCTGGAGAAACACGCTTAATTTTAGGAACTTGCCGTGCAACTGTTGGTCAAGTTGGTAATCTCGAGCATGAATTAATTACGATCGGTAAAGCAGGACGTTCTCGCTGGCTTGGTAAACGTCCAACTGTTCGCGGTTCTGCGATGAACCCAAGCGATCACCCACATGGTGGTGGGGAAGGACGTGCCCCAATTGGAAGAGTATCTCCAGTGTCCCCTTGGGGTATGCCAACCATTGGATATAAAACACGTAAGAAAAATAAAGACTCAAACAAATATATTGTACGTAGTCGTCGCAAATAATAAACGGATTGAACTGCGGTTCTTATGAATCGCAGCGCAATCACGAAGGGAGGTTTTTTCGTGGGACGTAGTGTCAAAAAAGGCCCTTTTGTCGATGATCATTTGATGAAAAAAGTTCAAGCTTTAAACGAAAAAAACGAGAAACGTGTGATTAAAACTTGGTCGCGTCGTTCGACGATTTTCCCGGAATTCGTTGGGCATACCATTGCTGTGTATGATGGACGGAAACACGTGCCTGTCTACATTTCAGAAGATATGGTAGGTCATAAACTTGGAGAATTTGCACCAACACGAACTTTTAAAGGTCACAAGTCTGACGATAAGAAAACAGGTCGTTAATTAGAGGGGAGGTTTTACAATGGAAGCAAAAGCAGTTGCTAAACAAGTTCGTATTGCCCCTCGTAAAGCTCGGTTAGTTGTTGATCTCATTCGGGGCAAAGAAGTCGGTGAGGCAATTGGAATTTTAAAAAACACAAACAAAGCAGCTTCGCCAATTATTGAAAAAGTCATCATGTCTGCTGTCGCAAATGCGGAGCACAACTACGAAATGGAACCGGAAGATTTATACATTAGCGAAGCATACGTAGATGAAGGAATTACGTTAAAACGATTCCGTCCTCGTGCGATGGGACGTGCCACTCGTATTAATAAACGAACAAGTCATATTACGGTTGTTGTAAAAGAAAAGAAGGAGGGATAATTCGTGGGTCAAAAAGTAAATCCAATTGGACTTCGAATCGGCGTTATTCGTGACTGGGATTCGAAGTGGTATGCAGAGAAAGACTATGCGGATTTATTACATGAAGACGTAAAAATCCGAGAGTACATTGAAGAACGATTAAAAGATGCTTCTGTTTCAAGAATTGAAATTGAACGTGCGGCGAAACGATTAAACATTACGATTCATACAGCGAAACCAGGAATGGTGATTGGTAAAGGCGGATCGGAAGTTGAAGCGTTACGAAAAGCGTTGAACCAATTAACCGGTAAACGAGTGCACATCAACATTTCTGAAGTAAAACAAGTAGATTTAGATGCAAGACTTGTTGCGGAAAATATTGCTCGTCAACTGGAAAACCGTGTCTCTTTCCGTCGCGCCCTAAAACAAGCGATTCAGCGTACAATGCGTGCTGGTGCGAAGGGAATTAGAGCGGAAGTTTCCGGTCGTCTAGGTGGAGCGGATATTGCTCGTAGTGAAGGATACAGTGAAGGAACGGTTCCTCTTCATACGTTGCGTGCAGATATTGATTACGGAACTGCAGAAGCTGACACAACGTATGGAAAATTAGGTGTGAAAATTTGGATCTACCGTGGGGAAGTCCTTCCTGCAAAAGCTTCGAACGATGAGGAAGGAGGAAAATAACTATGTTAATGCCAAAGCGTGTAAAATACCGTCGTGAACATCGTGGAAGAATGAAAGGGCGCGCAAAAGGTGGCACGGAAGTTTCATTTGGTGAATACGGACTCCAAGCACTAGAACCTGCATGGATTACAAACCGTCAAATTGAAGCTGCACGTATTGCGATGACTCGTTTCATGAAACGTGGCGGTAAAGTATGGATTAAAATATTCCCAAATAAGCCTTACACAGCAAAGCCTCTCGAAGTGCGGATGGGTTCCGGTAAAGGTGCTCCTGAAGGATGGGTAGCTGTTGTAAAACCAGGGAAAATTTTATTTGAAGTTGCTGGGGTTTCTGAAGATGTTGCTCGGGAAGCACTAAGACTTGCGTCTCACAAACTGCCTATTAAGACGAAGTTTGTAAAGCGCGAAGAAGTGGGTGGTGAGGCAAATGAAAGCTAAAGAAATCCGCGAACTGACAACAGCTGAATTAGAAGAACGAACAAAAGATTTAAAAGAAGAACTGTTTAACTTACGTTTCCAATTGGCAACTGGTCAATTAGATAACCCAGCCCGCATCAAGCACGTCCGTAAAGACATTGCCCGCGCAAAAACGATCTTACGGGAAAGAGAGCTCGGATTGAATAAATCGTAATTTATGGGAGGAGGTTCAGAATAATGGCTGAACGCAACCAACGAAAAGTGTATACGGGACGCGTCGTTTCTGACAAAATGGATAAAACCATCACAGTGCTTGTTGAAACGTACAAAATGGATCCCCTTTACGGGAAACGCGTAAAGTATTCGAAAAAATTTAAAGCTCATGATGAAAATAACCAAGCGAAAAATGGAGACATCGTGAGAATTATGGAAACCCGTCCACTTTCGAAAGAAAAACGTTTTCGTTTGATCGAAGTAGTAGAAGAAGCGGTTATTATATAATGAATTTTTCTTCGACGAAGGGAGGTTAACGGACGATGATTCAACAAGAAAGCAGACTCAAGGTAGCAGATAACTCTGGTGCGCGCGAATTACAATGCATTAAAGTGCTAGGTGGTTCCGGTCGCAAAACTGCAAATATCGGGGATATGATTGTTTGCTCTGTGAAAGAAGCAACACCAGGCGGCGTTGTCAAGAAAGGAGACGTCGTTCGCGCGGTAGTTGTACGTTCTAAGAGTGGCGCACGTCGAGCAGATGGATCTTATATCCGTTTCGATGAAAATGCAGCAGTGATTGTAAGAGATGATAAAAGCCCGCGAGGAACTCGTATTTTCGGTCCGGTAGCAAGAGAATTACGTGATGAGAACTATATGAAAATTATTTCTTTAGCGCCGGAAGTACTTTAAACAAAATGCGCGGATGAAGGAGGTGCGATGATGACTCAACCGAAACTCCATGTAAAAACAGGAGATAAAGTGAAGGTGATTACGGGAAAAGACAAAGGGAAAGAAGGGGTTATTTTAAAAGCTTTCCCAAGTAAACAACGGGTGCTCGTAGAAGGGGTTAATATCGTTAAAAAACATGCAAAACCTTCTCAAGATAATCCACAAGGTGGTATTGTCAACGAAGAAGCACCTATTCATGTATCCAATGTGATGCCAATTGATCCTAAAACAGGAGAACCTACACGCGTAGGATATAAAATTGAGGACGGAAAAAAAGTGCGCATCGCTAAGAAATCTGGCGAACCACTTGATAAGTAATGGATCTGTTGATGAAAGGAGGTCTTTGCAATGAGCCTGTTAAAAGAAAGATTTAAAAGCGAAATTGTTTCTCACATGCATGAAAAGTTCGGTTACTCTTCCGTGATGGCAGTACCGAAAATTGAAAAGATTGTCGTAAACATGGGTGTCGGCGATGCGGTGCAAAACCCAAAAGCATTAGACAAAGCGGTAGAAGAACTTGCTGCAATTACCGGTCAAAAACCTTTAATTACGAAAGCGAAGAAATCAATTGCCGGTTTTAAGCTTCGTGAAGGAATGCCAATCGGGGCAAAAGTAACATTGCGTGGAGAGCGGATGTATGATTTCCTTGAAAAATTAATTCATGTGGCATTACCACGGGTTCGTGACTTCCGTGGGGTCTCTAAAAATGCTTTTGATGGAAGAGGAAATTATACGCTTGGAATCAAAGAGCAACTAATATTCCCTGAAATTGATTACGATAAAGTGGATAAAGTACGCGGAATGGATATCGTCATTGTGACTACTGCGGAAACCGACGAAGAAGCTCGTGAGCTGTTAGCACAAATGGGTATGCCATTTAGAAAATAATTTTTAGAAAGGGAGGGAACACTCGCCTTGGCAAAAAAATCAATGATCGCCAAACAGCGGCGTCCTCAAAAATTTAAAGTGCGTGAATATACTCGTTGTGAACGTTGCGGACGTCCTCATTCTGTTATTCGCAAATTTAAACTGTGCAGAATTTGTTTCCGCGAACTTGCATATAAAGGACAAATTCCTGGCGTGAAAAAAGCTAGCTGGTAAAACCCGTTTTTGGGAAGGAGGTAAATTAATATGGCCGTTTCTGATCCAATTGCAGATATGCTGACACGTATTCGTAATGCGAATACTGTTCGTCACGAAAAATTGGAACTTCCTGCATCTAACATGAAAAAAGAGATTGCAGAGATTTTAAAGAACGAAGGTTTCATTCGTGATTATGAAAGTATCGATGATAACAAGCAAGGGATTCTCCGTATCTTTTTGAAATATGGTCCAGAAAACGAACGAGTTATTACTGGACTGAAACGTATTAGTAAACCAGGGCTTCGCGTGTATGCGAAAGCAGACCAAATTCCTCGTGTCCTCGGTGGACTAGGAATTGCCGTTATTTCTACTTCAAAAGGTGTTATGACGGATAAAGAAGCTCGCAAACAACAAGTAGGCGGAGAAGTGCTCGCTTATATTTGGTAATCATAGATGGAAATGGAGGTGCAAGTGAATGTCTCGTATTGGTATCAAACCGATCGAAATGAAAGACGGTGTGACAGTAACAAAAGACGGAAATACTGTGACAGTAAAAGGTCCTAAAGGTGAACTGAAAAAAGATATACACCCGGACATGATCGTAAACATCAATGAAAAAGAAATTACTGTAGAAAGACCATCTGATAGTAAAGAGCATCGGTCCCTTCACGGAACAACTCGCAGCATCATCAACAACATGATTGAAGGTGTTACGAAAGGTTTTGAAAAGGCCCTTGAACTTTCAGGTGTCGGTTACCGTGCCTCTAAATCTGGACAAAAACTTGTGGTGAACGTCGGTTATTCTCACCCGGTGGAATTTGAACCAGAAAAAGGAATTGAGATTGAAGTTCCTTCCAATACACGCATTGTTGTCAAAGGAATTGATAAAGAAAGAGTCGGTGCACTTGCTTCTAATATTCGTGCCGTACGTCCCCCTGAACCATACAAAGGAAAAGGGATTCGATACGAAAATGAATATGTGCGTCGGAAAGAAGGTAAAACAGGTAAGTAACGGACCAGTGAATGGTAAGGAAAGGAGGAACGCAGCATGAGTAAACCTGAGAAATACGAAAAACGTAAAAAGCGTCATTTAAGAATTCGCCAAACGGTGAAAGGAACAGCTGAACGTCCGCGTTTAAACGTATTTCGTTCTTCCAAACATATCTATGCCCAATTAATTGATGATGTTAAAGGGGAGACGATTGTAGCAGCGTCTACGTTGGAAAACGATGTGAATGTAAACCATGGCGGAAATAAAGAAGCTGCTAAAAAAGTTGGTGAACTCATCGCTAAGCGAGCGGTGGAAAAAGGTTATGAATCCGTTGTGTTTGATCGTGGTGGTTATGTTTACCATGGAAGAGTGAAAGCACTTGCTGACGCGGCGAGAGAAAATGGGCTGAAATTTTAAAAGTAAGGAGGGAAAAGAATGCAAATCGATGCAAGTAAATTAGATGTAGAAGAGCGTGTTGTGGCGATCAATCGTGTTTCGAAAGTAGTAAAAGGTGGTCGTAACTTTCGTTTCGCAGCAATCGTTGTAGTAGGAGACCAAAATGGTCACGTAGGTTTAGGAATTGGAAAAGCTCTGGAAGTTCCGGAAGCGATTCGGAAAGCTGTGGAAAACGGAAAGAAAAATATGATTGAAGTTCCACGGGTAGGAACGACGATTCCTCACGAGATCGTAGGAAGATACGGAGCAGGTCGCGTGCTTTTAAAACCAGCTGCAGAAGGTACGGGAGTTATTGCCGGAGGTCCGGTACGTGCAGTGCTTGAGCTTGGCGGAATTGGAGATATTCTTTCTAAATCTCACGGCTCCAACAACCCAATTAATATGATTCGTGCGACGCTACAAGGTATTTCTGAATTAAAAACAGCTGAAGAAGTTGCTAAGCTTCGTGGCAAAAGCGTAGAAGAGTTGTTAGGATAAGGAGGGATACAGGATGGCAAAAAAACTGGAAATCACCCTCACTCGTAGTTTAATTGGTCGCACAAAAGACCAACGTGCGACGGTGGAAGCACTCGGCCTTTCAAAAATTAACAGCAGCGTAGTGAAAGAAGACAACCCTGCCATACGCGGGATGATTAATAAAGTGTCTCATTTAGTAACCGTAAAAGAAGCGTAATCAATAAAAATGGTAAGGAGGTGGAATCATGAAACTCCATGAGTTGAAACCTGCAGCGAATGCCAATAAATCTCGCAATCGCGTCGGACGAGGTCCATCTTCTGGAAATGGAAAAACAGCTGGAAGAGGTCATAAAGGACAAAAAGCGCGTTCTGGAGGAGGCGTTCGTCCTGGTTTTGAAGGGGGACAAAACCCGCTTTACAAACGTCTTCCAAAAAGAGGATTTACAAATATGAACCGCAAAGAATACGCGATTGTGAATGTGGAGACATTGAACAGATTTGATGCAGGAACGGAAGTCACCCCAGAACTTTTATTAAAAGAAGGTGTCATCTCTAACAAAAAAGATGGCGTAAAAATTCTTGGGAACGGAAAACTTGAAAAAGAGCTAACCGTAAAAGCAAATAAATTCTCTGGTTCTGCAGTGAAAGCGATAGAAGCTGCCGGCGGAAAATCAGAGGTGATCTAATGCTTCGCGCTATTTCCAATGTTTTCCGCGTGAAAGATTTGCGTAAAAAAATCTTATTCACTTTAGCTATGCTCGTCGTTTTCCGTATTGGTAGCTTCATCCCGATCCCGGGTTCCAATCGGGATGTGTTAAACTTTCAAGATCAAGCAAACGCGTTCGGCTTTCTTAATACTTTTGGAGGCGGAGCGCTCTTCAATTATTCTATTTTCGCCATGGGTGTGATGCCCTACATTACAGCATCCATTGTTGTACAATTACTTCGGATGGATGTTGTTCCGAAATTTACGGAGTGGGCGAAACAAGGGGAAGCAGGACGTCGTAAGCTAGCGCAATTCACTCGTTATTTCACTGTTATCCTTGCTTTTATTCAAGGGCTTGGAATGTCAATTGGTTTTAATAATTTGTTTCCGGGTCTCATTCCGGACCCAAGCATTCCAAAATACCTTTTTATTGCGCTTGTGTTAACAGCGGGAACGGCTTTCTTAATGTGGCTAGGAGAACAAATCACTGCGAGTGGCGTCGGTAATGGTATTTCTATTTTAATTTTTGCTGGTATTGCAGCTGGAATACCAAACGGAATCAACCAAATTTACGCGACCCAACTCGAAGGTGCGGATCAACTGTTCATGGGAATTGTCACCGTTCTGTTACTCGCTTTAGCTGTGCTTCTTATCATTGTCGGAGTGATTTATGTACAGCAAGCGTTACGGAAAGTGCCGATTCAATATGCAAAACGTCTTGTCGGACGTAGTTCAGTAGGTGGTCAATCGACTCACCTTCCTTTAAAAGTAAACTCAGCTGGGGTAATCCCTGTTATTTTTGCTTTGTCTCTGTTTATTTTTCCGCCGACGATTGCCGGGTTTATCGGTGAGGATAATCCTGTGGCACGTTGGATCATTCAAAACTTCGATTATACGCAACCATTCGGGTTAGTTGTATATGCGCTACTTATTATTGGATTTACCTATTTCTATACCTTTGTTCAAGTAAATCCAGAACAAATGGCAGAGAACCTCAAAAAACAAGGCGGCTATATACCGGGAATACGTCCTGGAAAAACCACAGAGTTGTACATCCGCAAAGTGTTATATCGATTAACCTTTGTCGGAGCACTCTTTTTAACGGTTATTTCTATTATCCCTGTGTTCTTCACAACCCAAATGGGACTTCCTCAGACGATTCAAATCGGCGGAACCGGCTTATTGATCATTGTCGGTGTAGCGCTTGATACGATGAAGCAGATTGAAAGCCAGTTAATTCAACGAAGCTATAAAGGTTTCATTAAGTAGGGATTCCTGTTGGCTGAAATCGAAGCGATGGAGGAGTTATCATGAATTTGATTTTAATGGGGCTTCCTGGTGCTGGAAAAGGCACACAAGCCGAAAAAATTGTTGAAAAGTATCATGTACCTCATATTTCCACAGGTGATATGTTTCGCGCAGCAATTAAAGAAGGAACAGAACTAGGAGCAAAAGCAAAATCTTACATGGATGCAGGGGAACTTGTACCGGATGAAGTAACAGTAGGTATCGTCAAAGAACGTCTTGGAAAAGATGATTGTAAAAACGGTTTTCTTCTTGACGGCTTTCCTCGTACCGTTCAGCAAGCAGAAGCTCTGGAAGAAATTCTTGCTTCTCTTGGCAAACAATTAGACTATGTGTTAAACATTGATGTACCGAGAGAAGAATTAGAAGAGCGACTCACTGGACGTCGCGTTTCACCAACATCAGGGAAAACCTATCACATTAAATATAATCCGCCAAAAGTGGAAGGAATTTGTGACGTCGATGGAAGTACACTCGTACAACGGGATGACGATAAACCGGAAACGGTGAAAAAACGATTAGATGTAAACATTGAACAACAACAGCCTCTCATTGATTTTTATGAAAAGAAAGGCTACCTTCGAAACATTGACGGTAGTCAAGAGATTCATAAAGTCTTTGAAGAGGTAGATGAATTACTGAAAGGACTCCATGCATGATTATTTCTAAAACGGATCGCGAACTCAAAATAATGCGGGAAGCAGGTAGGATTGTTGCTTTAACCCACGAAGAAATGAAAAAGCATATTCGACCTGGTATTACCACTAAAGAATTGGATGAAATTGCTGAGAAGACGATTCGAAAACATGGTGCAATACCGTCATTTAAAGGCTACAATGGATTTACTGGAAACACTTGTATTTCAGTAAATGAAGAGTTGGTGCACGGCATTCCGGGTAAACGAGTTTTACGAGAGGGAGACATTGTCTCCATTGATATTGGGGCAAATTATGACGGCTATCACGGAGACTCTGCTTGGACGTATCCGGTAGGAAACATCTCAAAAGAAGACGAACGGTTATTGGATGTAACAAGAGAATCGTTATTTAAAGGGCTCGAGGAAGTGAAGCCGAAAGCACGTTTATCAAATATCTCTCATGCTATTCAAACGTATGTAGAAGAAAATGGTTTTTCTATCGTACGGGAATATGTTGGGCATGGGGTTGGTCAAAATTTACATGAAGATCCCCAAATTCCTAATTTCGGACCACCAGGGAGAGGACCTCGACTAAAACCGGGGATGGTGCTCGCGATTGAACCGATGGTGAATGCAGGAGAAAGATATGTCCACACGTTATCGGACAATTGGACCGTCGTTACGACTGATGGGAAAAATTGTGCTCATTTCGAGCATACCGTGGCGGTCACTCCAACTGGTTATGAAATTTTAACGGAATTGTAGATAGCTCTCTCAAGTTATCAGCCAATAAGACGTGTAACCAAGGGTTTATATTTACTGAATGGAAGGAGAGTAAATTCATGGCCAAAGATGATGTTATTGAAATGGAAGGCACAGTACTCGAGCCGCTTCCAAATGCCATGTTTCGAGTGGAGCTTGAAAACGGGCATAAAATCTTGGCGCATGTGTCTGGAAAAATTCGCATGCACTTCATTCGTATTTTGCCTGGGGACAAAGTAACGGTGGAAATTTCACCATATGACTTATCCCGCGGACGTATTACGTATCGTTATAAATAAAATGATTAGAGATTCCGTCGTAATGTTCTTGCATGTACTCCGCGTAATGAAGGAGGTAACGAAACATGAAGGTAAGACCATCTGTGAAACCAATGTGTGAAAACTGCAAAGTCATTCGCCGTAAAGGTACGGTCATGATTATTTGTTCAAATCCAAAGCATAAACAACGACAAGGATAATTCAAAAGGAGGTGCAACTTCAATGGCACGTATTGCAGGTGTAGATATTCCTCGTGATAAGCGCGTGGTCATTTCCTTAACGTATATTTACGGTATTGGAAAATCTCTTGCACAAAAGATTTTGAAAGAAGCAGGTGTAAATGAAGATACGCGTGTCCGTGATTTAACGGAAGAAGAGCTTCAAAATATTCGCCGCGTCGTCAACAATTTGACGGTAGAAGGAGATTTGCGTCGCGAAACTTCCTTGAACATTAAACGTCTTATCGAAATCGGAAGCTACCGAGGCATTCGTCATCGCCGCGGTTTACCAGTACGAGGACAAAATACAAAAAATAACTCTCGTACGCGCAAAGGACCACGTCGTACAATTGCAAACAAAAAACAGTAATAAATAAAGGAGGTTTGTTTTCATGGCTAAACCAAAATCTACGGGACGTAAACGTCGTCAACGTAAAAATATTGAGTCCGGTATTGCTCACATTCGTTCCACTTTTAATAACACGATCGTTACGATCACCGATACACAAGGGAACACAATATCTTGGGCAAGTGCAGGGGGACTCGGCTTTAAAGGCTCTCGTAAATCGACTCCTTTCGCAGCTCAAATGGCAGCGGAAACGGCAGCTAAAGCTGGGGTTGAGCAAGGGTTAAAAACAGTAGAAGTCGCGGTAAAAGGACCGGGGGCAGGTCGTGAAGCTGCCATTCGTTCACTCCAAGCAGCAGGTCTTGAAGTAAGCGTCATTCGCGATGTCACTCCAGTACCTCACAACGGTTGCCGTCCGCCAAAACGTCGCAGAGTGTAACCCGGGAGAGGTATAGTTTTTCCTGAAATGTCAATAATGGGTAAGGTTACGTTTGGACGAATCTTACGCATTGTTGACTTTTGGTTGGTAACGTGTCGGGAACTGCCTAAGTGTAACATTCCGGTGTATGTTACTTCTTTCCCGGAGTGTGGACGTTTTGAAGGAGGGTATATTGTAGAATGATCGAAATCGAAAAACCTAATATCGAAACGGTTGAATTGAGCGAGGATCTTACGTACGGTAGATTTGTCGTAGAACCGCTTGAGCGAGGATACGGTACAACTTTAGGAAACTCCTTGCGTCGTATATTATTATCCTCCCTTCCAGGAGCAGCTGTTACGAATGTTCAAATTGATGGTGTGCTGCATGAATTTTCTACGATTGAGGGCGTTGTAGAAGATGTTACTACCATTGTATTGAACTTAAAAAAGTTAGCTCTGAAAATATACTCCGATGAAGAAAAAGTACTCGAGTTAAGTGCAGAAGGAGAAGGGGTCGTTACTGCAAAAGATATCACGCACGATAGCGATGTCGATATATTGAATCCAGATTTGCATATTGCTACGCTCACACGAGGCGCTAGTTTACAGATGAGATTAACGGCAAAGCGTGGTCGCGGATATGTCCCGGCGGAAGGAAACAATAGCGAGGACTTACCGATCGGAGTCATCCCTATTGATTCTATTTATACCCCTGTTTCCCGTGTGAATTACCAAGTGGAAAACACGCGGGTAGGACAAATTACAAACTATGATAAATTAACCCTTGATGTGTGGACAGACGGAAGCATTCGTCCAGAAGAAGCGGTTTCCTTAGGTGCAAAGATCTTGACGGAGCACTTAAACATCTTTGTAGGTCTTACCGATCAAGCTCAAAACGCTGAAATCATGGTGGAAAAAGAAGAAGATCAGAAAGAAAAAGTGCTTGAAATGACGATTGAAGAGCTGGATTTATCGGTACGGTCTTACAACTGTTTGAAACGCGCTGGTATTAACACCGTCCAAGAACTGACACAAAAGACGGAAGAAGATATGATGAAAGTACGGAATTTAGGACGGAAATCGTTGGAAGAAGTACAATCGAAGCTGGCTGAATTAAACTTAAGCCTACGCAAAGAAGACTAGTCTACGCATTTTTACTATTTGAGAAAAAGGAGGGGAATATACATGCCTGCTTACGCAAAACTTGGTCGTGATAGCGCTGCAAGAAAAGCGTTGTTTCGTGACTTGGCAACCGACTTAATCATCAACGAACGTATTGAAACAACAGAAGCAAAGGCGAAAGAATTGCGCGGTTTTATCGAGAAAATGGTAACGCTTGGAAAAAAAGGGGACTTACATGCCCGCCGCCAAGTAGCCCAATTTGTTCGTAAAGAAGTGGCAGATGAAGAAACAGGAAAAGACGCTGTTCAAAAGCTGTTCGATGACATCGCTCCACGTTATGAAGATCGTCAAGGTGGTTATACGCGTGTCTTAAAATTAGGCCCTCGTCGTGGAGATGGGGCAGAAATGGCTATTATTGAGTTTGTATAGACGTTTTTCGTTTATACTCTCTTTTTCTTCTTATATGATTCCGTAATATGAAGGAAGGACTGGACGAACCATTTAGGTGGTCCAGCCCTTTTTATTTTATTTGATTTTTAATTGTTAACCTAATACAATATACATGTTAACAATATGAGATTACTTTCATAAGGGGAGCGGGAAAATGGAAGTGGCGGTAAAGGTAGATCACGTATTCTTTCGCTATGAAGATAACGGGCCGTGGGTGCTACAGGACGTCCATTTAAATATTAAAAAAGGCGAATGGGTCACATTCATGGGACGGAATGGATCGGGGAAATCAACTTTTGCTCGCATGTGTAATGCTCTTTTCCTTCCAACGAAAGGACGTGTCATGATCAACGGAAGACCGACGGATAAGAAAGAGTATCTACCTGAGATTCGCAGACAAGTAGGCATGGTCTTTCAAAACCCGGACCACCAATTTGTTGCTCCGACGGTCAGAGATGATATCGCCTTTGGAATGGAGAATGCAGGTCTGTCACGAGAGGAAATGATAGAACGAATCAATCGGGTAGCGAAAGAAGTGCAAATACATGAACTATTAGATAAAGAACCACACCGACTTTCAGGTGGACAAAAGCAACGAGTGGCTATTGCTGGTATCCTCGCCTTAGAGCCGAAGATTATCGTTTTCGATGAAGCAACTTCTATGCTTGACCCGAAAGGACGAAAAGATGTTCTTCAACTGGTGAAAGAACTGCATACAAAAGGGCTTACCATTCTTTCTGTCACTCATCATCTCGAGGAAGCGCTGTTGTCGGATCGCTTCGTATATATGGAAAAGGGGAACATTTCCATTGATATACCAACCTCAGAGTTATTTTCTTCCCTTCCCTTACTCGAAAAAAAGCAAGTGCCACTTCCGTATCGTTTCGCATTGTACCGACAATTGAGCAATTTAGATGAACATCAAATGTCATCGATGTTAGAAGAGTTGATGAGGGAGAGTTTGGACCAATGAAAATAGAATTTCGAAAGACAAACCACATTTATATGAAGAAAACTCCCTTTGAGACACATGCGTTACGACAAGTGTCAACAACGTTTCCTTCAGGTTCTACAACAGCCATTATCGGTCAAACGGGGTCTGGGAAGTCAACCCTTGTCCAACACATAAATGGCTTATTAAAGCCCGACGCCGGTCAAGTGATCGTTGGAGGAGAAATCATCGATCGCAAAGCAAAAAGAAAGCAACTAAAAACACTGCGTCAAAAAGTGGGGATGGTTTTTCAATATCCGGAACATCAATTGTTTGAAGATACGGTAGAGAAAGAGCTTCTTTTTGGTCCTTTAAATTTCGGCTTGTCGAAAAAACGATTGTTAAAAGAATTGCCGGACAGATTAGCACAAGTCGGGCTAGATGAAACGATTCTTTCGCGCTCTCCATTTGAATTGAGCGGTGGCCAAATGCGACGGGTCGCTATTTTAAGCGTGTTGCTCATGAAGCCAAAAGTGCTCATTTTAGATGAACCAACTGCCGGATTAGATCCCAAGGGACAAGAAGAAATGATCAAGCTTTTCAAAGGTTGGCAACAAGAAGAAAAAGCAACGATGATTCTTATCACCCACGAGATGGATGAAGCTTTACAATTGGCCGAACGTCTTGTCGTCATGGACAAAGGAAAGATTGTGATGGAAGGAATGATGACGGAAATATTCGCGAAGACAGAAGAACTGGCCCAATTCGGGTTAGATATTCCGGAGTCCGTTCGCTTATTAAAACAAATCGAAGAGAAATTTCAAGTTACTTTTTCTTCTTATCAATTAACGCCGGCACAAGCAGCAAAAGAATGGGTGAAGGAAAGAAATAGGAAAGGATTAACGCCTCATGTTTGAACATGTGATCATTGGACAATACTTACCGGGACAATCGGTTTTACATCGCATGGATGCTAGGGCAAAATTGTTATGTTTATTTTTCCTTCTCATCATTATCTTTATGACGAACGATTGGATTGGGTATGGATCGGTATGGGTCGGTACGCTCATCATGTTTTTCCTTTCCGGCGTCTCTTTTCGCTACATGCGTAAAGGAATGATTCCGATTCTTATTTTGATTGCTTTTACTTTTTTGTTGCACGCATTTTTTACAAAGGAAGGAACGATTTTGCTTTCTCTAGGAGCATTTTCCGTCTATAGCGGGGGACTGCAAGAAGGAACTTTTATTGCCATGCGCTTGTTTTTACTCGTCTGGATGACGTCTCTTTTCACGTTGACGACAAGTCCTATTGATTTAACCGATGCGTTAGAACAAATCTTTCGTCCGCTTGAGCGTTTTGGGATATCTCCTCATGAAATTGCGTTTATGATGTCCATTGCAATTCGATTTATTCCAACGCTTTTACAAGAAACAGAGAAAGTGTTAAAAGCACAAGTAGCACGGGGAGCAGACTTTACGAAAGGGTCTTTGAAAGATCGGTCGCAGGCGTTTATTTCTTTACTCGTTCCGCTATTCGTTCGTTCATTTCGTCGGGCAGAAGAGCTAGCTTATGCCATGGAAGCCCGGGGTTATCACGGTGGTGTTGGAAGGACGAAATTACGTAAGCTCACGTGGAGAAGAAGAGACACAGCTGCTTGTTTGGTCGTTTTTTGTTTTGGTATGATATGTATGTTTTTAAGACAGTGAGGAGAGGTCACATTGCAACGAGTGAAGGCTATTTTGAGTTATGATGGAACGTACTTTTCAGGATTTCAAAAGCAACCGAATGCCCGAACTGTCCAAGGAGAAATCGAGAGGGCGCTGCAACATATTCATAAAGAAGCGGTGAAAGTATATGCTTCCGGAAGAACCGATGCCTCCGTCCACGCCATTGGACAAGTCATTCATTTTGATACGCCGCTATCCATTCCGCCTGAACGTTGGCCAAAAGCAATGAATAGCCATCTTCCTGGCGATGTCTATGTCCATGACGTCACTTTTGTCCCATCCAATTTTCACGCTCGTTTTGATGCAGTGGAAAAAGAGTACCGGTATCGAATTTTACGTGGGGAAGGAGATGTTTTTCGCCGTCATTATACTTACCAATGTCCGCATCCATTAAACATCGCAGAAATGAAGCGAGCGGCTCGTTATTTCATCGGAACTCATGACTTCACATCCTTTTGCGCTGCCAATACAGAAGTAGAAGATATGGTACGTACGGTTACTGTGGCAACCTTTGAAGAACATGACGATGAGCTCGTTTTCATCTGTCGAGGAAATGGTTTTTTATACAACATGGTTCGCATCATGGTCGGGACATTGTTAGAAGTCGGACAAGGAAAGAGAAAAGCAGAAGACATTCCCGACATGATCGCAGGAAAAGATCGCAGTCTGGCAGGAAAGACGGCCCCGGGACGCGGTCTGTATTTATGGCATGTCCAATATGAAAAATAAGCGTAAACATCCGCTATTCACATTGACATTTACGCTGTGGTATTATATGATGTTACTTGGCATTTCAACCATTTCACAACCCACAGCCCCGGGAATGAAATGATGAACGTAAACAATAGACTGTGATATATACTGAACGAATGATTTAGAGGAGGTACAGCGAATGCGTACAACATATATGGCAAAGCCTAACGAAGTAGAGCGCAAATGGTACGTCATTGATGCAGAAGGTCAAACGTTAGGTCGCCTTTCCAGTGAAGTAGCGTCTATTCTTCGCGGAAAGCATAAGCCTCAATATACACCGCATGTCGATACAGGAGACTATGTCATTGTTATTAACGCAGAGAAAATTCAGCTCACTGGAAACAAATTACGCGACAAAAAATATTATCGTCACAGCCAATATGGCGGCGGTTTAAAAGAAACACCAGCAGCAGAAATGCTTCAGAAAAAACCAGAAAGAATGATTGAACTAGCAGTAAAAGGCATGCTACCAAAAGGTCCACTTGGACGTAAACAAGCGAAAAAATTATACGTATATAGCGGATCGGAACATAAACATCAAGCACAACAGCCGGAGAAGTACGAACTTCGCGGCTAATATTAAAGGAGGGTATTCATTTTGGCACAAGTGCAATATTACGGCACCGGACGTCGTAAAAACTCAGTAGCTCGCGTCTTCGTCGTCCCTGGTGATGGCAAAATTACAATCAATGGCCGTGACATCGATGACTATTTTAATCTTGAAACGTTAAAACTCGTTGTAAAACAACCACTCGTGGAAACCGGAACAGAAGGTCAATATGACTTAAAAGTAACAGTAAAAGGCGGAGGATTTACAGGACAAGCAGGTGCCATTCGTCATGGGCTTGCTCGTGCACTTCTGGAAGTAGATCCTGACTTCCGTAAACCATTAAAAGCGGCAGGATACCTTACAAGAGATGCACGCATGAAGGAACGGAAGAAATACGGTCTTAAAGGCGCACGTAGAGCTCCTCAGTTCTCTAAGCGTTAATCTTAATAAAAAAATTGATTTATCAACGTTTACAAGCTATCTCATTTATGATGAGATAGCCTGTTTTTGTTTGGGGAAATGCTAGTGAATGTAATTTGAATATAATTTTTTTTGAGAAAGATTTATTGAGGTCCTCATTACCCTGTAAAAAACATTAATAAACCCACTCAAACCCGTTTGTGTAAAGATAGCTACGACTATCAACGCAATTTAAAGGAATGTTCCTATCACAATTTTCTGATATGCTATTATGGCAGAATGTAAAAACATGGTCAATTAATGTTTTTTCTTCTATGATTTTTTTGTAATACATTAGAATGAATTTCATAACTCATAGCCCTTGTCTCCCAATGATTTTGAGCGTTGAAAAAAGAAGCACCTCCCCAAATCTTGTATAATGGTAATAACACGAAAACCATAAAAAGACTGGAGGAGCGCTTCTTATGACCATTATACGACAACCTAGTCTATTTAGCATCCAAGAATTATATGACATGGAACCTACCCAAAAATATGAAGCCGTTATTTCTGCGATAGATTTAGATGCCATTTACCATGAAGTCACTAAAAAGTCGCGTTTTGGCGCACCTGAAGAGCTGAATTATGCCGCGATGATTATTTCTGTCTTCATTCGATACGTGGAACGAATTCCAACCGTTAAAGACCTAGTTAAACGACTAAATGATGATGTCGTTTTCAAGCTGAATTGTGGATTTCTCGTTTCTGACAATGTCCCTTCTGAAGCATCTTATT
>NZ_WKJG01000026.1 GCF_027853235.1 Aliibacillus thermotolerans
GTTCGTTGTACCCGAATTAACGCCTGTGGAGTGTTATACCAAACGAGAGTAGCTTCGGCAAAATCGGACACGTTGAAGCAGGAAATAAACAAAACTTTAGAGTTTTATAGAGTTTTGGCAACGGAAAATAACTTCTAAACTTCTCCCAAAAGAGGTTGCTTCACGATTTCTTTTAAAATACTATTTCAAAATGAGTGATAATTCAGTACAATAGAATGAGAGAGAAGAATGGATGAAAGAAAGGAGAGGTGCGAAAAAGAGGAGGAGCACACATGCAAGTTGATACGCAACCCATCTGGTATGATCATTATCCAAAACAAATCCCTCATTCTATTTCTTATGAAAAAAAGGCGTTGCATTTATTTTTAAAAGATACAATGATAACTTATCCGAATCATCGGGCCATCAATTTTTATGGGAACACGTGGACATTTAAACAACTGTGGCAAGATGTAGTCACTTTTTCTCATGGTTTAAAGGAAATGGGCGTTCAAAAAGGGGATCGGGTAGCGATTATGCTTCCGAACTTGCCCCAGACGGTCATTAGTTATTATGCTGTCTTAATGACAGGTGGAATTGTTGTTCAAACGAATCCTTTATACATGGAAAGAGAACTCAAGCATCAACTAATAGACTCCGGTGCGAAAGTGATAATTTGTTTAGATGACTTATTTCCTCGTGTGATGAAAGTGAAGAAAGAAACATCGCTTGAAAAAATTGTCGTAACTAGTATTCAAGAAGCGCTCCCTTTTCCAAAAAAAGTTTTGTATCCGCTTACGCAATGGAAAGAGAAGAAAATAAAAGTGGATGTGGAGGTAGATGACCAACATATCTTTTCTTTTCAAAAAATGTTACGTAAAAAAAGGACAGACGAAGTAAATGTCGAAATAAACGGAGAAGAAGATATAGCTCTACTGCAATACACTGGTGGTACAACCGGAGTTGCGAAAGGAGTGATGCTTACACACGAGAATTTAGGAGCAAATACGACGCAATGTTTGCATTGGATGTATGAACTGGATGAAGGGAAAGAGAAAATATTAGCAGTTCTCCCTTTTTTCCACGTGTACGGCATGACTGTTTCAATGAACTTGTCCATCATGCATGCAGCAGAGTTAATCATTCTTCCGAAGTTTGAGCCGGAAGAAGTAATGAAAACGATTGAAAAACAAAACATTACGATTTTCCCAGGCGCACCAACCATGTACGTCGGCTTGTTAAACCATAAAAAACTGAAACACTATGACTTATCTTCTATCCGGGCTTGTATTAGTGGTTCTGCTCCATTGCCTTTAGAAGTCCAACAACAGTTTGAAAAAGTGACGGGGGGAAAGCTAGTGGAAGGTTATGGGTTAACGGAAGCTTCTCCTGTGACGCATTGTAATTTAATTTGGGGAAAAAGAAAAGAAGGAAGTATCGGCATACCATGGCCGGATACCGAAGCTGCCATTTATTCCTCCGAAGAAGATCGGCTACTTGAAGCAGGAGAAATCGGGGAATTGATTGTACGAGGTCCTCAAGTGATGAAAGGTTATTGGAACAGACCAGAAGAGACTGCCGTCACTTTAAAGGGCGATTGGTTGTTCACCGGAGATATGGCGTATATGGATGAAGATGGTTATTTTTATATTGCGGATCGCAAAAAAGATATGATTATTGCCGGTGGTTTTAATATATATCCACGCGAGATTGAAGAAGTGTTATATGAACACGAAGCTGTGCAAGAAGCGGTCGTCATTGGGGTGCCGGATCCTTACCGAGGTGAAACAGTGAAAGCTTTTATCGTACCTACAAAAGAAAGGAAAGTGACCGAGGAAGAATTGAATGCGTTTTGTCGTAGTCGCTTAGCTGCTTACAAAGTCCCTCGTTTATATGAATTTCGCACAGAACTTCCTAAAACGAGTGTCGGCAAAATTTTAAAACGAGTGTTAGTAGAAGAAGAAAAGAAAAAAACTTCCTTCCCATACGAACAAACAAAATAAAAATAATTGGCGATTGACAACGATTTTATTTTTACCTAGAATAGTAATCACAAGCCGACTGAATAATCATTCACTTACGCCAACCGGTGAATGAGGGAAGGAAGTTGACAAATGGGAAAGCGAAAAGGGCCAAAATATGAACAAATTATTGAAGCGGCTGTGCGCGTCATTGCCGCCAATGGTTTTCACAATGCACAAGTGTCCAAAATCGCCAAAGAAGCAGGCGTGGCCGATGGAACGATTTATCTATATTTCAACAATAAAGAAGATATTTTAATTTCTTTATTTGAAGAAAAAATGAGTGCTTTTGTCGAAAAAACAAAACAACGAATGAGCGAGTCGGATTCCCTCGAGGAAAAGCTAAGAGCGATTGTTGAAATGCATTTCAAACAACTTGCTGCAAATACCGATTTAGCCATTGTTACTCAACTCGAGTTACGGCAGTCTAGTAGTAAACTTCGCTATCGGATTAATGAGGTGCTGAAAGATTATTTAACCCTCATGGAAGATTTAATTATTGAAGGAATCAATAAAAAAGTGTTTTTTCCTGAATTAAACGAAAAGCTGGCCCGGCAAATGTTATTTGGTACGCTCGATGAAGTAGTTACAAATTGGGTGATGAAAGATTGTAAATATGATTTGGAGTCATTTACCGATTCCGTCTATGAAATGTTGCTCTATGGTTTTGGTGCGAAGGGAAGAGAGGAAGCATAAGAAAGGAAGTCGTTGTGTATGGATTTTTTTTCGATTCAAAAAGAAGGTCCAATTGGTATCCTGCGATTAAACCGACCACCAGCAAATGCCATTTCAACAGCCGTACTGGAAGAGTTATCGGAAGCTATTGACACAGTGAATGCAGATGATTCACTAAAAGCGATCATTTTGCATGGAGAAGGTCGATTTTTCGCAGCCGGTGCTGATATTAAAGAATTTTTAGAAGTGAAAGATGGGCAGGAATTTAGCCGGATGGCGTACACTGGACAAACATTATTTAAACGCATTGAAGGGATGAAAAAACCAGTCATTGCTGCTATCCATGGCGCTGCCCTTGGAGGTGGTTTGGAACTGGCCATGGCTTGTCACTTGAGAGTGGCTGCCAAAGATGCGAAACTCGGTCTTCCGGAATTAACCCTTGGAATTATCCCCGGATTTGCCGGAAGCCAACGACTACCCGATCTTGTCGGAAAAGCAAAAGCCGCTGAAATGATGCTTACCGGTGAGCCTATGACGGGTGAAGAGGCAGAAAAAATTGGACTTGTGAACATTGCTTGTGAAGCGGAAGATGTTTTTTCCACAGCGATGCGCTTAGCGGAGAAAGTGGTCGAAAAAAGTAAGGTGACAATCGAAATGGTGATGGAATTACTCACATATAGCGAACGGCCAACTTTTCAGGATGGATCGAAGAAAGAAGCCGAACTATTTGGTAAGGCGTACGACTCTCACGATGGAAAAGAAGGGATTCAAGCTTTTATTGAAAAACGGAAACCAAACTTTCAAGATAAATAAAAGTGACCATACACCTTATCGATTTGGTGTAGGTACATATAAGTGACTTAGAACTTATAGGAGGGAAATCAGCCAATGAACATTTTTGTCTTGATGAAAAGAACGTTTGATACGGAAGAAAAAATTGTGATTAATGACGGTGTCGTCGATGAAGAAGGAGCAGAATTCATTATAAACCCGTACGATGAGTACGCCATTGAAGAAGCCATTGTTCTTCGCGATGAACATGGAGGCGAAGTAACCGTCGTCACTGTGGGGGATGAAGAAGCAGAAAAAGAGTTGCGCACAGCCCTTGCGATGGGTGCCGATAAAGCGGTATTGATTGATATGGAAGACTTCGACGAAGAAATCGATCATTTTACTGTCGCAGAAGCGTTAACAGCTTACTTAAAAGAGCAAGACTATGACATCATTCTCGGTGGAAACGTCGCTGTCGATGACGGTGCCGGTCAAGTGGCCCCACGCGTCGCGGAAGGACTTGGCATCAATCAAGTGACAACGATCACCGGCATTCAAGTAGATGGTGAGAAAGTGGAGATTGAACGAGATGTCGAAGGAGATGTGGAAAAGATTGAAACATCGCTTCCACTTCTTGTGACGTGTCAACAAGGTTTGAACGAACCACGTTATCCTTCGCTACCAGGAATTATGAAAGCGAAAAAGAAACCGTTAGACACGTTGGATATTGATGATTTAGACTTGGACGAAGAGGAGATTGCCGCAAAAACGAAGACGTTAGACAAGTATTTACCACCGGAAAAAGGTGCCGGAAAAGTCTTAGAAGGAGAAATCGATGAGCAAGTGAACGAACTTGTCAGCTTACTCAAAAACGAAGCAAAAGTCATATAATGTGGAGGGAAAAACGATGGCGAAAAAAGTACTCGTATTAGGAGAACTCAAAGGTGGAGAGCTAAGAAATGTCACGTTTGAAGCAATTGCAGCCGCAAGTCAAGTAGCAAATGGCGGAGAAGTCGTTGGTGTCCTCTTTGGCGAAAATGCAAGCAGTCATGCGGAAAAAATGATTCATTCTGGCGCAGACCGCGTGCTTGTGGCTGAAAACGACGAATTAAAACAATTTACCACTGACGCGTATACACAAGCATTTTTGCAAGTGGTAGAATCTGAAAAACCAGAAGGGATCATGATTGGACATACATCTTCCGGAAAAGATATCGCTCCTCGCATTGCGACGAAATTAGGTGCTGGGTTAATCTCCGATGCGGTAGATGTAGAAGTGAATGGAGACGATGTTGTCTTCACACGTCCGATTTATTCCGGGAAAGCTTTTGAGAAAAAACAAATCGAAGAAGGACTTGTATTTGCGACGATTCGTCCAAACAATATTGCGCCATTAGAAGAAGACACGGCACGCACCGGAGATATTACAACGGTAGACGTAGACATCAAAGATCTTCGCACCATTGTCAAAGAAGTCGTGAAAAAGACCTCTGGTGGCATCGATTTGGCAGAAGCAAGCATTATCGTCTCCGGTGGCCGGGGTGTGAAAAGCGCGGAAGGCTTTAAGACGTTGGAAGAACTCGCAGAAGTGTTAGGAGCAGCTGTTGGAGCATCGCGCGGAGCTTGTGATGCGGGATATTGTGACTATTCCATGCAAATTGGGCAGACAGGAAAAGTGGTGACGCCGGATTTATACATTGCTTGCGGTATTTCCGGGGCGATCCAACACTTAGCGGGAATGTCCAACTCGAAAGTGATTGTGGCAATCAATAAAGATCCGGAAGCACCAATTTTTGATGTAGCCGACTATGGCATCGTTGGCGATTTATTCGACGTGGTACCAAAATTAACAGAAGCATTTAAAAAAGAGTTAGCATAAAGACGCGAAGGGATGGTAAAATCCCTTCCATCCATCTCTAACAATGTCATTTGAATCGATGATGTTGTTAGAGATTTTTATGTCACTGATTCCGGGTGAATAGAACAATTTACCTTCAGGCATTCGGAGATAGTTACATTTCTCCAAGCCATGCTTCATGTGAATGAACGTAAAGCAGCGTGATTTAATTCTTCAAAGAAAGGGTACATTAACGCAAAAGAAGCATCTTATTCGCTAGTTACAAAAGTGAGTGCTATAATGCATATATGGAAAATATTTATATCACTCAATAAGGAGGATTTCCATGGCGATTGTAAATGTAACTGATCAAAATTTTGCGAGTGAAACGTCGGAAGGAGTAGTGCTAGCTGACTTTTGGGCTCCATGGTGTGGACCTTGTAAAATGATTGCGCCTGTGTTGGAAGAAGTGGATCAAGAATTAGGTGGAAAAGTGAAAATAGCGAAGATTGACGTCGATGAGAACCAAGAAACAGCAGGAAAATACGGGGTCATGAGTATTCCAACTTTACTCGTGTTTAAAGATGGTGAAGTCGTTGATCAAGTAGTAGGATTCCAACCAAAAGAACAGTTGATTGAACTTCTAAACAAACACATGTAATGAACACGGAAAAACTGCTGATAGTCTCAGCAGTTTTTCGTCTGTTTAACGAAACGGAGAGGAAAGGTGGTGAATTTCGTGGGAAATGTGAAAGAAAAACTTCCAACACTTCCGGAACAACCGGGTTGTTACTTAATGAAAGATAAGCATGGAACGGTTATTTACGTTGGAAAAGCGAAAATTTTAAAGAATAGGGTGCGGTCTTATTTTACCGGAAGCCACGATGGAAAAACGCAACGACTCGTGAATGAAATAGCGGATTTCGAATATGTCATTACTTCCTCTGAATTAGAAGCGTTAATTTTAGAAATGAATTTAATTAAAAAGCATGAGCCGAAATATAACGTTTTATTGAAAGATGATAAGTCGTATCCGTACTTAAAAATTACAAAAGAAACCCACCCTCGTTTAGTGATTACTCGAAAAGTAAAAAAGGATGGGGCAAAATATTTCGGTCCGTATCCGAATGCCAGTGCAGCCAATGAAACGAAAAAATTACTAGATCGTTTATATCCTTTACGGAAATGTCGTACGTTACCGAAACGGGTGTGCCTTTATTATCATATTGGTCAATGTCTTGCTCCTTGCGAATTCGAAGTGTCAGAGGAACAAAACCAAGAGCTTGTGCAACAAATTCATCGTTTTTTAAATAACGGACATCACGAAGTAAAAAAAGAACTTGAGAAAAAAATGGAAGCGGCTGCCGAGGAATTAGATTTTGAGCGAGCCAAAGAGTACCGTGATATTATCATGAATATCGATGCAGTGATGGAAAAACAGCAGATGATGGTCAATGATCAAGTGAGTCGGGATGTGTTTGGATATACGTTCGATAAAGGATGGATGTGTGTTCAAGTATTTTTTATTCGACAAGGAAAACTAATCGAAAGAGATGTCTCCATTTTTCCATTTTACCGAGACCCGGAAGAAGACTTTCTCACTTTTTTAGGTCAATTTTATAGTTCTGAAGCCCATATGAAACCAAAAGAAGTAATTATTCCTTCTCATATCGATACGGAAATGGCGTCCCATTTGCTCGGAATGGCAGTGACCCAACCGAAAAGGGGGCGAAAAAAAGAATGGATTGAATTAGCGGAAAAAAATGCTAAGCAATCATTGCGAGAACGGTTTTTCTTAATTGAGCGGGACGAAGAGCGTACGGTGCAAGCCGTAGAAGAACTTGGGAAAATATTAAAGATTGATGTTCCACATCGCATTGAAGCTTTTGATAACTCTAACATTCAAGGGACGAATCCAGTCTCTGTAATGGTGACTTTTCTTGACGGAAAACCAGAGAAAAGTGAATATCGCAAATATAAAATAAATACCGTTTCTGGCGTAGATGATTATAAAACAATGGAAGAAGTCATTCGCCGTCGATACCTTCGTCTCCTTAAAGAAAAATTACCACTTCCTGACTTAATTTTGGTCGATGGTGGGAAGGGACAGCTGAATGTCGCAAAAAGCGTCTTAGAAGATGAACTTGGATTATCCATTCCTGTCGCAGGGATTGTCAAAGACGAAAAACATCGTACTTCTCATTTGATCATTGGAGAAGAAGCGAAAGCCGTTCATTTAAAACGAAATAGCAATGCGTTCTATTTAATTCAACGAATTCAAGATGAAGTCCATCGTTTTGCTATTACATTTCACCGGACGCGTCGGAAAAAATCAGCATTTGCGTCTATATTAGACGAAGTCCCGGGAATTGGAGAAAAAAGAAAAAAACTCCTCCTCCGTCATTTCGGTTCCGTCCATAAAATCAAAGAAGCTTCGGAGGAAGAATTACGAAAGTTATCTATCCCCGCTTCTGTGTCGAAAGAGTTGCTTTCGCGTCTCCAAGAAGAAGATTAATTATGTATCCCATTGTACAATGAAAGAAATATGTTTTGCCTTTTTATGAATATACGTCTCTGCCGCTTTCCCTTCTAATCTTTCTATTTGTTCAGCAAGATAACCGGCTTCTAAATGATAGTCAAGCGGTGGAGACTGCTGTTTCATTTGAAAGTGAATCTCTCTCTTTTTTTTCTTTACAATATGTAGTTCTCCCCAATCTGCTTTTTTAAAAAAGAGAAGAATATCTTCTAAGGAATCCGCTGGATACTGTCGGGCAATGACTTTTCCTCCCCAATAAAGCAAATCGGATTCTTCTTTTCCCAATAACTCAGGGAGTAGTACGGTACGTAAAAGCTGTATTCCAAACTTTTCCTTTAACTCCATCGTCTCCCTCCTTTCAATCCCGTTCTCATTATACCTAATAAACCATCTTTTCGGTGATGTAGTTTTCAAAATAGAGACATGATATACTAAGTCAGAATTGAGAGGAGGTAAAGGAGATGATCAGAAGGAAAATCGCAGCAGTGATGACTCCTTTTCGTATCATCATCGCAGCATATATTGTATCTATTTTCATATTTAGCATTCTAATCTGGTTACCTGTCTCTCAGAATGAAGGCATTCGTTTAACATACATGGAGGCGTTATTTACTTCCGTTTCTGCCGTGAGTGTCACAGGTCTGACTGTCTTTGATGTTTCTCAAACATTAAGTCTCACTGGGGTGATTATTTTAGCTTTGGCGATGCAAGTTGGCGGCATTGGCATTATGACATTGGGAACATTCATTTGGTTGTTGTTGCGACGAAAAATTAATTTATCTCAACGCCTCTTAATTATGGTCGATCAAAATCAATACAATTTTTCCGGTATGGTCAAATTAATGCGCGGAATTTTATTGCTCGCTTTATCTATTGAAACAATCGGTGCTCTTATTCTTGGAACTCATTACCTTCAATATTTTGACAGTGTCTGGGAAGCTTATTATCAAGGGGCATTTGGTGCTTTGAGTGCTTTTACAAACTCCGGCTTCGATGTGACAGGACAATCTTTTATTCCTTTCGTCGATGACTATTTCGTACAAATCGTTGTCATTACTCTTATTTTTGCAGGGGCGATTGGATTTCCCGTTTTGATGGAAATAAAAGAATATGTTCAAAGCATCAAAAGGAAAAAGTCGTACCGTTTCAGTTTGTTTACGAAAGTAACCGTGACAACATATTTTCTTTTATTTGGTATTGGTGCTTTCGGTATTTGGTTGTTTGAACACGATCTTTTTTATGCGGAGTTAACGTGGCATGAACAGTTGTTTTACTCTCTATTTAATTCTGCAACCGCCCGCAGCGCCGGCCTTGCGACAATGGATATTTCTGTCTACGCCTTGCCGACGTTACTTTTTTTATCTTTTTTAATGATCATCGGTGCCAGTCCTTCCAGTGTAGGAGGAGGAATTCGAACGACGACCTTTGCAGTCATGTTTTTAACGATTAAAAGTTTTGCGCTTGGGAAAAGTGACGTCAAGGTTTTCGGGAGAGAAATACATCCGGAAGATAAACAAAGAACGTTCGTTGTTCTCTCTTTCTTTATGTTTGTTTTATTTGTCGCAATTTTAATGATTAGCTTCTTTGAAGGAAACAATCCGTATGTCGATCTTATCGATATTATTTTCGTGACAAGTTCGGCTTTTGGAACGTGTGGATTAACGATTGTGCCGACATCTTCCTTTTCAACAAGCAGTCAAATCACCTTAATGGTTTTAATGTTTATTGGAAGAGTAGGAATCGTCGTATTTTTATTTTCAGTGAAAAGAAAAGAAACAAAATCATATTATAAATATCCAACAGAACGGATTATTATTGGATAATCGGTAAAAAAGACAGTGACAGTTTCTTGACGACCGAACAAACTGAGAGTACAATAAATTTGTCGGATTGATGAAAAGGAAAGAGAATATCGTCTATTTGTCAGACTAATGAGTCTTTCCTGACTCTTTCCTGCATTTCATTTCTTATCCATCCACAGATAGGAAAGAAACAATAGAAAAAATGCATATTCAAAGACATGAGGGTTATATTGTACATATTTGAAGATCAAAAATAAAGCAGTCTCCAAGGATATGTATAGGACTGTTTTTCTTTTGGAATAGTTTACATGAGAATGGATCTTCCCTCTTGTCTTTGGAAGGAAACAGGGAGGTTGTTTCATCGAAGCAATTTTTCAAAAAATCCATTGAAGTAGGTAGTTGTTTGAACGAAAAAACTTAATTAGGGGGAAAACATAGGCATGGCTGAAAACCGTGAATTTATGAATCGTAGACTGCATTCCCTATTAGGGGTCATTCCTGTGGGAATATTTCTCGTTCAGCATCTTATCGTGAACCATTTTGCGACGAGAGGGCCGGAAGCATTTAATGCGGCTGCAGGGTTTATGGAAAACTTACCGTTTCGAATTATTTTGGAATTTGTCGTTATTTATATTCCTATTTTATTTCACGCAATTTATGGGTTGTTTATCGTATTTCAAGCGAAAAACAATACGCGCAGATACGGCTTTTTCCGTAACCATATGTTTTTGTGGCAACGAATCACTGGAGTTATCTTAGTTATTTTTATTGCTTGGCACGTATGGGAAACGAGAATTCAAGCTGCTTTCGGTGCAGAGGTAAACTATGATATGATGGCAGATATACTGAGTAGTCCATTTATGTTGATCTTTTATATCATCGGGGTATTGTCAGCAACGTTCCATTTTTCAAATGGACTGTGGTCATTCTTCGTTTCTTGGGGAATTACTGTAAGTCCTCGTTCACAGCATATTATGACGTACGTTACAGTCGGTATCTTTATCATTTTATCTGTCATTGGTATGAGAGCACTCTTTGCTTTCATCGCGTAACTTGACTTATCCAACTTTATAAGGAGTGGGTCTTACCATGAGTAATAGTAAAATTATCGTTGTCGGCGGTGGACTAGCAGGTCTAATGGCGACTATTAAAGCAGCGGAAGCAGGGGTACAAGTAGACCTCTTTTCCCTCGTACCGGTAAAAAGGTCGCACTCAGTTTGTGCCCAAGGTGGAATTAACGGTGCGGTAAATACAAAAGGGGAAGGCGACTCCCCGTGGGAGCACTTTGACGATACCATTTACGGTGGGGACTTCTTGGCGAACCAACCACCGGTAAAAGCAATGTGTGAAGCGGCTCCTGGTATTATCAACTTACTCGATCGCATGGGAGTCATGTTTAACCGTACGCCGGAAGGACTTCTTGACTTTCGTCGCTTTGGTGGTACACAACACCATCGTACCGCTTTTGCCGGGGCGACAACCGGACAACAGTTACTATATGCGTTAGATGAACAAGTTCGTCGTCATGAAGTAGCAGGACTTGTGAATAAGTACGAAGGTTGGGAATTTACTTCTGCTGTCATTGATGAAGAAGGACGTTGTCGTGGAATTACGGCACAAAACTTACGCAGCATGGAAATCCGAAGCTTCCGTGCCGATGCTGTTATCATGGCAACTGGCGGACCGGGAATCATCTTTGGAAAATCTACCAACTCTGTTATCAATACTGGTTTTGCTGCTGCAAGACTTTACGAGCAAGGCGTATATTATGCAAACGGAGAATTTATTCAAATCCACCCGACTGCCATCCCGGGAGACGACAAACTTCGTCTCATGAGTGAATCTGCTCGGGGAGAAGGTGGACGAGTTTGGACGTATAAAGATGGAAAACCTTGGTATTTCCTTGAAGAAAAATATCCGGCTTATGGAAACCTCGTACCTCGGGACATCGCCACTCGGGAAATCTTTGACGTGTGCGTAGAGCAAAAACTAGGTATTAACGGCGAAAATATGGTATATTTAGATCTTTCTCATAAAGATCCAAAAGAACTAGACATTAAACTTGGTGGAATTATGGAAATTTATGAGAAATTTATGGGCGACGACCCACGGAAAGTACCGATGAAAATCTTCCCTGCTGTTCACTATTCCATGGGCGGCATGTGGGTTGATTACGATCAAATGACGAATATTCCAGGACTTTTTGCAGCTGGAGAATGTGATTACTCACAACACGGTGCGAACAGACTTGGTGCAAACTCTCTTCTTTCTGCAATTTACGGTGGAATGGTGGCCGGACCAAATGCGGTTGAGTACATTAACGGTCTTGATAAGTCTGCGGAAGACTTGTCTTCCACCATCTATGATAGTGAGTTAAAGAAAGCACAAGAAGAATATGATCATATTATCAACATGGACGGAAAAGAAAACGCCTATGTTCTTCATAAAGAACTTGGTGAGTGGATGACAGATAACGTGACGGTTGTACGATATAATAAAAAGCTACTTGAAACGGACGAAAAAATTCAAGAACTGATGGAACGTTGGGAAAACATTAACATGGTGGATACTTCCAAGTGGAGTAACCAAGCGGCATCTTTTACGCGTCAACTGAAAGGAATGCTTCAATTGGCACGTGTGATTACCCTTGGTGCCTATCACCGTGATGAGAGCCGGGGAGCTCACTACAAGCCGGAATTCCCGGAACGTAATGACGAAGATTTCTTAAAAACAACAAAAGCGAAATATAACCCAGGAAAGAATGGCCCTGACTTCGAATACGAAGATGTCGATATTTCGCTCATTAAACCGCGGAAACGAGATTACTCGCAAGCGAAGAAAGGGACTAAACAAGGAGCTGGTAACTAATGAGTGAAAATAAAAAAGTCCGTTTTATTATAACCCGTCAAGATGATCCAGAAAGCCAGCCGTATCAAGAAGAATTTCTTGTCGATTATCGTCCGAATATGAACGTCATTTCCGCTTTGATGGAAATCCGTCGTAATCCAGTGAACGCAAAAGGAGAAAAAACAACTCCAGTCGTTTGGGATATGAACTGTCTAGAAGAAGTGTGCGGTGCTTGTTCCATGGTCATTAACGGCAAAGCACGTCAATCTTGTACGGCGCTTGTGGACCAATTGGAACAACCGATTCGCTTAGAACCGATGAAAACATTTCCGGTCGTTCGTGACTTATTGATTGATCGCAGCCGGATGTTTGACGCATTGAAACGCGTCAAAGCTTGGATTCCAATTGACGGTACGTACGATCTTGGGCCAGGACCACGGATGGCAGAAACGAAGCGACAATGGGCGTACGAACTGTCCAAATGTATGACGTGCGGTGTTTGTTTAGAAGCGTGTCCAAACGTGAATGACAAAAACGATTTCATCGGTCCGGCACCACTTTCTCAAGTGCGTCTCTTTAATGCCCATCCAACAGGAGAAATGAACAAAGCAGAGCGTTTAGAGACGATTATGGGAGACGGAGGACTTGCGGACTGCGGTAACTCGCAAAACTGTGTGCAGTCTTGTCCAAAAGGAATCCCACTAACGACATCCATTGCTGCCTTAAACCGTGATACAGCAATCCAATCTTTCAAAAACTTCTTCGGTAGCGACAAAATATAATGACAAAGGAACTGGCACTCAGCCAGTTCCTTTCTTGTGCGCCTGGCATGGGTGTAATCTATAGGGTGAGAGTCACGAAGGCAGAAGTAGTGGTTAGCTTAACGCAAGGGTGTCCGTGGTGACGCGGAATCTGAAGGAAGCGGGCGCGAAACTAGGTCTCGAGGAACACGAACTTCATACAAGGCTAGGTATCATTGGATGAATTTGCAAGACACAACAAAGTCCTTTCTGCCAAAGGTGATACAGAGTAAATGAAGCGGATAGATGGAAGGAAAGATGACATCCTTACCCAGGGAGGTCTGATGGATACGTGAAGTACCCTTCATAACCTACTTCATGAGGAGTAGCTGAACCATCAGAGGTCATAGTACAAATCGGTCTAGAACGGTTTGGAAGGACGGAACAATGAAGAGAGAATAGCCCTTTCTATTCAGTCAGTCATGATGAACACAGAAAACGTAGTACCTCACTTGAGGAAGGAAACGGTGAATTCCGTGGAAGACCTCTTGGAGGGTGGAGTGACTACTGGCATAAGAAGATAAGCTATTCACGGAAGGAAGTCTTGCGTTACCCATCTTAATTGAACCGCCGTATACGCGAACCGTACGTACGGTGGTGTGAGAGGACGGAGGTTCATCACCTCCTCCTACTCGATTATTCCAGTTTGATTGCGATCTCGCATCATTCTCTTTATAATAGAAAAATATGTAAGCGTTTAAATAAAATTGTACGTATTTAAAAAAGATGATGATAGGGGGAGAAGGCTGTGAAACATGTTTCATACATTACCGATTTTGAAGAATGGCGAAAAGATTTTTATTTTTCCATCCCGATCAAAGTACGTTTTTCAGAAACGGATGCTTACGCTCATCTCAACAATACGAAACCGTTTATTTATTTTGAAGAAGTGAGACTTGATTATTTCCGGTCATTAGGTTTCACGGAATGGGAAAATCCTACTTCTGACAAAGGATTTGTGGTGGCAGATTTGCAGTGTGATTTCATTCGACAAGTATTTTTTAATGAACGGTTAACTGTATATATTAAGCTAGTATCATTCGGAAACAGCTCCGTGGATTTACACTATTTGATTGAAAATGAAAGCGAAGAACCGTGCATTGTTGGTCGGGGGGCAGTTGTACAAATATCGAAAAAAGATGGTACTGCTGTCCCTTGGGATGGTAAAATAAGAAAGAGATTTGAAGAAGAAATCAATAAGAGCAAAATCACATAACGAACAGCACGAACCCTATCTATCCCGCATAATATGAGGATGACTATATTTTTCCTTCTCGACCGACTAGCGGGGACAGCCTTGTCGAGAAAGGGTGAAGCGATTGAGGGATATAGATAGGAATCGTCGGACGCTCTTAACGAAACGCGAGCGGGAAGTGTTTGAATTGCTCGTTCAAAATAAAACGACGAAAGAAATAGCACAAGAATTATTTATTAGTGAGAAAACCGTTCGGAACCATATTTCCAATGCCATGCAAAAGTTAGGGGTGAAGGGACGCTCTCAAGCCGTCATTGAATTGATTCGAATGGGTGAACTCAAAATCTAATAAAAACCGGCTTTTCATTTGGAAAGCCGGTTTTTCAATGACAGTACGAATAGAAAAAGGTCCTTGCATTTTTTGCTGAAAACGTTTACAATGGAAATGCCAAAGGAGGGATGTCGATCATGTAGGGACAAAAATTGAACGAGCGCTCAATTGCCAAATAACGCAACTTTTACATAATCATCTTTTTTTACTTATTTCTTCAATTTGGCAGTGTGACTGCCGCTTATCTATGGTAAAATTTTATTAGAAGATTGTTTTAACTATTGTTTGAATTTTTCGTCTTTTCTTGATTCAGCAGACGCGATGATGAAATCAAATTAGAGGGGGAATGTGTGATGGATCTTAAAGAACTGATTGCACCAGAGGATTATAATATTGCCAAGGAATTGGATAAGTACCAAGACGATGCACAAAGGGAAGCAATTCGTTGGGTGAATGCAGACGGCAATCGACGTTCTCTTTCTTATAAGGAACTCGTGGAACAAGTGAATCAATACGCGCAAGCATTGAAACGATCTGGCTTGGAAAAAGGGGACCGTGTGTTAATCATTATTCCACGTCTTCCGGAAGCGTACATTACGTATCTTGCCTGCTTGAAAGCTGGACTTGTAGCAATTCCTTGCTCTGAAATGCTTCGTAAAAAAGACTTAACGTATCGCATGGAACATTCGCAAGCAAAAGGAGTCATATCTTTCTCTCAAACAACGAGTGAAGTGAATGCAATTACTGAAAAACTCCCTGCGTTAGAACGGAAATTTATTATCGGTGGTACGGAAGAAGGATGGGTTTCTTTAGAGGAATTAGCAAAAAGTGAAAGTAAAGACTACGATGGGGAGCCGACCAAGCGAGATGACATGGCATTTCTTTCGTATACATCCGGAACGACAGGAAACCCAAAAGGAGTCGTTCATACGCACGCTTGGGGATACGCTCACGTCAGAACGGCTGCGAAAAACTGGCTTAGCGTAAAAGAAGGCGATCTCGTATGGGCCACTGCCGCACCAGGGTGGCAAAAATGGTTGTGGAGTCCATTTCTTTCTACGATTACGTTAGGAGCCACTGCTTTTGTATATCACGGAGCATTTGAACCGAATAAATACTTAGAACTGTTGGAAAAAGAAGAAATTGAAGTGCTATGTTGTACTCCGACTGAATACCGTCTCATGGTAAAAGTAGACAATTTACAATCTTACAATTTATCAAAACTTCGTAGTGCTGTTTCCGCCGGGGAACCACTCAACCGTCCGGTCATTGAAGCGTTTAAAAATGCTTTTGACATCAATGTGCGCGACGGTTACGGACAGACAGAAAATACGTTGCTCGTTGGTACGTTAGAAGGAATGGAAATTAAACCAGGTTCCATGGGGAAACCAACACCGGGAAATAAGGTGGAAATTATTGATGAAGACGGGAACCCTGTACCGGTCGGCGAAGTAGGAGATATTGCCGTGCACAAAGATGCACCGGCATTATTTAAAGAGTACTATCAAGACCCGGAACGGACACAAGCTTCTTACCGAGGAGACTGGTATATTACAGGAGACCAAGCATCAAAAGACGAAGATGGCTATTTCTGGTTTGAAGGTCGAAGTGATGACATCATTATTAGCTCCGGATATACAATTGGACCATTTGAAGTAGAAGATGCACTTGTAAAGCACCCAGCAGTGAAAGAGTGCGCAGTCGTTGCTTCACCAGACGAAATTCGCGGTAGTATCGTAAAAGCTTTCGTCGTATTGCGAGAAGATGCACCAAGTGATCAAAGAGAGAAGGAAGCATTAATTAAAGAGTTGCAAGACCATACAAAAGAACTCACAGCCCCTTACAAATATCCGCGTCAAATTGAATTTGTTCATGATCTTCCAAAAACAACATCTGGGAAAATCCGCCGTGTGGAATTAAGACAACGAGAACAAAAGAAAGCATAAGTATAGATGAAACGAGATAGGAACAAAACTCCAGTAATGAAAAGAGAGGGCTCACCAAAACTTGGTGAGTCTTTTTTTAGTTATGAGATCAATTATTTATCCCATAGAGGAAAAAATGTCGTATGAACTGGTCGTGCGACACTTTTTTCGTACAAACTGATCAGGAGTGGTCGCAAAAGGGTTGAAATTGGAATAATTAGGTGTTTTGAACTGCTTTTCTGCCATGTGACGAATGACGCGTTAAAAAAGAAGATAAATCGTCCCATGAACGTTTCATACGACGCTTCATTTTGTCAAACAGCGAGTGAATCGTCGTATGAAAGCCGTTAATGGAAGAAATTAGGATGAAAACAATCAAGTTTCATACGACCAATTATTACGAAAATGATGCAATGAAGTGTCGCATAAAAGGTCCATACGACTACGCATAAAAGGTCCATACGACTATATTTCGCATCAAACTCCCACCGAATGGTCTCATGGCGTTTTACAACGGAATTTTTCAGTATAACTTTCAGACGAGAAAACTAGAGACATTTGAAGTCATTTACGTTTCTTACTTTTTCGTGAAAGGAACAGAGATGGTGAAACATACGCTTCCGGTGACTCGTATGTCCCTGCCCAGTTTTATATAAAAATCACTTAGAGTTTTTCCCATACATAGGATAAAGAAACGAATCGTCGGATTAAACATTGAAAATACATACCAAAAGAGAGAAAATATATAAGACAACATTACATGAAGAAATTGAGGGAAGCACCGTGGAAAGACCAATTGGAATAATTGACTCAGGTGTAGGTGGATTAACAGTTGCACGTGAAATTGCACGACAATTACCAAAGGAAAAAATGATATATATTGGGGATACAGCTCGTTGTCCTTATGGACCACGACCGAAAGAAGAAGTGAGAACTTTCACATGGGAAATGATCGATTGGCTTTTGCATGAAAACATTAAAATGCTCGTGATTGCATGTAACACTGCGACAGCGGTTGTATTGGAAGAAGTAAGAGAAACCTTGTCGATTCCGGTCATCGGTGTCATTCAACCGGGAGCGATCACTGCTTTAAAAACAACGAAAACCGACTCCATTGCGGTGATTGGTACAGTTGGCACGATTCATAGCGGTGCATACGTAAAAGCATTAAAAACGATCAACGAACATGTAAAAGTAGAAACATTGGCCTGTCCTCCGTTCGTACCGCTCGTTGAAAGTGGCAAATATGAGGAAGCGGAAGCGGAGATGGTTGTCCAAGAAACCCTTGCTCCTCTCTTGGAAAAATCTTTTGACACGCTGATTTTAGGTTGTACTCACTATCCTTTGTTACAAGAGACTATCCAAAAAGTAGTAGGGGAACATATTTCCATCATTTCTTCCGGAGATGAAACCGCGCGAGAAGTGAGTACGATTTTACATTATCAAGGACTGTTACAAAAAGAAGAAACGAATCCAGAACATATATTTTTCACGACCGGCTCCCCCCATCGATTTCAAATGATTGCCAATAGGTGGTTGGACCAAAAAGTACAGAATGTGAAAAATATTTCGCTACGACCTATTAAAGTTGTGGAATAAAATAAAGAATTCAAGGTCTATTTCTCTCCCAGGCTCGTATAAATGAAAGTACAAACTGTTTCTGGGAGGGAAGAGACGATGTTAAAAACGATATTGAAAGGGACGGCTTTTATTGTGACCCCTTTTATCCTGATAGGGTGTACCACGGAGAAAATGGACGCTCCACCAAGTGATATGGTGGAAGAGATAGAATGGGAATCATTTTCTGAAGAAGAATCTCAAGAAAGTGAAGAGGGGGAGCAGGATGAGGCTGTAGCAGAAGGTGTGGAAAGAGAGCTTTATTTGTTGGATGAAGAAGGGGTGGTTGTCCCTTTTAAATTAGCGTTGCCACGGGAAGAAGGAGCGCTTAAACAAACACTTGAATACTTAGTGAAGGACGGTCCAATCACCCCTTTTTTACCGAACGGCTTACAACCGGTATTGCCGCCGGGAACGGAAGTGGATGTCCATTTGACAGAAGATGGAACGGCGATTGCTGATTTTTCTCCGGAATTTAAAGAATACGACCCGAAATATGAACAGTCTATTTTACAAGCAATCACATGGACACTCACTCAATTTGACAATGTGGACAATGTGCAAATAAGAATGAACGGTCACGAACAAGAAGTGATGCCGTTAGAAGAAACGCCGATTGGGAAATCATATAGTAGAGAAAACGGCATTAATTTGGAAAGTGGAGATGTCACTGATATGACTGCAAGCAATAGTGTGACGGTATATTTCTTGTCTCATATTGATGGGGAACCGTATTATGTGCCGGTCACCCGGAGAGTAGTGGTAGAAGATAAAGAAGACCAATTGGCAAAAACAATGGAAGAATTGTTAAAAGGACCGGCAGTGGACAGTTCGTTTGAGCATATTTTCAACGAAGGGATTAAGGTAGAAGAATCAACCATTAGCGACGAAGAAACTGCTTCTCTTTCTTTCAACGATGCAATTTTAACAGAAAAAGACGGCACAGCCATCTCGGAAGAAGCGTTACAAGTCATTTCACGTTCTGCCACGGCAATTGAAGGCATTGAACAAGTAGATATTAAAGTAGATGGATTAGAAGATGTAATTTCCGTCTCGAGTGGAAGTTTAGAAGATGCAGAAAGTGCTGAGGAACAAGATCATGAAGTAGACGAAGAAGAAATGGTGAAATAATGTTTGCAATTGCCGTCCAAATGGAATAGCAGTAATGTTTTCTCGGAATGCCTACTCGATGCGTGATAGCGCTCTTCATGGATGATGGAGGGGGCAACGATGGTGGATTGGAGTCGCATCTTCTTATCATAGAAATTTTGATAAGAGGGAGTCGCTCGTATGTGTAAAATAGTTCTCAAAATTCTAGCCAAAAAAGAAGAGGCACTCTATCATAAATGTATGCGTACCAAGCAAATACATTTATAAAGAGGCCTCTTCATGAATTATATGATATCAAAATGATACACATTCATACACCAAACTAACAATTTAATTGATATTGAGGAAAGCGTTCGTACTCTGATGTATGACCATCCCGTTCGCATTTGGAAAAAAATCTGTTATAATGAATGACGCTGAAGGTAGCACAGGCTACCTTCTCTTATTCTGTCTCGAAAAAATTATACATAATATATAAATAAATCGAAGAGATTGACTAATGGAGGGTTACATATGACAAGACTAGATGGAAGAGAGGCCGATGAGCTACGTCCGGTGACGATTGATCCCCATTTTTTAAAACATCCGGAAGGATCGGTGTTAATAACCGTGGGGGATACGAAAGTAATTTGTACTGCCAGTATTGAAGACCGAGTGCCTCCGTTTATGCGTGGAAAAGGGAAAGGCTGGATTGCGGCGGAATATTCCATGCTTCCACGGGCCACAGAGCAACGCAATATTCGAGAAGCGGCAAAGGGGAAACTATCCGGACGGACGATGGAAATTCAACGAATGATTGGGCGCTCCCTTCGTTCCGTCGTTGATCTTTCCCAAATCGGTGAACGCACCATTTGGATTGACTGTGATGTGATTCAAGCGGACGGAGGAACGAGAACAGCAGCGATTACAGGGGCTTTTGTAGCAATGGTCCAAGCGCTTCAAAAACATCAGGAGGATAAAAAAATTGACACGATCCCGGTCACTGATTTGTTAGCGGCAGTGTCGGTTGGTATTGATGAAAAAGATAACGCCCTCCTAGATTTATGTTATGCTGAAGATGCCGTTGCCAAAGTGGATATGAACATTGTAATGACTGGAAAAGGTGAATTTGTGGAACTGCAAGGAACGGGAGAAGAAGCCTCCTTTTCTCGTGGGCAGTTAAACGATCTGCTCGCATTAGGAGAAAGAGGGCTTCGTCACATCATGGACATTCAAAAAGAAGTGTTACAAGACGTAATGGATGAAGACGGAAATTTTCGCGCTGAAAATGAGGAAAAAGGAATGTCATCCGAATGAAAGAAATTATGATTGCAACGAAAAATAAAGGAAAAATAAAAGAATTTCAAGCGATGTTTGGAGATGATTGGAAAGTCCTTTCCCTTCTCGACAAACCGTTTGACGATATTGACGAAACGGGTAGTAGTTTTGAAGAGAACGCTAAATTAAAAGCAGAAACAGTGCGGGATGCGTGGAATTGTCCGGTGATTGCCGATGACTCAGGTTTGGTTATTGACGCATTAAATGGTCGCCCGGGAATTTACTCTGCGCGGTATGCGGGAGTTGATAAAGATGATGACGCAAATATGGACAAAGTGTTAGCTGAAATGGAAGGGATAGAAGAAGAAAACCGAACCGCTCGTTTCGTTTGCGTCATTGCCGTAGCAACATTAGAGGAAACCCATGTATTTCACGGAACGTGTGAAGGGATGATCGCAACATCTAAACAAGGCAACAACGGGTTTGGTTATGACCCAATTTTTTATATTCCGGAAAAAAGAAAGACCATGGCGCAACTCAGTGCGGAAGAAAAAAATGCCATTAGTCACCGTCATCACGCGTTAGAAAAGTTACGTCGCAAGTGGACGGACATTTTCAGGCAATAGAAAAGGAGTGATTCGAGTGAAAGCACTAGTTTTAAGCGATACGCACGGAACTACGGAGGAAGTGGCGGAAGTATGCGCTCGCCATCGTGAAGAGGTAGACGCTATTTTTCATTGCGGGGATTCTGAACTTCCTTCCTCTTCTCCTGTATTGGAAGAAATGTATGTCGTCTTAGGTAACTGTGATTTAAAAAATGCTTTTCCTGAAGAAATTGTAGAAGAAGTGGAAGGTGTGCGGATTTATATGACACATGGCCACAACTATAATGTTAAAATGTCTTACGTTCCGATCACTTATCGCGGCGAAGAAAAAGGGGTTCATCTCGTTTTCTTTGGGCATAGCCATGTGCCGGTTGCTTTTCAGCAAAATGGAATCGTCTACGTCAACCCGGGAAGCCTTCTTATTCCGCGGAGTCGCTCTGAGCGAAGTTATGCGCTCGTCCACGCAACGGGAGAGGAAGTCACCGTACAATTTTTTGAACGAGACAGTGGCAGAGAGCTTACGGATATGAGAGAGTCTTTTTCTTTATGAAAAAACTAGTGCATTACCAGAAAAACTACCTTGACTTTCTAGGAGGGATATAATATTATTGTAAATGTCGCAAGCGAAGTGATTTGTCCCAGTAGCTCAGCTGGATAGAGCAACGGCCTTCTAAGCCGTCGGTCGGGAGTTCGAATCTCTCCTGGGACGCCATTTGAGATTTGTCAATAATGAACAAACGCCTAATCCAATGAAGGGGATGGGCGTTTTTAGTTTCATTCCTCTTTTCTAAATTTTTTGTTAAGTTTTTACTTCATTTCATCCATGAAAACGAATACATTAAAACTTTTCCCGAAATCGTCTCAAAATTCAAGAAAAAAGGTTGACCGGAAAGCGTAATAGGCGTATGATAAACGTCATAGAGCATAACGACAAAAGGACATCGAAGCAGTTGGTGAAATACACTAGGAATGATGCCGAATGGGCAAACAATGGATTTATTTGAACGATGAATTTGTAAAGAAAGAAGATGTAAAAATTTCCGGTGATGACCAACGGTTTTTTGTATGGGGATGGTGTTTTTGAAGGAATTCCTTGTTATGACGGAAACATTTACAAATTAAAAGATCATCTTCTCCGTCTTTACAATTCGGCGAAGTCCATGATGTTAGAAACGACTGTTACAAGCCTTTCGTGAAAAAGTCGTTCAAGCAGGCAAAATTGACTCATTTGCAAAAGAAATAGAAACATAATAAAATTTTTAAAAAAAGTTATGCAAAACATTTCTTTTTCTGTTATAGTATTATTTAAAAGAAACGCGTTGACGAGGACAAGTAATTTTCGTTTTGTGTTACGACAGAGAGCCGCGGTATGCTGAGAAGCGGTGTAACCGGCGAAAATGAACTCACCTCTGAGTGCTTTTGTGAAAAGTGAGTAGCAAAAGCCGGGTGTAGCCCACGCTTCACCCGTTATCAAATCAAGACAGGATCCCTTCCTGTCGTTGAGACGGCGATTGCTGAAAGGTAGCCGTGAAGAAGGGTGGTACCGTGGAAAGTCATCTTTTCACCCCTTCGACCAATATTGGTCGATTTGGGTGGAAAGATTTTTTTATTATATAAAGAAACTTTCTCAAAGGATTCTTAACTTTTTAAAAAAGAGTGAGCCACCGTTTCATATCATCCAGATTATTGTCGTGTTGCTTTGTCATTGGATAATAGGTGTACTATGAAGCAAGGAGGAGCAAAAGATGAGTACGAAATTGCAAGAAGACAGTGGACGCGAATTGAAAAAAGAAAATCAAGAAATGACGGGATCAAGTATGCTCATTCAAGCTCTGGCCCGTGAAAATGTTGATATCATTTTCGGTTATCCGGGTGGAGCTATTTTACCAACATATGATGAAATTTATCGCAGTGGCATTCGTCATATTCTTGCCCGCCATGAACAAGGAGCGATTCACGCAGCAGAAGGATATGCACGCGTATCCGGCAAACCGGGCGTTTGTGTCGTGACATCCGGACCGGGGGCAACGAATGTTATTACGGGAATTGCCGATGCGATGATTGACTCCTTGCCGCTCATTGTGATTACCGGTCAAGTGGCAACGAAAGTCATCGGAACAGATGCTTTTCAAGAAGCAGATATCGTTGGTATTACGATGCCAATTACAAAACATAATTATCAAGTACGTGATATTGAAGATTTACCGAGAATTATTAAAGAAGCATTCCATATTGCAACTACAGGTCGTCCGGGACCGGTTGTGATTGATCTCCCGAAAGACGTTTCAGAAGCAACGGGAATCTTTACGTACGACCAACCGGTAGATTTACCGGGATATCAACCGACTTACACTCCAAATAAATTACAAATTAGAAAAGTCAGAGAGGCGGTAACGAAAGCGAAAAAACCGGTCATTTTAGCAGGAGCGGGAGTATTACATGCAAAAGGTTCGGACGAATTGCTTGCATATGTAGAACAACAACAAATCCCGGTTGTGAATACGCTCCTCGGATTAGGCTCTTTCCCTGCAAGTCATCCATTAGCCATTGGAATGGCAGGAATGCATGGGGAGTATACCGCGAACATGGCGCTTCATCATTGTGACTTGCTCATCAATATCGGTGCTCGCTTTGATGACCGTTTAACTGGAGCGCTTAGTGACTTTGCACCGCATGCAAAAGTTGCTCATATCGACATCGACCCGGCTGAAATCGGAAAAAATGTAGAAACGCACATCCCGGTCGTTGGCGATGCGAAAGAAGCGTTGAAAATGTTGATTGCTGAAAATGGCAAACCATCTGAATGTACGGAATGGAAAGAACAACTATATGAATGGAAAAAAGAATATCCACTTTGGTATGAAAAAGACGATGAAGTCATCAAGCCACAACAATTAATGGAAATCATTTACGAAGAAACGAATGGAGAAGCAGTGGTGACAACGGATGTCGGTCAACATCAAATGTGGGCGGCGCAATATTATAAGTTTGATAAGCCAAACCATTGGGCAACATCCGGTGGCCTTGGAACGATGGGTTTCGGCTTCCCGGCTGCAATTGGTGCCCAATTTGCTGAACCGGACAAACCGGTTGTCTCTATTTTAGGAGACGCCGGCTTCCAAATGACCGCACAAGAAATGTCTATTTTGCAAGAATTGAATATTCCGGTGAAAATCATCATCGTCAACAACTCCTCCCTTGGCATGGTGCGACAGTGGCAAGAACTATTTTATGATGAGCGGTACTCTCATTCTATCTTTCCAATCCAGCCAGACTTCGTGAAAATGGCGGAAGCATATAACATTCAAGGATGGAAAGTAGACGATCCCAAAAAAGTGAGAGAAGTCTTGCAAGAAGCGCTTGCCTATGATGGTCCGGTTCTTTTAGACTGTCGCGTGGCAAAAGAAGAAAACGTCTATCCGATGATTGCTCCTGGAAAAGGACATCACGAAATGGAGGGAATAAAACCATGAAGCGAACGATTATAGCGACAGTGCATAATACATCTGGAGTCATGAACCGCATTACAGGGTTATTTGCCCGTCGAAACTTTAATATTGAAAGCATTACCGTCGGATTGACGGAAAACCCGTCCATTTCTCGCATGACGTTTGTCGTCAACGTTGATGACGAACGCGGGTTGGACCAAGTAATTAAACAATTAAATAAACAAGTAGATGTTTTAAAAGTTCGCGACATTACCGATGAAGCGATTATTGCTAGAGAGCTAGCGTTAATTAAAGTCGTCGCTACTCCTGAAACACGCGGAGAGATTTCTACGTTAGTAGAGCCGTTCCGTGCCTCCATTGTAGACGTGGGGCGGGAAAGCGTGACCATTCAGGTGACTGGTGATCAACAGAAAATAGAAGCAATGATTGATTTATTAAAACCTTATGGCATTAAAGAAATGGCCCGCACCGGGGTCACTGCCTTCAAACGTGGCACGAAAAAAAGCGTATTAGATTCTCCAAAGTACTCCATTATTAGCTAATTTGTTGAACTATTTGAACAAGAGGAAGAAATACACGTACTCTTCCTTCTTTACAATAAAAACACATGAGAAAATATTAAAGGAGAGAATGAAACATGGCAAAAGTATATTATAACGGAGATATCAATGAAGGACTTTTAGAAGGGAAAACAGTAGCAATCGTAGGATATGGTTCTCAAGGGCACGCTCATGCACAGAACTTACGGGATAGCGGTGTCAATGTCATCATGGGACTTCGTCAAGGAAAATCTTGGACGCAAGCAGAAGAGGATGGCTTTGAAGTTTACAAAGTACAAGAAGCTGCGTCAAAAGCGGACATCATCATGATCTTAACACCAGATGAGCATCAACCAACTACGTATAAAAATGAAATTGAACCAGAATTAACAGAAGGAAAAACGCTCGTATTTGCCCATGGATTTAACATTCACTTTAACCAAATCGTTCCTCCGGAAAACGTCGACGTCATTATGGTTGCTCCAAAAGGACCAGGTCACATCGTTCGCCGTACGTACACGGAAGGAGCAGGGGTACCAGCGCTCTTTGCGGTCTATCAAGACGCGAGCGGAAACGCAAAAGATACGGCCCTTGCATACGCAAAACAAATCGGTGCAGCTCGTGCAGGGGTACTTGAGACGACGTTTAAAGAAGAAACAGAAACAGACCTCTTTGGAGAGCAAGCAGTCCTTTGCGGTGGAACGACTGCGCTTGTGAAAGCAGGATTTGAAACGCTTGTAGAAGCCGGTTATCAACCGGAAGTTGCTTATTTCGAATGTTTACATGAATTAAAACTAATCGTTGACTTAATGTACGAAGGCGGCCTTGCGGGAATGCGTTACTCCATTTCTGACACAGCCCAATGGGGAGATTTCCAAGCCGGACCACGAATCATTACAGAACAAACGAAAGAAACAATGCGTGACATTTTAGAGGATATTCAAACGGGTCGTTTCGCCAAAGGATGGATCCTTGAAAACCAAGCGAACCGTCCGGAGTTTAACGCGACAAACGCCCGTGAAAACGAACACTTGATTGAAAAAGTTGGTAAGGAACTTCGTGAAATGATGCCGTTTGTGAAAGGGAAGAAATAATTTAAAGGAGTGGTAGTTGTGCGAAAAATCCAAGTTTTTGACACGACGCTTCGCGATGGAGAGCAAACCCCTGGAGTGAATTTGAACTTTGAAGAGAAATTACAAATTGCCACTCAGCTGGAACGCCTCGGTGTTGATATCATCGAGGCCGGCTTCCCGGCTTCTTCTGAAGGAGACTTTCGAGCTGTCAAAACGATTGCGGATACCATTAAAGAAAGTTCGGTGACAGGGCTTGCTCGTTCGGTGAAAAAAGAAATCGATGCGGCATGGGACGCGTTAAAAGGGGGAGTAGAACCGAGACTTCACGTGTTCATTGCAACTTCTCCCATTCATATGAAACACAAGTTGCGGATGACAGAAGAAGAAGTCATGGAAAACGCGGTGGAATCCGTAAAATATGCAAAAACAATGTTTCCACATGTGCAATGGTCAGCAGAAGACGCGTGTCGCTCGGACTTAGACTTTTTAGTCCGTCTCATTGAAAAAGTCATCGATGCTGGAGCGGAAGTCATTAACCTTCCGGATACAGTCGGTTACATTACGCAAGAAGAAATTCGCCATCGCTTCCGTTACATTAAAGAAAATGTTCCGAACATTGACAAAGCAATTCTTTCCACCCACTGTCACGACGACTTAGGGATGGCTGTCGCCAACTCCCTCGCTGCAATTGAAGCAGGAGCGGACCAAGTAGAAGGAACGATTAACGGAATTGGTGAAAGAGCAGGAAATGCTTCCTTAGAAGAAATTGCGGTTGCGCTTCGAATTCGAAACGATTTTTACCAAGCAGAGACAGGTCTTCAGTTAAATGAAATCAAACGCACAAGCAATCTTGTCAGCAAACTGACTGGGATGCCGGTGCCAAACAACAAAGCCGTTGTGGGAGATAATGCGTTTGCACACGAATCAGGTATTCACCAAGATGGTGTCTTAAAAGAAACGTCCACGTATGAAATTATTACCCCGGACTTAGTAGGAGTAAGCTCGAACCGATTGGTCCTTGGAAAACTTTCTGGCCGCCATGCGTTTAAAGAAAAAATTGAATCCCTCGGTTATAAAGCAACGGATGAACAACTAAACAAAGCGTTCAAAGCGTTTAAAGACCTCGCTGATAAGAAAAGAGAAATTACCGATGAAGATATTTTCGCGTTAATGTCGGAACAAAAAGCAGGAGACGAAGTGAAATATTATGAATTAGAAACGATTCAAGTAACTTACGGAACAAACAACGTGACAACTGCGACGGTAACGTTGAAAAATCCGGAGAATGAAACAATCCAAGAAGCAGCCACTGGTTCAGGAAGTGTGGAAGCACTTTACAACACGATTGAGCGAATGATTGATGGAGAAGTAAGACTCAATGATTACCGCATTCAATCTACGACGGGAGGTCGGGATGCACTAGCGGAAGTCTATGTTCAAATTGAACATAAAGGAGAACAAGTTTCCGGACGCGGCACGGCAAACGATGTGCTTGAAGCTTCTGGAAAAGCGTATGTGAATGCAATTAATCGTGCTTTAAATCTTAAAAACTATCCAAAGAAGCCAATGGAAAAAATTCACGTATAAAATTGTTGTAAAGGTAGGAAAGGGAGAAAACGATGCAAAAAACGATCACAGTGCTTCCGGGCGACGGCATTGGTCAAGAAGTTGTGGAAGCAGCGACAAAAGTGTTAGATAAAGTAGCAGAACGATACGGTCATCAATTTGAATATCGCTATGGAGACATCGGTGGTACTTCCATCGATAAAAATAATGATCCACTCCCACAAGAAACCATCGATACGTGCTTACAAAGTGATGGCGTGTTGCTCGGTGCAGTGGGAGGCCCAAAATGGGATAATTTAAAAAGCGGAATGAGACCGGAACAAGGTCTTCTTGGCATCCGGAAAGCGCTCGGACTATTTGCAAACCTTCGTCCGGTGACAGGACACGAAAGTTTGACTGACTCTTCTACGTTGAAAAAAGAAGTGATTGAAGGAGTCGACCTCGTCATTGTCCGAGAGCTCACTGGAGGACTTTATTTCGGAGAGCCGAAAGAACGACGCGAAATTGATGGCGAAAGCGGCGCGGTAGATACACTCGCTTATAAAAAGTCAGAAATCGAACGAATTGTTCGTCAAGCTTTTGAAATGGCGAAAGTGCGCCGTAAAAAGCTCACTTCCGTCGATAAAGCGAACGTCTTAGAGACAAGTCGCCTTTGGAGAGAGACAGTGGATGAAATCAAAGGAGATTATCCGGAAATCGAAGTGGAGCATATGCTCGTCGATAATGCAGCGATGCAACTCATTCGTGAACCGAAACAGTTTGATGTCGTTGTCACCGAAAATACTTTTGGCGATATTTTAAGCGATGCCGCTTCGATGTTAACGGGTTCCCTCGGCATGCTTCCGTCCGCAAGCATTGGAAGCAAAGCCCCGGGGTTATATGAGCCGGTCCACGGTTCCGCTCCTGATATTGCCGGAAAAGGAATCGCCAATCCCCTTGCGACGATTTCGTCTGCCGCGATGATGCTCAAATATTCTTTCGGCATGTTAGAGGAAGCCGATGCCATTGACAATGCAGTGGCAGAAGTGTTGCGAAACGGGCATCGCACTGGGGATCTTGCCAAACCGGGAGAGAAAGCTCTCTCCACTGAAGAGATGACCGAAAAAGTCATCGATGCTTTAAAATAAATCGGCTTATAACATATTGAAACAACAAGATAAAGTGAGGGAAGAGGATGAAACCGAAAACGATCATTGAGAAAATTTGGGAAAATCATACGGTACTTTCTGAACCGGGAAAACCGGATTTGTTATACATCGACCTTCATATGGTGCATGAAGTCACGTCCCCACAAGCATTTGAAGGTCTTCGCTTAGCGGGAAGAAAGGTACGTCGTCCTGACTTGACATTTGCAACGATGGACCATAACGTACCAACGACAAACAGACAGACAATCACCGATGAAATTGCGAAAAAGCAAATGGAAACATTGTTGAAAAACTGTGAAGAGTTTGGAATTGAAGTTGCTGACATTAACAGTCCAAACAATGGAATTGTGCACGTCATTGGACCGGAATTAGGACTTACTCAACCAGGAAAAACAATTGTTTGTGGAGACAGCCATACATCTACCCACGGCGCCTTTGGTGCGCTTGCGTTCGGGATTGGAACGAGTGAAGTAGAGCATACCCTTGCGACCCAAACGATCTGGCAATCCCGTCCGAAAACGATGGAAGTGCGTGTCAATGGTCGTCTTGCTCCGGGAGTTACAGCAAAAGACATTATTCTTGCGATCATTGCCAAACACGGTGTTGACTTTGGTACAGGGTACGTATTGGAGTATACTGGAGAAGCCATCCGCGGACTTACAATGGAAGAGCGCATGACCATTTGTAACATGTCCATTGAAGCCGGCGCGAGAGCTGGACTCATTAGCCCAGACCAAGTTACCTTCGACTATTTACGCGGCCGTGAAAAAGTACCTCAAGGAGAAGCGTTTGAGCGCAAAGTGGAAGAATGGAAAGCCCTTGCGACAGATGAAGGAGCGACATACGATGCCGTCGTTGAAATTGACACTTCTGAAATTGAGCCAATGGTTACTTGGGGCACAAACCCATCTCAAGGCGTCGGAGTAAACGGTGTTGTTCCATCCCCGGAAGATGCGACTTCCAGTGCCGAACGCAAAGCAATTGAACAGTCCCTTGAATACATGGACTTAAAGCCGGGCACGAAAATGACCGATATTGAAATTCAACACGTCTTTATCGGATCTTGTACGAACTCTCGCTTAAGTGACCTTCGTGCTGCTGCGAAAATTGCGAAAGGTAGAAAAGTAAAAGAAGGCGTTCGGGCCCTAGTTGTCCCTGGTTCCCAACGAGTGAAAAAAGCAGCGGAAGAAGAAGGACTCGACAAAATTTTTATCGAAGCAGGTTTTGAATGGCGGGAATCCGGTTGTAGTATGTGTCTTAGCATGAACCCTGACTTCGTTCCGGAAGGGGAGCGTTGTGCTTCTACATCGAACCGAAATTTTGAAGGACGTCAAGGAAAAGGAGCAAGAACGCACCTTGTCAGCCCTGAAATGGCAGCCGCAGCCGCAGTGGCAGGAAAATTTGTCGACATTCGCACATTAGAAACAGAAGCAACTTCTCAATCATAATTTGGTATTTTTATAGAAGAAGGTGAAAGAAAGTGGAACCAATTGTAAAGCATACAGGAAATACAGCGGTGTTACCACGAGTGAACGTGGACACAGACCAAATTATTCCGAAGCAATTTTTAAAACGGGTGGAACGAACCGGTTTCGGACAGTTTTTATTCTTTGACTGGCGCTTTTTGAAAGACGGAAGCGACAATCCCGACTTTGAGTTAAATCAACCGGCGGCAAAAGATGCAACTATTTTAATTGCCGACCACAACTTCGGATGCGGTTCTTCTCGGGAACACGCTCCGTGGGCGCTCCAAGACTACGGCTTCCGTGTCATTATCGCGCCTAGCTTTGCAGACATCTTTTATAACAATTGCTTTAAAAATGGAATTCTTCCTATCCGTTTAGATGAAGAAAAAGTGTATGAATTAATGGAAAACGGGAAAGATAAAGTATATGAACTCACCGTTGACCTTGAAAACCAAACAATTACGGATTCCAATGGCTTTCAAGCAAGTTTTGAGATTGATGATTATTGGAAAGAAATGCTTTTAAATGGATGGGATGAAATTAGCCTAACGCTTCAATATGAAGACAAGATTGCAGCATACGAAGAAAAACAAAGCGTATAAAGCGGAAGGCGACCTCTCGCACAGGTCGCCTTCCTCCCATTTTTCACTCCTCCAATCCTCTTTGTTGACCAAAAAGGAGAATGAAAATGAAAAAGGAACAGAAAAATGATAACATCGTCCTTTTTCCAGGATCGGCTCAATATCTTGTTCAAAAAGGGATGCAAAATTTTAAAGAAGGAAAGAAAGCACAGGCGCTCCGTCATTTTCAACAAGCGCTTTCTCATGAAAAGAATCATCCGGAAGCTTCCTATGGACTGCTATTAGTATACGCGGACATGGGGAAATTTCATCAAGGTCGAATGTTAGCAGAAAAAATGCTAGAAGAGGGAATTGGGGAATACATAGAAGTGCTTCGAGTATACGTGTCGATTTTGGCGCAATTAGAAGAATATGAGACAGTCGTCGAAATTTTAGAAGAATCGCTGGAAGAAGGGATCATCCCGGAACAAATGAAAGAAGAATTAGAAGCGCTCCTTACTTTGTCAAAACAAATCCAGCAAGAAGAGACAATACTATCTTCTTTCGTGCCAAATGAAGAAAATCCATCTTCCTTGATGCAAGAATGGAAATATCGCTTGAAATTTGGGACCGAAGAACAAAAACTTGCGCTCATTAAAGAATTACAAAAACATGGCCCATCTCCTTTTCTCGCTGTGATTGAAGAAGTTTTGCGCGATCAAACGAGTCCGCCTCTGTTGCAGAGTTTGTTATTGCTGTTATTAAAAGATTGGGAAGTAGAAGCGCACGTATGGGTAGAAAAATTGGAGCGCAAAGGCGAATTTTCTCCTGTATCTTTGCCTGCACTGGAAGAAACGACCGCATACATACAGACTGCTCAACTGCTAAGAGATGTGCTGGAACAAACGAATCCAACCTTATTAACAGAAGCAAAACGATTATTGAAACAAATCGTATTATATTACTATCCTTTTTCACCGACCGTTCAAATAAAATCATTCGCATGCTTTATACATAAAGAAATGGCGACGTTGCTTGGGATGGAGAAAGACGTTTCTTCCTTATTAAACGTATACGAAACCGACGCACGATCAGTAAGTGTCATCGAAGCAGAATACGAAAGAATACAAACTACTTTATTTCAATTGTAAATACTGATATTTTCATTGAAACGAAAAAGTGATATGTTATAATAAAATGGTTGTAAAACGGGCAGTATCTATGAAAATATGGAGGGAAAATATATGAGTGCCAATTGGGAAAAGAAAGAAGGTAATCAGGGCGTACTTACCGTCGATGTTGACGCAAAAAAGTTTGAAGAGGCGCTCGACGAAGCATTTAAAAAAGTAAGAAAACAGGTCAACGTGCCTGGATTCCGTAAAGGGAAAGTACCGCGTAAAATTTTCGAGCAACGCTTCGGTGTGGAAGCGCTCTATCAAGATGCGGTAGATATTGTGCTTCCGGAAGCGTACGCAAAAGCTGTGGAAGATACAGGCATCGAGCCGGTAGATCGTCCTGAGATTGATATTGAAGAAATTGAAAAAGGAAAGAATCTCGTATTTAAAGCAACTGTTACGGTAAAGCCGGAAGTTGAACTAGGCGAGTATAAAGGTTTGGAAGTAGAAGAATTTGATACGACGGTGACAGATGAGGAAGTAGAGGAGTCCCTCAAACAATTACAAGAACAACACGCAGAGCTTGTCGTCGTAGAAGATGGAACCGTGGAAGAAGGAGACACAGTCGTCATTGACTTTAAAGGATTTGTCGACGGTGAATCTTTTGAAGGTGGAGAAGCTGAAAACTATTCTTTAGAAATTGGTTCCGGACAATTTATTCCAGGATTTGAAGATCAGCTCGTCGGTCTCAAGCCAGGGGAAGAAAAAGAAATAAAAGTTACTTTCCCGGAAGAATACCACGCAGAACATCTTGCTGGAAAAGACGCGGTCTTCGAAGTGAAAGTGCATGACTTGAAACGAAAAGAAGTACCGGAACTGGATGATGAATTTGCGAAAGACGTCGATGAAGACATTGAAACGCTCGATGAATTAAGAGAAAAACGAAAAGAAGCGTTACAGAAAGATAAAGAACATGCGAAAGAACATCATGAACGCGACACCGTTGTAGAAAAAGCAGCGGAAAATGCGACCATTGATATTCCGGAAGTAATGATTACGAATGAAGTAGAACGCATGGTACAAGAATTTGAACAACGCTTGCAAGCACAAGGTATGGGTCTTGACATGTATTACCAAGCGACTGGAACCGACGAAGACAGCATGAAAGAACAATTTAAACCGGAAGCAGAAAAACGAGTGAAAATGAATTTGACCTTGGAAGCCATTGCGAAAGCGGAAAACATTGAAGTGACAGACGAAGACGTCGATAAAGAACTTGAAAAAATGGCAGAAATGTACGACCGGGAAGTAGATGAAATTCGTAATCTGTTCATGATGCAAGGTGGACTTGACGTCTTAAAAGATGATCTTCGTATTCAAAAAGCGATTGATTTCCTCGTCGAACAAAGTAAAACGGTACCGAAAAAAGAAGAAAATGAAAATGACGACCAACAAGAGCAAGACGAAGAATAAATAAACAGATGATGAGACCAATTCTTCCTTGGAATTGAGGGAGGAAAGGTCTCATCCCCATTTCATGCGACACTTTTTTGTAAATCGTTCCCTCGAATGGTTCCATGACAACTGAAATTTGGAATAAACAGGGGAATGAAAGGGCCAATCGATGCTTATAGAACCCTTTGCGTTTCAAAATAGCAAACAAGACGAGCCTGTCAAATTAGTCCTGAAAAATAAATCGAGCCGTTCCTTTCAACAATCATTTAGCGCTGAAACGGTGCCATACATCGTGCATGGATTGCTCACAATGGTGTTTGGATCGAAACGGTGCCATGATCCGTTCATCGCTTGTTTCCTCAAACTATTTTTGAATGAAACGGCGGCATGAGCGATTCATAACTTGCTTTCATCAGACATTATTTGAATAAAACAGAGTTATGATCCATTTATGGCTTGCTTTTACAAGCAATACTTTGATGAAACGATGGCATGACCCATCCACGATTTACTTCCATCAACCATTTGGTGTTGGAAACATGCCTATTCGGCCAAGAGACGTTTCCAGAAGCAATTTTTGATGAAGCGGTAACAAAAAATGTCCAAAAAGTCACCAATCATGACTTTTTAAACAGCTCCAACTTTTCTCATGAAATTGCAATGTAGTGGTCGCATGGAAGTATAAAATGGAAATAAAAAGAAATTAACAGGCCGCAATATGTTTGATGCGACCTGTTTTTGCTAGAAAAAGAAAATGAATCGTCGATCAGCGGTTCATGGGACATTTTTCTGCGTGAAAATCATGTGGAACGGTCTCATGACTTTTTTAAAAAAACATAATTATGTTTGTAGAAAAAAGGATATAGTAAAGAAAAGAAGAATGAATAAATGAAGTACATAAAAGTAAATCATTTTATTTCATTTCCATTCTTGTGGTGTGTTACAATACATCACATGAACAATTGCATGAGAGAGAGGAAATAAGAATAAGATGTAAGACGAGATGTACACGATACTTTCACGAAAACGGTAAGTCTTTTGAGGTGCGGAACGACAGAAAACCGTGTACAATACAAAAGTAAGAGGTGAAATGGATGTATAAGTTTAATGACGAAAAAGGACAACTCAAATGTTCTTTTTGTGGCAAAACCCAAGAACAAGTTCGCAAATTAGTCGCAGGTCCAGGCGTTTATATATGTGATGAGTGTATCGAGCTCTGCACGGAAATTGTGGAAGAAGAGCTTGCAACAGAGGAAGAAGTGGAATTTGAAGATATTCCAAAACCAAGTGAAATTAATGAGATTCTAAACGATTACGTCATCGGGCAAGATCGAGCGAAAAAAGCGCTTTCAGTTGCCGTGTATAACCATTACAAACGGGTGAACTCTGCATCAACAAAAGATGAAGATGTGGAACTTGCGAAAAGTAACATTTGCCTCATCGGACCGACCGGGAGCGGGAAAACCCTTCTTGCTCAAACGCTTGCACGTATTTTAGATGTGCCATTTGCCATTGCTGATGCAACGTCTTTAACAGAAGCGGGATACGTTGGGGAAGACGTGGAAAACATTTTGTTAAAGCTGATCCAATCTGCTGATTTCGATGTGGAAAAAGCGGAAAAAGGAATTATTTACATTGACGAGATTGACAAAGTCGCGCGCAAGTCCGAAAACCCATCCATCACGCGGGACGTTTCGGGAGAAGGAGTGCAACAAGCATTACTTAAAATTTTAGAAGGAACGGTCGCAAGCGTTCCTCCACAAGGCGGCAGAAAGCATCCGCATCAAGAATTTATCCAAATTGACACGACGAACATTTTATTTATCGTCGGTGGTGCCTTTGACGGTATCGAACAAATTGTGAAAAAACGTCTCGGGAAAAAAGTCATTGGCTTTGGCGCAAACACCGAGAAAACAGATCTGGACAAGGACGAATACATGAGCAAAATTTTACCGGAAGACATGCTCAGCTTCGGATTAATTCCTGAGTTTATTGGACGCTTACCGGTCATTGCCACGCTCAACGAACTGGATGAAGAGGCACTGGTGGAAATTTTAACAACACCGAAAAATGCCCTTGTGAAGCAGTATCAAAAACTGCTTGAAATGGACGATGTGGAACTGGAGTTTACCGAAGATGCTTTGAAAGAAATTGCAGCGAAAGCAATTGAAAGAAAAACAGGAGCGCGGGGACTTCGTTCTATTATTGAAGGAATTATGCTCGATGTCATGTATGACTTACCTTCCAAAGAAAACATTGCATCTTGCTTAATTACCGCAGAATGTGTGACAGAAGGGGCTTCCCCGATCTTAAAAACAACAGATGGAAAAGAAATTTCTTTAGATCAAGCGAAACCAAAGGAAAGTGCTTAATCTCAACGTACAAAAATGCGCCCGGTTTGATGGAACCGGGTGTTTTTTTACCATTTTGCTTTTTTCAAGCTTATAAAAGAAGTATGTATTCCCTCTCCCTCGTCGATACTACAACATAGCGAACGCTTGCCCCGTCTCGCTTCGAATGGAAAGGTTTTACAGAACGAGTGAGAGAGAACGTGAATCTCCAAATTCAATGCATAGACACAAAAAATGACGCTCGGGTCTTTCCATGCTTGTCATTAGACAAAGCTTAGAGGAGTAGGATAAAATTGTAACAAGGTTCTTTCGTGTTCGACTTTCTTCTTACTCTTACTTGCCATCAATATTTTTTCTACATATACATAAATACAAATATTCTTTATTCATAAGACTATCTGGAGGTGTATATATAGTGAGTAAAGAGTCACGCTCCATCCCTCTTCTTCCTTTGCGCGGTGTCCTCGTTTTTCCAACGATGGTGCTTCATCTGGATGTTGGACGGGAAAAGTCGGTGCAAGCCCTTGAGGAAGCGATGATGGAGAACAGTGAAATCTTACTAACAAGTCAAATGGATTTATCCATTGACGAGCCGGATGAAGATGATTTATACCAAATCGGAACCATTGCCGAGATTAAACAAATGTTAAAGCTTCCCAACGGAACGATTCGTGTGTTGGTGGAAGGGTTGAAACGGGCAAAAATCACCCGCTTTTACGATAGAGATGATTTTTTTCAAGTGGAAGCGAAGCCGATTGAAGAAGTAGAAGACAAAACCGATACAAAAGTCATTGCATTAATGCGAAGTTTGTTAGAGCAATTTGAGCAATATGTTCATATTTCGAAAAAAGTCTCCAAAGAAACGTTACAATCGGTACAAGACATTCAAGAGCCTTCCCGCCTTGCAGATGTGATTGCTTCCCACTTACCGCTGAAAGTAGCGGAAAAACAAGCGTTGTTAGAAACATTTTCGGTAAATGATCGCTTGATGCAACTGATTGAAATTTTAAATAATGAAAAAGAAGTGCTCGGTCTCGAACAGAAAATCGGTCAGCGGGTCAAGCAATCGATGGAACAGACGCAAAAAGAATATTATTTGCGGGAACAATTGAAAGCGATCCAAAAAGAACTCGGAGAAAAAGAAGGAAAATTGGAAGAGACCGAAGAGTTACGAGAGCGAATTAAAGAAGCGAAAATGCCAAAACAAGTGGAAGAAAAGGCATTAAAAGAACTCACTCGCTACGAAAAAATCCCGCAAGCCTCCGCCGAGAGCTCAGTGATTCGTAATTATATTGAGTGGCTCGTCACCATTCCGTGGCATGAAGAAACGACAGACCGACTCGATATTAACCATGCTGAAGAAATTCTCGATGAAGATCATTACGGTTTAGAAAAAGTAAAAGAGCGGGTACTTGAATATTTAGCGGTACAAGAGTTGACGAAATCCTTGAAAGGCCCCATTTTATGCTTAGCAGGTCCACCGGGAGTAGGGAAGACGTCTTTGGCGCGCTCCATTGCCCGCGCTTTGGAGCGGAAGTTCGTTCGTATCTCTCTTGGTGGCGTGCGAGACGAAGCGGAAATTCGTGGGCACCGCCGCACGTACGTCGGTGCGATGCCAGGGCGAATTATTCAAGGAATGAAAAAAGCAGGTTCCATAAACCCTGTCTTTTTATTAGATGAAATTGATAAAATGGCGAGCGACTTTCGTGGTGATCCGGCTTCTGCGATGTTGGAAGTGCTAGACCCGGAACAAAATGATTCCTTTAGCGATCATTTTATTGAAGAGCCGTACGATTTATCGAAAGTGATGTTTATCACCACCGCCAATAATGTGCAAACGATTCCAGCGCCGCTTCTTGACCGGATGGAAATTATTTCAATTGCCGGCTATACCGAAGTAGAAAAAGAAGAAATTGCGAAACGGTACTTACTTCCAAAGCAAATGAAAGAACACGGTTTGACGAAAGGTCGCCTACAAGTAAAAGATGAAGCGATTTTGAAACTGATTCGCTACTACACTCGGGAAGCGGGAGTAAGGAATTTAGAGCGGGAAATTGCGACAGTTTGTCGAAAAGCTGCAAAAAAAATCGTCTCGGGAGAACGGAAACGCGTCATTGTGACGGAAAATACGATTGAAGAAATGCTTGGAAAACCTCGCTTTCGCTATGGTCTTGCGGAGGAAGAAGATCAAGTCGGTGCAGCAACAGGTCTTGCTTACACGACAAGCGGTGGAGATACTCTTTCCATTGAAGTATCCCTAGCAAAAGGGAAAGGGGAATTAATATTAACCGGTAAGCTTGGGGATGTAATGAAAGAATCCGCCCAAGCCGCTTTCAGTTATATTCGCTCACGGGCGGATGAATTAAACATTGACCCGAATTTCCATGAAAATGTAGATATTCATATTCACGTTCCTGAAGGCGCCACACCGAAAGACGGGCCTTCCGCCGGTATCACGATGGCGACCGCCTTAGTGTCTGCTTTAACCGGACGCAAAGTGAAAAAAGAAGTCGGGATGACGGGGGAAATTACTTTGCGTGGCAGAGTGCTCCCAATCGGAGGACTGAAAGAAAAAGCAATGAGTGCCCATCGAGCGGGGCTTGAGACGATTATTATTCCGAAAGAAAACGAAAAAGATTTAGAAGAGATACCGGAGAGCGTGAGAAAAGGTCTTACTTTTATTTCGGTATCTCATCTCGATGAAGTATTACAACATGCATTGGGGGAGGAACATGAAAAGGAGTAAAGCAGAGCTATTAATTAGCGCTGTTTCACCGGACCAATTTCCGACAAAAGGCTTGCCGGAGATCGCGTTAGCCGGCCGGTCGAACGTCGGAAAATCTTCATTTATCAATGCGCTATTAAATAGAAAGAAATTAGCTCGCACATCTTCCAAACCAGGGAAAACGAGGACACTTAATTTTTATGAAGTGGATGAGTCGCTTATTCTCGTCGATGTCCCTGGTTATGGATATGCGAAAGTATCCAAAGCAGAAAAAGCACGTTGGGGAAGAATGATTGAACATTATTTAATGACGCGAGAACAGTTGCGGGGTGTCGTGCAGGTCATTGATATCCGTCACCCGCCTACCGACGAAGACGTACAAATGTATCAGTACTTAAAACATTTCGAACTTCCTATTATTATCATTACGACGAAAGCCGATAAACTTTCCAAAAATAAACGGCCAAAACACGTCAAACAAGTGAGAGAAGGGCTCGGGGTAAGAAAAGAAGACAAAGTGATCGTTTTTTCCGCCGAAACTGGCTTAGGAAAAGATGAAGCGTGGCAAGAAATTGTAGCACTTCTGTCGGATTCATAAAGATGTCAGACGGTGTTCACATTTTCATTGGAGCAGATTTGCTGACATGGTATAATGGGCATAGGAATCATACGTATGAATAAGACATTTTTTTTGAATGGAGTTAGAAGTGGGGGAGCTACATGCATATACTAACAGTTGGAATCAATTATAAAACGGCCCCTGTCGAAGTGAGGGAGCAATTAGCGTTTGAAGAAGAGACGTTAAAAGACGCTCTCCATCAGTTTCGGAAGATGAAAAGTATTTTAGAGTGCACGATTATTTCTACGTGCAACCGGACGGAATTATACGCTGTGGCAGACCAGCTTCATACTGGTCGCCATTTCATGAAAAAGTTTTTATCCGAATGGTTTCACATGGACCAAAGCGAATTTGCACCTTACTTAACGATTCGTGAAAATGACGACGCGATCACACACTTATTCCGAGTAGCCAGCGGGCTTGATTCGATGATTTTAGGGGAGACACAAATTTTAGGACAAGTGCGCGATGCTTTTTTACTTGCCCAAGAAGAAGGCGTCACCGGAACGGTTTTTAATGAACTGTTTAAACAAGCCATTACGTTTGCACGGAAAGCCCACCGGGAAACAGAGATTAACGACAATCCTGTCTCCATCAGCTATGCAGCAGTGGAACTAGGGAAGAAAATTTTAGGACCATTTCAAAACAAACGCGTATTTATTCTCGGTGCGGGAAAAATGAGCGAACTGACCGCCAAACATTTGCATGCAAGTGGTGCAACGGATGTGACGGTATGGAACCGAACATACGAAACGGCAGAAGAGTTGGCGGAGAAATTTTCCGGACGAGCAAGACGAATGGAAGAGTTACCGGATTACTTGGAAAAAGCGGATATCATTATTTCTTCTACCGGTGCTTCCAACTACGTCATTACAAAATCGATGGTCGAACGTATCGTAAAGAAACGAAAAGGTCGCCCGCTCTTTATGGTTGATATTGCCGTTCCGAGAGACTTAGATCCGGCGCTGTCAGAACTGGAGCACGTCTTTTTATACGACATCGACGATTTAGAAGGAATGGTTGCGGCAAACTTAGAAGAGCGTCAGGAAGCAGCAACAGTCATTGAAGAGATGATTGAAGAAGAACTTGTCGCCTTTAAAGATTGGGTGCATACTCTCGGTGTCGTACCAATTATTTCCGCATTGCGTCAAAAAGCATTAACGATTCAAGCGGAAACGATGGACAGCATTGAACGAAAGCTTCCTGACTTAACCGAAAGAGAGAAAAAAGTGCTGCGAAAACATACGAAAAGTATCATTAACCAGATGCTACGCGATCCTATCACCCGAGCGAAAGAACTAGCAGCAGAATCCAATGCAGAAGAGTCACTAGCATTGTTTACGGAAATCTTTGCGCTAGAAGAGGAAGTGAAAGAGGCGAAAGAAGCGGAGTTGAAAAAAATGAAAATCGATGCCGCTGAAAAAGCTTGGGATAAAAAGAAACAAACACCTCTCCTTCCATATGCTTATGCCAAAGACGTAAACATCCGCTCATAGAGAGGAGATGTAACGAATGGTTGCAGCATCTGGGATTCTATATGTCGTAACCATTGTGTTATATAGCCTGAGTGTATTTGGATATTTTATTGACTTTTTAACGAACAACCGGAAAGCGAACAAAATCGCTTTCTGGTTGCTTTCTATTGTATGGGTTCTCCAAACGTTCTTTTTCATCACTCGGGCATTGCAATATACGCGACTACCGGTCATTACCCCTTTTGAAGGCTTATTTTTTTATGCATGGCTGCTCGTTTCCCTCTCCCTGCTTATTAATCGGTTCTTTCGCATCGATTTTTTTGTGTTTTTTACAAACGTCGTCGGCTTTATTATGATGGCGTTCAGTTTGTTTGCAACCGGCGCAGACGTACCGGTCGAATTGGAAGCGTTGCTCACGTCGGAAGTGTTATTTCTGCATATTACTTTTATCCTTTTATCATACACAGCTTTTACTTTTGCTTTCGTCTTTAGCATCTTATATCTTTTACAGCACCAGATGCTGAAAAAGAAACAGTGGGGGAAAAGATTGGTGCGGCTTGGCAACTTACCACGAATGGAACAACTTACTTTTTGGATGACCGTCTCAGGCGTTCCATTGTTATTGGTAGGCCTCATTCTCGGTTTTGTTTGGGCATGGATTCAGTTTGAGATGGTCCCGCTCATCGACGCAAAAATTATCGGATCCCTCCTTGTCCTTTTGGCCTACAGTATCTTCTTGTATACTTGGATTGTAAAAGGAAAACGCGGATACGATATGATGCTTTGGAATGTGGCCGGCTTTTTACTCGTATTAGTGAATTACTTCTTAACGAGAGTGTTAACAGACTTTCATATATGGTATGTATAAGGGAACTATGGAATGGAGGGAAAGCATGCGAACGATTGTATTAGGAACGCGAAAAAGTAATTTAGCGTTAAAACAGACGGAATGGGTCATTGCGGAACTGGAAAAAAAGAACCTCCCGTATCGTTTCGAAACGAAAAAAATTGTCACAAAAGGCGATCGTATTTTAGATGTCACCTTGTCAAAAGTCGGCGGAAAAGGATTGTTTGTGAAAGAAATTGAACAAGCGATGGCGGATAAAGAAATCGACATTGCGGTACATAGTATGAAAGACGTGCCAAGTGTCCTCCCGGATGGATTTGCCCTCGGTGCCATTACGAATCGAGTCGACCCGCGGGATATATTTATCTCGAAAGACAATATCCCGTTAGCGGAACTCCCTGCTGGAGCCATTGTCGGAACGAGCAGTTTACGTCGCTCGGCGCAAATTCTCGCATATCGCCCGGATCTAGAAATTAAATGGATTCGCGGAAACATTGAAACGAGATTGCGGAAGTTAAAAGAAGAAGACTATGACGCCATCATTTTAGCAGCAGCGGGCATAAAGCGGGTCGGTTGGGATGAAGACATCGTTACCGAATATTTAGAGCCGGAAGTTTGTTTACCGGCGGTCGGACAAGGAGCCCTTGGCTTAGAGTGTCGAGAAGATGATACGGAAGTGCTCGACATTCTTTCTCACCTAAACGACGAAGCAGTGGCAAAACAAATACAAGCAGAACGCGCCTTTTTAAAACAAGTGGAAGGCGGCTGTCAAGTGCCGGTGGCAGGTCATGCAACAATTGTTTCAGAAGGGACTGTTTCGTTAACTGCCCTTGTCGCAACTCCGGATGGGAAAACGATGTTAAAAGAAACGGTGACAGGAAACAATCCGGAACAAGTCGGGGAAGAAGCAGCGAGACGACTGATGGAAAGAGGCGCAGGTGAAATTTTAGCAGAAGTGAAAAAAGAGCTGGGGTACGAATGAATGACGAACCGTTAACTGGATATACCGTTTTAGTTACACGTTCAAAACGACAAGCACCAGCACTAAAGCGGCTCATTGAAAACGCAGGGGGAGAAACGTTTGTCCTCCCTCTCATTGAAACCGTTCCTGTAAAAGAGAGATGGGAAGAACATGTGGATACGCTCAAACACGCCACGTTCGATTGGATTGTATTTACGAGTGCGAATGCGGTACGATTTTTTTATGACGCATGGAAAGAAAGCGGAAAGGCACTTCCTACTAATGTGAAAATCGCCGCCATCGGGTCGAAAACCGCACAGAAAGTCGCCCGTCTCGGATGGCCCATCCACGTGACACCGTCCGAATTTGTTGCCGAAGAGTTGGCAGATGTGCTCGTAAAACACGTAACACGTGGAGAAACGGTATTATTTCCAAGAAGCGCCCTTGCTCGCCACGTCATTCGACCAGCGCTGGAAGACATCGGAGCCTCTGTCATTGATATGCCAATTTATACGAGCGCGCCGGTAGTGGAAAATAAAGCGACGTTAAGAAAATGGATTCAAGAAGGTGTCCTGGACGTACTCACTTTCACGAGTCCGTCCACCGTGAAAGCATTCGTTTCTTTCATCCAAGAAATAGAGCGAGAAAAGTGGCAACAGTTACGAACCGTTTGCATCGGACCGATTACCGAACGGGAAGCCGCACACCACGGCTTTCAACACATTATTGTCGCGAAACCATACACGATCGAAGGAATGGTGCAAGCGCTCATTTCCCACGTAAATAAGGAGGGTACATAGTATGAAAGAATTATCCTTTCGTCGTCATCGTCGCCTGCGCCAGTCAGCAGGAATGCGGGCGTTGGTGCGAGAGACGGTACTGCGAAAAGAAGATTTAATTTATCCGATTTTTGTCGTTGAAGGAACCGACGTGAAAAACGAAGTCCCATCGATGCCGGGAGTATATCAAGTATCTCTCGACCATTTAACTGAAGAAATGACGAAATTAGAAGAACGAGGCATTCTTTCAGTCATCGTATTCGGAGTACCGAATGAAAAAGATGACCAAGGAAGCGAAGCATACAACGATGAAGGCATCGTGCAACGAGCGATTCGTCAAATTAAAAAAGACCATCCGTCGCTTACCGTCATTGCCGATACGTGCTTATGTCAATATACCGACCACGGACATTGCGGAATTATTGAAGACGGAGAAATTGTGAATGACCCTTCTCTTACGTTACTGACAAAAACAGCGGTATCCCAAGCGAAAGCTGGCGCGGACATTATTGCTCCGTCGAATATGATGGACGGTTTTACCGCAGCGATTCGCCAAGGGTTAGATGAAGCAGGATTTACGAACGTTCCAATTATGTCTTACGCGGTGAAATATGCTTCAGCATTTTACGGACCGTTCCGCGACGCCGCTCACAGTGCGCCGTCTTTTGGCGACCGGAAGACGTACCAGATGGACCCGGCAAATCGTTTAGAAGCACTAAGAGAAGCGAATGCTGACGTGGAAGAAGGAGCGGACTTTTTAATCGTCAAACCAGCCCTTTCTTATTTAGACATTATGCGCGAAGTGAAAAACGAAACGAACCTTCCTGTCGTTGCGTACAACGTATCCGGGGAGTATTCCATGATTAAAGCAGCGGTTCAAAACGGTTGGCTCGATGAAAAAGAAGTCGTGATGGAAAAACTGTTAAGTATGAAACGGGCGGGAGCGGACCTTATTATTACGTACTTTGCATTAGACGTTGCGAAATGGTTAGATGAAGAGGGAAAGGAGATGGGATGATGGCTACTTTTGATAAATCCGAACAAGCATACGAACAAGCAGTCACGATGATGCCAGGCGGGGTCAACAGCCCGGTGCGTGCATTTAAATCAGTGGGGCACCCGCCTGTCTACATGGCAGAAGGAAGCGGGGCACGAATTAAAGACCTGGATGGGAATGAATATATTGACTACGTCCTTTCTTGGGGACCGTTAATTCGCGGTCATGCCGATCCAGTCGTCGTAGAAGCACTGAAGAAAACAGCGGAAAAAGGAACGAGCTTCGGTGCGTCTCACGAAATGGAAATTAAACTCGCCGAACTTGTTATTGAACGAGTTCCATCTGTTGAAGTCGTGCGCATGGTAAACTCGGGAACAGAAGCGACGATGAGTGCGTTACGTCTTGCCCGTGGGTATACAGGTAGGGATAAAATCGTCAAAATGGAAGGATGCTACCACGGCCACGGAGACTCGCTCTTAATTAAAGCAGGGTCAGGCGTCGCTACTCTCGGACTACCTGATAGCCCGGGGGTTCCGGAATCCATCGCTTCCCATACGTTAACGGTGCCGTATAACGACCTCGAAAGTTTAAAGCTCGCGTTTGAAAAATACGGTGACGATATTGCCGCGGTTATTATGGAGCCGGTGGCAGGTAACATGAACGTTGTCCCACCAGTGGAAGGATTTTTACAAGGAGTACGAGACATTACGAAAGAGTACGGCAGTCTGCTTATTTTTGACGAAGTAATGACCGGATTCCGTACCGACTACAACTGTGCCCAAGGATACTTCGGTGTCACTCCGGACTTAACGTGTCTCGGAAAAGTCATCGGTGGTGGGCTACCAGTTGGAGCATACGGGGGAAAACGAGAAATGATGGAACAAATTGCCCCGAGCGGACCGATTTATCAAGCGGGAACTTTGTCAGGAAACCCTCTTGCAATGACTGCAGGGTATGAAACGTTACGTCAAATGACACCGGAAGATTACGACACATTTAACCGACTCGGAGAAATGCTCGAAGAAGGCTTAAGTGCCGCAGCGAAAAAGCACGGCATTCCACATCACATGAACCGTGTTGGCTCGATGATCGGCTTTTTCTTCACGGATGAAGAAGTTGTCGACTTTGCTACGGCGAAAACGTCTGACTTAGACTTATTCTCCGCGTACTTTAGGGAAATGATGCAACAAGGCGTCTTCATTCCACCATCTCAATTTGAAGGAATGTTTTTATCCACCGCTCACACAGAAAGCGACATCGAAAAAACAATTGATGCCGCAGAAAAAGCCTTTGCGAAAATTAAATAATGAAATAGGGAGGGTTATCGCATCGTGCGATAACCCTTCAATATTTTTGGAGGAAAAGCTCAATGTAGAGCAAGTAAAAACTATACAATGTGGAATCCTTTCTTCCATGACTGTATAAAGAGAAAATAAAAGAATTGCCAATCATTATCCCTCTTGTCATTTACCATGGGCAAACCAAATGGAAAATACCGACAAATCTCAGCGAATTAATTAATGGATATGAGGCATTACCAAAAGAAGTAAAAGAATACGTTCCGGATTTCAAGTACTTACTTTACGATATTTCCCGCTACTCCGATGAAGATATCAAAGGTTCTGCTGAAATAAAAATTCTTTTCACGTTGTTTTGTGATATTGTCACAAAAACAGGAGAACCACTTTTTCATTCCATACAACGAGCGCTGTATTATTGGTTGGAATGAAAAGATAAAGAAACGGCAGTCGGTTATTTGGAAACAATGCTACGCTATATTTTCAGCACCGCCAAAGATTTAACCGAAAATGAAGTGGAACAAATCATCACGACGTTGGAGACAACAAATATGAAAGGAAGTGAGTTTGTGATGACATTAGCTGACAAGTGGAGACAAGAAGGCATGGAGAAAGGCAGAGAAGAAGGTAAAGCGGAAGGAATGCGACTTGGATTAGTAAAAAGTATTACTCGAATATGCATGAAAAAATTCGGTGAACTTCCAAAAGAAATGCGTGATGAACTCAATCAATTAGACGTATCTTCTTTAGAAGCGATTTTAGAAAATATTTTTGAAATGGAACGATTGGAAGATGTGAAAAAGTTTATTCGTTGAGCTGGATTCTCCACACAATGAACCCCGTAAACATCTTCAACATAGGTGGGGAACAAGACGAATTCGTCGTCTCAAAGAAACATCACTTCAAGCGAAAAATGGTTTTCGTTTGAATGTGGTGTTATTTTTTGGAAAGGAAAGAATGAGAAAGTTTTCTCGTTTCCGCACACAAACTCATTAGACGTCGTTTCAACTCCCTCCAACTCCCAAATCGATGATTACCTTCTCTTATTCCCATCACAATTTATCATAAGCACTCTTTTTCCCGCATAGGTTGTAAGGGATAAGATTTTTCTCACGAGGCAAGATTGGCAACTTTCGATAAATAAATGAAGATGCGATAAAGGAGGTTTCCTTCATGGGAAGAGAACATTCTTCCGCACTAACGTTTCATTTGGAAGAAACGATTTGGCTAGATAAAGAGCAACAAATGAAAGATTTGTTGTCGTTAGGGCTTACCCCCGACATTCATATTGAAGAAAAAGGGGATTACGTTGTCATTAAAGGAGGACTGAGACTGCACGGGGAGTATACGATTGACGATGACAAAGTGGAAACAGTAGAACGGGAATTTACACCGAACCCAGCAGATGAGATCAATGTATCAGAGGAAAAAGGAATCATTTCTCACTTTTTCCCAGTGGATATTACGATTCCTTTGCATCGCATCAACAAGTTAGACGATATTTACGTTCATATTAACGGTTTTGACTACGATTTACCAGAGCCGGACTGCATTCAACTGACCGCAGAAGTTAGCATTACTGGGATGAAAAATGGCGCGGCTGTTCAAACAAGAGAAACTCTACCACCAGAAACATTTCCTGTGTGGGAGATGGAAAAAACAGCTGAATCAGAGCCGGAAGAGGAAAAAGAAAGTGCCGAGAGAGAAGCGGAAGAAGAACCGCCTACTGAACAATTAGAAACGGAACCGATAGAAGAAATAGCAACAGAAGAAAAGGAAGAAGAATCCGAAGAGGAGGACACGCCTACAACCCCTGCTGTCTTTTTCAATGAACAAGAAAAGAGAAAGGACGTAGCGAGCGAGGAAAAAGAAATAGACGAAACGGTGGAAAACGTCGCGGAAGTGGAGGAAGACACAGAAGAAGAGGAGAGAGAAGAAACAGAAGTCGAACGAGAAATTCCTTCCGAAGAAGCACGAACAGAAATAACGACAGAAGCGGAAAAAACGGAAGAAAAAGAAACGTCACCAACGAATGAAGAAGAACATGAACAAAGAAGCGTGGAATCTACCGAAGAAGAACCGCCAAAAGAGGAAGAAACAGAGAGCGTAGCTGTAGGAGAGGAAGAGAAAGAAACGGAAGCAGAGGAAGAAAGAGAAAAAGAAAAGGAAGCCGAACCTGAATCCGAAGAAAACACCGTCGTTACCTCTTTCCGTCGCCGCCCTGAACGTGAAGAAGAACCTACTTCAGTACAAATCAATGAAGAAAACGAACTTTCCGAACGGGAAGAAGATAGAGACGAAGAAGAAACAAGTGACGAAGAGACGGAAGACGGTAGAGACGAAGAAGAAGAGAAAGCCCCTGCAAGTGAGCGAGACGACAATGCCCTTTATTTAACGAAAATGATGACGAAAAGCGAAGAACAATTCTCTCGCTTAAAAATGTGTATCATCCAAGAAAATGAGTCGCTGGAAACAATTGCGGAACGGTACAACACGACGACGACCCATCTCATTCGCTTTAACCGGCTCGAAAACGAACACGTGGAAGAAGGGCAAATTTTATACATTCCAGCGTCATGGGCAGGACGATCTGCGAATGAAAAATAAAGCTATGGAAATTCTCGCGTATTACCCAATTACCCCGGAAGAGGCGGAAACGAACGGAAACGTGACGAAAGTACAAGCAAAAGAAGGCACATTTGCGTTAAAAAAAACCCGACTCCCCCCCGATTACATGGAGCGTTTCGAGCAAACGCTCCACTATTTTGAAAAAGAACAACTTCAGACGATTACTCCGGTTCTCCGCACGAAGCGGGGAAACTGGTTCGTCCGAAAAGAAAACGCCCTTTACTATCTCATGCCGTGGGGAGCAACACCGCAAAAAACACCGGAAACGGTCTACTTTAAAACTCTCGCTCTCTTTCATCGCCAAACGAACAATCCGGTCCTGCTTGAAGACAGAAAAGACGACATCTTGGCGACGAAAAAAAGAAGGACGGAAGAACAAATAAACACACTGGAAGCAATCGCCGACCATATTGAACAAAAGCGTTATTTCTCTCCACTCGAACTCAATTATCTTCTCCACTTTCCCCTGCTCGCAAACACCGCCATGAATTCTGCCCGCTACGTAGAAGAGTGGCTTTTGGATCAAGAAGAAGAAGCGACGATGAACGAAGTGTATTGCCACGGAAGTCCCACCCCGGACCATATCATTGTGGACGGCAGGGGGAGTCACCGCTTTATTAACGTAGAAAAAGCAAACATCAACCATCCTCACAGAGACGTCGCTCACTTATACCGCGCTTGTATGGAAAATAGACTTGCGGAAAGAGTCACCGGTTACGAATGGGTATATACGTACAAAGAACATTTCCCGACAAAGCGATATGACGACTACTTATTAAAAAGTTACCTCACAAGCTTGCCGAACTTCCACGTCATCATACAGCCACTCACAAAGCGAAGCCCGCAAGAAGAACCGTACGTCACCGCCCGGTTCATGAGAGAAATGTGGCTCTTGGAAAAAATGCAAGAAGATATGGAGCGGTGGCCCGCCCCAGTGGAAGCAAGAGAAGCGGATTCGACGTAAAAAGCCATGGGAGAAAGAAACGATTTTCTTCCCATGGCCTTTTCACGCCGGCGTAAACACCGCAAACAAAAAAATCGCAATTAAAAAACATAAAATTAAAATGTCCAACGTCGTCGGTAAAAAAAGCGTACGAATAAATTGGAAAATAATAATCGGAAACAGAATTTGCAGCAAAACAATTTTCCACCGTCGCCACCAATAGGGCTTCCTCCAAAGCTTCTTTTTCGGTGGCGGCCGCTTGTACGGTTTGTAAGGATAAGAAGCCATCTCCATCCCTCTCTCTAGACAATTGTTTCTTATTGTATGCACGCCGTCTTGGAAAAGTGTCTAGACAAACAAAAAAGCTTGCCGAAAACACGGGCAAGCTTTCAGCGAGCATGTATACGAGTTTATATTTTCATTCTCGGTTTTTTTATATTATAATTAAAATTAGAAAAGTTAGAAAATAATAGAAAGGTGGAGTTTATCATGGATCCAAATGCAAAAAAGACAGCACTACGAGGAATTACATACGGTTTATACGTTGTCGGAACGAAAGGTGATGAAGGAGTAAATGCATTTACAGGGAACTGGCTCACTCAAACGTCCTTTGAACCACCTTTAGTCGCTCTCGCTGTGAAAAAAGATACCACTTCCCAAGAACAAATCAAAAAGAATGAAGTGTTTAGCGTCAACATACTCGAAACCGGCCAAAAAGATATGGCTACTTCCTTCTTCAGTGCCATCAAACAAGAAGACAACAAATTACAAGGATATGAGTTTTACATAGAGCAAACAGGCTGCCCAATTTTTAAAGACGCGTTAAGCTTTTTCGAGTGTCAAGTCGTCGACCGCATTGAAAAAGGAGATCATTACATTTATGTCGGTGAAGTGACAAATGCTGGTGTCCATAAAGAAGGCGACCCACTCACATTAAAAGAAACCGGTTTCAATTATGGAGGATAAATCATTATACGGTTCTAATCTACAGCTGATTAGAACCGCTTTTTTCATTACTTCTTACGCTCTTTTTCTTTTTCATACGCTTTATCCGCTTTTTTAAATTCACTTTGATACACCACTTCTTGCGTCGCACTCAGCCCCTTTTTATCAGACATTCGTTCATGGGGAGCATTTTTCTCTTTCACAAACGATTCTCCTTTCTTCATATGAATGTACAAAGTATAGTATGTCCAATGTTGAATGAAACGATTAAAATATGCTATTAGCATAAGAGATTTGGATTGTTAATGAAATGTAGATATAGTATGATGAAGTGAATGAAAGGAAGAAAATAATGGTATGTCTCCTACTTTTAAGCGTAATAATAGGAATACATACGCTTGAAGGAGGAGGATATTTGTGCTATGGACAGGAGGTGTAAAAATGGAGAAGAAAGATTATTTTTTAGAAAATAAAAAATTAGAGAGTTATGTATTTGAAAGTGAAACTTCTCCCCGTGAAATTTTTTATCAGTCACTCTTGTCTCTATCTGAGCAATTAAAAGTAGCAAAAAATGAACTGTTAAATGCGTCCAGAAATTTTGTCGCAAACTTAAACAGAGAGATGAAAGAACGTCTTCAATGGTTACAAAATGACTTTGATCAAATGATGGAGAAGCATGTACAACAACTACGACAGAAAGCAAACAATAAACAATTCACAAAAGATCAAAATGCCGCTCATGAGACGGTTTTTTATTTACGAGAATTAACAGAATTGTATTTGGAAGAATTTTTAGACACGAAAGAATTAGAGGACTTTAAAGTAAACTTAATGTGGTTAACCGAAGCACCATATAAAATGAAAAACAATGTGGAACTAGCATTTGATGAGGCTGTTGGCATTAACTAAAAACATAATGTCTTTCAATATCACAGAGCAATCCTCAAAAAGTGAGGATTTTTTTAAAAATAAAAATAAAAGATGGAAAAAGTCATGATAATACTTTAGTCTTGTTACGAATTTAATTGTGACAAAAGTATGAACAAAGAAAATGAAAGTAAAAAAATCGTAAAAAAAGACTAAAACAACCGAAACCTTAGCCGATATTATGAATGAAGCGGGAAGAATGGTTGTCACAACATACATAACCAAGCTTCACGCTGAAGAACTTGCAACACAAGGACGTGGCGCAAGTAAAAAATAAAACATTGGAGGTTTTATATTATGATTATTAACAACAACATTCCAGCGCTTAACACACATCGTCAACTTGGCATTAACCAAAACATGATGCAAAAATCTATGGAGAAACTTTCTTCTGGTATGCGTATTAACCGTGCCGGAGACGATGCAGCAGGGCTTGCGATTTCTGAAAAAATGCGTGCCCAAATTCGCGGACTAGACCAAGCAAGCCGTAACGCACAAGATGGTATTTCCATGATTCAAACAGCAGAAGGCGCGCTAGACGAAGTTCATGCAATTCTTCAACGTCAACGTGAATTAGCGGTTCAAGCGTCAAACGATACTAATGTCGGAGTAGATAGAGGAGAATTGCAAAAAGAATTTGCTCAACTGTCAGAAGAAATCGAAAGAATAATGAATGAAACGGAATTTAATAAACAAAATTTATTAGATGGAACAGCAGGAGATGGTGCGGGTTCTGTACAAGTTCAAACTGGTGCGAATTCAGATCAACTTACGGAAATTGACTTCTCTACTGATGGCGTGAATCTTGAGACAGTTCACACAAATGTAGCTGCTATCGACATTTCAACAGATCAAAGTAGTGCTACAACAGCAATTGATGCAATTAATGATGAAATTGAAAGAGTTTCAGCGGGTCGGTCTTATCTAGGTGCGATGCAAAATCGTTTGGAACACACAATTGCCAACCTTGATAACGCCTCAGAAAATTTACAAGCTTCAGAATCTCGTATCCGTGACGTAGATATGGCTCGGGAAATGATGGAAATGACAAAAGCAAATATTCTTTCTCAGGCTTCTCAAGCTATGCTTGCACAAGCAAACCAAATGCCACAATCAGTATTACAACTACTTCAGTAATTTTATTAAACAACGTAAGAGAGGCTCTAGCAAAAGCTGGGGTCTCTTTTGTTGGTTCTAATAATTTTCTGAAATTTTTCATAGGGGAGAGTTAGAACGGTGTTACATTAATCCTCAAGATACAATTCATAATTAGTAACAATGAATAACTCTAAATAATTAGAAAAATCCACTCCTGTTAACTGACGGGAACTAGTCCATTCATAGTAATTCAGTCGTTTCATAAAGTCATAGAATCGAGTATCTTTTAAAAAATATGTAATCAGTTGTATATGTGCTTTTTGTTTCCGAGAAATGAAAGGTGGATTTTTTTATGATCGTCCTAACGATTCCAAGAAGAATATCTGTCATTTCTAAACCAATCGCTTCGCCTTTATATTAGCATAGGCTGTTGGCACATCTACTTTTTTATAATTTACGACTTCGTCTACTCCAAGGGATTCAAGCAGTTTTTCGTTTCTGCTCGTTGTCGCAATGACATGTGCGACATTCTGTTTTGCAAATTGCACAGTGTATGTTCCTACTCCACCTGAACCACCTTGAACGAAAACTGTCTCTCCTTCTTGCACTTCATATGATTCTTTATTTACGAGTTGATAAGCAGTAAGTGCGGCAATCCCAAGAGCTGACGCTTCTTCGAAAGAAACTTTTTCCGGCTTTTTCAATACGTATTTTTCAGGGATGGGAACGAACTACGCCAGCCCACCACCGCGATTTACTTTATAAGAAGTAAAAACTTCATCACCTACGGAGAAGTTTGAAACATTCTCGCCAACTTCAGAACCAACTCCGGAAATATCCGTACCTAAAATCATTGGAGACTTTAATTTAAATGGCATTCTTCCTTTTCGAATTGCACTATCTACCGGATTAATGACGAAAGCACGAACTTCAATGAATACTTCATCTGCATTCACTTTTGGTTTGGATACTTCTTGTTCTACAAAATCCTCTATATTGCCATTTTCTTTAACAACAATTGCTTTCAATCCATACACCCTCCCTCAATAATATCTTCCAAATACTCGATTATTCTCAAAATTTCATAGACACTGTTTTACACCTAACAGCACTTCCACCTTATAAAAGGATAATCACAGAATACTCTAACAGGGTGAAACCCATCCTAACGACCAAACGACTGGATAAGTTTGGA